>CAYFGQ010000074.1:0-16207 GCA_964342525.1 uncultured Arcobacteraceae bacterium
AAAAGAAGAAGACCAAGTATGGAAGAGAGATATATAGGAAAAAGGATCAAAGTAAGCACAAAAGATGGATTTACTTCATCTGTACCCATAGTAAAAATGAAATACCTAGATTCAATGGATGGCTATGTACTCACCATATACAATGGTAGAAAAAACCAAGAACTCCCTAAAGTATTTTCTAAAGAAGCTATTGAAGAGATGGTAAAAAGTAATAGATAAAAATTAAAATTATTACTAAAACTCATAAAATATCTAAAAAATATTTCTAAAACTATATACAAAAAATCAAACAAAACTAATATAATCCTACACAAAAGCCTTTAGCTGGGCTTTTGTAATAGACTTATTAAACTTAAATATATATAAAATATAAGCTAATTTTTAGAAATGTATGTCATAATTTTACTATGAAAAATGATTCAAAGGATATAAGATGGTAGTAAACACAAACGTTGCCGCTCTTCAAGCAAATGAATCAGCGACAAACACAGGACAAAGACTTAACAACTCATTAGAAAAGTTAAGCACAGGTTTAGAGATAAACAAAGCAAGTGATGATGCATCTGGTTTAGCTATAGCAGATAAACTAAGAACACAAGTATCTTCACTAAATCAGTCAGTAGATAATGGTAATTCAGCAGTAGCCCTAACTCAAATAGCAGATAAAGCAATGGCTGAACAATCAAATATCTTAGATGTAGTAAAACAAAAACTTATCCAAGCAAAAACAGCAACTACCTCTGAAGAAGGTAGAACAGCTATTGCAAAAGATGTAAGTAAACTATTAAGTCAGTTAGACAATATCGCATCACAAACAAACTATAATGGACAGTATCTATTACAAGCAGATAATGCAAATACAGGTACAGTGCAAGAGATGAAATTTCAAATGGGAGAACTTGCAGCAAATACAATAGACCTAGTAGCTGGTAATGTACAATCAAATACAACAGGCCTAGCACTAGATGCCCTAAAAGATTTCCAAACAGGAGCAGAGCTTACTGCAGATGCAGCAGGACAATATATGGCAACAGTTGATGATGCATTAAACACTCTAAATGGATGGAGAGCAGACTATGGTTCTACTCAAAACCAAATAGAATCAAGTACAAGAAACCTAATGACAGAAGCAACAAACCTAAGTGCAGCAGAATCAGTGATAAGAGATGTGGACTATGCAAATGAAAGTGCAAACTTCTCACAACAAAACATCATCTCACAAGCAGGTACATATTCACTAAGCCAAGCAAATGCATCTAAACAGAATGTATTACAGTTATTACAATAAAAGTGGTATGGGAAAACTAACTATGAGACAGATAAAAAGAGATAGATTTACTATCCCTTTTTATTTTAATTATCAGCATTATTAAGCTCTTGTAGAATTGATTTTAAAGCTTTTATATTAAAATAAGACAAAAGTAAAAATAAAAGCCCTAAAAACGATATAGCAAACATCCCTTGAAGAAATGCATACACAATGATAATACAACCAAGCGTCGCAAAGAACCCATTAAAACCAATTGAAATAGAGTAAAAAAACTTATTACTCTTATCTATAGGAATCTCAGCCCCAAATATCTTACTAGTCCCAGGAAATAGTAAAATCGCAGGAATAGTATAAGTCATAATAAACATCGCCAAAAATACCAAAAGATAAAGCACCCCTGTAGATGTAGACTGAGCCATCACTATTAATACCCCTAAAAAAGATACAATTGAAAATATCCAGTTGTTTACTCTTAATAAGTTATGTGATTTTTTGTTTTCTTGCATTTATGTGACCTTGAAATATTTATTTTTTTATTGAGGTTGTATTTTATCTTTTTTATTATGGGAGGAAGATAAAAGTAAATATACACAGAATAAATTATACCTAAACCAATAAATTATAGTATAATTCGACTATTGATATCTCTTTTTAACTTTCCCTAAATTTATAAGTAAACTTAAAAACTTATTTAACTTGTAATCTATAGTCAATAAAATATAAATGAGCATTAATTAATGAATTATCTAATCTTTTTCCAAGTTTTTCTTTTTCATTTAATAAAAACTTTTCATATTTTATATTATCTTCATATTGTTTATTTTTTAAAATATCAATTATTATACGATTTTGTCTCATAATTTCTCTTTGATTATCTTCTATCTTTCTTAATCTACTTTCAGTTCTAGAATTATGATGAACTATTTCATTTCTATTCATTTCTATTTTTTTTATTACTTCTTCTGTAGACTGATTAGAAAGATATTGGCCTCCAATAAATAAACCTAATTCAATAACAACTTCTCCAATAATTCTAAAAATATTAGGAGAATTAACACTTATTTCTTTAAAAACTATTGAATTTTTACCATCATATAATGACTTGTATTGATTATTACCTACTCTATAAAAAATCATTGGCTTATTTAATTGATGAAATTTTTTCCAAAAATCTTTTGCATTATTAGATTTACTGCTAAATCTAACATAATCTAAATCAATATTATTATCTAATACGACTTCTCTATTAAAAACATTTATATCTATATAATCATCAAAAGACTTTTTACTTATTATAAAATCATCATCTGTATAACCTTTATCATAAAGTAACTGCATTTCTTTTATTTGAATTAGTTTCATACTTATATTAGTTAAAAACATTATTGTTTTAGCCAAATGCCAATTTGATAATGTTCTATCTGATTGAAGTATAATTTCATCTGTCATATTAAATTCCTTATATCAATTCCTTAATACTAAATAATAAAATAATATTTTTTTAATATAACTTAGATTATTAATAAAATAGGAAAAAAGTATTTATTTTCTAATCTAAAAAGCTATTATTTAATGATCTTTATCAAATATACTATTTTTAATAATAATTTATAACTTATTATTAATTTAGATTCTCTATTAATGATTGGTGGAGATGTGCGGGATTGAACCGCAGTCTTAAAATAGCTACTACCAGCGTCTACATGTTTAGAGAGATTGTAAAATTTCACTTAGTAGCAGCACAACCTGCAAAGCAACTTCTAAGCTAAGATCTAAAATGTCTCAATTTGGATCGATCAATTCCAAAAAGATAATCTATCAGGGTTGAGTCTCCAAAATCTACTTAGATAGAATCAGTAGCGGAAACCTCCAAAGGCTCAAGCCGTTAGGCGAACCAAGTTTTGTGAAACTTACGCAGCGTGCGCGTAAGCTGGAGCGTAATTATTATTATTTGCGTCTAAAAATTTTGGACCTTTTAACGATGTGCCCAGACCGACATGCAGCCAATCCTCACTATTCCAATCGATACCAAGTCATCCCCACAGATGATTGATAGTATTGAATACTAAAAATTGAGGGTGGGATTATACTGTTTTTTTGTTTAGATGTAAAGGGGTTTGTTGGTTAGTAGAGTTGTAAATTTATAAGTTGTATGTTGTAGATGCTAAGAAGTGAAAGATTTCACTTCTTATTATGCCTAATTATTTTAAATATTGGATGATTGGAGATAGTGCTTCTTTTTTCTCTTCTTCACTCATTTTTCCATCCAATGCACCAGCTTTTACATTTCCTCTAAAAAGCTTTTCTATTACTCCACCTTTGTTTATTTTATATAGAGTATAACTTATAGGACTTTGATCAGTAAAAGCTAAAGAGTGAATAATCTCACCACTACTATCTGATACCATTTTGATATCTCTACCGTCTACAAATTTTTCTAAAGTTGGCTCGATTGCAAACTTTTTTAGAACCAATGGAAGTGATGAAATATTTGCTACTACTATGATATTTTTATCTGTTTTTATATAAGTATTTAGATCATTTAATACAGCTAGTGATTCATGATTTCCAACTATTATATAGTTCTCTTTTTTATTGAAGATTTCTACCTTTGAATATATCTTATCATCACCTATGATCTTGTACTGATTTGGAAGATATCTTATATCTAAAGCTATCTCTTTTTTCTGCTCATTTGACTCTGGTTTTGGAGCTACTAAATATGTAAGTCCTACTATTGCTAGTGTACTTATAAGTACGATTATGATTATATTTTTTATCACTTTAAATTTCCTTTCTTTACCCATCTTTTAAATAATCTATTTGGCAATATATCACTATCTATATCTTTATGTTCAAAAATATAATTAACTAATTCGTTTGCCAAATATGGTGATAGTACAAAACCTCTACCACCTACACCATTGAAAATATATAAATTCTCATACATAGTAAATTTACTCTCATCTACAAAGGAGCCATGCTTCATATGGGGAAACTCTTGTAAAGTCTTAGAGGAGTTTATAAGTTTACCAATCATTGGAAAATAATCCATACTAGAAGCCCTTGCTCCCCCATATAAATTTAACACCTCACATCCATCTAGCTCTACTATGTCACTTGCTTTTTTTAGTAGTTGTTCTGTATCACTATTATCCACCTCTTTATCTAATACATTTCTATGGTGAGTTGCACCTATAGATACTATATATGCATCTTTCTCTTTTGTTTCAAAAGACTTGGAAACTGAACACTCTTTATGGTAGTTATACTTAAACAAACTCTTTGTTTTTATATCTATTCTTTGTCCCCAAACTGGTCTTATACCTAGATATTTTTCATCTAAAAGAGATACATCTGCACCAGAACACCAAATGATATTTTTTGCTTGAATTTGATCGTTTATTTTCCAGATGTTTTCTTTTTGACATAAAGATTTCACTTCATATCCTAGTTTTTTTTCTATATCTTTTGTAAGCGCTTGACATAGTTTTTGAGACTTTACTACTGAACCTATTTTGAAAAAATATCCATTATGTTTTTCTTCATACTTAAAGTCCATACTATCTTTATAGCTTTCAAACTTTTCCCTATCTTTTTCATCTTTTGGGATTCTAAGGGTTCCACAATTGTCTATACAATCAGCAAAATTTTTCATATAAAAATCAGTAGAAAATTTCAACGCAGATGTTACTAAATCTTTAAATTTATTTGGCTTTCCAAGTAGTGGGGAGAGAAAGGCACCAGCTGCTCCACTTGCTGCATCCCCTACTTCTGATTTTTTATCTATAAGTAAAAGAGAGTCTGTTTTTTGAGCAAGAAAATATGCCGTACTTGATCCAGCTATACCAGCTCCAATTATTATATAATCATAAATTTTCATACTATATTTTTTTGATCTTTTCTATCTCATCACGAAGTCTAATCGCTTCTTCAAAATTTAAATCTTTTGCTGCTTTTGTCATCTTTTTATTTAACTCTATTAGTATCTTTTTACGCTCAGCTGCTGGCATTTTTTCTAGTTTATTTTTCTTCAATGCCACATCATCATATTCTTCAAGTTTTAGATTTTCGTCAAGTTTTCTTATTGTGGTTTTTGGTGTGATTCCATGCTTTTTATTATGAGCCATTTGTATCTCTCTACGATTGTTTGTAGTATCGATTGCAAACTGCATAGAGTCTGTTATCTTTTTACAATATAAGATAACCTTACCATTTTCATTTCTAGCTGCCCTACCCATTGTTTGGATAAGACTTGTACGTGATCTTAAAAACCCTTCCTTATCAGCATCTAAAATAGCTACTAAAGATGTCTCAGGGATATCAAGTCCTTCCCTTAGAAGATTGATTCCAATAAGTACATCAAACTCCCCTAATCTTAAAGCACGGATGATCTGATTTCTCTCTATGGCATCTATCTCACTATGCATATATTTTACTTTGATACCAAGACCAGCATAATATGAAGCAAGCTCTTCAGCCATCTTTTTTGTAAGTACTGTGATAAGTACCCTCTCATTTTTCTCTACCACTTTTTTTATCTCATCATGTAGATTTTCTACTTGGTATTCACTATCTTTTATCTCTATCACTGGATCAAGTAGTCCTGTAGGTCTGATGATTTGCTCAGCTACTTCTGATGAGAGATCAAGCTCAAGTTCATTTGGAGTAGCAGATACAAACATAAAGTGAGGAGCTTTTCCAATATACTCTTCAAACTTTAGAGGTCTATTATCAAGTGCAGAAGGAAGTCTAAATCCATAGTCTACAAGAACCTCTTTTCTACTCCTATCCCCTGCATACATTCCCCTAAACTGAGAAAGTGATACATGAGACTCATCTACAATTAAAAGATAGTCATCATATTTTTGCTCAAAATAATCTATAAGTGAATAAGGAGTTTCCCCAGGAGCTAGTCCTGTAAGGTGTCTTGAGTAGTTTTCTATCCCTTTACACATACCAGTAGATTCAAGCATCTCTAGATCAAACTCTACCCTTTGTTTAAGTCTTTGGTACTCCACAAGCATATTTTCTTGCTCATAGTACTTTAGCCTCTCATCAAGCTCCTCTTCTATGGACTTAATAGCTAAGGCTAATTTATCATTTGAAACTACAAATGGATTTACTGAGTAGATAGTAACTGTATCAAGCTCTTTTTGAACTTTATTTGTAAGATATTCTACTTTTCTAATAGTCTCAATCTCATCACCAAAGAACTCAATCTTAAAATATTCATCTTCAAAATAAGCTGGGAAAATATCAATTACATCCCCATTTACTCTAAAATCTGCCCTATCAAAGAACTTATCGTTTCTTTTATATCCCATCTCTACAAGTTTAAGAAGTAGTTCTCTTTGAGAATATTCTTGTCCTGTTTCTAACTTTTGAACCATAGCACTGTATTCTTCAGGTGATCCAAGACCATAGTTTGCAGATACTGATGCTATACAAATAACATCATCAAAACTAAGAAGTGAAGCAGTTGCACTAAGCCTAAGTCTTTCTAACTCAGCATTTATAGAACTATCTTTTTCTATAAATAGATCTTGCCTAGGAATATAGGCTTCTGGCTGATAGTAGTCATAGTATGAGATAAAGTATTCCACGTGATTATTTGGGAAAAACTGTTTAAACTCACTATATAACTGTGCAGCTAGAGTTTTATTGTGTGTCATGATCAGGGTTGGCTTTTGGGTCTTTTCAATCACCTTTGCCATAGTATATGTTTTACCACTACCTGTTACACCTAGTAAGGTTTGGTATTGATTACCATCCATTATAGAATCTGAGAGCTTTTTTATCGCTTCTGGTTGATCCCCTGCTGGGGAGTATTTACTATCTACTTCAAATTTTTTCATAGGCGGATTATATCTAAATTTTTAAAAAACTTGGTAAATATTGCAATTTGTAATATTGTTATAATTTATAATCTATTAATTCTATAAAAGAGACAAATATTTAACTAATATCTATCCCTTATATTAGATCTTTTTTATAAATTATCAACATTATATGCTGATATATCAATAATTTGTAAGCCTATAGATATATTAACAATGTAGGCCTTACTTCCATCTGCAGATAAGGTAATTCCTGTAGTATCATTTCTAGTACTAAAACTACCTAATAAAACTGCTGAAGTATTACTCTTTATGTCAATAACCTGAAAACCTGGAAAAGAATCTGTTATATATACTTTTGTTCCATCATTTGATAAGGAGACATCATTAACCTTTCCTTTTGTCTCAAATGTACCTAAAAGAGTTGGAGAAGTGCTATTATTGATATCTATAATTTTTAAACCTGAATCTCTATCTGCAATATAAAGCACTTTTTCATCACTTGACAAAACAACATCATGAGCTGTACCACTAGTATTATATGTACCGAGTAAAATAGGATTGGAGCTATTACTTATATCTATTATTTGAAGACCAGCACTACCATCAGCAACATAAGCTTTAGTGCCATCATTTGATAAAGTGACTCTATAAGCTTCTCCACTAGTATCATAAGAAGAAATTAAAGTAGGAGATGAACTATTTGTTATATCGATAATTTTTAAACCTGCATATACATCTGCAATATATGCTGTTGTACCATCTTTTGATATAGTAAGACCATAAGCATCACCACTTGTATTATAACTAGCAATTAATGAAGGAGAAGAACTATTTGTTATATCTATTATTTCTAAACCTGCCCCTCTTGCAGCTACATAGGCTTTTGTTCCATCACTTGATAATGTGATATCATAAGCATGATCACTATTTACATAATTTCCAAGTAATTTTGGACTAGTTTTATCATTTATATCTATCACTTGTAAACCTGAACTACCATCTGCTATATAAGCTTTATTTTCATCTGATGAGAGAGTAACTGCTATACCTTGACCACTAGTATCATAAGAGCCTAACTGAAATAAAGAAAAAGTAGAGCTTATATGAATATTTTTTAAACCAGAATCTCCACCGGCTATATAAGCTTTACTTTCATCAGAAGAAAGAGCAATTCCTAAAGCATCACCATTTGTACTATAGTTTGCTAATAAAGAGGGAGATGAACTATTATTTACATCTACAATATGCAAACCTGAAACTCTATCAATAAGATAAATTCTATTCCCATCACTTGAAAGAGTCAAATCATATGCAAAGGTACTTCTATTATAAGTACTTGATAATGTTGGACTTGAACTATTATTAACATCTATAATATGCATACCTGAATTACCATCTGCTATATAAGCCTTAGTTTCATCACTTGATAAAACAATACTTATTGCATCACTACTTGTATCATATGCACCAATTAAAAGTGGAGTAGAACTATTATTAATATCTATAATCTTTAAACCAGCAAGACCGTCTGCAACATAAGCTTTTGTTCCATCACTTGATAGTACTAGACTAAGAGCCTCTCCACTTGTATCATATGTACCAAGTAAGACAGGGGATGCATTATCACTTATATCTATAATCTGTAAACCAGAAGTTTTATCTGCAATATAAGCTTTTGTGCCATCATTAGATAAAACAACATCTAAAGCCTCACCACTAGTATTATATGTACCAAGTAAAGTAGGAGCAGAACTATTACTAATATCTATGATTTTTAAACCACTAAGACCATCTGCCACATAAGCTTTTGTACCATCACTTGAAAGAATAGTACTATAAGCATTACCACTAGTATCATATGTACCAAGTAGAGTTGGAACAAAATTATTGCTAATATCTATAATTTTTAGTCCAGAAGAACCATCAGCAAGATAGGCCTTTGTTCCATCACTTGAAAGTACAAGATTATAAGCATCACCATTGGTATCATAAGAACCAAAAGAATTACTTAAACTAGAAACTGCTGCTTTTCCATTGTGAATATTACTAATAATAGAATCTTTATTACTCTCATAAAAAGCAGATAAATTTGATACATTCTTAACAGGATCAAACAAAATACCATCCAATTCATCTATATTTCCATCATTGTTTATATCTGTATCAATCACTTCTTTTGTTGCAGATTTTAATTTTGTATCAAAAGTATTTTTATCAAAACTATTTTGTATAACTGTTGATACTTTTTTATAAATAATCTCACTGGCATAATTAACTTTAACATTAGTTCCTAAACTAATTACATTTTCACCTTTTACAATAAGTCTAATTGTCCCATTATTCTTTGTAAAATTTGCATCTTTTACACCATCATCATTACTATCCCAATCTTCACCATTTTTTATTTGATAAATGTAATAAGTATCAGAATCTACATCTTCTTTATGTGTTGGAAAATTTCCTATATCATCAAGAGCAGCACCATCACTTGTGGTTTCAGTATAAAGTAGATTTGTACTTCCATCATCTTTTATTTGAAATATTTTTACTTCAGCATTTGCTAAATTTCCAAGCTGTGCTTTACCCATTGTTTTCGTAGTTATGTCAGAATCTCCAGCAGAATTTGTACTTGTTGATGAATTTTCACTAGAACTAGAACCTCCACACCCAATAAATATCAATGAAATAAAAAGTAATAAAACCTTCTCCATACTTTTTCCCCTTTGCATTTTTCTTTTCAAAAATAAATATTATATCAATTTAGTGTCTTTTTTGTGTCTTTTTTATGTTTTTAAAACATTTTCATTATCTTTTGTAATATAACAAATTTATTTAAAATTTCTAAAATAATTATTATAGTTTTTATTAACTTTTAGATATTATTATTTTAATAACTTCTTTATCGGGAATCTAATGTTTAAAAGTCTTAAGTTGTATCAAAGAGTATTGTTATTCTTTGTATTAATTGTATTTTTTATTTCATTATTTTTAATCTTTATTTTAAATCAAATCAAAAATGATCTAATTGATAATCAAAAAAAAGAGCTTATAAAAACAACGAATCTTGTAAAAAGTATGACAAATACAGTGATAACTGTATCTATTCAAAACTATCTTAGGGGTATATCTGAAACCCATTTAAATACCATATCCTTTTTTTATAATCAATATAAAAAAGGAAAGATATCAAAAACTAAAGCATTAAAAAATATGGAAGAGATTCTTTTAAGTCATAAAGTTGGTAAAACAGGATACATTCATGTTTTAGATATCTCAAAAGATAAAGATAACATCACCCTTGCAATACACCCTGAATTAAAAGGGCAAAATATATCCCATCATAACTTTACCCAAGAACAAGCGAAAATAAAAAAAGGATATATGGAATATGAATGGGAGATTGCAGAAGATAAATTTAAAACAAAATCTACATTTATAACATATTTTAAACCATATGAGTGGCTGATAAATGTTGCACCATATAAGGATGAATTTGATCAACTTATTGATTTTAAACCATTTTTAGATGAA
Source organism: uncultured Arcobacteraceae bacterium (assembly GCA_964342525.1). Taxonomy (GTDB): domain Bacteria; phylum Campylobacterota; class Campylobacteria; order Campylobacterales; family Arcobacteraceae. Next base: position 10,645 of record CAYFGQ010000074.1, read on the forward strand.
CTGACAAAAGTTCAAACATCCACAAAGGGGAGTTATATCACTGTATTTGATACTAAAGGTGATGTGATTTTCCATCCAGAGCTTACGGGTAAAAATGCCCTATATATAAAAGATATGAAAACAGGTGAGTATTTTTTAAAAAACTTAGTAGAAAAATTAGAAAAGGACAATATTGATATCTCAGGCTGGATAAACTACACCTATAGTCAAAATGGTCTAGAAAAAGGCAATGAAAGTGATAAAATGCTTTATTACAATTATATCCCCCAACATAAATGGATAGTTGCTACAGTAGTAAATAAAGAGCATATCTTATCCCCATATAATAAACTGAAAAATAAACTTATCATAATCACTATATTTTTATCCATCTCTATACTAATGGTTTTAATTTATTTCTCTAAATATATATTAAATAGACTAAATAATCTTACATCTGCAGCAAATCATTTATCAAATAATAAATATGATATCTCTTTTCACAAAGCTGCAAATGATGAGATAGGTGATCTAGAACAAGCCTTTGAAGATGCAGCCAAAAAAATAACTACCCTTATAGATGAACAAAAAAAGTTAAATATAGGTCTAGAAGAGGAAGTGGAAAAAAGAACAAAACAATTATCAAACTTTATAGATTCCACTACAGATTTCCTATGGGAAATTGATGCGCATGGAGTTTATTCATATGTATCTCAAGGCTCCATAGATATCCTTGGATATAGACCAGAGGAGATGATAGGTAAGTGTCCATTTTCTTTTATGGAAGAAAAACAAGCAAAAGCCTGTAAAAAACTATTTAAAGAAGCTGTAAAAGATAGAGCTACACTAAAAGATATTGTAAATTGGAATATTTCAAAAGATGGCAAAAGAGTATGTCTTGTAACAAATGGTGTTCCTATCTTTGATAAAAAAGGAAACTATATAGGGTACAGGGGTGCAGATAAAGATATCACAAGTGAGAAAAATAATGAATATGAACTTATAGAGTTTAAAAACGCCCTATTTAGTAACTCTAAAGCTGTTATGCTTCTTATAGATCCAAAAGATGGCTCTATTGTGGATTGTAATAACTCTGCATTAGATTATTATAAATATAGTCATAAAGAACTTACAAGTATGTATATCCATGAGATAAATCAACTTACAAAAGATGAAATAGAAGAAGAACTAAGAAATGCAGATAAGGAAAAAAGAAGTCATTTTTATTTTAAACATATTCTAAAAAATGGAGATATAAAAGATGTGGAAGTACACTCAGGTCCAATCTGGTTAAAAGGTAAACACTTACTTTATTCTATCATCCACGATATCACAGAACAAAAACAACAAGAGAAAATCATAAATGAACAAGCAAAACTAGTATCAATGGGTGAAATGATAGCAAATATTGCCCATCAATGGAGGCAACCTTTATCAGTGATCTCTACTGGTGCTACTGGAATAAAGATGCAAAAAGAGTTTGGTATCTTAAAAGATGAAGATTTAATGAAAGTCTGTGATAAAATAAATGACAATGCCCAATACCTTTCAAAAACAATTGATGACTTTAAGAACTTTATAAAAGGGGATAGACAAAAAATAGAGTTTAATCTAAAAGAAGATATTGATAGTTTTATAAATCTTGTGGAAGGAAGTATCAAAAGACATGAAATAAATCTTATAAAAGATATTCCAGAAGATATAAGTTTATATGGATACCCAAATGAACTAACCCAATGTTTTATAAATATCTTTAACAATGCAAAGGATGTATTAACAGAAGTTGATGGGGAAAGATATATTTTTATAACAGCTACAAAAAACAAAAATGAAATTATAATCACCTTTAAAGATAATGGTGGAGGTATACCACAAGATGTATTACCCCATGTTTTTGAGCCATATTTTACCACAAAACATCAAAGCCAAGGTACAGGACTTGGACTTTGTATGACTTATAACCTTATAGTTGATGGTATGAAAGGCTTTATAAAAGCAGAGAATGAAAATTACACATATCAAAATGCAAATTATACGGGAGCAAAATTCACAATACGATTAACAATATAAAAAAAAGATTTATTTTTTTATAATAATTAAATCAAAATTAGTTAAAATATATCTAATTTAGGGGTTGAAAAAATGAATAATAAAAAGTCAATTTATACTACACTTGCTATAATTATAGTATCTACAGTATTAGTGATACAATCCATAACACTCATATATAACTATAAACAAACCCAAAATACCCTAAAAGATAATATCATATACAATTCAAATGCAAGTTTAGTCCAGCTAAAAAACACTATCACCCAATATATAGAAACATACTCTATCAATGAATATGAAAGAGCTCTAAAAAATGAGATGGAACATCAAGATATATTGGCAATTGTTGTTGAGAATAATAATATGTCAAAAATGTTAGGAGTAGCATCATATGTTACAGGGAAAATTAGAGATGATAATTGGAATACAGTAGATTACTATCTAAATCTCAAAAACCAACAAGAAAAGCTAGATAATGCTTTTTATGTTAAAACAGCCTCTTTAACCAATGAAAGTGGCTCTAAAGTTGGAAATATCACGATCTATAGTAGTGATAGATTTATGAAAAAAGAATTAAATAAAATTGTATCAAGTAGTATTTATTCTTCTTTATTTTTATCAATTATTTTAATCCTTATACTATTTTTTGCAATATACTTTTTTACTCTAAAACCTATCAATAATATTATAGATTTTATATCAAAAAATACAAAAGATGGTATCCCAAATGAGGAATTAAGTGCAAGTGGATCAAAAGAACTTGTGGTCTTATCATCTTCAATCAATACAATGATTCAAACCATAAAAAAATCTCAAAATGAGCTAAAAGATCTAAATGAGAATCTAAATGACAAAGTAAAAGAGAAAACCCAAGAGCAAAATCTTTTATTATCCCTTTTTGATATTGGGGATTCTGTTTTATTTAAATGGAACAATGATGAAAACTGGAGTGTAGATTATGTATCTAAAAGTATCAAAAAACTTCTTGGCTATGAAGCAGAAGAGTTTTTAGAAGGTAAAATCGCTTATGCTTCATGTGTATTTCAAAATGATCTAGAAACTGTATTAAAAGAAGTAAAAGAAAATTCTAAAAAAGGTGTATCATACTTCCAACATAAACCATATAGACTAATCGATAAAGAGGGAAATATAAAGTGGGTATTAGACTATACAGTTATAATAAAAGATGAAAAGGGTAACATCACCCATTATATTGGTTATCTTTTAGATATTAGTGAACAAAAAGAGAAAGATAAACTACTATTTGAGCAATCAAAAATGGCATCTATGGGTGAGATGATAGGAAATATAGCCCACCAATGGAGACAACCTTTAAGTGCTATCTCTTCTACTGCTTCAGGCATGAAAGTCTCAAACTATTTAAATCTACTTTCAAATGAAGAGATTGAAGAGCAACTTGATACTATAGTAAGAAAAACTGAATACCTATCAGATACCATCAATACCTTTAGAAACTTTATAAAATATGATAAAGAAACTAAAAATATCATTCTAGAAAAACTAATACAAGAATCTATACATATTATTGCAGCTAGCCTAAATGATTATTATATAAAACTTATTGAACAAATTGATTATGATAAAAAGACATCTATGATGATGGTACCATCAGAACTCCCTCAGGTTTTGATCAATATCATAAATAATGCAAAAGATGCCCTTATAAATAAAGATATACAAGATAAATGGATAAAGCTAAAGCTAGAAAAACAAAGTGATAAAGTGATAATCACCATAGAAGATAATGCAAAAGGGATACCAGAAGATATTATAGATCATATCTTTGAGCCATACTTTACTACAAAGCACCAAAGCCAAGGAACAGGTTTAGGGCTACATATGAGTCAAAAAATAGTTGTGGATAGTCTAAAGGGTAAAATATATGTGAACAACACACAAAATGGAGCTAAATTTACTATAGAATTACCTATATCCTAAAACCTATCATAATCAAAGCTAAAGCTTATTTCAACTTCATCACCTTCATCATAGGGCTTTCTTATCTTTTTAGGTATAGCTATCATTGATCTACCAGTTTTTTCAGTCCATATGGAAGTACTCCAAGTTTTACCATAAAAAGTAGCAATAATAGGTGTCCTACCAAAGGCATGAATAGCTTCTATTTTTATATCGGTGGGTAATGGAGCAAAAACCCAAGTTTGGGCTTTTAGGAGTGTAGTTTTAAAGGTGTAGCTTTTTTTCACTTTAAAATCTTAATTATTTATAGCCTTTGAAGGTATATCATTTCTAGCAAAGGTACCATTTTGTCTTCTTAGGGATTTAGCTATATCTTCAGCTAATTGATGTACACTCATAGCATAATAGGCACTATGGTTATATCTTGTGATCACATAAAAGTTTTTAGCCCCATACCAAAGTTCATCATAATTTTTACGACTAAGTTTAATAAGTCTTACCTTATCGTGATAATCCCATTTACCATATTTTGGTTTGATCCCCTTTAGATCTTTTCTATGATATTTCGTATTGTATCCCGTTTTATACTTTGAGAATCTTTTACCCTCATAAGATACCCTTGTAGCTACCTCTTCATCACTTTTCCAACCATGGGCACTAAGATAGTTTGCTACACTTGCAATAGCATCGTGAGGATGTTGTAAGCTTATTTTACCATCCTTATTAAAATCTACCCCATAGTGTTTATAACTACTTGGCATAAATTGTCCAAGACCTATAGCACCAGCGTATGAGCCTTTTACATTTTTTGGATTTATATTTGATCTATATGAAAGGATTATAAACTCTTCAAGTTGTTTTTTAAAGAACTTATTTCTTCTATTTTTCTCAAAAGCCAAGGTTGTAAGAGTATCAAATACAGGGAATTTACCCACATTTCCACCATATACACTCTCTATACCTATGATAGCGGCCACATACTCAGCTGGTACTCCATACTCTTTTTCCACATTTTTAAAGGTGGTTCTATATTTATTTATAAAAGATACTCCATCACGTACCCTCTTATCTGTCACCTTATACCTTACATATCTATCCCAAGCACCATGCTTTGAGACTTTTTCTTTATCTTTTTTCTTTTTATATTGTGGAGAATATAGTTTAAGTGGTACTTTTTGAAATTTTACATCTGAGAAAAGTTCTTGAAGATAGGATCGTTTAAAGTTATGCTCCTTCTCCATTTTCCAAATAAATTCTTTTACTTCAGCATTGTTTGTATAATCTTTTACACTAGCATTTAAAGAGATTACAAAAATTGATAATATTAAAATAAAAAATCTCAAAGTTAATCCTTATATAGTTTTCATAATTTAGCTCGGATTATAACTTATAATTTATTATGATGAGATTGAATAGAAATACTAATTTATCAAAACTTATATATTATAGTTCAATGCAAGGTTCGGTATTGGCCTCGGCTAAAAGTGAATCAAGTAATTATATAATAAAGGAAAAAATAAATAAATAAATTATTTTATTATATTATAATTATATATTATAGTTCTTGAAAAATGGTTGGATGTTTTAAGAATTG
>CAYFGQ010000075.1:0-16049 GCA_964342525.1 uncultured Arcobacteraceae bacterium
TTTAATATTATCTTCACATTCAAGTTCTAAATTAATTTGCTCACGTTTTAATATGGGTTCCACAAAACCTATACTTTTTTTAAGGGTATCACACACTTTAAATTTACTTTTTTGGGTTTCTCTCATAAAGAAATTTATAAAATCATCAATAGTATTTGACATATAATCAATATATTGAACAGATTGTTCTTCATATTGACCCATCAAATTTTCATCAAGTTTACCCCTTTTATATTTAAGGCTTATATTTTGTAAAACCAAAGATAAATTACTCAATGGCTGTCTCCACTGATGGGCGATCATAGATATCACCTCTCCCATTTGAGCCATTCTTGATTGCTGAAACATCATTATTTGATGGGCTTGATTTTTTTCTATCTCTTTATCAACTTGCTCTTTTAGATTTTGATTTAAATATAAAAGCTCCATTTGAATACTTTTAAGCTCTGAGATATCAATAACACTAGATAATCTTTTTTTCCATCCTATCATTGTACCTTTTACAATTGCTTGAAATTGACTACCATCTTTTCTTTTCATTATCATCTCATAGGGTGCTACACTTTGATCTAGTTTTCCCACTAATTTATAATGCTCTTTTTTTATCACAAAAAAGTAAGGATTTACCCCTTTTAATTCTTCAACAGAGCTATAACCAAGTATCTCTAAAAATGGTTTATTACAATCCACTAATTTATTGTCTTCAAAAACAGCTACACCTTCTATAGCTGAATTTATCAATTCATTTAATTTTTTATTATTGTTTCTAAGGGATAAAAACCTAAAGCCTACAATTGTAGATATCACTAAAGCTAAAGATAAAAACAACCAAAGCAAACTATAATCCGTTACCTCCAAATATCTTGTAGTTTGGTATCTTTTTCTTATATTTTCAATTTCACTTCTTGGGATACTTCTTATCCCTTTATTTAAAATATTTAATAAAATAGGCTGATTTTTATTTACTCCCATACTAATATTTAATGGTTTCTCATCACCCACATAACCATTTACCTTTAGTTTCTTATATCCATATTTTTGTATAAAAGTATCAGCAAGTTCATTTATTAAAACTGTGGAGTACCTAGAATCTTCTATTATCACCTTTGCCATAACTCTCTCAAAACTATAAGCAACCTCCACCTCTAAATCTGGATTTATCGATTTTAAAAAAGTTTTATACAATTTATCATAAACAATTATCTTATCTTCATCCTCTAGTTCCATATTTCTTATAAAATTTCTTTTTATATTACTAACAAACACTGCAAAGGTTTGCATATATGGTAGGGTTTGTACTAAATTTGATATATGTTGTTGATTTGAGAGCATTGATGTGGTCATATCACATCTATTTTCATTTAGAAACCTAATTGTTTGACTTAAAGAATAGTTTGGAATAATATTAAACTTCACATGAAGCTTTTTGGCAATCAGATTAAAATAACTCCCAGCCACTCCACTTGCTTTTGAATTATCAATACCATCAAAAGGGTAAAGGTCTTGCCTTACACAAACATTTATCTCCTTTTTTTGTGATAGATACTCTTGCTCTTTTTTTGATAAGATAAAACTAGTAACTCTATTTTCTAAAAACCACTTATCCCAAATCTTTTGTTTTTGAGTTAAATCTAGTTTTTCATATGCTTTATCAAGTATAGACTTTAAAATAGGTAATTCTTTTCTTACACCCCATTCATGGGCTTGTATAAAGGGTTTATTTTCAACTTGAAAAAAACCTTTCACATCCACATTATTTATAAATGATTTAAGTAAGGTATATTTTCCAGAATGAAGTTCTTGAATACAAGCATCAGCTTTACCCAAAGCCACAAGTCTTAACATCCCCTCCATATCATCTGCATGTATTATCTTAATATCTGGATATATCTTTTTTATAATAGAATCAAAAGCATAACCCTTATAAGATGCTATGGTTTTATCTTTTAAGGATTTTATATCATAAATTTGTTCATTGTCATTTCTTACAAATATCGCCATATTTATGTCGATCATTTTTTTACTTAATAAAAAATCATCTTTTCTTTTAGGGGTTCTTATTAGATCAGGTAAAATATCGATCTGATTTGATTTTACTCTATTTATTTGATTTTTTAATTTATCAGGTCCTATATATTTAGCTTGTAAACCTGATATCTCAAAAAGCTTATTTAATATCTCTATTTGATACCCGCTAGGTTTTCCATCTTCATAAAAAACATATGGGGCGATATCATATAATCCCACCCTTACAATTGGATTATTTTTTATATAATTTTGTTCTTCTAAACTCAAAGTTGTTTTAAATTTTTGGTCTATATGAGCAGCAAATATTTCTAAACAAAAAATACAAATCAATAAAACATATCTATTTATCTTCAATACAAAACCTTATATACAAAACTTAAAATCTAAAACATCTCTTTTTTAATAATACCATATTAAAATATCTTGTGGGTGATTTTTATAATTGTTATGAGCAAAAACATTACTATTATAAGAAAAGTTATTTTATGAACATATTCTACTCTAATAAATACTATTTTACTTAAAAAATCTAAGGGCTTTTAAGATAGAATCTTAGTAATCTTTGTAAAAGGGTGATTTTCTATGATATCAAACCAAATATTATTGATTGAAGATGATTTAGAATCCATTGAATTGATTAAAGAGTATTTAGATGAATATGGCTATAAAATCGATTATAAGTTAACAGTAACAGAAGGTTTATCAAGTCTAAATATTAAAGAGTATGATCTTATTCTTCTTGATATCAATCTACCTGATTATTATGGTTTTGAAGTATTAAAACAATTGCAAATAGAAAATACAAATATCCCAGTAATAGTAATCAGTGCATATTCTGATAGAAAAACAAAACTTCACTCTTTTAAACTTGGTGCAAGTGATTATATGACAAAGCCTATAGATCTTGAAGAGTTAGAAGCAAGAATTAGAGTACATTTAAGATATAAAAACTTCTTTAACACACCTATCTCAAATGAGACTGCTTTTAATATTGAAAACCATACCATCTTTTTTAAAAATGAAGCCTTACAACTTACAAAAATTGAATATAGCATTTTAGAGATGCTAATCAAACAAAAAAATCAAATTATCACTAGAGTGGTACTTGCAGAAACCCTATCTTCAATAAGCTCAGAAAGATCACTAGATTATCATATTAGAAATATTAGAAGAAAAATAGATGATAATGGATCAAATCCTAAATATATCATCACAGAATATGGAATAGGATATAAACTAATAGATAACTCTAACTAGTTTATATCATCTTTATAGAGCACTATACTCCTCTAAAGTAGCTGGTTTTCCTAAGTGATAACCTTGACAATAATCTATATCCATATTTTTTACAAACTCAAATATCTGCTCATCAGATATAAACTCTGCAACTGTTTGGATATTTTCTTTTTTGGCAAATAATACTATTGCCTCCACAACATTTTGTGAAAACTCATCATTTACAATATTTTTTATCAAAGAGCCATCTATTTTTAAAATATCTGGTTGAAAATCCACAAGCCTCTCAAAGTTTGAATAACCACTACCAAAATCATCAATAGCAATCTTCACACCACCCAAAACCTTTGCCAAGGCAATAAAGTCTTGAACCACTTTAAAATCTTTTGCAACTTCATCTTCTAAAAGCTCAAATACTACCCTTCCGTGGTATTCAGGTACAGTAAATATATCTAATAGTTTATTTCTAATACTAAGATCTTCTATATCTATAGTAGATAGATTTATGGATATCTCTTTATCCGTTTTGGCAAGAGCCTCTTTAGTATTTTCTATCACTATATTTGTGATATCTTTATAATAACCTGCTTTTTTAGCAATATCTATAAAATGATAAGGAGAGATCACTGTACCATCAGAGTTTATAACCCTTACTAAAGATTCATATTTCTCTATTTCTTTAGTTTTATTATTATAAATTGGTTGATAATAAGAAACTACCTTTTTATTGTCTTTTAATGAAATAGCATCTTTTAGTATATTGATAATCTTTTGATTTGATTTAAATTTTGATTCATTGTTTTTAGCAAGATTATTAGAAAATAAAACATCTATTTTCTCCCTTCTTGCTTTTTTGATCCCTATATGTATATTCTCATAGGTATTCTTTTTTTGAGTAGTATAACTAAAGTAAAAATCTATATCCACTTTATTATCATTTATAATAAACTCATGGGCTATTATATTCTCTTTAAAAGATAGAAGGAACATCTCAATCATCTCAGGTTTTAACTCTTCATGATTTTCCCTTAGTAAACCAAAAAGCCCATTGTCTAAACGATATATTCTTTTAATATGTGAATCTTCTGGTAAAAACTTCAAAAGTGTTGTAGATAGGTGATCCTCTACAACTTGTAAAAAACTCTCCCCATAAAACTCTTTTAACATCTCATAATTTACTATCTTCATTAAAATAGCAATAGGAGTAGTAGAGTTTTGAATATCATCCAAAAATTGCTTTTTAGGGCTCATAATACCTGTAACATCATGCCTAACGCCAATATACTCTTTTATATTTCCATCTAGATCTAAAATAGGTGCAATAGTAGCATCAACATAATATGGACTACCATCCTTTTTCCTATTTTTGATCACCCCTTTAAATGTTTTTTTAGAACTAATAGTCTCCCACATATTTTTAAAAACCTCTTTAGGTACATCGGGATGTCTAACCATACTATGGGGTTTACCAATGAGTTCTTCTTCTTTGTATCCACTGATTTGGGAAAACTTTTTATTTACATAAGTGATAAGCCCTTTATGGTTTGCTTTACTTATGATATCACTCTCATCTAAGATTCTTTTATATTCATCTAACTCTTTTGCTTGACTTGCTATTTGACTTACAAAGGTTGATTGTTTTATATGTAGATCACATTTTAAGATTATCTCTTCAAGGATAAAAGGCTTTTTGATAAAATCAACTGCCCCATGTTTTAATACCCTAGCATAATCCTCTCTATTATCACTACTAGATAGAATCAATACTGGAATATTTTCAAATCTTTTACTAGCTTTTATCTTCTCTAGAAACTCTATCCCTGACATCTTAGGCATCTCTAAATCACTAAAGATCAAATCAACCTTTTCTCTCATCAATACACCTAAGGCATCAATAGGATCTTGGGAGGTAAGTACATTATAGTTTTTACTTTCCAAAGCACTTTTAACTGTTCTTCTTACAAAAGATGAATCATCTACAATCAAAACATTAAAGTTTGAGTTACTATGTACATTTTGGATTAGATTATCTAAATCATTTATTAAAACCCTAAGGGGCATATCTTTTGAGAAATAATCAATCACCCCACCTTGTTCAAAAAGATAGTTTCTCCTTTGGATATCCTTTGCCCCACTTAAAACAATAATCTTTGCACTACTAATCCCCTTAAGCTCAAATATAAGATCATCACCCTCCCCATCAGGTAATATAAGATCCAAAATAATATAATCAAACTCTTGGGAGTTTACTAATTTAAGAGATTCTTTAAAATTGTAAGCTTGTACTATCTCATAACCAAGACTTCGAAGTAAGGAGCTGATAGTATTATTGTATGTCCTAGAATCCTCAACTATCAATAGTTTTATTTTTTTATCTAAAATTTGATTTCCTTAGTAGTAAATATAACATATTATTTTATAAAAAAAATCTTTGCCAAATTTATATAAAATCTTAGGAATCTTTGAATTATTTTTATTAATTTGAAGATATTTCAATAATAAACTTAGCTCCATTATCTGTATTTTTCACATATAGTTTTCCACCTAAACTTTCCTCAACTATCTTATGACTCATATATAGCCCAAGACCAGTTCCTTGACTTTGGTGTTTTGTAGTAAAGTATGGTTCAAAAATATTATTTATAATATCTTCACTTACCCCTCCACCATTATCTTCTATACCTATTATATAATTATTTTTATCTTTAAAACAATCTATTTTTATCTTTGGGTTTTCTATATTTCTATGATCAAGTACATCCACAGCATTATTTATAATATTTGTTAAAACCTGTCCTAGCTCACCCACAACCATAAATTTTATCATTTTTGTTTCATAATCTATATTTTGGATAAGTTCTATATTTTTATTGTTTAAAGATATAGATAAAATAGCAATCACTCTATCAAGAATATCTTGAATCTCAAGCTCTTTTACAGTTCTTTCTTCTTTTACTATATCCCTAAAAGTATCAATAGTCTCTGATAAATATTTTGCATTTGCAACTATTTGATCAAGACTTGTATGTAATTCATTTTTTTCAAGTTTTCCAAACTCATCTTTAAATTTCATACCACTTGCAGCCACAGAGATTACAGATAAAGGCTGTCTCCATTGGTGGGCAATATTTCCTATCATCTTTCCAAGACTTGCCATCTTTTCAGATTGGATCAATTGACCTTCCATATTTTTAAGTTTTGTAATATCAATAAAAGTCACGATAAAGTTTTTAGCATCAATCATACTATTTTCATCAAACTCTATATAAAACAAATGTTCCCTATCTTTTTTATCACTTATTTTAGCAATATTGTGTTTTTTCGGATTTGCTTTTATATACTCAAACCAATTTATCCCACCCATATCTTCTAAAATATAATCTTTCCCCTGCTCATATTCAAAAAACTCACAGATACAATTATTTTCTTCTTTAAACTCTTCAAGGCTTTCATATCCTAAAAACTCCAACATAGAGGTATTTGAAGCTTTTATCTCAGCTCCATCTGTGATAATAATAAAAGAGTGCTGGGAGTCTAAAATCTTTTGATTTTTATTAAACTCTGCTCTTATTTTGTGCTTTATAATAATCTCCCTATAAATAAAGATCATAATAAATGCCAAGATGATAAGTAAAGAGATTGAAACCTGTCTCTTTTCTGTTAATATCCTTTGTATATGTTTATCATTTTTTGAGATTTTTATAGCACCTGTCACTTGAGTACTTAGTTTATTTATAAGAGGGATAACGGTAGTTACCTCATTTATCTCATCAAAATAGATTACAAAAGCTCTACCTTCTTTTATCCTCTTTGCCATAAGTTTTAATTTTTTTGGATCAATATTATTGGAGATGATTTTTTTATTTACACGATCAAGTTTTTCAATCACAAGCTTATCTAAATAAAAACCATCCACAAAACTTTTTGTATAGTTTGATTTTTCATCTTTAAAAACCTTTTGATCAATCACCTCTTTGGAGAGTAAAAAATTCATCCTATCCACATTAAATAGTTTAAAATAACTATCCATTATTGAATACACATCAAAACTTATCTCCACACTTCCTATAAGCTCATCTTTTATATGTAAAGGAAATAGATATCTATATCCATTATAGATTCTACCCTCTTCAAATCCCTCAAAAGAACTAAGATGTTTTTGAACAAAATCTATGCTCTCCCTTACCCCTTTTAAACTATCTCCATATTTACTAGACCTATGCATCCTTAAAAAACTCACAGAATCTTTTAGATGAAAATGCACTTGCCTTACATTATATTTTATTTTTAGATCTTTATATGTAGGTAAAAAGTATCTATATAACTCTTCCCTTTTACCCTCTTGTATTAAGCTTTTTACTTTATCATTATTTATTTTATTCAAAAATACAAGTTCTGAAACACCACGATTTTTAGCTTTGATTGCTTCAAATTCTAATAGGGTTTTATTTTGAAATTGTTTTTTATATAGCTCAATATCACTATCATATTTCACATCTATAAGTTTTGTAGATATCAAAGCCAAAATCATATAAGCGATTAAAATACTTACAAAAAGATTTCTACTAAAACTATAATTGATCTCAGCACTTTTTATCAAACCAGAATAGATAAAATATCCAAAAATTAAAGCAGAAACCACAAATAACATAATATATAAATTATAGATATAAGTTATCTCCCCAATCTTTACAATATCTAATTCCCTTTGATCTATAAAAAGTAAAAAGTGCCCCATCTTATTACCTTTTAGATCATTTATATAATAGTATGAAACTATCTTATCCAAAGTATCATCGATAAAATATCTTTTATCATCAATCCTATTTATATATTTTTCCACACCATAATTTTTAAGGTAAATACTAAGCTTATCATCCGCATCAAAATTAGCTATATAATATTTGTCTATAAATTTTTTTGTAAATGGATTAATAAGCTGTTCTTTGTATCTTTTATCAGCTAGAATTATGGCAGATGTACCCTTTTTCTTTAGTTTTTTAGCAATTGAATTAAAGTGAGTGATAACTTCTACAACTCCTAAAAACTCTTTATTTTGATCATATATGGGAACTATAGATTTAAAAGTCATATCAAATCTACCCACACTTATAGAGTTTAAAATCCTTGGATATTCCAAAACATCTTGTAGATCAATCCTATAATCAGATATCCTATCCCCATAAATATTTGTCCAACTCCTTTGAAGAGAAATACCATCTTTTGTGATCAATTGAAACCAAACATTTTTAAAATCACTACTTTGTCTTAGTTGTAAAGAATAAGCCTTTAGATTTACACCCTTTGCATCTTTTTTCCTAAGGGCATTAACTATTGAATCATTTGTAGATAGTCCCAAACCAATGGTAGCTGTTGTGTTTTGTTTCTCTTTGATTAGGGTCTGAAGATGCAATTGGGTTTGATCAACTATATTTACTATAGTTTTATGTTTAAACTCTTCTATCTCAATATTTTTAAAATAATTTATAACAAAAGGTACGGTAAGTATTATTACTATAAATAATAATATAAATAGGACTTTTTTATTTCTCATACCTAATTATATAAATTTATTACTTACAAATAAGATTAAAAGTAATTTTTAAGTAACTTCAGAGCTTCTTTTTTAGACTTTATTTTTCCATCTAATTGTTTTTGATATATCTCATCAAGTATATTTTTAAACTGGGGATTAGGTTTCATCCCCGCTTCGATAAGGTCTTTACCCATCAATAATGGATCAGGCATATTTTTCATCATAAAATATTTTTCTTTTAATATCTCTTGTTCATTATTTAAAGATACTATTTTATTTTCATATATTTTTGGTATTTTAAATTGTTTAAGGGACTCCATATCTCTTTGTAGTTTTATATCAGCTGATATTTTTTTAAATATGTTTTCTAAGTAGTAAAAAAATAAAACTAGATTTATCTTTTCATCGTCTGTTTTTATTTTTACTAGATTATCTATTTTATTTTGTAATTCTATGGGGATAATATCTATCTTAAACTCATCTATAAGTTTTAATCCTATGGATGGCTTTTTTGATTTTAAAAGTAGTTTTTTATACTCCTCAAAAACTCTTTCTTTTGGAAGAGTTTTAAATTCATCCTCATCTATCATCTTATAAAAGAGCTTCCTTGTATCTTCATCTAAATCCAATTCAAACCTAGCACAAAACTGTATACCACGATATACTCTTAAAGGATCTTCAATAAAAGTATCTTCATCTATATGTTTAAGAGTCTTATTTTCTAAATCACTTATACCCAAAAATGGATCTATAAAACTTTTATCTTTATAGTCATATCCTATAGAGTTTACAGTAAAATCTCTTCTTCTAGCACCTTCAGCATAAGACATACTACCATCAACTTTTACATCAAATCCAGTATGCCCTATTCCACTTTTATTTTCAGTTCTAGGAAATGAAAAATCAAACTCATCCCTATCAACTTTTAGTTTTAAAACCCCAAAACTTTTACCTACAAAATTTACAGATCCAAACTCTTCTAAAATAGAAGCTAAGTTTTCTAAAGTATCTAAACCATACACCTCAATATCTATATCCTTAGAATCAATCCCCAAAAAATGATCTCGCACAAAACCACCCACTAAGATAGGTCTTGCACCATTTTTTATAAGTTGATCTAAGATAGATTTTAAAGTGTCTGGTATATGCATCTTATAAGCTACTTACAATATTATAAGTAGTATCTATCATCTTTTTAAGTTGCTCATCTGTAAATGAATATGGAGGCATAAAATATATCACATGCCCTAAAGGTCTTATATAAACTCCCTCTTTTAAAGCAGCTTGAAATACTTTGATACCAATACGCTCTTCTGCTTTATATCCTTTAAGCTCTATGGCACAAATCATACCCCTTTGTCTTACCTCAGCTACATTATCAAGATCTTTAAATCTCTGTGTTTCATTTTTGATAAGTTCAATCTTTTCAAGATTTTTCTCAATCACTTTATCATTTTCAAATAGATCAAGAACAGCATTTGCTACGGCACAAGCAAGAGTGTTTCCAGTATAAGAGTGAGAATCTAAAAAGGATTTCCCTTCATTATAATCACAATAAAAAGCACTATAAATCTCATCTGTAAGAAGTACAGTAGAAAGTGGCATATATCCACCTGTAATACCTTTTGATAAACATAAAAAGTCTGGTGAAATCCCCGCTTGCTCAATAGCAAACATAGTTCCAGTTCTACCAAATCCTACAGCAATCTCATCAGCAATTAAAAATACTCCATATTTATCACAAAGCTCACGTAATGCTGTAATATAACTTGCATCATACATTTTCATAGATCCAGCACATTGTACAAGTGGCTCAATCACTACAGAGTTTATCTTCCCTTTATTTTCACTAAGTACCCTTTCCATATCTTCTAATGCTTCAACTTCACTATGTAAAGATGGAGATTTAGCTTGGACAGTTTTAAGTAAAATATCTGCATAGATATCCTTATAAAGTCCAGTATCTGAAACTGCTAAAGCTCCCATTGTCTCACCATGGTATGAGTTTTCCAAAGATACAAAAAGAGGTCTACTCTCACCCTTATTTTTAAAATACTGAAATGCCATCTTCAAAGATATCTCTATGGCACTTGATCCATTATCTGCAAAAAATACCTTTTGTAATGGCTCAGGTGTCATACCTACAAGTCTTGTAGCAAGATCGATTGCAGGTTTATGTGTAAAGCCAGCAAAGATCACATGCTCTAGTTCTTCTATTTGCTCTTTTATTCTTTCATTTATAAATTTATTTGAGTGACCAAAAATATTTACCCACCATGAACTTATACAATCAAGATAAACATTCCCATCAAAATCTTCTATGTATGAGCCATATCCTTTTTTTATAGGTGTAAGGGGTAGAGATTCATGGTCTTTCATTTGTGTACAAGGATGAAAGATATATTTTAAATCTTGATCCATTAATTCTTTATTTGTCATTATCTATTTCCTTTATTTCTACTATTTTAGTAAATTCTTCATACAAAGTATTACTAAGAGGTTTTTGCAATTTTAATATAGTATCAATAGGTTTTTCATTTTCGTATTTTAGTGTATTTGCTAGCCCTAAGTAAATAAAACTTTGGGTCTTTTTATCAACTTGTGCAAATTTACGTACAAAGATATGAAGTTTTACCCCTTCTTTTTGATTATTTACAAGTCTATAGCCATCCCCCTTATCACTACTATGACTTGGCTTAGATGAATAAGTAAAAGTATCTCTAGATAAAAAGGCATTATTATAATTCTGCGCTTTAAAGTAGTTATCCTTTTCTATAGTGATAAATAAAAAGAAGTCATCCTTATACTTTAAAAATCCACTTCCCCTAAAGGAGCTATGTATCTTCTCAAAATTACAAAGTTGAGCTATATTTAACATATTATATTTTTCATATAGTTTTAAAAATGGAAGTCCATAGTCTTTTATACCAAACTCCTCTTCATACCTAAGGATTCCATAGTTTATACTATCTTCAAATATCTCTTTATATTTTTTATCTTGAAGTAAAATATCAAACTCTTCACTCCTAGATAAAATATCACCCTTTAGCTCTACAAGTTTTAGATACCTAGATATCTGTGCCTTATCATAAAATTTAAAAGCTAAATATCTAAAGCAATGTTTTATAGTATCTATATCAACATTTTCTAAATATTTTTGTAATAGCATAGAAGCTTGTTTTATATCACAAGAGCTATTTTCTAGTAAATATTTAAGTACTACAAACTCATATACTCTTTTTATAGGAAGTAAATACTCTATAAATCTTATGCCTTTAAAAAACTCTTCATTTTTATCAAACTCTATCTTCTCAGCTTTTATTATAAACTCTATATATGACTTAGACTCATTTATAAACTTCAATGGATTTATAAAATCACTATATGATATAAAATCCACAAGCTTTGGAGTTTTCCCAAGTATCTTTTTAAACTCCATATATTCATCTTTTAGATATTTAAAGCTATTAAAATTTTGTTTATCTATTTGCTCCAATATCCTTTGTCTAGATATTTCATCAAGGGATATAAAAGCATTTGGGATATTTGCAAAATTATTTAAAAGGGATAGTTTTACACTATCTTTATCTATGATCTTATCACCTAAAAGAGCTAAAGCTATTAGATAGGTTTTATTATGATTTCCTATAAAATCAAGTAGAGTTAAAAACTCTTTATTTTTATGATGCCTAAGTCCACGACCAAGCTGTTGGATAAATACTATAGGTGAATTTGTAGGTCGGAGCATAAGTACTGTATTTATGGCAGGTATATCTACACCCTCATTAAAAATATCCACAGAAAATATCACTTGAAGTTCATCATCTTTATCTTCAAGCCTTTTTATAATATGCTCCCTTTTATTTACACTATCTTCACTTGTAAGAGATATAGAGTTTATTCCCCTTTTATTAAACTCTTCACTCATATATAAAGCATGATTTTTATTAGAACAAAATCCAAGTACTCTTCTTTTATCCCCACTAAAATCATAAAAATTCATCTGCTCTATTATAAAATCTACTCTCTTATTTACCATAAGTAGTTTTGCTATCTCATCCACTTTTGAAATATCCATATCAGAATAATCTATATCTTTGATATCATTTATCCCATAGTAGTGAAATGGAACAATAAGCTTTTCATCTAATGCATCATTTAGTCTTATATCACAAGCTATATTTTCATCAAAAAACCCATATACGGATTCTTTATCAGTTCGGTTTGGAGTAGCAGTAAGTCCTAGTAAAAACTTAGGAGTAAAATACTCATATACCTTTTTGTAAGACTCACTTGTGATATGGTGGGCTTCATCTATGATAATATAATCAAACTCATCTTTTTTAAATAGCTCTAAATTCGATGATAAACTTTGAATAGTAGAAAATAAATAAGTGCAATCTATCTCTTTTTTATTTCCAGAAAATATTCCCATTTTTATATTGGGCATAATATTCTCAAAACTCTTTTTAGCATTTAAAAGAATATTTTCCCTATGCACAATAAAAAGCATCCTTTTAGCTTTGAAACTCTTCACTTCAAAACCAGCTAAATAAGTTTTTCCACTTCCTGTAGCAGCTATGGCTAAAGCTTTATTTTCACCTTTTGATCTTAGGAATTCTAATCTATCTAATGCCTCTTTTTGCATAAAGTTTGGTTCTATCTTTTTATAAGAAAAATTTGGTTTTATCATAGAATCTTTAAAAGATTTATACTCCTTTAAAAACTCTTCACTTACATCTATACTTTTAAGCCAAAGTTTCTTAAACTCACCCAATATATCAGTTAAAAAAACCTCATCTTTTTTTGATACAGATTTTATATTCCACTCAATATTACTCTTAAAAGCAGAGGCAGTTATATTTGAGGAACCAAGAAGTATTTTATACTCCTCTTTAAACTCAAATATATAAGCTTTTGCATGAAACCCTATCTTTTCATCTGTAAATATTTTAAGCTCTATATTTTTAAACTCTTTTAATTTTTCTAATGCTTTTACTTCTGTAAAGTTTAGATAGGTAGAAGTAAGTATCTTACCCTTTATATCTTTTTTATCTAGTTCATCAAAAATATCAAGAAGAAGTTGCACACCAGAATAGTTTACAAAGGCCACATTAAATATAAAGGAATCACACTCTTTTAAAAGTGTGATTAGGTGATTGTAAAAATTAGTATTTTGATCGTTTACGATTAATTGCATTAAGTATTTATTTTATAGCTGAAAGTTTTTTATACTCATCAAAGGCAAAATCATCTGTCATACCAGAGATATAATCAATTATAAGTCTAGCCCTATAATACCACTCAATAAGGATATATTCTTCATGCTCTTTATCTATAGTTTCCATATCATTTATATATGCAACTATCTGCTTTGATGAAAGTCTTTTTATAAGTCTTTGGGATATAAAACAATCTATAGATTCCTCTTTTACTAGTTTAGTAAAATCATCGCTACTTAGCTCTAGAAGAGGAGAATATATATCAAAAAGTCCATTTATTACAGCATATCCTTTTAGCTCAATATTTTGAACTGCTTTATTCATATAGATATGTTTATATGAGATATCTTGTAAAATCTTTACAGCTTTAGAGTATTTACTACTTTGGTCATACTCTAAAAGTGCTGCTGAGAACTTCCCTTCAAAGATTGATTCATGATTTTGTACATAAACATCTGCCACATGACGAACTAATGCACCAATAAGAGTAGCTCTTGTTAGGGTTAAAAACATATTAAACTGATATGGTTCTTCCTCACTCTCTTTAACCCTATTATAGTATTTATCTACAAGTTCAAAAAGATATGTCTCACCCTCTTTCTCACACTCTTTTTTAATAAGATTATAAATATCTTCAAATCTAAGGATACCCTTATCCACAGCATCTTCCATATCAGCAGTAAGATAAGAGATATCATCCGCTGCTTCCATTATATAAGTAAGAGGAAACCTATGCCCTACTTTCATATCTAAAGCATCACAAATTTTTTGCACAGAATCCTTTTCACTATAATAAAACCCTGGCTTTTTCTTTATATAATATAGATCTTCATTTTTTGATGGTTTATTCTCATATGCTCCACGGGTATATTTTAAAATGGAAGCTATTTGTGTATATGATAGGTTTAATCTTTGAAGTTTAGTCACTATCCTTATAGCTTGTGCATTTCCATCATAATTACAAATATCATTTACTAGTTTCTCTTTTAACTCACTTGGTTCACTATACAGTTTATCTAAGATTTTAACACCATGTTTAGACATCCAAGAGTTTATACTTTGCTCTGCAAAATGCCCAAAAGGTGGATTTCCTATATCATGTAAAAGACTCGACATCTCTACAGTAGAGACAAAACCATTTTCAAGCTCCTCAAGGTGATATTTTTCAAGCCCTTGCTCTTTTAGCTTTTGTAAAATAGTTTTTGCAATATACCTTGCACTTTGTGCCACCTCTAAAGAGTGAGTAAGTCTAGTACGAATAGAAGCGTTTAATTCTAAAGCAAATACTTGGGTTCTATTTTGAAGACGTCTTAGTGCTGGTGCAGATAAAATTCTTCCCCTATCACTTTCAATAGAACCATCAAGGAATTTGATCTCATTACGTTCTCTTTTTGTACATATTTTTTTTGTATAGTTTATCATTTATATTTCTTGTATATTATTTTTGTAGATATTAATTATTTTAGCAAATCTGCTATGAAGAGTATGTTAAAAAAAGAGACCTGATTATTCAGATCCCTTTTATATAAGTTTTAGAAACTTTCCCATTCATCTTCTTCAGATTTAGGAGTAATATTCTCTTTTACTGGGGAAGAAACCTTTTTAGGAGTTTCTATCTTTTTTGTAGCTTTAGAACTTACCTGTACTTTACTACTTGGAATAGGATCAACTTTTACACTATCTTTACCATCAAATTGTTTAGCATTTGCACTATCTACAATTGTATTTGCCACACTTGAGGTATGACTTGCTATAGATTGTGTATTTGTAGCTACACTTGCATTATCTTGGGTTTGTTTATCAAGCATAGATACAGCATCATTGATCTGTTCAATCCCTACTAGTTGTTCTTTTGAAGATGAGCTAACTTCATTGATAAGCTCAATAGTACTTGAGATATTTTCATTTAGTCCATGATATCCATCAATCATACTATCGGCTATTTTTTTACCTTCATTTGCTTTAGCTGTTGCATTTTCAACTAAGTCTTTGATCTCTTTAGCTGCTTCAGCACTTCTTGCTGCTAA
>CAYFGQ010000076.1:0-15077 GCA_964342525.1 uncultured Arcobacteraceae bacterium
ATGGACTGGATGGAGCAAGAGCAAGAAAGAGGTATTACAATTACTTCTGCTGCGACAACTTGTCACTGGCAACACCCAAAAGATAAGAACCAACTACAAATAAACATCATTGACACTCCGGGTCACGTTGACTTCACAATCGAAGTTGAGAGATCTATGAGGGTTCTTGATGGTGCTGTAGCTGTATTCTGTTCAGTTGGTGGGGTTCAACCACAATCTGAAACAGTTTGGAGACAAGCTAACAAATATAGAGTACCAAGAATGATCTTTGTTAATAAGATGGATAGAACTGGTGCTGATTTCTTTAACGTTGAAAAGCAAGTTGCTGAGAGACTTCAAGCAAATCCTGTTCCAATTCAATTACCAATCGGTGCTGAAGAAGATTTTGCTGGTGTTATTGACCTAGTAAAAATGAAAGCTATCGTTTGGGATCAAGATGCTGCTATGGGTTCTGCTTATCATGAAGAAGAGATCCCAGCTGATCTTCAAGATCAAGCTGAAGAGTATAGAGAAAAAATGGTTGAGGCTGCTGCTGAATCTTCTGAAGAGTTAATGGAAAAATACTTTGAAGAGGGTGATTTAAGCGAAGATGAGATCATTGCTGGTCTTAAAGCTCAATGTTTAGCTATGCAAATTACTCCAATGACTTGTGGTACTGCATTTAAAAACAAAGGTGTTCAAACTTTACTTGATGCTGTTGCTTTATACTTACCTGCTCCAACAGAAGTTGAAGATATTAAAGGTGAGACTCAAGATGGTGAAGCTATTATCGTTCCATCAACTGATGACGGTAAAGTTGCAGGTCTTGCATTTAAAATTATGACTGACCCATTTGTTGGACAGTTAACATTTACAAGAATCTATAGAGGTGTATTAGAATCTGGTACATACGTAATGAACTCTACTAAAATGAAAAAAGAGAGAGTTGGTAGATTACTTAAAATGCACTCTAACAATAGAGAAGAGGTAAAAGAATTATACGCTGGTGAGATCGGTGCTGTTGTTGGTCTTAAGACTACAATCACTGGTGATACATTAGCTTCTCCTGAAGATCCAGTTATCTTAGAGAGAATGGAATTCCCAGATCCAGTTATTTCTGTTGCGGTTGAGCCAAAAACAAAAGCTGACCAAGAAAAAATGGGTATCGCTCTTGGTAAACTAGCTGAGGAAGATCCATCATTTAGAGTTGCTACAGATGAAGAATCTGGTCAAACTATTATTTCAGGAATGGGTGAGCTTCACCTAGAGATTCTTGTAGATAGAATGAAAAGAGAATTCAAAGTAGAAGCTGAAGTTGGTGCTCCACAAGTTGCTTATAGAGAAACTATCAAAAACCCAGTTAACAAAGAGTACAAGTACGCTAAACAATCTGGTGGTAGAGGACAATATGGTCACGTTTATCTTGACATTAAACCACTTCCAGCTGATAGTGAAGATAACTTCATTTTCCACAATGCTATTAAAGGTGGGGTTGTACCAAAAGAGTATATTCCTGCAGTTGAAAAAGGTTGTGTGGAAGCTATGGAAGGTGGAATCCTTGCTGGTTACCCAATGGTTAATGTTGAAGTTACACTTTATGATGGTTCTTACCATGACGTTGACTCATCTGAGATGGCATTTAAACTTGCTGCATCTATGGGATTCAAAGAAGCTTGTAGAAGTTCTGAAGCACAAGCAGTTATCCTAGAGCCAATGATGAAAGTTGAAATCGAAACTCCTGAAGATTATATGGGAGATGTTATTGGTGACTGTAACAAAAGAAGAGGACAAGTTCAATCAATGGATGATAGAGCTGGTGTAAAACTAGTTACTGCTATGATTCCATTATCTGAAATGTTCGGATACTCTACTGACTTAAGATCTATGTCTCAAGGTAGAGCAACTTATGCAATGTTATTTGATAACTATGCAGAAGTTCCAAAAAATGTTGCTGATGAGATTATTGCTTCTAGAAGCTAATCAAAACTAACAATATTTTATAAAAGGCTTCATCATTTTGATGAAGCCTTTTTTTATGCTTAATTTAAACTCACATTATAATAAATTATAATTTTTATAATCTATTTTAGATATAATGCAAAAAAAATTTAGGAAAAGTGATGTTAATTAAGATAGATACTAGCAGTGAAGAGTTTTTAGCTGAGCAAGAAAAAACTAGGGAGTTTACAACAGAAGTTTGTACAAAACATGGATTTGTATTAAACCCAGATAATAGCGTAAATGATTCTACTATTATGGGACTTACAAGAAATCAGATGATTTATGATATAAAGTTTTGTCCCTGTTTTATGGTTGTAGGCGAGACTAAAGAGGATCAACTTGCAGCCGACAATAGAATGTGCCCATGTACTCCAGCTCTTACAAAAGAGATACCTAATACTGGTAAATGCCACTGTGGTCTTTTTTGTACTCCAGAGTTTGCTAGGGATAATGCTATCGAAGAAGAAGCGGAAATAGCTATCCATGAACACTCACGTGGTCTTACAAAAGAGGAGTGCGAGATAATTCTTCAAAGGGATCAAATAGATGGTGAATCAATTGAAGCACTTTTAGAAGCTAGAGATATTGGATTTGTAGATTTTATCTTAGTTGATGTAAGAGAGTGGATGGAGTGGACAAATAGAAGGATAAAAGGAACAGACTTTTTAGTACCTACTACATCTTTTTATAAATCATTAGAGCAAATAGAAGATCAAAAAGAAAAAGCAATAATCCTTTATTGTCATAGTGGAAGTAGAAGTGCATATTGTCAAAATGTGATGAGAAATATGGGCTTTAAACAAGTTGCAAATTATGATTATGGAATTATGACATATCGTGGTGAGATGTTAAGTGGAGAGGAGTAAAGACTCTTCTCCAAAAAGTTATTTATTTAAAATTATTACCTTGTGTTTACTTTTTTATGGTATAATACAATATGAAACAAATATTTATTTTTATAGTTTTTTTTAACTCTTTTCTTTTCTCTTCTGATACCTTTTTTTATAAAAATGGTAAAAAAATATCACTAGAGCCAATTGAAAATATATCTACAAACTCAAGAAGTTCAATAGACAATACTGCTGATATTAAATATTATAAAACATCAAATAATGTGGTATTGGGTGTAAGAGATGATATTATGTTGGAACTCAAAAATGGCTATATCATATCAAATTACCTTAGCAAATACAATCTAAAGATTAAAAAACAGTTTAATGATTATTTATATATAGTGGAGAAAATTAATATAGAAGATTCCACACTTGATATATCAAATCTTTTATCCCTAGAAGAGGGGATACAAAGTGCAAATCCAAATTTTATAAAGACTCTTAAAAAAAGATGAAATATTTAACTCTTATACCTTTAATAGTTTTATTTTCTGCTTGTGGCGGTGGTAGTGCAGGAACATCAACTACTTCCGAACCCTCATATGTTACAGATGATTTGTATTATCAACAATGGTATATGGAAGAGAATTCAACATTTTATTCCCAAAATAGTATAGACAGTAATGCTCATATACAAGCAAATGGAAATCTCTCAAACTATACAGGAAAAGGTATAAAAGTTGCTGTAATTGATAATGGCTTTGATGTTGAACATCCCCAAATAAAAGATAAAATTATAGCTACAGTTTCAGTAGACACTTATGGTAATATTTTAGGTAGTGATGTATCACATAACCCTACAAGTGAATATCATGGTACGGCTGTTGCAGGTATAATTGCAAGTGCTGATGATAATGTAGGTATAAGGGGAGTTTCACCTGAAGTGGAACTTATTTTGATTAAATCACCAAGTTCTATAACTGCTGCAGGAGAGATAGAGCTTTTTAATCAAGCTATAAATTATGGTGCTGATGTGATCAATTGTTCTTGGGGAACAGGATCAGTATCTTCAAGTGTAGAAAATTATATAAATGGTATAGCAAATACAGGTAGAGATGGAAAAGGGGCTATTATAGTATTTGCATCTGGAAATGATAATGCTGATGTTGGAAATGATGAAGCTTCCATAGAGAATGTAATTGCTGTGGGTGCAACTGGAGAAGATAATCTTAGAACTTCATATAGTAGTTATGGAAAGGTTTTAGATATTGTTGCACCAGGTGGCTCTTCTTTAGGTATTGCTACTCTTGATCCTTTAGGCTCAAATGGTGCTAATAGTGATGAGTATATACGTTATAATGAAACTAATAATGGCTCAAATGTATATTTTACAGGTACGTCAGCTTCTGCTCCAATATTAAGTGGAACAATTGCTTTATTATTACAAAAAGATTCAAACCTAACAAGATTAGAGATTCAAGAAAAATTAAAATATTCAACAGATACTATAGGTTTAAATACACCATATTTAGATGAGATGGTAAGATCTTCTTCTCAAACTCCAACTATTACAGGCCTACTTGGAACCTCAGGTAATAGTGATATAAAGGTGCGACTTACTTTAGATAGTAATTCTAGCCAATATGGCCCATACAATATATCAGTAAATGGGGATAATACTTTTTCAAGTAGTGTTACAGATACTCTTCCTGAGGGTAACTATACAATAGAGCTTTTAAATAATGCTTTATCAACTGTATATGCAACTGATAGCAATTTTGAAGTAAATACAAGTAAAACTGATGAATCAAACTCTTCAATAAGAAAGAGTGATTTTTATGGTTATGGTAAAATCAATTTAGGTAAATTATTACAATAATATAAATAGGAAGTGTTATGAGATTTGTTTTTTTATGTGTTATAGCTTTAAGTGAGTTATTTTCTGGGACTATTGAGATAAATAAAAATAAAGAGTTTGAAGTAAGTATTAAACCAGATATGTATAAATCAACATTCTCCTTAAATATAAGGGATAATGAGCAATCAAATATAGAAGATAAATTTGCAGAAGCTATAGATATAGTATCAAAAAATGAGATTTGTAAGGGTGGTAAATATAATATTTATCCTCACCATAAAAAAGATCAATATAATGGATATATAAATTTTAAGTGTCAATTTGAAGATAAAACTATATATGAAGAACTTCTTTCTAAAATAAAAAATATAGACAATATAAAACTATCCCAAGGGCAAATAGATCAAATAAATGCAAAAGATCAAATTGAACTTACAAATGAAAAATTAGAAGCTAAGGCTTTAGTTTTCCCAAGTACTTATGAAAAATTTTTAGAAGATAACATGCTTGGATTTAAATGTAAAACAAAAAGGATATCTTTTGGTGGCTCAAACCATATGGAACCTATGCCAATGTATATGGAAAGTGCAAGGGTAGCAAATACAAAAGTAACATTACCTGTACAGAATAATGTTACTTATAAAAAAAGAGTAGCTTATACTTTCCTTTGTTCTAAGGAATAATCTATTCAAACTCTAGCTCTTGATAAGCCTTAAATACATTTTTACTATGAAGTTCTTTATATAGTGGAAAGTTTTTAAACTTTTCTAGCTCTATATTTTTAGCAGCTTCTTCTATTCCAATATCTTCATCTATAGCTTCTACAACTTTTTCTTTTAAAAGAGTAAGATACTCTCTTGTGGTTTCATAGGCATTTGTTGCAGTGATATCACCATGTCCTGAAGCTATAAAATTAAATTTTAGTTTTTCTAACTTATCTAGTGCTTCTAGCCATCCATTTATACTACCTTCTCTTAGAGCTGGGATTCTACCGTTAAATATTAAATCCCCAGAGAAAATAACACCATTTTTTTCATCTAAATAAACGATATCAGAATTAGAGTGGGCTTTAGGTGTAAGGCTAAGGGCTTTTATATTTCCAAACTTTTGAGATGAGTCTTTGATTTGGATGTCTGAGCCATATACTTTTGTCCCTTCATAGGTCTCTTTACCAATCATATTTACCATATGTGTATTTACTAGTATTGCATCATTGAAATTCTCTGAGGCTACAATAGTTGCACCCTTAGAAGCAAAATAATCATTACCTAAATAGTGATCATCATGGGCATGGGTTACAAGTACATATTTGATAGGTTTATCCCCATGGTTTTTTTTAATATATTCATGGGCTTGTTTTGCGTATTTGTATGATGGACCACTATCAATTGTAGTATAATATTTCCCTTCATCAATAAAACACATATTTGACATCTCTCCACCATTTTGTTCTGTAGGGATTTCATATTTTCCAATAAAACAATGTACATTATCTGTAATCTTTTTTGAATCTAATGTGTATTCAAATCCGTATAGATTTGAAGCTAATAGTGTTGAAGCGAGTAGGGTGTATAGTTTGTTTTTTCTCATTATATTCCTTATTCTAATAGTGTATCTTTTACGATTGACATAAATGTCTTTTTATCTTTTCTTCCAGGAAGTTCTAGTAGTATTTCCCCATCCTCATAGTCTAAGATATAAGTGATAGGTACAAATCCTGTTTCTAAATCATCCCTTAATAGTTGTGTATCATTTTGATTTATTTTTATGATAATAAATCTTTCTTCTAGATATTTTTTTACCTCTTTATCTTCTAGGGTATATTTCTCCATTTTATTACAGTAATAACAATAGTCACTGTAGATAAAAACTAAAAGATTCTTTTCTTGCTCTTTCGCAAGTTTAAGTGCTTTATCTACACCCATTTGTGCATAGCAAAAAGAGATTAGTAGTAAAAAAACTAAAAGAAATTTTCTCATAAATTAAATATTACATCTCATCTGGATCAGGGCTTATAGCTTTTTCATATTCATCAAAATCTACTAGTACATTATCTGAGATTTTTTCAAAAGCGTATTGCCCTTGGTGATTATGTATCTTTCCTGTATATAGTTCAAAATACCATTTATCCACATTTAGATCATACTCAACTGGAGCAACCTTTAAATGTGGAAACATTAATTGGATTGATTGAGGATCATAAAACTCACCAGAGAATAACATCTCTTTTTGTTTATCATCAAGCTCACCATAAATTATACCCATAATTCCTTGGTGTTTAAAAAATGGTTTTAAAGAGATTGTACAAAAGTATAATTTCTCAGGATCGATTTCTTCTTCTATATCAAGATTGATAGTACTAATTGGATCTCTCCAATCACGAATACTACCGATAACTACTCCAGCACCATCTTTAAAATTTGTAGAGTGTTTAAAATATTCACCACCACTTACAAAAGGGTTTGCTGGATACATAAAGTCTGAACTATCCCCAATAGTAAAATGGATGCTTTCTCCATTTGATTGATCATTTTCAGTAGTAGCTACAATAGTTGCTACGTGTGCATCTTTTAGTGTAATAGAATCTGCACCTTCAAAATGTACGTTAAACCCATCTGAGCTTACTTCTTTATCTAAAAGACTGTTATCTATCTCTTTTATATATGTATGGATACCTTTTGTATATATTTTTATACTTTGCATATATCAAGTCCTTCTTTTATAATTCCATCATTTAATATTTCACAATAAACACCTCTGTGTTTTGCCACAAGCTTAGGTAGCTTTTTATCGTGAACACAAAGGTGTGAACATATTGTACACATCTCTGTAAGTTTTAGTTTTACCTCACCTATTTGGATAATATCATTTACTCTCAAGTCGTGTGGATCAAAGTCTAAAACTATATTTTCCCCTAAACTTCCAAATTCTATATCCACATCATTTTCTTTTGCTATATCGTATGCAATCTTCCCCACGACCATTACAGAACGATTTGTGTCTTTTCCAGCAAATTTATCATCTTTTATTCCATGACCAGTGATCATCTCTAAAGATTCCACTTTTGGTCTAATACTACCCTTATAACCTTTGGGAGCACTAAATGTACCTAATGTTTTTCCTATTATACTCAAATTTTTTCCTATTAATAAGGTGTCATAGGTATATAACCCTCAACAATTCTCTCAATTGCTTCTGCTATACCAGCCCTTACATATTCTATATCATCTATAAAATGATCCTCATTCCACCCCATAGTATCCATTGTATTTTTACAACCCACAAACTCCACATCATATTCTTGAAGTGATTTTATTCTTGTTAGGGTTTTTTCATCATAATCTTTTTTGATAGCTCTCATTCCAGATGCATAAACCACAACTCTTACTTTTAGTGCTTCTTGTGGATACACTTTAAGAACATTGTTTATCCCATCAATTATATGATTTACTTTCTTTTTATCATTTGTATTTAGATTGATTACCCATTTTCTTGGCTCATCAAAAGTAGGTTGGGGATCACTGTACTCCATTTTTTCGGCGAATAGTGTTGAGATCATTAGAAATAAAACTATTAATAGCTTTTTCATAAATACTCCTTTATTAAAGATCTTAAAAAAACAATTATAAAGAAATAGATTTTTTAAAATCTTTATATACCAATAAGAGTTTTCTTATTGGTACACAAAGTGTGATTAAATGATACCAGGATTACCTTTTACATTTATCATTTCAGGAGTATCAACTGTTAAGTTTTTAACATGTTTAATGTCTTTTAAATATGTTTCAGTAGTTTCCCATACAGGCTCACCAGTAGAAACAGAGTTTACAGTTGACCAACCAGCAACGTTATACATTTTGCTAGCTTCAATTAATTTACCATCTTTAGTTGATCTAAGATTTGTAATTCTTTTACCAAATGGTTTAGTTGGATCTATTGTATATGCTAATCCAGATGTTCTTACCATATCTCCACCTGATTGTAAGAATGGATCTGGATTAAATAAGTTATCAGCAACATCTTCAAGTGCATCTTTTAGATTTTGCCCACTCATTGGTCTCATATATGTTTCAGGATATGTCATAGCAGTTTGAGTTGCTAAATCATCAAATGTAATATTGTGTCCTTTAGGAACAGTTACACCCCATCTAAACCCTGGGCTTAGTGAAATATCTGCACCTTTTACTACTCTAAGAGCATCACAAATGATTTGGTCAAAACTTCCATTGAAGTTTCCTCTTCTATATAGTGTTTCATCAGTTGTAGCAATAACTCTATTTAACTCTTTTTCATATGGCTTTCTAACACTTTCAACATAAGCTTTCATTTTCGGATCTTCAGGAATAAGATCTGAGAATATTGGAAGAAGAGTAAATTTAAAGTCATGAACTTTACCGTTTCTACAATCTAAATCAAGTACATTTAAGAATTTTCCATTACTACCTGCATTACAAACGTAAGTCATACCACCATCTGCATTTTTTACAGGGTAAGCTTCAGGAACACCATCATGTGTATGACCACCCATAATGAAATCAATTCCAGAACAAACTTCAGCCATTTTCTTATCCACATCGTAACCATTATGTGAGATAACAATAACAGCATCAGGCTTTTCACTTTCTCTGATTTCATCAACTAATTCTTGCATATCATCAGGGTTGATTCCAAATTCCCAATCTGGAATATTTCTCTTTGGATTTGCAATTGGAGTATAAGGGAATGCTTGACCAACAACAGCTACTCTAGCTCCATTAAGCTCTTTCATTGTATATGGTTTAAATGCATGTCCAGTGTCTTCATCATACGCTGGAGATCCATCAAATAATGCATCCTCTTTTACTTTAACATTTTGAGCAACAAATTCAGCATCAAGAAGTTTTAGATTTTCTAATACCTCTTTATCTGTATATGTAAACTCCCAGTGACCAGTACAAACATCAACACCAAGATGATTTAATGCACCAATCATATCTTTACCACGTGTTTGAAGTGATGTCCAGCTACCTTGCCATGTATCACCACCATCCATTAGTAGTGTTTTATCTTTACCATAGCTTTCTCTTAGATAATTAACAACAGTTTGAAGTTGAGCGAATCCACCAACTCTTCCCATAGCTTCAGCGTGTTTATCATAGTTTATACATGAATATGCATATTCTAATCTTTTATTACCTTTGATACCATAGTGTTCTAAGAACTTATCTCCAACTATATGAGGAGGTTTTCCATAGTTTGAGTGAAAACCAAGATTTACACTTGGTTCTCTAAAGTATACTGGCATAAGTTGAGCATGACAGTCAGTCATATGTAGAATTCTTGCATTACCAAATGGCTTTAGTTTATAGTAGTTTTCTAAACTATTACCAGTTGCTGGCATTCTTCTATGAGAATTTGCAAATACTGGAGTTGAACCCAATACTGCCATCATATAAATAAATTCTCTTCTACCCATTTTTGTCATATATAATCCCCTTATTAGTACTTATAACCATCACCTGGAACAGCTGCTCTCCAAGTCATTTTTGCTTCATGTTTGTTTTGTAATGCATTTAGACCAAATGTACAAGCTCTCCATGCAGCATAATTTGTTTCAAGTTTAGTTTTTGATTTTTTACCTTTGAAATCTTTAGGATTAACCATTTTAGCACCAGATTTGATCGCGTCCTCTACTGCTATGATAAGATCTCTATTGTTTACACCAAGTCTTCTAAACTCTACATTTTCTTTAATTGCTGCATTGTTGTACATTTTAGCATTTGCTACAACTTGATTGATACCAAGTTTTTCTACACTACAAACATCTCTTTGATCAATCTTATAAGCTTTTGCAGGAGTTAGTGCAGCAGAAGATCCCCCTGCACATCCAGCTAAAGAAAGAACTGCAGCACTTGCAATTGCTATACTATAAATTTTTCTCATCTTTGCTCTCCCTTACTTTCTTATATCTGGACCATCAACAGACATACCATTTGACATGTATGCCATAAAGTAAAGAAGCTCTTTCATCTCTTTACTATTTGTTTTAGGTGGGTTTTGACCTTGATCTTTAACACAACCTTGCATTCTTCTCTCTAGTGTTCCTAGACCTTGCCATTTAAGTCTATAAACTGGGAAGTGAGTAGTATGTCCAAGAAGTTGAGATAATGACTCATTTCTAACCCTTTGTGCTGCACCTTGTACGTGACAGTTTGCACATGAAAGTTTAAGGTATCCCCTTTGAGTATAATAATACTCTTTTCCTCTTTCATAAGCAGCCGCTGCTTCAGCACTTTCAATTTTAATATCAACTTTTTTCTCAGCTTCCATAGTCTCATATGAGATTAAAGCTTCAAAATCAGCCATTTTCCCTTTTTTCTCATTCCATTTTTTCTGACCAGCATCAGTTAAACACTTATTGATAGCTCCAGTAAGTGATACAACTTCTTTTTTCTTTTCATCAAAATATGGATAATCTCCACCTACTGTTAGATCAGGGAAACACGCTTGAAGTGCTTTATTACCTTCATATATTTCTCTTCCCACATCCACATTATCTTCATAAGGTGGCATCTCTTTGATCTCATCATAAGTAGCAAGACCAGCTTTATTAAATGCATAGTTTCCAATACCAAACTCTTTATGTTTGATACCTTTTTTGATGTTGTTTTTTAATTCTTCATCAGTTGAGTATGGAAAAAATGTCATTGCATTTTTTTCAGGATTTTCAAACTTATCCTCAAAATATTTGATTAAAGCTTTTCTATCCTTTTCAGCTTGTGCATTGTAATCACCAGCATAAAGTGAACAAGCAGCTAATGCAACTATCATAGAGCTTTTAATAGCTTTTGATAACATATCTATATCCTTTTTGCTTTGGGCAAAAGTTAAGTATTACTTAACTTTTACTGTATCTGTTCTTGTATCACCTTTTAAGTCTACCCATGAAATAGTAAGTTTTTCACCCTTTTCACCTTTGTACTTAAACTTCATGTATGGATCTTTTGATAAGAATTGACTCATACTTACTTCAAATACAACATTTCCATTTGTCTCAGCTTTTAGGTGAGTGATGAAGTTCATCTCTTTTTTAGCTTTCTTAGCCTCAACACCACTTAACATTGCGTGCTTAGCCATAGCTTTAACTGTTACGATACCTTTTTTTGATTTTGCTTTAATTCTAGTTTTTTTTGCCATATTAAATCCCTTTATATTTTTTCTACTTTTTTATATTGTGTGTAAGGTTAAATCAACCTCCACATCCACCTTTAGTAACTTTTACTAATTTAGCAGCTGAATATAACTTACCATCTTTACCCTCTACAACAGCAGTAACATTACCTGTTTTTTGCATTTTAATTCTTACAGAGTAATCAATGATTCCACCATTTGGTACAGTAAATACTGCTACAGCAGACTCAGGATTTGCATCTTGGTATATTGAAACAGTTTTTGCATCAATTTTACTTGATACAGTAATTGGAATAACAGCACCATTTTCAGCAATATCTGGAGCTTTTAATTTAACACCACTAGCAGTTGTAGCAGATGTTCCATAAATCTCTTTTATTGCAGCTTCTGTTGAAGTCGCATCCCAAGCCTTTGGCTTAGTAGCTCTAAAATCGATCGCACTTAAACTTGAAGGTACAACAGCTGCAGCCGCAACTGCACCTAAACCTAAACCTAAACCTAAAAAATTTCTTCTATTCATTTTTTGTCTCCTTAATATTCTTAATCAATAGTTTTTAAAAAAGCAACTACCGCTTTGATCTCTTCATCATTTAACCATCCAGCTTTTCCAAAAGCTGGCATTGGTGAAATCTTTAGATCACGGGCAGTGTAGATATCATATACTGTATCATAAAGTGTTTTATCATCCCAGTATTTTAAACCTGTTAGTTTTGGTCCAAAACTACCAGGTCCCATTTTTTGGATATCTTCTCTACCATTTACAGCATGACAAGCTAAACAGTTTCCAAGAGATTTTGTTAAAAAAATCTTTTCACCTTTTTTAGCCATATGTCCATCTGCAAATCCAAAGGAAGCAGCAGCACTACTAAGTAGAGCAGCTACTGCTAAACTTTTTAAAAGTTTCATTCTCTATCCTTATTTACTTTGGTTGATCATTAACTCAACAATCTCTTTGATTTTCTCATCGCTAAGATCCATTGCTCCACCTTTTGGAGGCATTGCACCTTTACCATTGATAGCATTAGCTAGAGTTGTTTCCATTCCTTGAGTAATTATATCTGACCAATCTTCAGAAACTCCTGTTTTTGGAGCACCAGCAAGACCTTCATGGTGACAACCAGCACAATACATTTCATACTCAGCCATACCTGGCGCAGCATGACCCTCGTCTTTTTCGATCTCACCGTAGAAATATCTCTCTTCACCAAATACTGGCTCAACAACAGTTGCTTCCCAGTTAGCAATTTGAACATCTACTTTATCAAGATCAACACAGTTTGTCATACATCTTGTATTAGCTGTGTCTGGTTCTCTTAGGTTATTGTACTCAAAACCTTTTTCATTTGGCATAACAACAGATTTGATAAATGCAGCATCAATTACTGTATCATCTTCAATCTCTTGACCATTTACCTCAATCTCATTTACTTGAAGTAAGTATCCAAGCATACCATAAACTTCATCATTTGATAATGATTTTGGCTCCATTAAAGGCATAGCTGTTTGAATATACCAGAAAAATGGTGCAATATGTGGTGCATAAGATCCTAATGTTTTAAGAGGTCCTGGCTCACCACCATTGTTTGGTGTAAGTGTAAGTGTTCCATGTCCACCAGTAAGTACTGGGAATTTATCAACACCTTCTCCAAATTCACCGTGACAAACAGCACATTTTGCAGCATATACTTCATAACCCTCTTCAACAGTCATACTACCTTCTGGTAAACCTTTACCATCTGGTCTTACATCTGTATCCCAAGCTTTAAGGTGTTCTTGTGTAGCAGGCTCACCTAAGTTGAAACCTTTTGCACTAACTTCTGTATGATATGTAGCATTTACTTTCAGTTTGCTATCTTTGATAATAGCACCATCATAAAGTGTATCAACTTTTTTACCAGCTTTTACTTCAGATTTTTTGATAGGATAAGGGTACTTATTTAAATCAGCAGGCATATAACCTTTATAAGTGATCTTATCTCCAACCATGATCTTACTTAAGTCTCCAGAAGGAACAACAAAACCAGCTTTTTTATAATCACTGTAACCTAACTTTTCAGCAATTTTACCAATTGTATCACCTGGCTGAACTGTATAAGTTCCAGCAAATAAAGATGAAGATAGTGCAAGTGCAGCACTAGATGCGATAAATTTAAACTTCATAGATGTGTGCATTGTTCACCTCCCCGCTAGCTTTTACTTCCCATGTTTGGATAGCATTTCTATGATAAATAGCCTCTTTCCCTCTAGCAGCTCTAAGTTGAGTAGTAGTAGGTTGAGTATAACCTGTGTCATCTGTAGCTCTACTTTGGATAAGCATTGGATCACCATTCCAGTTTGTTTTAAATTGGAATCTAGTTACAGCTTTTGGTAGTTGAATAGATGTGAATTCTGCTTCTTCCCAAGTTTTACCACCATCAATTGAAATATCAACATTAGTGATTGTTCCTTTTCCTGACCAAGCAATACCTTCGATCATGATAGGACCTTTTTTAACACCTTCCCAGTTTCTCTCTGGACAAGGAGAAGTGATAACAGATTTTGCATTAAATGCCCAGTTATACATCATTGCATGACCACCTGGCATAAGCATAGTATACTTAGTAGACTCTTCTCTTACCATCCAAGATTTTGTATCAAACTTTAATCTTCTTAGCCACTTGATTTGCATTACACCTTCCCAGCCTGGTAAGAATAATCTTACAGGATAACCTTGCTCAGGTCTTAATGCTTCACCATTTTGTGCATAAACTAAAAGTGCATCATCTAATACTTTTCCAATAGGAATAGATCTACCAACACCTGCTGGATCTGAACCTTCTGGGAACATCCATTTAGCCTCAGGCTTTAATCCAATATCTTCAAGAATAGTTTTTAATGGTACACCAGTTACCTCTGCACATGCAACCATCCCATAAGTAGCTTGTAGCGAGTTTAAGTTTGGACCTCTATAGTCCATACCTGTATTTGCTGCACACTCAAATGAGTGAATTCTTGTAACACTTGGATATCTCTTAATATCATCAAGAGTTAATACAACTTCTTTATCCACTAAACCGTGAATTAGTAGTCTATACTCTTTTGGATTGATATCAATTACTCCACCATGACATCTTGTAAAGAAAAGACCATTTGGTACAATAATACCTTTAAGATCTTGCCAAGGTGTAAAACTCACTGAAGCCTTTTTATCAGCAGTTAACCATGGAACTTCTCTTCTTACAACATGCTTTTCATAT
>CAYFGQ010000077.1:0-14952 GCA_964342525.1 uncultured Arcobacteraceae bacterium
AAGTAGTAAAAGTACAAGAGCCATTAGGTGCAAGTATAGATTATAAATATGATGCCCTAGGAAATTTGATAGAGACTAAAGATGCGAATGGAATAACTATATCTTTAGGATATGATGTCTATGGAAATAAAACCTCTCAAAATGATCCTGATATGGGAGCTTGGACATATTCTTATAATGCCTTAGGTAAATTAGTATCACAAACAGATGCTAAAGGACAAGTTACAAATATCGCTTATGATGAGTTAGGTAGAAAAGTAAGTGAAGTTTTAGTAGGTGACTCTGTATCTACTTGGGAATATGATATAACTAAAGCTGGTAAACTTTATAAAGAGGAAAAAAAGGATATACAAGGCAATGTATTAGTTAAAAAAATATATTCTTACAATAACCTGTCTAAAGTTAGCTCTATTTATACAAATATAGATAATGAAAGTTATACAAGAACATATAATTATGATAGTTTTGGTAGAGTGGTAGAGAAAACATTACCAAATGGATTTATGCTTTTAAATGAATATGATGATAATGGATATCTATTATCTATCAAATCACCAAAAACAGAGATAGCTGATTTTAATAGTAGTCATTTTTATACTTTAATAGAAAATACACTAAATAATTCAAAAGAATTATATAGAAAATCAATAGAGTATGCAAATGAAGCAACAGATCTATATGTAAAAGTTGATGATTATAGATATGTAGCTGGATTGAGTTCTACAAGTGCAAATGATAAAAATACTTTAATTGATATAGCAAATCAATTAGAAGCAAATGCTGATGCATTAAAATTTGAAGCTGAATATTATAAAAAACAAAGTGATAATCATAGGGTAGCAGTTGATGGATATTTGGAAGAGGTATTAAATAGTAACTCTATAAATGGAATAGATCAACATGAAGAGTTTTATGCTAGTTTGAATACTATATATAATACATATAGTGCAAATATTTTATCTATAGCTGTACAATATGCTGGATATATTACATATGAAAGTAATAGGGATGAACAAATAGATTTCTATCTAGCAATATCTTTAGAAGCACTATCTGAAGCAACACAAGCTTCTCAAAAAGCTGATAATTTTGAGATTTTATCAAATAATTATAGCTCTAGTGAGAATGAACTAGTAGCATATCAAGATACACTAAGTGATAAAAATTTCAACTACTTTTATAGGGTACTAAAATACAATGCATATAATCAAATAGTATCTTATATGTCAGGAAATGGACTTATTACAAATACTAGCTTTAATAACTCTGGAGCAATATCAAATATCACTACAGGATATAACCATGATGATTCTATTAGAGATTTAAAATTTGCATATGATGATTTAGGAAATTTAAAAAATAGAGTAGATTCTAAATTAGGTACAGAACACAACTATTTTTATGATGATCTAAATAGAATTATAAATGCACAAATTACTACATCATCAAGTGGTGAGAGTTTATCTTACAATTATGATTTAAGTGGAAATATCACATATAAATCTGATGTGGGAGTATATTCATATAATGCAAATACTCATCAAGTAATTAGTGCTGGAAATAAAGCTTTAACATATGATGCAAATGGAAATGTACTTACTAATGATACATCCAGTTTTACATATACAACATTTAATAAGCCAAGTTCAATTGTTACTCAAAATAATACAGTGTCTTTTTATTATGATATGAATAAAAAGAGATATAAAAATACTAAGTCAAATAATTTATCTACAACTTATTATATAGATAAAGTATATGAAAATACAGTAACAAGTTCAGGGGAAGAGCATAAATATTTAATATATGTAAATGGAAAAGTTGTATCTATTTATAAAACCTCAGGGGTAACGGCATCTACAAAGTATTTACATTATGATTCTTTAAATTCTGTGGATACTATTACTAATAATCTTGGAGTTGTAGAGTCTAGGATGGCTTATAAGCCATTTGGTAAGAAACTTAATCTTGATAGTAATGGAAATACTGTAACAACAGCACCATTTACAAATAGGGGATATACAGGACATGAGCATATAGAATATACATCTTTTATCCATATGAATGCTAGGGTTTATGATAGTGAACTTGGTAGGTTTATGTCTGCTGATTTTATGATACCAAATGCTTATATATCTGCAGATTTTAATAGGTATTCTTATGTACGAAATAATCCTCTTAGATATACTGATCCTACAGGGCATTATAGTTTTGATGATCTTAGGGAAGATGCTAGTAATTTAAATGACAAACGAAAAAAATATCAAGGTAAACTTGAAGATGCTGCAAATGATGGTATTGATAAAGTAAAGGATGAATATGATAATTTAGAAGATAATATCAAAGAACATAAAGATGAAATAAAAATTGCAGCTATTGTTGTAGCTTCATTTTATACAGGTGGTTTAGCTTCGGGATTAGTTGGTGGAGGTTTTTGGGGTGCTGTAGCTTCAGGGGCAGTAAGTGGTATGGTATCTGGTTATGGTATGGATTATGCTTTTAATCTTGAAGGAAGTAGATGGGTTATGATGAGAGAAGGTGCTATTAACAATATGTTAAATAATGCTACTTCTTATTATGGTGTTAGTTTAAACCGAGAGACGATTTCTCTACTTAAAGAAGGTGATTTGGAAGAATCTATAAAAATAAAACTTTTTGAAAATTATCAAGAAACTATAGCAGAATCATTTTATGTAAATTATACATATTTTAAAGGGAATAATCAATATGGGAAATATGCTCAATATGTTGAAGATATTTATTTACTTAGTGGAGATATGAGTACAGAAGATGCAATCGATTATGTAAATGACTCAGGATGGTTTGGAAAGTATGGTGATTCAATAGATAAAATTGATCAACAAGTACACTATTTTGAAGATTTAAAAGCTGGCTTAGATTCTTTAAATTATAATACTTATCTTTATAATTATTTTCATAATTAGCTAATTATATTAAAAACACTAAAGAAATATCTCTTTGGTGTTTTACCTATTTTATAGGCACCTCAATAATAAACATAGCCCCATTCTCAGTATTTTTAGTATAAAGCTTACCACCCAAACTCTCAGTTACTATCTTATAACTCATATTTAGTCCTAGTCCGGTACCTTGGCTTTGGTGTTTTGTTGTGAAGTATGCTTCAAAGATTTTTGATGCTATATCATCTGGGATACCTCCACCATTATCTTCTATGCTTAGGATTATTTTGTCTTCATGTTCTTCTAAATCCATTTTTATCCATGGCTTTTTGATCTCTTTTTCTATGAATACATCTTTTGCATTATTTATGATATTTATGATTACTTGCTCTATCTCACCTGATACCATGTTTAGAACTATCTTTGGAGTTTCTGAGGCATTGTCTATTAGTTTGATATTGTGATTTTTGATGGTGGTGCTTAGGATGCTTATTACATCTTTTATTCTATCTTGGATACAGATCTCTTTGTATTCTTTACTATCTTTTAGGAAGTTTCTAAAGGTCTCTATTGTTTCAGATAAATAGTTTGCACTATTTATAATATGATCCATCTCTTTTGGTATATCTTTTTTATCAAGTATTGACATCTCTTGTTTAAATGATACTCCTGAGGCTATTGTTGTGATCACTGATAGGGGTTGTCTCCATTGGTGGGCTATATTTCCTATCATCTCTCCCATGGCTGCCATTTTTGTTTGATGTAGCATTCTAAGTTGTTGATCTTCATACTCTTTTCTTGCTGTTATATCATCTCTTCTAGATGTATATCCGATGATCTTACCCTCTTCGTATATAGGTTCAACTTTAGCATCTACCCAATAATAACTTCCATCTTTTTTTAGGTTTTTAATTTCCCCTTGCCATTTTTCACCTGTTTTTATAGTTTCCCACATCTCTTTAAATGCTTCTTTTTGCATATCTGGATGTCTTACTATATTATGGGATTGTCCTATAAGTTCCTCTTTTTTATATCCTGAAATTTCACAAAAGGCTTTACTTACGTATGTGATTATTCCTTTTAAATCTGTTTTTGAAAAGATTACATTTTCATCATAGATCTCAAATAAGGAGTTTATTTTCTTTTGTTGTTCTTTTATTTTTTTAGTTTTTTTATCCACTTGTTTATTTAATTGATTTGCATAGTTTCTACTAATAAGGTATAAAAGTAGTAAAATGGCTATGATCATCACAATAATTGTTTTGATAAAATACTCTGTTTTAAAGTTATAGATCAAAGATTTATCTAGATCATTTTCATCAACAAAAAATATAAAAAATCCCATCTCTCCACCATGTACATTTTTTATTTGTGTTGTAAATACTAGATAGTTTTCAAAGTTCATAGGCTCTTTTATATACATAAACTCTTTTAATCCATGATCCCCGATTTTTTTCATAAGTGTTTTTGATGCATTTAGATTTGCCACATAGTTATTATCTATAAATAGTCCAGAAAAAGGTTTGATAAATCTTTTTGTGTAGTCTTCATGAACTACCATTATAGGCTCTATCTTTTTTGATTTTAGGATTTTTGCTATGGAGTTAAATTTGGATATCATCTCTATTATACCTATGAAGTTATCTCCATCATATAAAGGTATCATAGTTTTAAAGGTCATATCAAATCTACCTGTACTTATACCTCTCATAGGTTTTGGGTTTTTTAGCATATCCGCTATATCTAGCCTAGCACTTGCAGCATGGTCTCCGATTTTTTTAGTCCATGATCTATAAAAACTATATCCATCTTTATCTATGATTTGAATCCAAAGATTTTTATATCCACCAAACTCTTGAACTTCATTTATGATTTTTGTGTAGTTTATAAGCGATCTATCTTTTGTAAGTAATGCTTTGATAAGTTTCTCATCTTGGGCTAAAAGATATGTCATAGCAAAGGTTTTTCCAAACTTTTTTTCAACTTCACTATTAAATAGTTTTATAACCTCTTGGCTTTTATTTTTATATATTTCATTTGTATAGTTCTTTATGGCAGGGTAGTAAAATATTTGATTAAAGATAAGTACAAAAATAAATAGTACAACGATACCGATTGCTAATTTCTTCATATTTTAGCCTTGTGGAGTAAAATAGTAAAGTATTGTATTATTTATAAACTTAAATTTTATAATTATAATAGTTATATAAATATCTATATT
This sequence comes from uncultured Arcobacteraceae bacterium, assembly GCA_964342525.1. Taxonomy (GTDB): domain Bacteria; phylum Campylobacterota; class Campylobacteria; order Campylobacterales; family Arcobacteraceae. The sequence goes on from CAYFGQ010000077.1 coordinate 5,143, forward strand.
CTTCATTTGTGTCTATAAGTAATATGTACGAAAAAATAAGTAAGTTTTGGGTATAATCGCGACAAATTATAATATACGTATAATATACGACTTAATAAAAAGGAAGATTTTGAGAACTCATTATTGTACCGATGTAACAGAAAACAATATTGGTGAAACAGTTAAAGTTGTTGGTTGGGTAAACAGCAGACGTGACCACGGTGGACTTATTTTTATAGATTTAAGAGACAAGGGTGGATTAGTTCAACTTGTATGTGACCCAGCTGATAATGAAGCAGCATGGAAAGTAGCAGAGGGTGTTAGGGATGAGTATGTTCTTATCGCTACTGGTAAAGTTAGAGCTAGAGGTGAAGGTCTTGAAAACCCAAATCTTATCACTGGTAAGATTGAGATTGTTTTAGATGAGCTTATCATTGAAAATAAATCTAAGCCAATGCCATTTGATATCAATGATGAAAAAGTAAATGAAGAGATCAAATTAAAAAATAGATTCTTAGAGCTTAGAAGTAAAAAATCATATGAGATTTTTAAACTAAGATCAACAGCAAATATCGCTGTTAGAAACTCTTTAAATGAGATGGGATTCTTAGATGTTGAAACTCCAATCCTTACAAAATCTACTCCAGAAGGAGCTAGAGATTATCTAGTACCATCAAGAGTTCATGGTGGAGAGTTTTATGCTTTACCTCAATCACCACAATTATTTAAACAGTTATTAATGGTATCTGGATTTGATAAATATTTCCAAATCGCTAAGTGTTTTAGAGATGAGGATTTAAGAGCAGATAGACAGCCAGAATTTACTCAAATCGATGTTGAGATGAGTTTCTGTGAGCAAGATGATGTTATCGAAGTAGCTGAAAAACTTATCAAAGATACATGGGAAGCTTGTGGAAAAGAAGTACCTGCAGAGTTCCCAAGAATGACATACGCAGATGCAATGGAGAAATATGGATCAGATAAGCCAGATATCAGATTTGGTATGGAGATGGTTGATGTTATCGATATCTTTGCAAGAAGTACAAATGAAATTTTTGCTGATATCGCAAAAGATAAAGCACACAATAGAATCAAAGCTATCAAATGTCCAGGTGGAGATAATATCTTCTCAAAAAGACAAATGAAAGGTTTTGAAGATTACGTAAGAAAATTTGGAGCTAAAGGTCTTGGTTACTTCCAAATGAAAGAAGATGGTCTTAAAGGTCCTCTTACTAAATTCTTCAGCGAAGCTGATCTTGAAGAGATTGTAAAAGTTACAGAGCTTGAAGTTGGTGATGTAGTATTCTTTGGTGCTGGTCATAAGAAAACTGTATGGGATTATATGGGAAGATTTAGACTTTTCCTAGCTGAGCAAATGGGTCTAGAGTTTGGTGATGTTTATAAATTCCTATGGGTTGTTGACTTCCCAATGTTTGAAGTTGAAGATGGTAAGATCAAAGCGCTTCACCACCCATTTACTATGCCAAAAGATTTAAATAAAGAGCATATTGAAGATATCGAATCAATCGCTTATGACTTAGTATTAAATGGTACAGAGCTTGGTGGTGGATCAATCAGAATTCATAAACAAAATATCCAATCAGAAGTATTTAACCTAATGGGTATTTCTGAAGAAGAAGCACAAAATAAATTTGGATTCTTACTTGATGCACTTCAATTTGGTGCACCACCACATGGTGGATTTGCTATGGGATTCGATAGAATGATTATGCTTTTAGCTGGAACAGAATCAATTAGAGATGTTATTGCATTCCCTAAAACACAAAAAGCTCAATGTTTAATGACTCAAGCTCCAAGTGAAGTTGATAATGAGCAATTAAAAGAATTAAGCCTAAGAATTAGAAAGCAAGAAGACGTATAGTAAAGAGATAAGTTAAACTTTAAAAAGGGGTGAGACTTAGGTCTCACCCCTTTTTTTTATATCAAAAAAAGGAGAGAAAATGGAAAAACAAGGTATACCCTTTCAAACAATAGATTGGAGTAGTGTTCCTAAAACAGAACATACAGGAGAAAGTGGTATGGCATATTGGAGAACAATGCAATTTGAAGGTTTACGAGTTAGATATGTAGAGTATTCTGCAAATTATAAAGCTGATCATTGGTGTGAAAAAGGACATATAGTGTATTGTTTAAAAGGTGAAGTTATAAATGAACTTAAAGATGGAACACAATCCATATTAAAAGAGGGAATGTCATATATTGTATCTGATGATCTAAGTTCCCACAGATCTATCACAAAAGATGGGGTTCATCTATTGATCATAGATGGAGATTTTTTAAAAATATAATTTTATAAATGAAGTGAAAGTTACACTTTTGCTTCATTTTTCTACTTAAAATAACAATTTCAATCATTTACTTTAGATAACTTAGATATAATATAGATATTCAAATTTACCTAAGGAGTGCTCTTGCTGCTTGTAAAAGATATTGTATTAAATGAAGATATTTCAGTTAACCTTGAATCAACTATAAATGAAGCTATATACACAATGTGCAAAAATGGACAAGGTGTAGTTGTAATTGTATCAAATGATATTCCAATTGGTATTTTAACAGAGAGGGATATTTTATATAGTATAAATAATGATGTGGATTACTCTGCAAAGGTATCTACAATACTTGATCTAAAAACCTTGATTACTGTAAATGAGAGAAGAACTATAGAGTATGCTTTACATCTTTTAATTGATAATAATATTAGAAGATTAGTAGTGGTAAATGATAAAAATATCTTTGTGGGAATAATGACCCAAGATGTTTTGATAAAACACCTCGAAGATGATAGCTACCATACAAACCTAATGATCTCCCACTTTATACAAACTCCAAAAGAGATTATCACTGTAGCTTTAGATACTAATGTTAGAGATGCTTTTAATATTATGAATGAGAATAATATAGGTTCCATAGTAGTAGAAGATAATGATGAAAAACCTGTAGGAATAGTAACAGAGAGGGATGCTTTATATCTTATCAATAAAAAAAGTGATATGAATATAAAAGTAGAGGAGGTAATGTCCCATCCTATTATCTGTGTAAGTGAATACGATAAGGTTGTAGATGTGGTTCATCTAATGGATGATGAACATATTAGAAGGGTATTGATTTTAGATCAAAATGATAAACCAAAGTCTATAATTACCATAAGAGATATTGCACAAAATTTAAAAGGAAACTATGGTGAACTTTTAGAGGTAAAACTAAAAAATGTAAAAAAGACTCTAAATTATATAGGTGAGTCGATTTTAGAGATAGTAGAAGATAATGAAGAGCAAGTGATTCAGTGGATGAATGATAAAGCATTGTCTAACTTTGGAAACTATATAGATAAAACAGTACAAGAGCTTATCAAAACAGAGATTTGGAATAGTATATATAATAAAGTAAAAGATCAAGAACGCTCAGAGAGAATTAAAATAAATATAAGAGGATATCATTTTGAGATGGTATGTTCTTACCACTTTGTAAAAAATAAAGAGACTATTCTTATCATTTTACGTGATATATCTGATTTTGAAAATGCCCTAATAGATGCAAACAAAAGAAGTGAAGAGCTAACAAGTGAGCTTAATATCCTACAAGGGGTGATGGATCAGCAAAATAATATTGTTTTAGTGTCTGATGGATTTGATATTATCTCTGTAAATAAAAAGTTTTATGACTTCTTCCAAGTGGAGAGTTTGAATGAATTTAAAAAAGATTTAAAATCTTTACCTGAGACATTCATCTCCCATAAAAATTTCTTTAGTCCAGAGGATAATAAAAACTGGATAGAAGAGATACTAAGATTATCCCAAAAAGATAGGGTGGTTTCTATAGTGGAGCTTAAAAGTGTAGAGCCAAAAGCTTTTACTGTTCAGTTAAATAAACTAAGCTCAGATAATACTAACTATGTTGTAACTCTTACTGATATCACTGACCTAAAGCTAGAATCTCAAAAACATTATTATAATGCAACTCATGATAATCTTACTAATATTTTTAATAGGGCATTTTTCTTAGATGCTTTAAAAGAAGAGTTTGAAAAGGCAAAAAGGTATCATTCGATTTTCTCAATTATACTTTTAGATATAGATCACTTTAAAACTTTCAATGATAAATATGGACATCTAAAGGGTGATGAGGTATTAAAAAGGATAGCAAAAACTGTATATGATAACGTAAGAAAATCTGATATTTTTGCTAGATGGGGAGGGGAAGAGTTTATACTTCTTTTACCAGAGACAAGTTTAGAAAAAGCAGAACTTTTAGCAGAAAATCTTAGAAAAAAGATTGAGAATATTGAAATAAAAGGTATCCATAAAGTAACATCAAGTTTTGGAGTTGCTGAGTACAGCGATGGTGATGACAGGGATTCTTTAATAAATAGAGCAGATGAAGCACTTTATACTGCAAAAGGAACAGGGAGAAATTGCGTTCAATCTAAATAAAAAAAGGCTGGATTAAAAAAATCCAACCTTTTGAAGATAAGTGGTTTTTAGATTAAGCGTCTAAAAGTCTATCTTGCATTTTTTCAACAGCTTTTTTAAGGCTAGAAGTATCTAGACCAAACTGTTTAGCTTTTGCTACACCAAGTTCTACGTTTTTATCACTTAATGGATCAGTTACATTACAAATAGTTTTTACTACATTTAATACTTGTGCTTTCTTTAAATATTTTTCAGGACAAGCTTCGATATTATCTACATACTCAATAGCACTGATAAGATTTTCATTTAGATTCCATTTTTTGAAAATAGAAGCTGTTACAGATGAAGTAGTGATAGCTAAGTATTCTTTTTCAATTTTTGAAACATCATCTGCATTTCTAGCAGCAGCTAAGAATTCATCTTTTTTACCTTGCTCTTTAATAATATCAGAGATGATAAATTTACCAGTTTCTTGTAGGAATACAGGTAATAAAAGTTCCTCTTTTAGATCATAATCAATTTTTGAAACCCATAGAGATAATAGGTTTGAAGCCATATTTGCCATATCTAAGAAATCATCACTTCCTATTCCATATGCACCTAAATCTGTATCAATCATATTTTTAATACTACTACCAAATGCAATTGAAAGGGTAAAGTTGATTCCAAGTAGGTTTACAGCACGACTTGGTGTTTCAACACTAGATCTAAATCCAAACATAGCTGAGTTTGATACTTTAAGTAAAGTTGCAACAATTAAAGGATCTTGTTCAATGATTCCTACTAAAATTGTAGGTTGCTTATCTGGAGACTTTTTAAACTCTTCAAGTTCAAGTACCGTTTTTGGTAACGGTGGTAAAGAGTCTATTTTTTGAGCTAATAACATATCCATATTAGTTTCTTCCTAAGTTAAAATTGGTTTAAAATATTTGTCTATTATACTTTTATTTATCTAAATGATTGATTAATTTGCTATAATTCACAAAAATTATTTAGGATTGATTTGTTTATACCCACAACTAAAAAAGAATTAGAAAAATTAAACTGGAAACAGTTGGATATTATACTCGTAAGTGGAGATACATATATAGATTCTCCTTATAGTGGTATGGCTATTATTGGAAAGTTATTAATGCAACAGGGTTATAAAGTCGGAATCATCGCACAGCCCGATGTGGAGAGTTCTGAAGATATTACAAGACTGGGCGAACCAAAATTATTTTGGGGTGTTAGCTCTGGTCTTGTAGACTCTATGGTTGCAAATTATACTGCTTTAAAAAAGTATAGAAATAGTGATGATTTTACCCCTGGTGGGAAAAATACAAAAAGACCAGATAGAGCTAATATAGTATATTGTAATCTTATACGTAGAAACTTCAAAGATACTGCTCCCATCGTTTTAGGTGGTATTGAAGCTAGTCTTAGAAGAGTAGCCCATTATGATTTTTGGTCAAATAAAATAAGAGGCTCAATCCTTTTTGATGCTAAGGCTGATTATCTTATATATGGTATGGGTGAAAAAACTGTTGTGCAATTAGCTAAAGCTATTGAACAAAGTGAACAACGAACAGTGAATAGTGAAAAGTTGAAGAATATTCGTGGGGTTTGTTATATCTCTAAGGAGTCAAGAGAGGATTATATTGAACTTCCATCTTTGAAAGATTGTCAGGATAAAGCTGATAAGACAAAGTTTATAGATATGTTTCATAAGTTTTATGATAATAATGATCCTTTGAGTTCTGAAGGGCTTTATCAAGAACATAATGGCAGATACCTTATTCAAAATCCACCAGCGTATTATCTAAATGAAAAAGAGATAGATAATGTTTATGATCTTGATTATGAGAGGGAAGTACATCCATACTATTCTCAGCATGGAGCTGTAAAAGCTATGGATACAATTAGGTTTTCTGTAACTACCCATCATGGTTGTTATGGGGAGTGTAATTTTTGTGCTATTTCAGTTCATCAAGGTCGTACAATTAGATCTAGAAGTGAAAGCTCTATCTTAAATGAGGTGAAAGGTTTTACAAAATCACCAAAATTTAAAGGTATTATCTCTGATGTTGGTGGTGCTACAGCTAATATGTATGGATATGAGTGTGGTAAAAAGCTAGATGAGGGTGTATGTGCTACAAAAAGATGTACTGGATTTAGGATGTTTAATCCTCAAAATAGAAACCCAAAACATAACAATTTTAAAATTTGTCCTGTATTAAAACCAAATCACCAAAGAAATATACAACTTCTAAAAGATATAAGATCAATAGATGGAGTTAAAAAAGTATTTGTAAACTCTGGTATTCGGTATGATCTTATAAATGAGGATAAAGAGTATGGGGAAGAGTATCTAAAAGAGATAGCTACCCACCATGTAAGTGGACAGATGAAAATAGCCCCAGAACATAGTGAAACAAAAGTGCTTAAATTTATGGGTAAACCAAGTAAAGATGTACTTCTTGATTTTAAAAAGAAGTTTGAATCTATGAGTAAAAACTCTGGTAAAAAACAATTTCTTACATATTATATGATTGCAGCGCATCCAGGAAGCTCTGAGCAAGATATGAAAGATCTAAAAGCTTTTGCAAATAAGGATTTAAAACTAAACCCTGAGCAGATACAGATATTTACACCAACACCTTCTACTTATTCTACCTTGATGTATTATACAGAGTTAGATCCATGGAAGATGGAGCCTATATATGTGGAAAAAGATCCATCTAAAAAACAAAAACAAAAAGATATAGTGACACAAAAAGCAAATCATTATTCTTCAAATAACTCAAATCCAAGACCAAATAATAATCAAAAAAGAAGACCAAGAAGAAGAGCCTAAAATAAAAGGCATAAAAAAAGGGGTAGCTATTTTAAGCTACCCCTTTTTTATTTTATAGTTAAAAGATTATGAAAGTGCGTCGATCATATCTTTTGTAACTTCAGAAACCTCTTTAGTTCCATCAAGCTCTAAATATACACCCATTTCTTTATAAAAATCAATTAGTGGAGCAGTTTGCTCATGGTAAGCTGATAATCTTTTTGTTACAGTCTCTTCTGTATCATCAGCTCTTTGCTCAAGATCTTCTTCTTTTTCATCTACTGGTGGGTTAAATTTGATGTGATAAATCTTACCAGTTTTTTTAGATGTTCTTCTTCCTGTGATTCTCTCTACGATCATTGCATCTGGAACATTTAAAGAGATAACTTTATCTAGTGAAATCTCCATAGTTTCCATTAATTCTTTTAAAGCTTCTGCTTGACCTAAAGTTCTTGGGAAACCATCAAGGATAAATCCACCTTTACAATCATCCTCAGCAAGTCTATCTTTGATAATACCAATAATTGTAGAATCTGGAACTAGTTGTCCATCATCCATAAATTTTTTTGCTTCCATACCCATTTCAGTTTTATCAGCGATTGCTGCTCTTAAAATATCCCCTGTAGAGATTTGTGGAAGATTATACTTCTCAATTAAAAATTTTGCTTGAGTCCCTTTTCCAGCCCCTGGTGCTCCAAATAGCATTAAGTTCATATTTTTTGTCCTTTTAAATAGTCCCTATTTTAAAGGGACCGTTTTATTTATAAATTTCTTTTAGCGATGGAAATGAATTCCATCTAAAGAAACAAACCCTAAAGTGAACAACGAGTTGTTCTTTGTTATTTTCTTTTTAGTGGGCGTATTATAGCAAAAACCATTTAATATCAAATAAGATTCAAATGAGTTTAGATATAATGCCCTTTCTTAAATAGATGAAGGATATAAATGAAAAAACTATTTTTAATCATTGGAGCACCAGGAAGTGGTAAAACTACTGATGCTGAACTTATAGCTAAAAAACATGAAAATATTACACACTACTCAACTGGAGATATGCTAAGAGCTGAGGTTTCAAGTGGAAGTGATAGGGGTAATACTATAAATAAATATATAAGTGCAGGAGATATTGTACCAATTGAAATTGTAATTGAAACAATTATAGGTGCTATCAAAAATGCTCCTACAGATATTGTTATCATCGATGGATATCCAAGAAGTGAAGAGCAAATGTTAGAGCTTGATAAATATCTACAAAATGAAAAAGCAGTAAAACTTATAAATGTAATTGAAGTAGATGTATCAAGAGATACAGCATTTAAAAGGGTACTAGGAAGAGCAGCAGACGCTGAGGTAGTAAGAGCTGATGATAATGAAGAGGTATTTATAAATAGAATGAAACAATATACTGAGCCTTTATCAACTATTCAAGCTTTTTACACTGAAAAAGCTCTATTACATAGAATAGATGGTGAAGGTACAATTGATGAGATTGTTGATTCTATGAACACTTTTATTAAAAATAGATTGATAGTAACTCAATAAATAAATGAATTTTTACTCAGTTATCATAGGTAGCGAATTATTAAATGGGCGTCGAAGTGATGCTCATTTTTCATTTTTAAATAGTGAACTTTTAAAAAGAGGTTGGGAGCAAAAAGCAAATTTTGTGATAAAAGATGATCCCAAGTTTATTGAAGATGTTTTTAATTTAGTGAAAAATGATCCTGATGCTGTAATGTTTTCATTTGGTGGAATAGGTGCTACCCCTGATGATCATACAAGGCAATGTGCTGCAAATGTATTTACTGACAAAAAGTTAGAAATACACGGTGAAGCAAAAAAGTGTATCTTAGATAGATTTGGTGAAGATGCTTATCCCCATAGGATAAATATGGCAAATCTTCCAGTAGATGCAAAGCTTTTAAAAAATGTTGTAAATAATATCCCTGCATTTTATTTAGAAGATAGATTTTTCTTTGTACCGGGATTTCCTTCCATGTCTCATCCTATGATTATAGAAGCACTCGATAAACTATATCCTAAAAATAAAGCAAAAATAAGACTTACCGTAAAAGCAGATACAAGTGAAAATGATATTATTGATATTATGAAAAAAATACCAGTAAATATAGATGTATCCTCTTTACCTCAAATAAAAGGTGAAAAAAGGCTTGTGGTAGTTTCTGTTGCAGATGTTGATGAGGTTGTAGCTAGAAAATATTTTGATATGTTTATAGAATTTTTTGATTCTCAAAATGTAAATTATGAGATAGGTAAAGATTCTTAATCTTTATCCTCTTTATCATAATAATCTAGCCCATACTTTTCTTTTAAAAATACTAAAATATCTTCTTTCCCACTTCCTGCAAAGGAGTTTTCGATAAATTTATTTATCCCTTTCCCCCCATGTTCTAAAATAGGAACTATTTTAATTCCCGTGATTTCTGATAAAAAGTGAGCTCTATCATCCCCTTGCTCTTCATATGCATGGTGAAGTATACTTCTAGCAAAGTTGTTTAAGATATGATAATAGATATGTAAAAATTCAGCCTCTTGAACCTTGAGTCCATAAAGATGTGTTAC
>CAYFGQ010000078.1:0-14675 GCA_964342525.1 uncultured Arcobacteraceae bacterium
TTGGAGTTACTAATGCAAAAGCTTCAACCAGAGGGAAAATATATCCCACTAAATGATACTATCTATAAAAAGATGATAAATGCTACAGAAGTATTTAGGTTTGATATCACTGAGATGACTTGTAAGATCAAATTAGGTCAAAATGGCTCAAAAGAGACTTTTGAAAAGATATTGGTACATTTAGAAGAGCGTGGAAGTGACATAGATAAACAAACAGTAAAAATGATGAGAGAGTTTGAAAAATGATTGAATTGAAAGTTGCATCAATTGATGATATAGAAGATACTATAAAACTTCATCAACAAAACCAAGTGGATTTGATGGATGAAGAGGATAGGGCTGATGGTTTTATCACAACTGCATTTACAAGGGATGAGCTTAAAGATCTTATTGAAAAAGAGCAGGGGCTTTTTATCGCAAAAGATGGGGATAAGGTAGTAGGCTATGTGATGAGTGCTTCTTGGCAGTATTGGTCTACTTGGTCTATGTTTGCTTATATGATAGAACACTTAGGTGAGAATGAATATTTAGGAGAAAAACTAAGTGTAGATAATTCATACCAATATGGACCAGTATGTGTAGATAAAAACTATAGAGGATCAGGTCTTTTTGAAAAGCTTTTTGAGTTTGCTCTATCTCATATGTCAAAAAGATATGCAATTTTAGTAACCTTTATAAATAAAATAAATACAAGATCATATGAAGCCCATACAAGAAAGTTAGCTCTTGATGTTGTATGTGAATTTGAGTACAATTCAAATCAATATTATGAATTGTGTTATGATACATCTAAAGGATTAAAATAGATAATGAGTGAAGAGATAAAAGATAGGATGGATATCTTTGGGGAGAGTCTCAAAGATATAGATTTAAATGGAAAAAAGATATCAAATGCAGAGTTTGATGACTGTACTTTTATAAATTGTAATTTCTCAGAGAGTTTTTTTTATTCTTGTACATTTAGATCGTGTAAGTTTAAAAACTGTGATTTGACTTTAGCTAAATTTACTGATTCTAAAATAGGGGATTGTGATTTTATCTCTTGCAAACTTATAGGTATAGATTGGACTATGTGCAATTGGCAAAGTATTCTTAGCTCGGAGCCTATGAGATTTGATAGCTCTATCTTAACAGGGTGTAATTTCTTTGGATTAAATCTTGATGGGCTTGTGGCAAAAGAGTGTGTGGTAAAAGATGTGGATTTTACAAATAGTTCTTTAAAAAATGGTATCTTTAAAGAGAGTGATTTTCATAAAAGTATATTTTCAAGTACTCAGCTTCAAGATGCTGATTTTACTGATGCTAGAAATGTATCTATGAAAATATCAGCAAACCATTTTAAAAATACTAAGATAAGTCACTTTGATGCTTTGAGTTTGTTAGAGTTTGAGGGTATAGTTGTAAAGTAAGGTTATTTAGATAACCTCTACATCCTTTACATCTACACCGGAGAGTTTTTCCATTTTTTCTTCTACGATACTTAGAAACTCTTCTTTATTTGCTTCATCCATATTATTACGAACCATATCTAGAATATATTTTATTCCATTTGCATTTATTTTTTTTACACTTGCTAGGTAGTGTGCAAAAGCTATAAGTTTTACATCATCTATGGAGTATAGTTTTTTTGTACCAGTTTTTTCAGGTAGTAAGCCTTTATCTTCATACATTTTAAGTGTTCGCACCTTTGCTGATAGAAGTTCGGCTATACTACTTAATGGTAATATATCTTTTTTATTGTCTAATAAAGCCAATATAATCCTTTTATTTTTTCAAAATTATACTATCTAGATTATTAAACTTTCGCTTCACTTTTTAAACCAAGATATAAACTATAACACATCACTAAAAGAACTACAACAAAAGGTAGGGCAGTAGAGATAGATCCAGCTTGTAATGCACTAAGTGCTTCTGTACCTCCAATATAAAGTAAAGAGATAGCAACTAGTCCTTCAATTATAGCCCAAAATACTCTTTGTGCTACAGGGGCATCTAATTTCCCACCAGCTGTGATAGAATCAATTACAAGTGATCCTGAATCTGATGATGTTACAAAAAAGATGATGATTAAGAAAATAGCGATAAAAGATGTAACAGAAGCCATTGGAAGGTTTTCAAGCATTTGGAACATTGCTAAAGATTTATCAGTAATACCATTTGCTAATTGACCAATATTTCCAATAACTTGATCAAGTGCAGTTGCACCAAATACACTCATCCATACAATAGTTACAGCTGTAGGTACTAAAAGTACAGCTATTACAAATTCTCTAATTGTTCTACCCTTTGAAATACGAGCAATAAACATACCTACAAAAGGAGACCAAGCTATCCACCATGCCCAGTAAAATACAGTCCACCCATGGAACCAATCTGTATCTTCTCTACCTATAAAGTTACTAAGTGGAATAATATTTGAAGCATAATCACTAAGGGTTGTTCCAATTGAGCCTAATATATTTAAACTATCTCCAACTACTATGATAAATAGCATTAAAAGTACAGCAATAAATATATTTAGACTACTTAATATCTTTACCCCTTTTTTCAATCCAGTAACTACTGAAATAACAGCAAGGGCTGTGATACCTAAGATGATATATATTTGAGTCCCAGTTCCTTTATCCATATCAAATAGATGATTTAATCCTGAAGCGATTTGTTGTGCTCCTAGTCCTAGTGATGTGGCAAGACCAAAGATAGTTGCAAATACTGCAAGGATATCTATAACATGTCCCGGCCATCCCCATGTTTTTTCTTTTAAGATTGGATAAAAGATCGATCTTATTGTAAGAGGAAGTTTTTTATTGTATGTAAAAAATGCTAAGGAAACCCCTACCACTCCATACATAGCCCAAGGGTGAAGTCCCCAGTGAAACATTGTAGCACCCATAGCAAGCTCCCTTGCTGCTTCTGTTTTTGCTTCCACATTTAGTGGAGTATGCCACCAAGCTGTATAGTATGCAACAGGCTCTGCTACAGCCCAATACATAAGACCAATCCCCATACCAGCAGCAAAAAGCATAGAAAACCATACCGGTGTAGAAAATTCAGCTTTAGCATCTTTCCCACCTAGTCTAATTTTTCCAAATGGTGAGATTACCAAATATAAACAGAATAATACAAAGATATTTCCTGCTACCATAAATAACCAATCAAAATTATTGATAGCCCACCATTTAGTACCATCAAGAATATCTTTTGATTCTTTTGGTGATAGTAAAGTACCTATAACAAATACTAAAATTAGTAGAGCACTTATTATAAATACTGGGTTGTGTACATCAAAACCATACTTTTTTAGGTTGTCTTGCCCAAGTTTATAGTCCGTTTTATATGTATCCATATAACTTCCTTTAAGTAAAAAATTTCTTTCTTTTAGAGTTCGCGATTATAATGTAATGTAAATAAATAAAGATTTAAATGTATGTAATTTTTATATCAAATGTTAAAAGAATTTAAGATTTTTATGATATATTACACAAAGTATGTTAAAAAATTACATATAATGTGTAAAATAAGAACATAAAAATATATTTTTAGTTGTTTAAAGGGTGAAAAAATGAACTTTATATATGTAAGTAATTATCCACTTGTAGAAAAACAACAAAAAATGAGTTTTTTTAAATTTTTAAATTCAATGGAGAAATTTAGAGTTTCCAATCAAAAAATATTATTGGATGATAAGTCATTGATTTTAGAGTTTTCTAAAGATTCAAATATCTCAGTGGCAAAAGCTTATATAGATTCTTTTTTTAAAGAGAAAGAGGAAGTGAAAGTTATGTTTATAGAACAGTTAGTGAAAAAAGAAGATGAACTTATACTAAAACTTAAGGGATTTGGATTGAAAAAAATTAAAATATAAAAAGGGGAAATTATCAGTCGTTTAAAAGAGATAAAGTGGGAAGAATTGAATTGGTGGAGTGAATTAAAAAATAATATAAATTCTATAGATAAATTAAAAAGATATATTGATCTAGATGAGGATGAAGAAAATAAACTAAGGGATGTAGTTGATAAACACCCTATGAATATACCAAGATATTATCTAAGTCTTATCAATAAAAATGATCCAAATGATCCAATAAAAAAGCTTGCATTTCCAAGTGAAGATGAGCTTGTGATCGCTGGATCTACTGGTGAGACTACAAAAGATCCATATGGTGATGACAAACACAATAAGGGAAATGGTATCTTACATAAGTACCCATACTCTGCACTAATAGTTGCTACTGATTATTGTTCTATGTATTGTAGACACTGTTTTAGAAAAGCGATTGTTGGATTACCAAATGATAAAACAGTAGAAAACTTCCAAAGAGCCTTAGAGTATATAAAAGAGCATAAAGAGATTACAAATGTGATCATCTCTGGTGGTGATCCTATGCTTATCGATACCCCTAAACTTAAAAAGATGCTAAATGGACTAAAAGAGATTGATCATGTAAACTATGTAAGGATAGGAACTCGTACACCCGTTGTATATCCTATGAGATTTTTTGATGACGATCTTATGGAGTATCTAAAAGAGTTTAATAAAGTAAAAACCTTATATCTACCAACACACTTTAATCATATAAATGAGATCACACCAACAGCAAAAGAAGCAATCTTGAGAATAAGAGAAGCAGGAATCGCTGTAAATAATCAAGCTGTATTATTAAAAGGTGTAAATGATAGTGTAGAGGATATAGAAAATCTTATGAACGGTCTTACTTCAATAGGTGTAAACCCATACTATTTATATCAATGTATGCCAGTAAGTAGAGTAAGAAATCATTTTCAATTATCACTAAAAGAGGGTGTTGATATTGTTGATACTGCAAAACAAAGACTTGATGGTTATGCTAAAAGATTTAAATTTATTATGGGACATGATATAGGAAAGATTGAGATCATAGGAAGAGTTGAAGATAAACTTATCTTAAAACATATCCACTCACGTCCTGAAAAACCAGAAGAAGCAAGTAAAATCAAGATCATGAAACTAACAGATGAAGCTGGATGGTTAGATGATATGGAAGAGATAAATATATAAAATAATAGTTAGTATTATACACTAAACATTATTCAAACAATAAAGATATAAAATTTCATAAGATACAGAGAGGTAGACAACTCGTTGTCTACTTTAGGGTTTACAGGAAACTGGCGCAAGCTGGTTTTGTTTCTTTAGTGATTTTTTATAAATCATGTTAAAAGAAATTATAATGCAAGGTCCCTGATAAATAGGGACTATTTATTAGGAGTATCCTATGAACATAATTAAGAAACCATCATGGCTTATAGATGAAAATGAAGTAACTCCCCAAGAGTTATTTGAAAAAAGAAGACATTTTCTAAAACTTGGAGCTGCATCTATGATAGCTGGTGGAACAATAATCGAAGCCTTAGCAAAAGATAATATCCCAGTACCAAATATGCAGTATATAAAAGATAAAAATCTAGATAATCTAAAACTAAATACTTATGAGCAAATCACAACATATAATAATTTCTATGAGTTCTCAACCTCAAAAGAAAAAGTTGCAACAATGGCTCAAAAACTAAATACAGAAAACTGGAAAATAAAAGTGGATGGTTTAGTTGAAAAGCCTTTGGAACTTGATGTGGATGATCTTATAAAAAAGTTTACCCTACAAGAGAGAATATATAGATTTAGATGTGTGGAAGCTTGGGCTATGGTTGTGCCTTGGATAGGTATACCTCTTAAAGAGTTTATTGAGTATGTAAAACCTTTATCATCTGCAAAGTATGTAAGATTTGAGACTCTATATGATGAGAAACAGTTTCCTGATCAAGCAAAAGGGATATTTGCAGCTATAGATTATCCATATGTGGAAGGTCTTAGAATGGATGAGGCTATAAATGATCTATCAATTTTAGCAGTGGGACTTTATGGCCGGGCTATGCCAAAACAAAATGGAGCACCTATAAGACTTGTAGTTCCTTGGAAGTATGGATTTAAATCTATAAAATCTATAGCAAAAATATCTTTTACAGATAAAGAGCCACTAAACTCTTGGCAAAAAGCAAATAAAAGAGAGTATGGTTTTTATGCAAATGTAAATCCAAATGTGGATCATCCAAGATGGTCTCAAAAAAGAGAGAGGGTATTAGGTAAATTCTTTAAAGAGAAAACCCAGATGTTTAACGGATATGCAAATGAGGTAGCTCATATGTATAAAGGTATGGATTTAAGTAAATATATCTAAGATAAAAGGTAAAAAGATGAAAAGAGTATTATTGTTTACAGTATTGTTATGCCCTTTATTTTTTGCATTGTATGAGCTATTTATCTTACAAAATGTGAAAGATCCTATAAAATATATCTATACTTTTACAGGTGCTACCTCTATAACTATACTTTTTATAACCACATCATTAAGTCTTATAAAGAAGTGGATAAATCTTATACCTTATAGGCGTATGATAGGGCTCTTTGGATTTTTTTATGCTTTTTTGCATTTTATGAATTTTTTTATTTTAGATGCGGAGTTTGATTTTGCTTTTGTTGTTGAAGAGACTTTGGATAAGCCTTTTATATATCTTGGAATGATAGCTTTAGCTATTTTGATCTTTATGGCAAGTACATCCACAAAAGAGCTTTTTAGAAGATTTAATAAGTATCATAAGTTACTTTATTTAGCGTTAGTCTTAGTTACCATCCATTTTATCATGGCTCAAAAGTCCCTTAGTGTAGAGCAGTGGGGATATTTAGTGTTGATTGCTGCGATTGTTTTTGCTAAAGTAAATCAGGTGAGATCAAAATACAAAAAATATTAAAAGCGTTTGTTTTGATTTTTTACTTTTAATATATTTAGAGCTCTAGCTAGAAAAATACCATTTATCAAACCATAAATAATACTAATCAAATAGATAAAATTTATATTTTGTGTAAATTCTGGGCTTGTCGCTACTATAAAACCTACCATATATTTAATACAAAATATAAATAAAATAAGAATCATGGGAATCCAAGATCCTATGATCTTAAAAGTTTTGCTATTTTTATCATATGATATATTTTTAGTAGGTAGTCTTTTTAAAATAAATACACTAGATAGTAGTATGGATACAAGCCAAAGATTTAATCCAATAACATTTATACCAAAAGCAGATAATATCCCAAAAAGGGATAATCCTATCATTACAAGAGGAAGTATAAAAATCCTTTGTATATTTACCTTTCTATCTTTACTTTGTGTATATCCAAGATACAGAAGCATAACAAATAATATAAACACCCATATAGGAGTATTTTGAATAATATTAATTATGGATATATTATAGATCAAAATTTTTATCTAATTCCACTTTTGTTTCGGAGGAGTGTAGTTTTTGATTCTCTCTAAAAGTTCCTCTTTATCTTCTGTGTTTATTACCATCTCTATAAAGCTTTCATTTAGAAATCCGGTATTACTCATATTTTCAAACATCTCAAAAAGTTCATCATAAAAATTATTGATATTGTAAAATGCACAAGGTTTATCATGGTATCCAAGTTGAGCCCATACCCATACTTCTATAATCTCTTCAAGAGTTCCTGCTCCACCGGGTAGGGTGATAAAAGCATCTGCCATATCAGCCATTTTGGCTTTTCTCTCATGCATATCTTCTACGATTGTAAGTTCTGTTACTCCTGTGTGGGATAACTCTTTCTCTTCTAGTTTTTTAGGGATCACCCCATATACTTTAGCGCCATGTTCTAAAAAAGTATCAGCTATCACACCCATAAGCCCAACTTTTCCACCACCATATACTAGATCACATCCATTTGTCGCTAAAAACTTTCCAAGATCTTTTACCCTTGCAACAATATCTTCGCTATTTCCCATACTAGAACCACAATAAATGGCAACTTTCATATAATTATTTCCTTTTATATTAATACTTTATTATATAAAAAACTATATGAAAGCTTGCGGAAGATTACATTTAGAATTCATTGAATAAACAATTTTATAAAAATATACATTTGTATATACAAGTTTAAGTTAAACTTAAAAAACTTGTTGCTAATATTTGTATGTACAAATATGAGAATCGTTAAGATTAAGTAAACTGCTTTACTTAATTAGATTCGGAACCGTAAATTATATGCCGTAGGCATAATTGAAGGCAAAATATGAGTGAAACTTGTGAACCTACAGATCAGTATTTAGATTGTTGTTTATATTTTACATCAAATACAATGACAAGACTTATAAATAAAATGACTGAAGAGGCTTTTATGCCAACAGGTTTAGCACCTTCATATGCTTTTTTGATGATGGTTGTGATTGAGCGTGAATCTATAGGGATAGGGGAATTGGCAAATATTCTAAAACTTGCACCTTCTACTGTTACTAGGTTTGTTGATAAATTGATCTTAAAAAAATATCTTGAGAGATCTCAAGAGGGTAGAAATATCACTGTAAAAGCTACAAGTTCTGGGATGGGATTACTTCCAGAGATAAAAGCATCTTGGGAGAGACTTTTTAAAGCTTATTGTGATGTTTTAGGTGAAGAGTTTGCAGTAAAACTTACAGCAGACATGGCAAAAGCAAATAAGATTTTAGAGTGTAATTAGGCACTCTTTTGATAATAAAAACTATGTAATAGAATTCATAATATTAACATAGGTCATGGGCACTATAATATTCACAAAAAATTATCGCCTAACCTCTAGGGTAAGTTCAAATTTTTTGTAAACATTCTAGCACCAAGCACTTACGTTAATATCATAAAACTTATTACATAGTTTTTATTTTGTTTTAAATAGTTGTATGTACAAACAATTAAAAGGAAGAATAAGGAAATAAAATGATGGAAAGTAATGGAATCCTGCTTGCAGGTAAAAAAACACTTTTAGTATTAAGTCACCCAAATTTGGAAGAATCAAAGTTTAATAAAGCACTTATTGATGGGATAAAGGATTTAGAGAATTTAACAATTAGACATCTTGAAGAACTATATGGAAGTGATATCAAAGCTTTTGATATTGAAAAAGAGCAAGAGCTACTTTTATCACATGATAGGGTGATTTTTCAATTTCCTTGGTATTGGTATAGCTCACCTGCAATGATAAAAGCATATCAAGATGAAGTATTTACTTATGGTTTTGCATATGGTAGTGCAGGAGATAAATTAAATGGTAAAGAGTTCAAAATAGCTACAACTGTTGGTGCACCTGATTTTGCATATCAAGAGGGTGGATGGAATAAAAACTCTATGAATGAATTATTAAAACCATTTCAATCGATGACAAATCTTACAGGTATGACTTACACTAGAGCTTTTAGAGTTCATGGAACAGCAGCTATGAGTGATGAAGAATTAAAAGAACAAGTTTCATTATACAGAGAAGAACTTCTTGATGATGCTTGGGATAATGGTCTAAATAAGTATCTTAGAGTGATGAATGAAGATAGTGTTAAAGCAAAATAAGGATTAAAAATGAAAAATTTAAAAAGAATAATATTAAGCACAATAGTTGCAAGTGCATTAAGTGTCGGTGCAGTGGCGCAGAATATCAATAATGCATCTTTATGGGTAAAGCCAAAAAATCCTATAGCAAAAGGTAGTGAATCAAATAAAAATCTTCAAACTGTGGTAGCTTTTTTTCAAGCATATGGGAAGGGTGATTATGAAGCTATCAAAAAAGTAGTAGCTGAGGATGTAGAGTGGCATATCCCAGGTAAGCATAAACTCTCCGGTACAAAAAAAGGTGTAGATGAACTAGTGGCATTTTTCAATAAGCTTGGAGCAGCTGGATTTAAAGCTGAACCAATGATCTTTGCAGCAAATGAAAACTATGTGATTGATGCTCATAGGGGATGGAGTACAAAAGCTAAAAATGGTGAAAATGTAGATCTTAACTGGATACTTTTATATCAGATAGTTGATGGGAAGATTAAAAGGGTACAAAACTTCTCAGGGGATACATATGCTTCTGATGAGTTCTTTGATAGATTCTTTAAATAGTAAGAATTGACATATATGACTATGAAAAAATACCTTTTTTTATAGTTTGTGATAGAAATTGGCATGAAACTTATAAGTTTAGATATTCAAATTTTGATTAATAGTTGTTATTATTTATAAAAAGAATAAAAGGTTTAATATGAGGAAAATAGCTCTAATCACAGGATCAAATCAAGGTATAGGATATGCAACAGCTCAGACTCTTTTAGAAAATGGAGTAACAGTTATATTAACGTCAAGGGATGAAGAAAAAGGGCTTGAATCCTTAGATAAATTAAAAGATTTAGGAGAGGTTCATTTTTGCCAGCTTGATATAACAGATATGGAAACTATAAAAAAAGCAAAAAAGTTTGTAGAGGATAAATTTGGAAAGCTTGATATTCTTATAAATAATGCCGCTATCAATTATGATACTTGGCATAGTGTAAGTGATGCAAATCTAGATGAGATAGAGCAAACTTTAGATGCAAATCTTATGGGTGCATGGAGAGTATCTCAAACTTTCTTGCCACTTCTAAAAAAAGCAGATATAGGAAATATTGTAAATGTATCAAGTGGTGGAGGAAGTTTAGCCTCTCAAACAGGTGGCACTCCAGGGTATAGTATCTCAAAACTAGCTCTAAATGCCCTAACTATGCAGTTATCAAATGAGCTAAGAAAAGATAAGATCCTAGTTACAAGTGTATGCCTAGGTTGGGTAAGAACATCTATGGGTGGTATGGCTGCACCAAGAAGTGCAAAAAGTGCAAGTGAGGGAATCGTATGGTTGGCTTTACTTGAAGATATGAAATACAGTGGAAAATTTTATAGAGATAAAAAGGAAATAAATTGGTAAAAAAATTAAATATTTGGGTTTTATTAGTATTGTTTGTGTTTACTACAAACACTTTTGCAAAACAATATGATGAGCTAGCAAAAACTACATATAGTAAAAATGATGTAAGTGCTTTTGTATATGAATGGTTTGCAATGTTTGATCATCAAGTGGATATAGATGAGTTAAAAAAACATCTACCAAAACAAAAGGTGACTATGAATTTCCCAAACTTTCCTATTAAAGAGATGGCAGATTTTGAGAGATGGTACCAAGGTGTGATTGATAATATTCAGTTTAATAGCCATGATATCTCAAACCTAAAAGTATCTGGAGATGAAAAGAATGGATTTAAAGTATTTTTACATGTAAACTGGAAAGCAAATACTTATGATAAAAAGGTTTATGATATCGTAGTAGCCCAAGAATGGGAAGTAAAAGTTGATGAAAATAGAGAGTTTATTATCACAAATCATAAAGCTTGGGTTTTATAGATGCAAAAAGGGATAGAAGATTTTGCTAAAGAGTATTATAGGTTTTTAGACTCTTTAGCCCCTCTAGAAAAACTACAAAACTTTTTAAATGAAAAAGAGTTTCTGATCATTAAAGGTGAGATGATAATCGATAGTTTAGAAAAATATGAAAACTGGTATGAAGAGACTAAAAAGCTATTTGTAAAAAAAGAACATATTATAAATTCCATAGAGATAAAAGAAGTAAATGAAATATATGAAGCAAAAATCTCTATGGATTTTAATGCAGAGCTTTTTAGTGGTGATCCAGTAAATATTAAAAATGCCACAATCAATTGGCAATTAATAAAAATCAATGAATATTTTAAAATAAAAAGATACGAAATAAATATATAAAAGGAAAAAATTTTAATGAAACATATACATACAGTATTAAAACACAAAAGCAGTGAGTCGATATTTTTAACGCTATTTTTAGCACTGCCTTTATTTACACTTCTTCCAATGGGCATAGATCTATTTTTACCTGCACTGAATGATATCCAAACATTTTTTTTAGGTGATGATACGGTTGCAAAATTTGCAATAAGTATTTACCTTCTTTTTTGGGGAATTGGCCAAATGTTTTGGGGAAGAGTTAGTGATATAATAGGTAGAAGAAAAGTAGCTATTATAGGGCTTATAGTATTTTCTATATCTTCATATTTTATATCAGTGATTGGCTCAAATGGAGCAAATGAATTTTTAGGTCTTAGAGCCTTACAAAGTTTTGGTGGAAGTGCTTGTTTTGCAGCGATATTTGCAATCATCAGAGATACTTTTGATGGTGTAAAACTTGGCCGTGCATATTCATATCTAAATGGATCTTTAGCAATTATCCCTGTATCTGCTCCACTTATTGGTGCATATATCTTGCAAAATAATTCATGGCAATATGTGTTTACTATTTTTGCAATCATAGGAGTGATAAGTATTGCTTGGACATATCTATTTACAGCAGAAACACTTATTAAAACAGAGGATGATGAACCACTTATAAAACAAAGTACTTTTGAAGCATATAAAAGTGTAGTAACAAATAAAAACTTTTTGATCTATTTAGGTCTTGCTCTTGTTGGATTTTTGGGATTTATGTTTTTTATCACAGTTGCTCCACTTTATCTTATAGGTGAGCTTGGAGTATCTAAAGTAGAATTTGGATGGATGTTTATGCTTATAGCGTTTATCTTTATGCTTGGTAGTTTTACAGTTCCTTTAGTTGTAGAGAAAATTGGTATCAAAAAGACTGTAAGTATTGGTATATCTTTTTATATTTTAGGTGGGGTTTTATCTCTTTCTTTTTCATCAATGGCTATTTGGCAAGTATATGTCTTACCAATGGCAATTAGTGCTGTGGGGTGTACTATTTTTGTAAGTGCTTGTCCAGCTTTTGCTTTAGAGGATTTTAAAGAAAATGCAGGAACATCTTCGGGATTATTTTCAGCTTTAAATTTTGGTATAGCATCTATGGGGGCAACTTATCTAGCTACTATAGTGAGTTTAGAGAGTTCTAAAGAGATATCTTTGGTTTATATATTAGTTGGTTTGCTGGTTGTTCTTTCTTATTTATTAAATACTATTTTTTCTTCTAAAAGTAGTAAATAGTCATATAATTCTCTCTTTTTATGTCAATTTCTATTTCAATTGATAGAAATTGGCATGAAATTTCTATTTTTGGATATTCACATTCTTTTTCTTAGTTGTTATCATTTTAATATAAATAAAACACATAAAGGATAGACAATGATGGAAAATAATGGAATCCTGTTCTCAGGTAAAAAGATACTTTTATCAATCGTATGTTTAGTAGGTATTGTTTTTGCTCAAGCAAATGAAACTCAAAAAGTAATTGAAGTTGTAGACAATGTAGGAAGATATGCTGATGAGCATAGATGGATGAATCTTAGAGGTCTTTTTGCTGATAAGGTTGTTTTAGATTATAGTTCCTTTACAAAACAGCCAGCAACTACAGTAACACCAGATGAGATTATCAAATCATGGAGTGGATTTTTACCAGGGTTTGAAGTAACTCAACATAAAAACACAGATCATGTAGTAAAAAAAGATGGAGATACTTTTAAAGTACATACTGATGTAAGAGCCTTTCATTTTATTTCAAATGTAAAAGATGGAAATACTTGGATAGTTGATGGATCTTATGATGTGATAGTAAAAAAAGTAAAAGGTGAATATAAAGTAAGTAAGTTTAAATTTAATTTTGAAAAAACTCTTGGAAATAATAACTTACCAGCAGTTGCCTTAGAGAGAATGCAAGAAAAATCATTTAACGCTGGAAAAAATAGGGTTGAATTTAAAAGTAATGGTAAAAAACTTGTTGGTGATTTATATTTACCAAAAAACTATGATAGCTCAAAATCATATAAAACAGTTATCGTAAACGGTTCTTGGACAACAGTAAAAGAACAAATGGCTGGAACATATGCACAAAAACTCTCTGATGAAGGTTTTATCACTTTAGCTTTTGACTATAGAGGTTATGGAGAGAGTGAAGGTGATGTAAAATATTACGAAAGCCCAAGTAAGAAAATTGAAGATATTAATAATGCAGCTGATTTCTTAGTTAACTTAAATAGTGTAGAAGGAATTGGAGTACTAGGTATTTGTGCAGGTGCTGGATATTCTTTAGATAGTGCGGCCGAAAATCCAAATATTAAAGCAGTAGTAACAGCAGCATCTTGGATTCATGATGGTGAAGCGGTTAAGATGTTTTATGGCGGAGAAAAAGGTGTAAATACTAAAATCAAACAAGCACAAGATGCAAAAAAAGCATATGAAGAGACTGGAAAAGTAAAATATATCCCTACCATTAGTACAACTGATAAAACAGCTGCTATGTATGGACCATTTGATTATTATCTAAATCCTGATAGAGGAGCTATTAAAGAGTGGAGTAATGATAAGTTTGCAGTAGCATCATGGGAAGATTGGCTTAAATATGATCCAACAAAAAATGCAAATAAATTAGATAAACCAACACTTATGATCCACTCTGATGGTGCGGTTTTACCAGAGTATACTAAAAAATACTTTGCAAATCTAAAGTCTGAAGATAAAAAACTGATCTGGCTAGGAACTGAGTTACAATCTCCTATGCATCAGTTTAAGTTTTACGATAATGAAAAAGAGATGAATACAGTTACTGATAATGCAAGTAAATGGTTTGAAAAATACTTATAAGAGATAAAAGGAAAGATAAGATGCAATTTACAAAAAATGGTGAAAATATAAAACAAATTGGATATGGTGCAATGGTTCTTGAGGGATACTATGGAGCAAGTGATGATGCACAAGCTGTAGAGACCCTAACCCATGCTATCAATAACAATATGATGATCGATAGTGCGGATGCTTATGGAGCAGGG
>CAYFGQ010000079.1:0-14169 GCA_964342525.1 uncultured Arcobacteraceae bacterium
TAATTGTAATACCTCTTTCTTGCTCTTGCTCCATCCAGTCCATAGTAGCTGCACCGTCGTGTACCTCACCAATTTTGTGTGATACACCAGTGTAGAAAAGGATTCTTTCAGTTGTAGTAGTTTTACCAGCATCAATGTGCGCAGCAATACCAATATTTCTAACTCTTTCAAGTGGTGTTTTTCTTGCCATCTTAATTTCCTACCATCTATAGTGAGCGAAAGCTTTGTTAGCTTCAGCCATTTTATGCATATCTTCTTTCTTCTTGAATGCATTTCCTCTATCGTTAGCCGCATCAAATAATTCGTTAGCTAGTCTTTCAACCATAGTTCTTTCGTTTCTTTTTCTTGCGAAATCAACTAACCATCTTAAAGCTAAAGTTTGCTTTCTAACAGCTCTAACTTCTACAGGTACTTGGTATGTAGCTCCACCAACTCTTCTAGATTTAACTTCTAAAAGTGGCTTAACATTTTCGATAGCTTTTTCGAATAATTCGATTCCAGCTTCTTCACCTCTAGCATCAAGGTTAGCAATCGCACCATACATAATTTTTTGCGCAGTAGATTTTTTACCATCTAACATAATTGTGTTAATGAACTTTGTTACAACTTTTGAGTTGTAAATTGGATCTGGCATTATCTCTCTTACAGGAGCTTTTCTTCTTCTCATTTTCTAATTCCTCCCTTACGCTTTTGGTTTCTTAGTACCATATTTAGATCTTGAAACAGTTCTGTTTGCAACACCAGCAGTATCTAAAGCACCTCTTACGATGTGGTACTTAACACCAGGTAAATCCTTAACTCTTCCCCCTCTTACAAGTACGATAGAGTGTTCTTGAAGGTTGTGACCCTCACCACCGATATATGAAATTACTTCAAAACCAGTTGTTAATCTAACTTTTGCAACTTTTCTTAAAGCCGAGTTAGGTTTCTTAGGTGTAGTTGTATATACTCTTGTACATACTCCTCTTCTTTGTGGACATTTGTCTAGTGCAGGTGATTTAGACTTTTTGATCTGCTTTTTACGCTCTTTTCTTACGAGCTGATTGATTGTAGGCATCTACATTCCTCTCATAGTTATTTACCCGCTTTTTATCGCAGGGCATAGGTTTGAACCTCTAAGCTGGTTCACGCTTCTCTTAATGAAATGATATAAGATCATTTCGATACTACCCTTTTTTTGAATGTAAAATTTAAAAAAAGTTAGGGATTATATTTAAAAAGAGCTTAAAATTAGTTAAAAGGATGACTAGATTAATAAAGAGGGTGAGACTACATAAATTTTTCCAAATAAAATAATTTTATGTTATAATGACTTAACAAAGGAGATTGGTATGTTTAATTTTAAAACTATGTTATTGGGAAGTGCACTTGTAGTTTTATTTACAGGATGTTTACCACAATTAAAAGTTCAAAATGAGGTAAAAAAAATGCCTAATAAGGTTGATTATCTTATTGAGACAAAAGATGTTAACAATATAAAAGAACTTGAAGTATCAAACAATCTAATACAATTCTTACCTGTGATTAGTATCTCAGGAGTTCAAGTACTATTTGATGAAGAGGCTATGGATGAAAAGCCTATGTTTTTTAGAAATGAAAAATGTATTTTCCAAGGTACTGCAAGTGCTGATTTAACTACAAAAAGAGTTAAAGTAAAACTAAGCAAGGCTACTTGTAGAACAGATTCTAAACATAAAATTAATTATATGGTAAATGGATGGATACTAGGTGAAGATGAATCTTTTGGACTAGAAGCATCTAAAGAGGTCCTAAATAAAATAGATGAAAGAGACTATGAAGAGAGAATGCCTTTACCTAAAGAAAAAACTGTCTTAAGTGTAAAACAAGGGGAATATGCTTATGTATATATAGATATGGTAAAACAAATTGAAACCCTAAAGGTAAAAAATCAGATAATACTAAAATCTAAAGAAACACCAATTATGCAAAAATCTGTAAGTCCACAAAAAACAAGATTAATGAAGATGCCATAAAAAATGAAAGAGACAATTGTTTTAGATCAACTTATCAATGATAATAATGCTAGAATAAAACTATTTAGAAGGCATTTATCAGATCATGAAAATGGTGAAAACCATTTGACAAAAGTGATCAAAGCATCCACAGAAGTAAGCCTTGAGGCTGCTTCTGAAAAAGTTAGAAAATACAAAGAGATGCAAGATATACTTATGGTTCATGATACTTTTGATGAGAAGATGAAAGAAAAAATTGTCGAAGCAATACATAAAAAAAGAGTTTTAGATAGTTACACACAAAAAGATGACAATCCTAAAAAAGAGAAAAAAGCAAAAAAAAGTAAAAAACAAGAACTAAATAAACAACTTGAAGTTATGCTGGTAGTTGATGAATTAACAAGTGAATTAGAGATAGAACAAGATGAACTTTTCAATATAGCTTCAAAATCACTTTTTTTAAATGAAGATGAAAGAAACTCTTTAGAAAATAAACTTGTTAGTATTAATGAAAATTTCAGTCATCTCCTTAAAAAAATAGATAAAGAGCTTATAAAAAAAGTCTCCTCATTTAATTATAGAATCCCTATTTTGATTTTGCACTTTTGGATTTTATCGGAGAGTTTAAAAACAACATATGAGAGAAGAAACCAAGAATTTAGAGGTTTTCCTAGATATGAAGATTGGTGGATTTCTGAACTTTGGTCTTCTCACCAATCATACTATGGACTTTTAAAATTAAAAGATATCATCGCAATGCAATGTATTACACCAGAGCAAAAACAATCATGGGAAAAGATCTTTGATAATTGGTTGGCTATTAAACTTTATCTAGGCTCTAAAGGGGAATTAGCCTATCCTTACCTAAGTATATTTGATAATATGGTAGCAACATATACAGGATTTGAAGAGGAGATTTCGGAAGATAATCTTACTTCTATGGAAAAACTTATAAACACAAAAATAATTAAAGAAGATTTTACAAAAGTTAGCTCAAACCATACCACCATAACCTCATATATGAGATTTAAGAAGAAAGACTATCTAAGGGATAAAATAGAAAAATAAACTAAAATACTACTACAGATTTTTTTTATACTCTAAATATGGAGTATTTATATTATGATATTTTGTAATCTTGGCAAAGTTTTCCCTCAAAGTCACCCTTTTCATAATAGTTTCTAGTGAAGCTATATGTTTTTCATCTAGTTCTTCTTCAAAATCAGCGTATTTAAGTACTAACTTATCAAAAACTAAAGTAAATTTAAAAGCTTTAGCTCCCTTTTTATTTAATACTCTTTTTATATTTAACCACTGTACAAAAGTTTTATCCCAAATCTTTTTTTGTGTTTTTGTTTCACATAAATTATAGATAATCTCTCTCCACTTATATAAGGCATAATATGCTTGATGGGAAGACCAAAGTTCAGATATCCACCAATCTTCATATTTTGGATAACCTGAAAATTTTTTATCATCTTTTTTGATCTCTTTTATATTTTGGGATAATAAACAAAGATATAAAACTACAAAAGGGATATGTTCTATAAAGATTTTATGATCATCTATAACAGAAATATCTATATCTTTTAGCATCTCTTCAAAATCTTTTTTTATTTCCTGATAAGTTTGATAGATCTCTACATGTTCTCTTATTTGAAGTTTTAAACTCATCACTGCCATATCAAAAAGTTCATCATCTTCAAACTGGGCATCCTCAGGAAGCTCTGCAAGGGTTGTAAGGACTTCTATTTTTACCTTTTTCTTATATTCCCTACTCCTTTTTATACGACGTTCTTGATTATCAAAATATGCTTGTCTTCTTGCAGCTATAAGTTCTTGCTCTTTTTTGGCTAAAACCTGAGCATCAATTTCTAAAAGCTCTTCTTGTTTTAATTTATAACGTTCAAGTTTTTCTTTAGAATTATCCAATTTTGCTTCACTGGATGCTTTTGCCATAGGTGTAAGTTTACGAACACCCTCTTGGTGTTCAGATAATTGTCTATTATACATTGAGATTCGAGCTTCACACTCTTTTATTACAGCTTCAATTTCTTGTAATGTTTGATTCATCTCACACCTAATTATTTTAAGTAGATTGATTCTAGCATAATTCCCCAAATATCACAATAATATTTTATTATTTTTCCAATTGATTACTATATTACAAAATAATTGCAATATATTAGAAAATTATTTGACTTTTATAGTTAGATATTAATATAATTGTCTATTATATTTATATAATAAATTTTATTTTTTTACTATATCAAAAAGATAAATAAAAATTAAATGTTATAGACCTATAATTGCATTATAGATTTATAAAAAAGGATATTTATGGAAAATTTTGTACTTGCAATAGAGTACTTTATTGGAATTATTGTTTTTGCTCTAGCAAATCTATTTATTTATGATAAATATGTTCAAAGAAAATCCTCTTTACTTGCCAGCTATCCTATCATAGGTAGGATGAGATATCTATTTGAGATATTAAGGGAGCCTTTTAAACAATATTTTGGTGATGAAAAGTTTTACGAAACAAGAGATAAAATCGATTGGGTATATAAAGCATCACATGACGTTCCAAATTTTTTATCATTTTCTGTATCACAATCTTTCCATGGAACAAGATTTATTATCAAAAATGCAAATAAAGTACTAAACGACAATGAAGTTAGCAATGACTTTTCAGTAACTTTTGGGAAAAACAAAAGAACACCTTTTGTATCCCCATCAATTATTTCAAGATCAGGAATGAGTGATGGTGCTCTTTCACCTGAGGCAACAAGAGCTTTTGCCCTTGGTGCAAAAGATGGAAACTTCCCTATAAATACTGGAGAGGGTGGACTTACATCAAACTATTTTTTTAGGTATAAGCCAAAAGACCATGAGATGGGATGTATGGAGATTGTGGAAGGGAGTGAATTCCATAAAACAATCTTTAAAATTACAAAAAAACTATTTAATGGTGCAATTGCTACAAAGGTTTATAGAAGATTAGCCCTACATAATAAGCTAGAAGATACATATATCATCAACTTAGATGACTTAAGCTTTTTTAGACCAAACTGGGATGCTCCATTTGAACAATTTCCAAAAGAGGTTCCAGAAGAACTTCCTGATATGATTCTACAAGTTGGATCTGGACTTTATGGAGTAAGAGACAAAGAAGGAAACTTTGATCCTGAGCGTTATAAAAAAGTGATGTCATTTTGTAGAATGACAGAGATCAAAATAGCTCAAGGGGCAAAACAAACTGGTGGTAAGATCATAGGTGAAAAAGTAACCCATGATATCGCATACTATAGAGGGGTTGAACCATTTAAAGATCTAATGAGTCCAAATAGATTCCCTTATGCAAATACTCTAGATGAACTTTTTGATTTTATGGGTGAACTTCAAGAACTATCAGGAAAACCTGTTGGGATGAAGATAGTTATCTCAGATAAACAAAATACAGAAGATATAGTTTCAAAAATAAATGAAAGAGTAAAATCAAATAAAGCGATTCCTGACTTTTTAACACTTGATGCAGGTGATGGTGGTAGTGCCACTGCTCCACTTGAACTTATGGAGACTGTGGGATTAAATGCGGTTAATTCTTTATATATGGTTGATAAGATGCTTAGAAACTATGGAATTAGAGATGAGATCAAACTAATCGTAAGTGGTAAAATCCTTACGCCTGATGATATTGCCATTTTAATGTGTCTTGGTGCAGATATGACCGCTATTGCAAGAGGATTTATGATGAGTGGTGGATGTATCAGAGCTAGACAATGTTCAGGTACAAGTGGACACCCTTGTCCTGTTGGTATGGCAACTCAAGATAAAAAAAGACGTGCTGCATATATGGTACTTAGAAAAGCACAACATATTGCTTTTTATCATAAAAACCTATTAAAAGGTATTAAAACGCTACAAGCTGTAATGGGTGTAGCAAAAGTAAGCGATCTTGATAGAAAAAATCTTGCATTTAAAAATAAACAAGGTGAAATATATTTTGATATTGAAAAATATTTCCACCATAAACTAGACGTATAATATAATTCTTATACTATAAAAGTGTTTGAAAAGTGAGCAACTTTTCAAACTCTTCAAAAATTTACAAATAATTTTACATTTTCTTTACAATTTTCTTACTTTTTTTATTCACTCTTTCTTTAACTTTAACTATAATGTAGAGTATATTATTTATAAAAGATTCCTATGATAGAAAAAATTGAAAAACTTAAACAACTAAAACTACTGTTTGTAGAAGATGAAATTGAACTACTAGATATCCTTTGTTCGACTTTGGAAAAACTTGAAGCAAACTACATAATTGCAAAAAATGGACAAGAAGCCCTTGAAATCATTGAAGAACATAAGGATATTGATATTATAATAACTGATATTAATATGCCAATAATGGACGGACTTGAATTGATACAAATAGTAAAGGAGAATGATCCAAATACTCCTTTTATCATTACATCTGCCCATACAGAAAAAGAGTATATAGATAAAGCAAAAAAACTTGGGGTTGAGCACTATCTTTTAAAACCCTTTGATTTTGTAAAATTTTTGGATCTAATTTATAAAATAGAGAAATGAATATACTAAATGAAAAAAAACAACTTATTATTTGTACTAAATGATGAGGAGAAACTAAACTTTAAAAGCTCCTCCCTAGGTGAAAGTTTTAATATTTTTTTTAAACAAAAAGAGAATGAAGATTCACTCTTTGAAATTGTAAAAACTAAAAATATAGAACTTCTAATCTTAGATTTTGATATCCTAGATTTCAAAACAATTGACTTTCTAAAAAAACTAAAAACAGATCAAAATTTAAAATATATCTATACACTTATTTTGGTTTCCCCAAATACTCAAAACAATTATCTTCATACCTTAAGTTATCTAAATATGGATATATTAAAAAAGCCATTTAGTATTGAAGAGATCATTTTTAAATGTAATATATTTAAAAAACAAATAAACCATCAAAAAGAGATTTTATTAAAAAACAATGAACTTAAAGAGTATCAAAAAGTATTAAATAAAAGTGATATTGTAAGTAAAGCAGATATAGATGGAAATATCACCTATGTAAATAAAAACTTTATAGATATAAGTGGTTATGCAGAAACTGAACTTGTAGGAAACTCACACAGTATAATTAGACATCCAGATATGCCAAAAGAGACTTTTGAAAAAGTTTGGAATACTATCACAAATAAACAAACCTACCAAGGTACAATTAAAAACAGAAGAAAAGATGGAAGTTCATATTATGTGGATGCAACTATTATGCCCATCTTAGATGTGGATGGGGAGATAAAAGAGTATATTGGAGTAAGGCATGATATCACAGATATTATGAACCCAAAACGTCAATTCTTAGATGATATTTCATCATCTAATACACCTATCGTAATACTTGCTAAAATAGATAACTATTCCTTATTAAAAGAGTTTTATGGGGCATCCTTTACCCATAAAGTAGAAGACTTTGTTACAAAAAATATAAAAGAACTCATACCTGAAGAGAGTGGCTTAGATAAAATATACCAATTAGATAGTGGAGAGTATGGATTTATCAGAGAATGTGATGGAAGTAGTCATTCAAATATCGAGATGTGGTTAAAAAAATTTAAAAACAATATCCAATTCAATGATTTTGTTATTGATGATAAAAAAGTTGATATAGATTTTATTTTCTCATATACAATGCAAAAAGATGAAGCTTTTGAAAACTTATCTATTGGTATTCACAAATGTAGAAAAGAAAAAATTGATATCTTATTTGCAGATAATTTGGCTACAAATCAACAAAGCAAAGCAAAAGAAGATATGGTGATCGTTAATGTATTAAAAGATGCCCTATCAAATCTTCATAATGCAAAACTTGTATCCCATTTTCAGCCTATTATGAATAATGAAACACAGAAAATCGAAAAATATGAATCCCTAATAAGACTTATAGATCATGATGGTGGAATAATATCTCCATTTTTCTTTATAGATATTGCAAAAAAAGCAGGATATTATAAAGATATCACAAATATGGTTATTCATAATGCCCAAGAAGCTTTAGATAAGGTAGATACAGAAATCAGTATAAACCTTTCAACTTTAGATATTGAAGATTTAGATATTAGAAATAAACTACTTGATCTTATCTCAAAACCACAAAACTACGGAAGAATCATTTTTGAACTACTTGAAGATGAAGTTGCCCATGATTTTGAAGTGGTAAAAAACTTTATTGGTTTAGCTAAAGTAATTGGTGGAGTAAAAATCGCCATAGATGATTTTGGTAGTGGTTATTCAAACTTTGAAAGGCTTCTAGATTTTCAACCAGATATTTTAAAAATCGACGGTTCACTTATAAAAAATATTGTAAATGATCCATTCTCAAAACACGTAGTTGAAGCAATAGTATTATTTGCAAAAGAAGAAAAGATACAAACAGTAGCAGAGTTTATTGCTGATGGAGATATTCTAGATGAAGTTAAAAAATTAGGGATTAATTATTCACAAGGATTCCATATAGGTAAACCGGCAGAATTGTAAAATGATTTTCAATTTAAAATAAAAAGGTTCTAAAAAAGTCATATGATTATTTTAAGAAATATATTTATTTTTTTACTATTTTTTACTATTGCAAATGCTAAAGATTTACAAAAGATATCTTTACAACTGCAGTGGAAACATCAATTTGAGTTTGCTGGTTATTATATGGCAAAAGAAAAAGGTTTTTATAAAAAAGCCAATCTTGATGTAGATATAAAAGAGTTTGATTTTGGTATAAATGTAACTGATGATGTCATAAAAGGTAAAAGTACCTATGGGGTAAACTACCCTTCTATTATTTTAGAGCGATCAAAACAAAAAGAAATAATCCTACTTAGTGCTATCTTACAATCCTCACCCCATGCTTTAGTTTCCCTAAGAAGCTCAAATATTAAATCCATAAAAGACTTCAAAGATAAAAGAATCATGATAGGTAATGATGCTGTAGAAACTGCTGCGTTTAAGGCTATGCTAAAATCTGAAAATATTAATTTTAAAGATATGAAACTACTTCCAAATAGTTTTAATATTCATGATCTTATAAATGGAAAAACAGATGTCACTTCAATCTTTACATCCAATGAACTTTTTATACTAGAAAAAGAGAATATAGCCTATGATATATGGCATCCAAAGGATTATGGATTTAGTCTTTATGAGGATTTACTATTTACCTCGGAGAAAGAACTTGAATCAAATCCAAAAAGGGTAAAAGCCTTTGTAGAAGCATCCTTAAAAGGTTGGAAGTATGCTTTTAATAATATAGATGAAACCATAAATCTTATACTTAAAAAATATAACACTCAAAATAAAACAAAAGAAGCCCTAGAGTATGAAGCAAAAATATTAAAAGAGTTAGCATATGAAGAAACAAATAAAATAGGAGCTATAGATAAAAGTAAAATACAAAGAATTTTAGATCTATATTCACTTATGGGAATCCCAACAAATACAATAGATGTTTATGATTTTGTATATGATATTACAAAAAATGATTTGATCCTAAGTAAAAATGAAAAAGAGTATCTAAAAAATAATCCAAGCTTTAAGATTTGTATAGATCCAAACTGGATGCCCTATGAAAAGATAGAAAATGGAAAACATATAGGGATAAGCTCAAACTACATGGAGATATTTGCAAAAAAATTAAATATAAAATTTGAACTTGTAGATACCACTTCATGGAAACAATCTAAACTCTTTGCTAAAAATGGTACTTGTGATATTTTACCACTTAGTAGTAATTCAGAATCAAGAAAAGAGTTTATGAATATCACTAGTGCTTATATAAAAGAACCTTTGGTATTAGCCACAAAACTTAAAAGAGGTTTTATTGAAAATATAAAAGAACTAGAGGGTAAAAAAATAGGTATTACTAGTGGTTATACCCTAATAGAAAAATTAAAAAAGAAATACCCTTGGCTTGATATAGTTGAAACAAAAGATATTTCTACAGGTTTAGAGATGGTATCAAAGGGTGAGATTTATGGTCAAATAGATGCCATATCTACTATAAACTATTATATTCAAGAGTTTTTTTGGGGTGAGATAAAAGTCTCAGGAAGATTTGATGAATATTATAAATTAGGAATGGCATCAAATAAAGATAAAATTATTCTTCACAATATCCTAGAAAAAACAGTAAACTCCCTAAGTGATAAAGAAAAAAATGATATATATCAACAATGGAATAGACCAAGAGAAATAATTGAAGAGGTAAACTATAATCTAATTATACAAGTGATTATATTTTTTGTGATACTTATACTATTTATTATATATAGACAAAATCTACTAAAAATAAATAATCAAAAACTTAAAAATGCAATAGATGAAAAAACAAGAGAACTTCAAAAAGTAAATAGAAAACTAGAAAAACAAGTAACAGATAGAACATCTCAATTAAATGATTTTATTAGTGCTACTACTGATTTTATTTGGGAAGTAGATGTGAATGGTAGATATACCTTTGTAAGTGATAGTGTTGAAAATATTTTAGGATTTAAACCAAATGAAATGATAGGTAAAACTCCATTTGATTTTATGAAAAAATCAAATTCTGGGAATGTGTTATTAGAATTTGCAAAAACAATTGAGGAAAAATCTATCATCACAAATTTAGAAAATTGGAATATCTCAAAAGATGGTAAAGATATCTGTTTATTAACTAATGGTGTTCCATTTTTTAATGATGCTGGTGAACTTATTGGATATAGAGGAACAGATAAAGATATTACAAAAGAGCGAAATATTGAAGATGAGTTAAAAAATAAAGAACTTATTTTATTAGAGCAATCAAAAATGGCATCTTTAGGTGAGATGCTTGAATCCATAGCACATCAATGGAGACAACCATTATCAGTAATCACAACAGCAGCATCAGGAACAAAGATGCAAAATGAGCTTAATGTTTTAAGTGATGAATCCCTAAATACAAATTTAAATCTAATAGTAAAATCAGCTAAACACCTATCTACAACCATAGATGATTTTAGAAATTTCTATAAAAAAGATGTAGATGTAAAATATTTTGATCTTAAAAAATCAGTACAAAGTGCCCTTGATCTTGTTTCATCAAAACTTTACAATAGATCAATAAAAGTTGAGACTAATGTATCTGATATCACTATCTTAGGTTTTGAAAATGAACTTATCCAAGTGTTTATGAATATCATAAACAATTCTATAGATGTATTAGAAGAAAAAGTGATAGAAAAAAAAGTGATAAAAATAGAAACAATCACAGAAGATGAAGAGATAGTACTATACTTTATGGATAATGGTGGAGGGATAGAAGAGAGTATCATAGATAAAATTTTTGATCATAAATTCACCACAAAAGGTGATAAGAATGGAACTGGAATTGGACTATATATGTCTAAACTTATAGTTGAGAAATCAAAAGGAACAATTGAAGCTTCAAATATCCAATTTATATATAAAGGTAAATCTTATAAGGGTGCTTGTTTTAGTATACTTTTAAAGGAAAAATAGAATTACTGTTTAGGTAATTCTATAAAAAAGACAACACCCTCTTTTGTATTTTCAAAATAAAACTTTCCTAGCAGTTGATTTACTATGATATTATAACAAGAATATAAACCTATACCTGTACCTTGGGCTTTATGTTTTGTAGTAAAATATGGATTGAATATCTTTTTTGATATCTCTTCAGATATTCCTCCCCCATTATCTTCTATCTCTATTATTATATTTTCTTCTTTTTCATATAAAGAGTATTTTACCCATCTATTATCATCTATGTTTTTTTCACATAAAACCTCTTGGGCATTTTTTAGAACTGATACTATAACTTGTAATAGATCTCCTGGTACTATTTTATAATGAATTTTTTCTTTTTGTACTCTATTTTCAATAAGCTGGATATTACAAGTTTTATAGGTCTCCACAGTAAGATCAACAGCAAGTTTTAATCTATCTTGTAAGATTACATCTATTTTTTCATGACTATAATTGATATAATCTCTAAACTCATCTAAAGTGGAAGATAGATACATGGCATTTTTCATAATCTCCTCTGTCAATGAAAAGAACTCATTATCTTCTAAAATACCCACATCTTTTTTTATACTCATTCCACTTGCTGCTGTTGAGATCACAGATAAAGGTTGTCTCCATTGATGGGCAATGTTTCCTATCATCTCACCAATCTGAGCCATTTTAGATTTTTGCTCTAAAACCTTTTGTTTCTCATTATTCATCGCAATTGCTTCATCAACTTTTATCTGTAAAGAATCACTTAGAAGTTTATATCTTTTTTTCTCTAGCTCAAGCTTTTCCACATTTAAACATGAGCTTATAGCTATATCTATTTTATTTTTTAAGCCAAGTAAAATTGAATTTATAAAATCTAAATCAAGATCCTCTTTTGCATAATATATTAGATAAATAGTTCCATCATTTAAAGGAAAAGTCAATAATTTTAATTTATCATCTTCTATATTTTCTATCTTGATTATATTTCCACAATCTATACCACAATTATTAAAATATTTAGATTTTCCAATTGATACTATCTCTTTAGTATCATTATCTTTTGATAAATAAAAAGAGCCATAAATCCCATGGGTCTCTTTTACAAAAACCTTTATAAATTCATTTATCATCTCTTTTAGATTTAAAGAGTTTCCTATGGCATTACTACATTTATATGAGATTGAGAGTTTATTTAAAAGCATCTACTTGCTCCTAATACACATGTCTTATTTAAAATATCGATATAACTTGTACCATGATTAGCAAATTCACCCAAAGTACCTACCCCTACAATATCAGAGCTTAACTCTTTTTTTAATTTTAAAAGGTTTTCTTCATAAGAATCTTTCAAATACTCTTCCCTAGAGATACAATCAAAAATAAAAGCTGTATCAAAATCACTTATCATATTTTTTAACTCTTTTGCACTTTGAGTAGTTGCTTCAATCAAAGTATCCTTATTTCCTTTTAATATATCAATCAAAGAGTTTTCTGTGATCGAACCTATTAAATTGATTTTATTATCCTCAAAAGATATCATATCCCTTACGATAAACTCTTGTTTATATTGAACTATACCCAAAGGATAACTTCGAGATAAATCTAAAAGATCACTATCCTCAATCTTTGTATCTAAATCCCGCTCTAAAGTCATTTTATAAAAAGCTCTAGCATCTTTAAAATCTATTTCATTTATTATATCATCTTTTGAAGAGCTTATAACAAAAGGTCCATCTAAATACTCCCAGCCATGTTTTACATTATAAAATATTTTCTCAAAAAATTTCACAATAATAGCTGCATTTTTTAATGATCTATCTTTATAAAAGATCACATCATCTTTTTTAAATCCCTTTTTGCCAGAGCCACCACCAATAATACTTACACCTAAAGATGTATATTCATAAAGATTTTCAAGAAAAGGAGTTAAAGAGTTTGATAAAGCATCCGCAAAAACTATCATAGATTTTAAATTATCTAGCTTTTTATTTGAATCATAAGAAGATATATCCTCCACAAGTTCAATCTTAGCCATATCATCAAGAACAACACAAAACATCTTATTTTCATATCTTTGATAATTATATATGATAAATGGGTGCAAAGAGGCATAATACTCTATATTTCGTTCATATAAAGACTTAGGAGAAAAATTAAAGTCTTCACCAAAACATATTAAAAACTTTGATGATGGGAATTTTGTAGCATAAGATATAAACTCATCAAGAGTACCAAATAATTTAATTTTTTGATTCATATTAAATACCTTTAGTAAACAATCCCCCAAATGAATGCTTAATCATATTTATTTTTATAATACTCATATATCAATTGATTGTCAAGTAAAACATACAAAAAAGTTACAACTATTATATAAATAAAAAGGGATATTTTTGAATTACTCTTAATAAATATATTCAAAAGGTAAGATTATTATGGAGGTTAGTAATCCCACCTAATGAATATATGAAAAGAAAAGGATAAAAGAATTATAACCATAGGGTATAACATAGAGATAACAAAGTTTAGGGCAACTCAAAAAATTATAGTATTCAGAAACAATATAGGAGGATTCAGATTTCTAAAAACTTTGATGAAGGACTAGCCATAGCTAATTCGAATCAAAGTTTTTTGAAAT
>CAYFGQ010000080.1:0-13721 GCA_964342525.1 uncultured Arcobacteraceae bacterium
AAAAAACTCTATGAATATATAGTATCATATATCCATAAATGTATTATACGAGTAAACAAAAAGCTCTCTCCCCCGGTTGGAAATGTGCTCCTGAATTTTCTTCAAATATTTCCTAGCCCTCAAAACTCGCGAAAAAAGGTGCGCCCCGGCACCTTTCTTTCACTCAAACAGGTTGAGAGCTTTTTCCGAAAATATTTGAAGAAAATTCAGCATTTCCAAAGGGTGAAATTTTTATCGGTGACGTTCATTTTTCTTTTGCTTTTAGGTTTCTCTTATTTGATTATCTTTCCTTTTTTATCTTCATAGTTTATTATCTAAGTATCATTAGATAGCAAATCCTAATGTCTAATCTCCCTTTTAAAATATCTATAATCTCCATATTTCTTTCTAATTAAAATAGAATGTCCGTCAAAGAAAAAAAGTCCACGCTTTGAAAATGCCAAGATGGAGCAAAATATTTACGGTGAAAAGGGTCAACCTGTTTGAGGGAGAGAAAGGTGCTAAATGCACGTTTTCGACCGAGTTCTGACCCGCAGTAAATATTTTGTGGAATCTTGGAAAAACATTTTCATCGGGTGGAGAGGTTTTTGCGCACTTTTTGCCGGTACAAAAAGTGTGAGGAATCAAAGTAATGTAACTATACACACTCTCAATTTATCTTGTCAAGGTTTTATTATTTAAAAAATAAAAAATGTTATCCATTGTTAATATTACTTTTAATGCAAATTCTCTATTATAAACAACATCGGTGGCTACTCCATGAGCAACGGAATGTCTACTTTCAGGAATGTCATTATTTCCTAAATTAAACCCTTTAAATATATATTCATTCAAATAATCTAAAAACCTATCTGGAAATGCTAATGATCTAGCAAGTGTAAATCTATTTTTCCCACTATCACTAATATAATCTTTTAAATCTTTTGTAGTTGGTATTTTATTAAAATCTTTAAAAAATGAGATTCTTATAATTCCTTCCAATTCAGTAAGTAGATTTTTAATAGAATTAATATAACCACTTTTTGTATTCAATAAATAACTTTCTATACCTGCTTCAATAATATCTTTCTTCTTATTAAATATTTCATTTTTCCACCACTTAGATGTAAAATCTTTCATTCTTTTTTCTGAGAATGACTCTATTAAAAACTCTACTAATAATTGATCTTTCTGCTTATCTTCATAATACTTTATAATATTCTCAAATCCATTATTTATAATTTCAATAAAAGGAAACCATCCATCATTTATCATCTCTTTAAAATAATTTGATTTTTCTATAAAAATATACTCATTTAAATACATTACTTGTTTATAATATGTACCTAAATCATACAAGATTTCACTTTCATTAATATCTTTAGTTAAATTAAAATAAAGACCAAAATTCCAATCACATCTAAATATCCATATTATTTTATCATTTCTTTTTGGATTTAAATCTATATATTTATTTTTAAAAAAAACTGACTCTACATCAAATATATCTCTTTTAAATACAGGTGTTCCTGCTTCTACATCTTTTTTTGTGAAAACCTTAAAACCAAAAGGAAACTTTTCATAAACAAACGCTCTACCATCCTCTTTTATCAAAACATATATATCATTTATTTTTTTTTGAGAAAGATAAGATAAAAAAGGATTTAAAATATTCTTTGCAAAAACATCAAACTCTCTATGAAGAGAAGAAATAAACATACTTTGTATTATTTCAACATTTTCTCCACCTCTTGTACTTTCTCCACAAACACCATCTATCTGTATATTTTCTAGAATTATGGGTTTATATAGTTCTTCAATGTCCATTTCAATACCTTAATCTAATGTGACAATATTATACCTATAAATAACAAAAATAAAAAATAATCTTACAATCTGTAATAAAATACCACTCTTGTACATCTTGTTGACTTAAACTCTCCATTTTAGATAAAATAAAAAATTAGAAATAAAAGGCATCAAAGTGACAGCAATAAGACAATTTTTAAATGTTGAAAATAAACAATTACATATTACATTACCAGATGAATTTGATAATAAAGAAGTTGAAGTAGTAATAATGCCTAAAATAAATGAAGATGACCTATCAAACTTTGAAAAAGAAGTTGAAAAAGGATTAAATTCTGAATTAAGCACTAAATCACATAAAGAAATATTTGATAATTTAAAAAATAAATATGCACACAATTAAATATACAAAACTTGCAGAACAAGATTTATATAATTTATTTGAACTAATCTATCAAGATAAACCTACTGTAGCATTTGAATATATTGAAAAACTTGAAAACTATATAAATCTACTTAAATTAAATCCACAATTAGGTACAGAGTGTAAAAACAAAAATATACATAAAGAGTGTAGAGTCTTAATATATGAAAACTATCTAATATTCTATAAAATATTAAAAACAGAAATACATATACTAAGAATATTAAATAGTAAAATAGATTACACTAAAAATTTTTAATCAAATCCTCATACACCCTAGTCAAATCAGAAACTTCCTTAACAGTAGTCCTCTCCCCAACACTATGAATAGTATCATTAATCACACCAAACTCGATAGCCTCTATACCAAAACTACCAAAATACCTAGCATCTGATGTACCACCAGCAGTTGAGTGTTTAGTGCTCACTCCAGTGATTTTCAAAATAGAATCCTCCATAGCTTTTACCACTTTTGATTCTTTGTTCGTTACAAAAGGAAATGAGCCTTGTGTAGTTCTAAAATCATATTCTAGCCCTTTTAGTTTCTCATGGATAAAGGCTTCCACATCTTCCCTTTTTGTATTTGTGGAATTTCTTACATTGAACATTAACTTTAATTCATTTGGTGTTACGTTTGTTACTTCCATACCACCTCTTATATCTGTGATCACCATTTTTGATGGAGAAAAGTATTCATCACCGTTATCTAGGTCAAATCCTGCTATTTGTGGTAATACATGGGCAAAGTTGTGTACTGGGTTTATACACTTTTCTGGATATGCGGCGTGTCCTTGTTTTCCTTTTATGGTGATGTATCCATTGATACTTCCCCTACGCCCTACTTTTATGGCATCACCAAACAGCTCTTCACATGTTGGTTCAGCTACTACAGCGTAATCTGGGATGAAATCTATCTCTTTTAAATGTTCTAGCATTTTGATAGTACCATATGTACCCTCACCCTCTTCATCACTTGTCATAAGGATAGATAGGGTTCCATCAAAATCTTTTGCGTGTTTACATGAGTATAAAAAGGCTGCATCACCACTTTTCATATCTTGTGTACCACGTGCAGTGATCACACCATCTATGATATCAGCGGCAAATGGATCCACATCCCAACCCTCACCTGTAGGTACTACATCTATATGACCAGCGAAACATAGGTGTTGTGTGTTGTCATTGAACTTTTTATAGTAAAGTCTATTTTTTACACCCTCCATATCTACTTTGATCACTTGCCAAGTATCCCCTAAATACTCCTCTATAAAATCAAATGCCCCATCATCATCTGGTGTCACTGATTTAAATCTAAGTAGCTTTTGAAAAAGTTCTATCTCTGTCATATTATTTCCTATAATCTTATTACTTTTGCACCAAATCCACCTTGCGCTGGATGTGCGTCATCAAACCCTTTTACTTTAGGGTGAGTTCTTAAAAACTCTTTTACTGCGTGGGATAGTTTCCCTGTACCTATACCATGATATACAAGCACCTCATCAAATCCAGCTATAAGTGAATCACTTAAAAACTTATCTAAATTTTCTATAGCTTCATCCGCCCTTTGTCCATGAAGGTCTAGTTTTACATGACCAGTTTCTGGCTTTTGTACGTTTACTTTTACCTTTGGCTTTTGTTTTACCTTTGATGCTACTGGATTTCCACTTGGTTTAAGATCAGCTAGATTTACTTGTAGTTTCATCCCCATATCATTTTCTATAAAGGCTCTTTTTCCTTTTATGGATATGATCTCACCTTTTGAATTATTGTATTTTACCCTATCACCCACTTTAAACTCTACTATCTCAGCAGCTTTTTCTACCTTGATATCTTTTGCTTTTTTATGGGCTACATTTAGGTGCTGGTGGGATTCTCTTGATATTTTAGCTTTGATAGCTTTTTTAGCTTCATCCCTTGCATCTTTATATTCTCTGTGAAGTTTTGACTTCTCACTATAGATATGCTTATCTAAATCCTCTTTTTGCTCTTTTAGATTACTTAGTAATCTTTCATAATCAGCAATCTTCTCATCAAGAGTACCTATCTTTTGAAGATACTCCATCTCTAAACTACTACTTCTTTCAATAAGCTCATTTAATTTATCCCCATCTTTGGCATAAACCTCTTTTGCTTTTGCTATGATAGTTCTTGGGATATTATATCTCTGAGCTGTTTCAAAAGCGTATGATTTACCTATGGTTCCTTGTAAGAAATTATAAGTAGGTCTTTGGTTATCTTCATCATATAAGGCAGCTATTAACTCTACTTTTTCATTTGCAGCCATTAAAGAAGCTAATCTTTTATGGTGTGTGGTGATGATGATCTTTATATCTTTTTGTATAAGCTCTTCTATGATCACTTTAAATAAAGATGCAGCTTCATCACTATCTGTACCAAGCTCTATCTCATCCACTCCTACTATAGCAGATTTTTTAGCAAATAGTTTTGAAAATTCC
Organism: uncultured Arcobacteraceae bacterium; assembly: GCA_964342525.1. GTDB lineage: Bacteria > Campylobacterota > Campylobacteria > Campylobacterales > Arcobacteraceae. The sequence goes on from CAYFGQ010000080.1 coordinate 4,669, forward strand.
ACCATACGACCGGCAAAGGTTGAGATATCATTTTTTACATTTTGTGGATCATCAAGTACAGCCATGATCTCTTTGAAGTTTCCTATCTTTGTCTTATCACTAGCTTTATATGGGATCATATTCTTTGATAAATATACAGCTGAGAGGATTGATTTTAACATCATCGTTTTACCACCGGCATTTACACCTGTGATCATTACAACTGATTTAGAAAAATCTACTGTGATAGGTTTAGGATCATGTAATGCTGGATGGCAAAACTCTACTAGTTTACAAGTTTTAGATTTACTATCACTTAGGATGAAGTTTTTATCACCACTTTTAGCAAAAAATACCCTAGCTATATAATGATCAAATCTATCAAACTCTTTATTTATAAACTTTAAAAATAGCATATGCTTTAAAAAGGTGGAACTTATCCTTTTACATATCTCAGTGATAATCTCCTCTTTTTTATTCATAAGATCAGATTGTTTTTGTTTTTGCTCACTTGATATGTGGGGAAGTACATAAAAGAAACCTGCATTACTTCTCTCTATCACTTTACCTTTAAGCACATGGTTAAATCCGCCCCTTACAAGAAGTGTCTCTTCTCCATGTACAAAGTGTACTTGGCTATCCACTAGATATGGTTTTAGTTTTGAGCTAGATGTAAGTTTATAAAGGGATTGTTTTATATTTTGTTTTACTGTATAAAGAGCAGTATTGATGCCATCTAAGTCTTCATCTACTCCTTGTTTTATCTCACCCTTATCTGTGAAATATTCAGCTACACTAGCTATCTCATTTGGTATGATAATTTTATCTATCCACTCAGCTAATTTTCCATCAAAATTAAATCTTTTTACATAGTTAAAATACTCTATAATTTTTACAAACGCATATACTTGATATACTTTTAATACACCTTGCTTTTGCAGATGCACTAATTCTGTATCAAGATTCTCCACAGCTTTTGGTGGAGTCAGATCATATGTTGATAATTGATTGATTAGTCTATAGTGTAGATTTATATCACCTTGAAGAGTGATATCCTTGTCCCTTGCAAATAGCTTTTTAAAGGAGTTTATATAATCCTCTAAATCAAGCTTTGAAATAATATCTTTATTTTTCATATATTCCTTTTTTTATTTTAGAAATGTATTTGGATGTTTTGGTTATTTAGTATTGTAAATTTTATATTAAATTCATATAAAAAGTTTGAAAGTGTAGCTATATCTTGAAGTACCATTTTATCACTACATACTGTAAGTTTGATAAACATCTCTTCATCTTTATTCCATCTATAACAGTGACAGCTCTCAAGCTCTTCAAGAAATCTCATCTCCATTTTCTCTTTTTGTAGAGATGGAAGCTCTATAAGAAACTCTGCGCCGGTATAATCTTCATCTTCATATACATAAGAAGAGTTTGAAACAGCCACATGCCCTCTCATATGTTTGGAGATAATCTCTTCAGTCATATAAAGACCTATACCTGTACCATTTGATTCTTGTTTTGTTGTAAAATATGGATTAAATATCTTATGAATAATATCATCAGGGATTCCCCCTGCACTATCTTTTATCTTAAGCACTGCATTATATTCATCTTCATATAGATCAATAAATATAAATTTTTCTACTTTTTCATCTTGAGAATCAAAGGCATCTTTTGCATTATTTAATATAACCATAAGTGCTTGGATAAGTTCATTTTCAAAGCCATGAATTTCTACATCTTGAAGATTATAGATCACATCAATATCTGAATTTTTAAACTTTGAACCTATAAGAGAAAAGGTTTTTTCTATGGTATTTTTTAGATTAAATAGTTCTTGATCTTTGTGGGGTTTAAAGAAATTTCTAAAATCATCAATAGTCCCAGATAGGTGATTTACAATCTCCACAATATGATCACAAGATTCATTAAACTCTTTATCATCTAAGATTTCATACTCTTTTTTCATCTTAAGACCACTTGCAGCCGTTGAGATTACAGAAAGAGGCTGTCTCCATTGGTGTGCTATTGTTTCAAGCATCTCTCCCATGGCTGCCATTTTTGATTGTTGTAAGATTAATTGATCTTTACTTTTAAGCTCTTGGGTGATACTTATATCTGTACCTATACCTAAGATATCACCTATCTCATCATTTTCATTTTTTAAAAGGCTAAAAGTCCAGTTGATATATTTTTTATTGCCATCTTTACATACGATATTACATACAAAGTGCCAAGAGCTTACTGCTTTTTCGATATTCTCTTGAAATTGAATTAAAAGCTCTTCTTTTTCACCCTTTGTAATAAATGTATCAAACCATGATATTCTAGAAACTTGATCATAGTTAAATCCAGTAGACTCTTGAGCAAAAGGGTTAAATTTTAAAATATTTCCCTCTTTATCTAAAACAATTACTAGGGATTTTAAATCTTCAAGTTGTTCCACATCTATTTTATACATTTTTTATCTTCTATTTTCTTTTATATATAATTATAAATTACTAAAATTAACATCACGTAAATTAATATTAATAAAAATATTTTTAATTTTTATTCTTAATTGGGCTTTATTTTATCTAAAATCGCCTTTATAATACAAAATTAGTCTATGTATTATTTGCTATCTTATAAAATATATCTATTATCTTTATTAATCAAATGATTTTTATATTATAAAAACAGCTTTTTATATAAATCTACAAGCAGTAACTCTTAAAGAGCATACTGCCAGTAAATTAAAGCTACAGCAGTAATACAAAGAATACCTAAAATATTAAATAAAAATCCAAATTTAGCCATATCTTTTACCTTAACAGCTCCACTACTCATAGCAATAGCATTTGGTGGTGTTGCTATAGGCAACATAAAAGCATATGAAGCACAAATTGTAGCAACAAATAAGATCAAGGTAGTATCAATATTTGCCACTTGACTTAAAGAATAAATTATTGGTAAAGCTATAGAGATCAATGCTGTATTTGAGGTGATTTCTGTTGTAAATGTGATCAAAGATGCCACTAAAAGAATTAAAAGTATTGTTGGAAGATTTGTTAATTCCAATAGATAATTTGCAATCTCCCCTGCCAATCCCGTTTGAGAAAAAGCTGCTGCAATGGAAAAACCTGCACCAAAAAGAAAAATGATCTCATAAGGGATTTTTTTAGTATCTTCCCAAGTTAAAAAACCAAACTTTGGAACAAACATAAGCAATCCAAAACTAAGCAATATCCCCTTTTCATTTAATCCAAGTCCAGAATAATATGGCTGAATTTTAGAATTTACTAGAAGTAATACAACTAATCCACCCAAAATATATAAAAGCCTTCTTTGCTCACCTGTTAACTTTTCTTTATTTTCCAACTCCGTATCAAACTTTAAATGATTTACACCCAAAGATAAAATAAAAGGGATTATACAAAGCATCACTAAAGCTAAAGGAGCAGTTAAACCAATCCACTTAACAAAAGGAATTGCTTCTATTGAGTTACTATCCATAAATCCTAATAAGATAAGATTTGGGGGAGTCCCTATAGGAGTAATTATACCTCCTATACTTGCACCATAAGCAATAGCCAATACCAATCTTAGCTTTAATTTTATATCATCAGTTAAAAACATAGCAATAGGGATCAAAAGTAATGCTGTTGTTGTATTTGAGATGAGTGAACTTAAAAATGCTGATGTAATTGCAAGGGAAAACAATACACCCCTTGGGGTATTTGGAAAAAGACTTAGAAGTTTATTTGATATAAACTTATGAAGATTTGTTTTTTGAGTAGCAATTGCAATCATAAAACCACCTAAAAACAAAAAGATGATTGACTTTGAATAATTAACTGTTGTAGCATTTGTACTCAAAATATCAAAACTGGGGAATAGCACAATAGGCAAAAGGGAAACCACACCTAAAGGTAGAGCCTCATTTGTCCACATAGCTACTAGAAAAACAATAATTGCTAATAAAGTTGCATGTTGTGTATTAAATGCAAGACTAGCAAGAAAAAATGCCCCAATAGCAAAAATAAAAGAGATTAAAATCTTATTCAATCTTTCTCCTTGTTTGTATTATTTATTAGTATAAATTAATTTTAACAAAAAAAAGATTTTTTTATGGCTATTTTAAAAGTAATTATTAAAAAACTATATATTGGACTATTAAAAATATGACTGAATTTATCAAATATTACTATTTTGTTGATTTTATTTTGTTATTTATTAAATAATAAAGAGATGATTCAGTTTGAAGATTTGATATACAATCAAATCATTCAATACTGAATTTTAAGTAGATTTTAGTGGATTACTTTTTTTTCGGTCTAAAAGGTTTAATAACCTCTTCATCACATACCATAAAAGGACCTTCCATTAGATCTATACAATATGGTACAGCTGGGAATACTGCATCTAAACACTCTCTGATAGATTTTGGTTTTCCCGGAAGATTTATAATAAGTGAACTTCCTCTAAGCCCTGCAGTTTGACGAGAAAGGATAGCTGTTGGTACAAACTTTAAAGATTCAGCTCTCATAAGTTCACCAAAACCTGGCATCATTCTATCACATACAGCCTCAGTAGCCTCAGGAGTCACATCACGCTTAGCAGGACCAGTTCCACCAGTAGTAACCACTAAACAACAACCTTCATTATCAACCATATCTTTGATAGTATCTTCAATCACATTTTGCTCATCAGGTATAACCTTATATACCTCTTTCCACTCTGAAGTTAAATATTCATTCATAGTATCAATGATAGCCTTACCTGAAATATCATCATAAACACCAGCACTCGCTCTATCACTAACAGTGATAATACCTATTTTTGCAATTTCACTCATTTTTATCTTTTACCTGTTTTTTAAATTTTTACTTTTTAGATTTTAGTTTTTACCTTAAAATGTGTCCCACATTTTTAATAAAATATACTTCAGCATACTCTTTATAAAAATCTTTTGCTTTTACAGAATCTATTATCTTATCTTGTTCCCCAAGATAAACTTCGATTCTCACATTTTTCTTTTTAAAAAACGCCATTTTATCCAAATTACACTTATGGTATAAAAGTTCACTAAGTTCATCTTTTGTACCCATTTTAAAATACTTTAAAAGATCATCTTTTATATCTTTATTGGGATAGATAGTATTATCTATAAAATTATCACTATAAGCTTTTGCATCCTTTTGGAAAAACATCAATTGAAGTCTTTTAAATTTATCATTTTTATCTTCAAAATATGCAGGGGAGAAAAGCTGAATAAGATCAACTCTTTTATTTTCTTTTAACATCTCATAAGCTTTATCCATAGCTTTAATTGCACCATAAGAAAAACCAGAAATTGTAAAATTATTTTCTATTAAATACTCAGAGAAAAATTCTTTTTCATTTTCAAAACAAAAACCACTAAAATACAAAATAGCCATCCTTAAACTATTGAAAATCTGCTAGATATAAAATCTCTTTTTCTAGCATCATTTCTTTTAGATTTTGGATTTTATTTTGATTTGCAGATATTTGAGTTCTAAGGTCATTCTTTATAGATTCTAGACTAAGTTCTATATCATACTTATTTTTTACTTCCTTTACAAGATCCTTAGCCTCTTTGATATCTTGTGAAAAGATATTGTATTGTTCACCCTTTATTACCTCTAAAGCCACATGTCCCACAAGATATTTTTTTACCATATTTGTAAGTTCTGTTTTAGAGTAGTATTGTTTATCACTAAGTAATATACCCTCTTCAAATAAAGTTATTTTCTCAAAGCTAGAATCTAAAATACTTGTTAAGAATCCCTTTGCAGATTGATAGATTGCTAAGATTTCTTTTTGATCTGAATCTAAAATCTTTTGCTCTTTTTTACCAAATTTTACTTTTTGTTTTGCTATTTCAATATCTTTTTCAGATAAAGATGTAGATTCTCTTTTTATCATAATTAAAAAGGCTTCATTGATAAGTGTAGCTAAAGCTGCACTTGAAAAACCAGCTGTTTCAATGCTAAGTTTTTCTATATCTATATCTACATTTTTATCCTTTAAATATAGATCTAAAATCATCCTTCTATCTTCTAAAGATGGTAGGGATAAATATACTCTTCTATCAAATCTACCAGCTCTTAAAAGGGCATCATCAAGTACATCTATCTTATTTGTAGCTGCTATTACTATTACTCCATTTTCACCATCAAAACCATCCATTTGAGTAAGTAATTCATTTAATGTAGCTTCACGCTCATCATTACTACTCCCTACTCTAGTTTTACCTATAGCATCTATCTCATCTATAAAGATAATAGATGGTGCATGGGCTTTAGCGTATGAAAAAAGCTCCCTAACCTTCTTAGCACCCATTCCCACATATATCTGTACAAAAGAAGCACCACTATGGTAAAAAAATGGCACATCAGCCTCACCAGCTACGGCACGTGCTACCATTGTCTTACCTACACCTGGAGGTCCTACTAAAAGTACCCCTCTAGGTAAAGATACACCAAATTTAGTATATTTTTTAGGGTTATTTAAAAAGTCAACTATCTCTTCTAGTTCCTCTTTTACAGCTTTTACACCAGCTACATCTTTAAAAGTGATATTTGACTTCACTGCTTCGATTGTAGTTGTTGTTTCTGGTTTGGGAGAGGATTCTTTTATTTGTGTTGAGGAGGATTCATTTTTCGCTTTTTGTAATTCATTTTCAAATTTACTTTTTGGATTAAATCTCTCTCGGAGTTTATCTTTGTAGATATTTAATCCAAGAGCTATAAAGAGCAAGATAAATAAAAAGATAATCCCTATATAATAACTGCCACCTTGTATGGAAGCGCTACTTTTATACATAGTATATCCAAAGAGCACAAGTAAAACCCCTGCACTCAAACTCATAAGTTTTATATTTTTATTGAAATTATTATCATTATTATTAGAATTTCGAAACATTTAAATCTCCTACAAGATCATAATCTTTTATATTTATCCAATCACCTACTAAATCCACTTTACTATGAATTTCAACTTTATTAAAAAACTGATCAAGCCCAGTATAAATACCATCTTTGCCTTGCTCAATCAAGACCTCTAAAGGCTGTTTTTGTTCTCTAAATTTATAGTTTTTTTCTTTTATAATTGAAATAAGTTCATTATAACGTAATTTTGCGATATCGCCTCTAACCTGCCCTTTCATAGTAGCACTTGGAGTTCCATCTCGTTTACTATATGTAAAGGCATGTACATGAGTAAGGGGGAATTTTTCTAGATTTGCCATAGCCTCAGCCCAATTTTTATCATTTTCACCTGGATGACCAACAATAAAATCTGTACCTAAAGCATATCCAGCATCTTTTAAAAACTCAAAAAGCTCTAAATCCTTAAGTACTTTATTACGTCTATTCATAATTTTAAGCATCTCTTTTGATGTATGTTGTAGTGCAATATGTAAATGTTTTGCCATAAAAGGCTCATTGATAATCTCTTTAAATTCATCATCAATTTGGATAGGCTCAACTGAACCCAAACGAATACGTCTCACACCTTTTATTAAAGACATCTTTTTAAGAAGTTTTGCAAAGGTACATTTTTGCCCTTTTCCATATGAGCCTAGATTAGTACCTGTTAAGATAAATTCACCAAAACCATTTTGAGCTAAGGTGGTCACTTGCTCTAAGATTTTATGATCACTATAAGACCTTGAATCACCTCTAACATAAGGGATAATACAATAAGAGCATCTAAAATCACACCCCTCTTGTATTTTTATAAAAGCCCTAGATTTTCCTACAAAATCCTCTACAATTGTATCATCAAGATAATCTAAATCACCAAGCTTCATAAAACGCTCTTCTTTTAAAAGCATCTCATTTACTTTTTCTTTTTCACTTTGTCCAAAAAGAATATCAATCTTATTATCTTTAAAAAGCCCCTCACCTTTTGTCCAAACACCACATCCAGTAAATACAACACGAGGGTTTTTAGGTAATTTTTTTAAAGAGTTAACATAACCCCTTGCAGTTGAATCTGCTCCATTTGTTACTGTACAGGAGTTAATAACCACTACATCAGCAAGTTTTTCATCTAAAGTAATATCAAAGTCCTTTAGATGACTCATCATCACCTGAGTATCAAATACATTTGTACGACAACCAAAAGTTTTAAAAAATACTTTTGGTTTATTATTAAGAAGCTGGGCCATCAAACAGTCCTGTTTGAGTACTACCTGGTAATAAAGTCTCAGGTTCTATTGGCATATCAGATTTTGCTACTCTTAGTGTTTGTGTTGGGTAAGCGATAGTAATATCATCTGCTTGTTTAAATGCCTCAAGAATCTCCATACTTATTGTACTTCTAAGTGCTAATGTTGCATAAGAGTTTGTAAAATACCATGAAGATATTACAATACCATATGGCTCAGTAAAAGCAAAGATTCTAGGCTCAACACCCGTACTTCTAAGTACATATTTACTTCTTAGTTTATTTAAACTTTTTCTTGTAAGATCTGTATAACCTTTTGAGTATTGTTTAGTGATCTCTTTTGCTATTTGAGTTGCTTTTTTATGGTTTGAATCAAAAGTGATAGTGATATCAATACCATCCCAAACAGTTCTTATACCATCATAAGTATAATTTGAAATAAGGTCAGTAAAGATATAGTTGTTTGGAATAAAGAAAACCCTACCAGATCTTCTATTTACCATATATGATGTAAGGGTAATATCTTCCCTAATAGTGATCTTAAATAAAGAGATGTCGATCACATCTCCCACAGCTTCTATACCATCTTTTTGTACTTTTAATCTATCACCAACTTTTACCTGACCACTTGACATAATAATAAGCCATCCAAAAATCGACATAAACCAATCTTTAAGGGCAATAGCAATACCCGCTGAAGCAAAACCGATAAAGGTTACAAGATATGATGCATTATCGATATATGAGAAAAGTAGAATTAAAACTACTAAGATCATAAAAATAAAATTTACTAATTTATTTGATGTATAGAAGTTATCATCATCATCATTTTTGATATATTTTTTAAGTGCTAGTTTTACAATAAAAGATAAGATTAGAAGTACTAATATAATCATAGC
>CAYFGQ010000081.1:0-13458 GCA_964342525.1 uncultured Arcobacteraceae bacterium
CTTAGCTATTGATTGATTTTTTGTCTAAAACAAATATACTTTATAAAAATATATTATCCCTGTAACTCCAAATATACCTGTAAAATATTTTATGATTCCATACTTATCTAATATACTAGAAAACATAAAAAGAACACTCATACTAATAAGGATAAGAGAAATCCATAACTTTAATGAACCTAGTCTATTGATATTTAAATAAGTAATTCTCTTGATTTTTTTTAAAAATACTTTTACTTTATTATCTTTAGATTTATCTATATCCTTTTCTATATAGCTATTCAAAATTCTTTCATATAAATATGCCCATGCAGATTCTGTTTCTTGATATTTCCAGGGTTGAAAATCACAGAAATATATATTATCTACATTCATATCAGTTTTTATATATTTTTTTATTTCTTTAAATAAATAAGTCTTTCCTCTTCCCCATTTTCCGAAAATACCTAATATTGTTGATGTATCCTCTGAATTATAATTAACTAAATACAATGAAAATACTTTTGCAATCTTTTCTATATTTAGTGCTGGTGGTAAATTATCTATTAATAAATTGAATGATTTGGGAGAATATTCTTTATCATCAATTATATTTAACGTATTACCCATGTTATCAAGAGTCATATTTTTATATCTCAGAGATTCTTTTGTATTTCCTAAATCATCATATATTTTAGATATATCTAAATAAGTTTTTCGTAATAAAGGACTTGAATGATCAAAAATATTTTCTCTGATATCTAAAGTTTTTAATTGATGCTTTAGTGCATCATCTAATCTCCCCATACTTTGATACAAATAAGATATATTATTATGGCTAACTGCTATATCAGGATCATTTTCACCTAATAAATCTTCTCTTAACTCCAATGCCTTAAACTGAAAGTCTAATGCTTTTTTAAATTTTCCTATATCTTGATATATTATAGAAAAGTTATTATAATTTATTGCTAGATTAATATCTTTATTACCAAAAACTTCCTGTTTTAAACCTATTGCTTTCCATTGATATTCCAGTGCTTTTTCAAACTCTTTCATATCTAAATAAATTAAAGAAATATTATTATAACTTGTTGCTAAATTTGGATCTTTCTCACCTAATATTTCTTTCTTTAAATTTAAGGCTTTTTTTTGAAACTCCAAAGCTTTTTCTAACTCACCAGTATCTTGATATATTAAAGAAATATTATTATATGATGTAGCTATATCAGGGTGTTTAAGATTAAGAATCTCTTCCTTTATTTTTAAAGATTTCTTTTGAAACTCTAATGCCTTTTCAAACTCTCCTATGTTTCTATAGATTGATGAAATATTATTACATAATGTAGCAAGATCAATATTTTTAGTTCTAATTACCTTATCAAAATCTACAATATATGGAATAATATAAAAACTGTCAATAGTTTTTTTTCTGTAAACTTCTACCATTAAAGAGATAAATAATTCAACTATATCTTGAACCTCTTCATAGGACACTCTATAATCTTCAATTATAAATTCTCTAGTTATTTGATGAAGTTTATATGTACTATTATCTTTTATAAGCCAACCTGTTTTAGAGAGCTTATTTAAGATGAGAGGAAAGGATTGTTTATCTTTTTCTTTTATGTTTAAAAATACTTCTAAATCTTTATATTCAATATCAATAGAAGGAAATAAAGTTAATCTTTTTAAAACTAAAATCTCATTTTCATTTAAATTATTCGCAAGAAAAAGTTCTTGAAGATATTTATTAAAATTTTTTTCATCAAAATTATCATTTAGGCTTGATATATTTCCAAACTCTCCATTTTTAAATTTAGTTTCCAATATTTGTATAGTTAATGTATCATTATTAGCTAAGGCTTCTGCTGTAAGTTTAATAAATAAGGTATGATATCCTATATATTCTAGTAAGTTATCTATATTTTCATTTGTTTTATAAGATTTTAGAAACAACTCTTTAGCTTTAGCTTTAGCTAGTGTTTCTACTTTATATTTATATTTAGTATTTAATTCTATTCTTGAAGTAGTTAGTAGTTCAAAGTTTGCACTTATATCTTTTATAATATTAAAATCATTTTGTGTTTTTATATCATCTACTATTAAAAGATTTTTACCTTTTATGTTTGCTAATTCTATTTTTAAATTAGCAAATAGTTCATTTGGTGTATCTCCTTGAAGATTAAAGTGTGTTTTTAATGCTGATATTAAAGAGTCTTTTATATCACCACTAAATTCCACAAAAGCTATGTGATCATATTTATCTATATATCTATTTGCATACTCTTTTACTAGGGTTGTTTTCCCTATTCCTCCTATCCCATTTAATAGAAGTAGCGATTTATTGTCTGATAAATTTTTATATATAAGTTCTAACTCACTTTCTCTACCTATAAAGATATCATTTTGTGGGAGATGAGTTAAAAATCTTTTTAAGTTATTTTCATCTAAAGTTTTTATATTTTCTGCTACATTATTCACAATAAATAACTTTGATAGCTTTTCAAGTTTATCCACTTCAAGATCATTTATTTCTACTATTAAATCCTCAAAATTAAAAAAAGTCTCTTGTAAATTTTCCACATCTGGATCTGTTATCTTGTCAAACTTTGGTTTATCAAGCAAATAAAAAAACTCTAAAGTATAACCATTCTTAAATTCATCAAGTTCCATAAATAATTCATATGATTTCTTAACCTTAGTTGTCGATGTAGTGCTAGTGACTTGAATACACCTTTTTGATTTGGTACAAACTAAATCTACACCTTTCAAATTGGCTTCTATACTATTAGCGTTTATAAAACTTACATCATATATAATATTTAACATATCTCTTACAAAGTTCTCACCATATATATTTTTATGTTGTCTATTATTTATTTGAGCAAGTTTCACTTCATTTTGATATTTAGCTATACCAGATTCTATTATTGAGAGATATTTTTCATTTGCTATCATTATAAAGCCTTCAGATAAAAATATACCATTATATTAAAAGAGAAATAATATGTGACTTTAATGTTTTCTACTTATCTAAAGTTATAAGCTTCTTCCAAAACAAAATAAACTGTGAGTGCATATAGTTACATCACTTAGATTCCTCTCCCTTTTTCTTGACGTTCATTTTTTTAGTAAGATGGATTTGAGGAAGTGATATATTTTTTAAAGAGAGAAGCAACATTAACAGAGAAGATAGATTTTAAATGGAATCTTATAACTACGTCAGTGTTAGTCCACATCTGCAGAAGCTAAAAATTTCAAATATTGTTTACATAACAAGCCGAGGACTGTCTGAACGGATAAAAAGTGCTAAACGCACATTTTAGGAGAGAGTTCCGCAGGCAAGTAAACAATATTTGAAATTTTTAGGAACCCGAAGGGCTTCGAAGCCGTGGTTGTTTTTGCTTCCTTTTCGTCAACACAAAAGGAAGACAAGCGAAAGGCTAAATGCCTTTCAAGATAAGCCAGCCAATGTAGTACCTTAATATATGTATTTTGTAAATCTTAGTAGTATAACCCTTAAATATTTAGTATTATAATCCTAATTTTACAAACTTTAATCTATATTTTCAAAAAATATTTTTATATCCACATCTAAAACATAAGCTATTTTAGTTAAATGCTCAATATTAAAATGATAGTTGTTATGACATATCTCACTACAAGAAACTACTGTTGATGATTTATGACCAATTGCATGAGCTAAATCTAATTGAGAAATGCCCTTTTCCTCTCTCAATTTTTTAACTTTTAAACCAATCTTTTTATAAACATTATCAACATGATCCACACTCATAAGTTCAATATCTTTCAATTTATACCTTTATATAAGAAGTTGTTAAATTATATATTGATATGATTTTCTCAGCAACTTTGTATATAAAGGTGAAACCATGGAAAACATTTTAGAAAAAGTATTTACTAGTCATTCTTATATTTTAGAAGAACCTATATTTAACAGCATATTTAATAAGCTAAATGACAAAGAGAAAGAAGAATTAGCAAAGATTGATGAACTTTTTAAAAAATTTAATAAACATATTACAATGAAAGACATTTTACATATAATTTATAAACTAGAAACAAATGCTTTTATCATAGATAATGCTTTACAAGATAAAGATAATGAACTAGCCTTTCATATAAAAGCTTTGAATCAAGAAACTATAAAACTAATAAATGATCTTTTTATTATGCTTGAAAGAAAAAAGATTACTTACGAAGAATAAATTTATAATCTATATTAAAAGAATAGAATATAAAAATGGAAATCTCTGCTTAGGACAATTTGCAAAAGCTTTAAATATCTCAAAGAAAAAAGCCATGCATCTTCTTTCTACATTGAATATAAATATAATTTACTATGATTTTAAGGATGATCTAAAATTTTTAAAAAAATTATAGCTCATACTATTAGAAATAAAACCCTACCGAAAGGCACTACAAACTACCCACTACTAACTACCTACCAGTCAACCAATACCCCATAAAAGGATCACACAAATAATACCTATCCTTATCCCTATCACAAATATCTTTTTTCATCAAAGACTCTAAAGTACTCTTCAAAGTAGAAGCACTCAAATTTGAATCCAATAAATTATCATTTGCATATAAATTTACCCCATCATTTTTCACTATATATTTTAAAGTAGTCTTTTGATTTGGAGTAAGGGAACTAAAGATATAAGCGTATAGATCATATTCCCTTTCATACATCAATTTTAAAGAGTTATCAATAGTATCATCTTCTACACTACTCTCAGTACTTTCCCATACAGTATATAAAAGCTGTTGCATATAGTATGGAAAACCTTGGGTGATATTGTATATGCTTTCTATTTGATTATTTGTGATTTTTTTGGATGTTTTATCAAACTTTTTTGTAGCAAATTCTATCCAATCATCTAAACTTATCCCTTTGATACTATTATGTTTTACAGATTTATAAAATGCTCTTTTTTTATCATTGAACATTGCACTTAGTATTGATTTTTTACTTCCACTAAAAATATATGATACATCTTTTGAGTGACTTTGAATCAAAGTTCTTAGCTTTTTTTCCATATCAAATTGTTCTATCTCTTGAAACTCATCAAATATCACTACCACTTTTTTACCAGTTTTTTTGGCATATTGAAATGGCAAATTAATCACATCTTCAAAACTTGTATCTAACTCTTTTTTTGAAAAAGAAAGACCATATGAAATCTCCCCAGAATGGGATATTTTCATAGTAATATTTGGTCTTATTTGTAAAATATTTTTGAAAAGATTGATAATCTTATCGCTAGAACTCTCCAAGTTTGAAGCCACTTCATGGAAATACTTCTCTATAAACTCTTCAATAGTAGAAACACTAAAAAAATCAAAAAAGATCACAATAGTATCCTTGTCCTTTTTTAGATCATTTTGAAGCTTTTTTAAAAGAGAGGTTTTACCAAATCTTCTTGGAGCATATAAAAGTACATTTAGACCACTTTGTATATCTTTTTTCAATTCATTTAGTTCATTTACCCTATTACAAAAATCATCTTCATAAACTTCATTACCAAAATAAAAAGGATTTGTCATAGCCCAACTCCATTATAGTTTATACTATTATACCTTTTACTATAATAGCTGTCAATATAATGAAAGAATTAAGAATTAAAAGTGAATAATTATAAATTAGAAAAATTTGAGATAATGATTAATTGTCAAAAAGAAAAACTTAAAGTAATGAATATATTTCAAAGGAAATCAAGGCGCAAAGGAATATATAGGAGGGAGCTTACTGAAGTAGGGAAGTAAAAGCAACTTATGCCAGAAGGCATAAGGCAAATTTTACGCGTAAAGTATATCTTCCTTTGCAACGTAGAGTTCCAAAGAAAGATATCTATTAACTTAAGTTTTTATGCGTTTACAGCCTCTACAGTAGCCTCTAATGATTTTAAATCAGAAACATTAGCCGTAGGAGTAGATTTATCGATCTTTCTATTTAGACCCTTTAAAACCACACCATTTCCAAACTCAATAAACATATCAATATCACCAGATGTAGCTACAATTGAATGCTTATATTTAACAGGACTTACTAGTTGTTTACCGATTAAATCTTTTGCATCTGCTTTTGTATTGTATGGAGCAGCTGTTACGTTTGAGATTACGCTTGTATCGAAACCATCTTTTAGATATTCATCTAGGATTGGATTTAGTTTTTCTACTGCGCTATCTAATAGTTCACAGTGACTTGCTACAGACATATCTAGTACGATTGCTCTTTTTGCTCCTGCAGCTTTGAATTCTTCTGCTGTTGCTTCTAAGTCTGCTTTTAACCCTGCTACTACGATTTGACCATCTTGGTTGTAGTTTGCTGCCCAGATTTTTTTACCATCTTCTCTGAATTTTGCTGTAAGCTCTTCAACTGCATCATCAGCTAATCCAACTAAAGCCATCATACCTGCACCTGCTCCTTCGCAAGCTTCAGTCATAAATAAACCTCTTTTATGTACAAGCTCAACCGCATCTAGGTAATCAATCGCTCCACTTGCTACAAGTGCAGAAAACTCACCTAAAGAGTGTCCTAGTACAAATTCTGGTTTAATATCACACTTTGATTTAAACACCTCTAGTGCTATACAAGATGTTAATAAGATTGCAGGTTGTGTGTATTGAGTTTGACCTAAAAGATCATTCTCTTCAAATAATAAGTTTTTAAAATCTATACCTAATCTTTCACTTGCTTTAGTTATCATATCTTTTGCTATATCGCTATTTTCAAAAAAATCTTTTCCCATACCAACACTTTGTGATCCTTGACCTGGGAATATAAATGCTACTTTTTTCATTAAACTACCTTTTTTAAAAAATTTAACACTTAAATTTAAATAATTTAAGTGGCATATTATAAACTAAAAAACCCTATTTCATAATGAAATAGGGTTTAAATAGATTATTTTTTTAGTAAATGTTACTAGTGTGAACAACATCCACCTTGAGTTTCTTTTTGAGGCTCAGATGAACAACATCCACCTTCATCATGTGAGTGCTCGTGTCCAGCGTCGTCACCACAGTGACCTCCACCACAACATCCACCACCCATAGCAGCCATTCCACCAACGATACCAGTTTGGATCTCTTCTTCAGTAGCAGCTCTAGTAGCAAGTAATTGAACAGAGAACATTAAAGTTCTACCAGCCATTGGGTGATTGTAGTCAATTGTTACGTTTTCTTCATCAAAAGATTTAACTGTTACTTGTACAGTTTCTCCATTTTCACCTTGACCATATAAAGACATACCCTCAGCTAATTCAATACCAGCAAATTGCTCTTTTGGTAAAGCTTGAACAGCTTCTTCATTATACTCACCATAAGCATCTTTTGGCTCAACCATAACATCACTTTGATCACCTTCATTCATCTCAACTAATTTTGACTCTAAACCTGGGATGATTTGACCTTTTCCTGAAATAAACTCTAAAGGAGCTTTTCCTACATTTGTATCTAAATGCTCACCTGAGTTTGCATCTGTAAGTGAGTATTCAATTGATAATACTTTTGACATATTGTTTCCTTATATTAATTTTAATTTTTTATAAACTTTTTTTAACTTCTTTTGCTTCGCTTGAGTTTGGAAAGTTATCTAATAGTGTATTGTAAAATACTGATGCATTTTCAATATCACCTGTTTTTTCAAAACTTATAGCACTATGAAGTAATAATCTAGGCATATATTTTGCCTTATCATATAAAAGAGCTGACTTTTTAAAATATTTTATGGCAGTTTTATACTGCTTGCGATAATAGCTAATTTCACCTAAATAATAGTTAGATTCTGCAGGACGATAATTTTCTTCAACTAACTTTAAAAATATAGGTTTAGCTTTTGTAAAATAATCCTTCTTAAAATAAGCTCTAGCATCAGCTATTAACTGAGACTTAGTCTTATTTGGATTTACAGATGATTTACTACTTTTTGAAGAGCTTGAGCTTTTACCAAGAACTGCTTTTTTAAGATCATCAAACTCTTTTTTTGTTACAAATTGTTTCATGTTCTTTTGTAACTCACGTGAAGACACATATTTTTGATTGATATCATTTACTAAAACTGTAAGTTTATCAATAGCAAGTTTTAGATTTTGAAGATTTTGTGCATTCTCAGCAGATGTTTGCTCTTGCATCTCTAAAAGTTGAGTAAGTACATTTTTAGTACTTTTTTCAGACTCTATTAAAACTCTGATATCTTCAGCATTTTTATTGATCTTTTCAACAGCTTCATTCATTTTTAAAACTGTTTCATGAAGTTTTTTACTATCACCTTCATAAATAGATTCTAAGCCTTCGATTCTTTCATTTATATAAGTAACCGAAGACTTTACATTTTTAACTTTGTCATCTACTTTATTGATATCTTTTTTTGTTTTTAATATTTCTTTTTCATTGTCATTTAAACCATAAGGGTTTGGAGACGAAAGATCACCTGCACCAAAAACTGATACCTCTTCAGCAAAACTAAGAGATGTAACTAAAAGTAAAGAGAATAAATATTTTTGCATCTACTATTGTAACTTGTAATCTACTCTTCTATTTTGTGCCCAACACGCTTCATTGTGTTCAGTACATACAGGATTACTTTCACCATAACTTACCATAGAGATACTTGAAGTATTAAAACCATCAGCAATTAAAATATCTTTTACAGTATTTGCTCTTTTTAATCCTAGCGCATAGTTATATTCATCACTACCCCACTCATCACAATTACCCTCAAGCTTAACAGAAACATTTCCTAAAGCCATAAGTTTTGTTGAGTTTGCTCTTGCAGTAGTAAGCATTTCAGGACTTAAACTAAATTTATCAAATGCAAATAAAATTGGATCAAAGATCTCTTTTTGTGCCTTTTCAGCTGCTTCCTGTGCTGCTACGTCTACTACTGAAGTTTCATCTACTACTGTTTGCTCTACTGAATCAATCTTATCTAGATTTGACTCACTATCAGTAGTTCTTTGTTCATTTGAATATTGATCCATGTTATCAGTTGTTACAGTCTCTTCTGCTGTATCAATTTCTACATCTTTTTGTGCACATCCTGTGAATACTACTAGTAAAAAAAGAAGTGAATAAAATAGATTTTTTTTCATCGATTTTCCTCTATTGATTTTGCCTCTGATTATACAAAAACATTACTTATATAAACTTTACCAACTATTACCAGTCAATAGATTGTAATTTTCCAACTCTAAGTGGAAAAGTAAATGATCTATCGTAACTTAATCTAATAATTCCTAAGTAAGATCTTCCCTTTTCTTTTTTAATATATAATACAGTCTCACCATCTGATGAAAACTTAGCAAATTGATTTATACCTGAGCTTGTAAGTTTTTTGATAAATGAGCTTTTTGTAGAGATCATATATAGATTAAAAGTATTGCCTCCAAATTCACTATTTGAGTCACGACTTGAATAAACTATCATATCATTATATGTGGTTGCTGAACTATTATTTCTTCCATGATATACCATTCTCTCTACAGCTTTTCCATTTATACTTTTTGCAAAGATATTTGGTCTTTTAAGTCTATCTGAGATAAATACTACCCTAGTATCATTATCCACATAAGATCCACCCACATCGATACCTTTATATCTTGTGATTCTCTTTTTTATTTTTCTATTTAGATCATATTCATAAACATCTGGTTGAGAATTTGGAGACATAGTTACAAGGATTTTATCACCTTTTTTACTTACATCTGAAGCTACTATCATACCATCACTAGTAAGAATCTTTGATCTTTTTCCTGTATAGATATTTGTTTTATATAAAGTTGGTACATTATTTACATATGAAGTATAGAAAAACTCCTCTTGATCAGCACCTGCCCATTTTGGGAAGATATTAAATCCACCTTTTATAATTGTTTGTTGAAAGCTTAGAGTATAGTCTGCTATTACAATCTCACTTTGTTTTACACCTGTATATCTTGAAAAGATCACAAATCTATTCATCCAATCAATTGAAGGTGCATTTAAATGATCATTGATATCTATAGCTACTCTATGTGCTAAAAATGGAAATCTAGAAGCTTTTGATGTATTATATGATTTATTTAATACAAGCTCTCTACTATTTGCATCAAACATCTTTACCTGTACTGTTAAAGCTTTTCCTACTTTTTGTGTTTTAAAGGTCACATATAAATCAATATTTAATTTTTTAAGAGTCACCATATTTGGTTTTGAATCAAAATTTACTCTTTCGTTTGTATATTCATGTTTGAAGTGTCCACTTACCTCTAAATCTTTTTTAATTAAGTATTCAATATCTTTACACATTTTTTTATCTACACAATCAAGTGCACTTTTTACACTTGCATTTGGTATATTTGTTACTTTTTTTAAAATTTCTAGTTCTGCATCAACTGCATATAAAAAGTTAAATACTAAAAAGATTGACAATATATATTTTTTCATTTTTATTCCTCTGATTTAAAAGTTACTTGTAATGTTACCTGAGACTTTTTATTATGACTTGGGTAAGATCTATTAGTTTGAGAATCTAAATAATTCTTTAGATTCTTATCAAAGATTGGATTTCCTGACCTTTTTAAAATCTTATATGAAAATCTACCATTTTTATTAATACTAATCAACGCAGTAGATTCAAGTCCACTGATTTTATACTTTGGACTCCATGTTTGATTTAGTATTTCATATATTTTTGAATAATATTTATCATAATTATTACTTGTTGTACTTTGCACTGTTAGTTTTTTAGATTTTTGTACCACATTGTCAAGTATTTTTGATACATTTACACTATCTCTTTTTTTCTCTTTTTCAAATTTAGATTTATATCTACTTGAAACTAAAGATTTATTTACATTTAGAACTTCTTTTTTTACAACAGGTGCATCTTTAGCTGTTTTAACATTTGCAAAAAGTGATTTAATATTTGCTGTATTTGTTACAGACCTTGAGGTCTCTTTTTTTACAACCTTTGGTTGTTCTTTAAAAAGATCTTTTATTTTTGTTTTTTGTATAACTTTTTGAGTATCATCAACAATAAGTTCAAGTTCTAATATTGTCTCATTTTTCAAAGCATCATATTTTTTTATATCATGACCTTTTACATATAAAAAGAAAAAGAAGATTAAAAGGAAATATAATCCAAAAGAAAAGATAGCAGAATAAACAAATGACTTTGTATTTTGCATTTTTTACCCATCTGTTACAAGTGATACTTTAAAGAAACCTGCTTCTTTTACACTTTTGAGAATATAGATTACATCATCATATTTTAGATTTTTATCTGCTCTAATATATATGGGTGTATTTTTATCTTTATTTCTAGCATATAATGTAAAATCATCCGCAAAGGTTGAAATTTTATATTTCTTTTTATTTATACGTATAACTTTTTTTCTATCGATTTGTATATTTATTTTTTTGACTGCTTGTACTTGCCTACTTTTACTTCCTTGAGGAAGGTTTATATTCTCTTCATAATCAATAACTGGAGCAGTTACCATAAGTATTGCAAGTAGAACAAGCATAACATCCACAAGGGGTGTTATGTTTAGTTCAGGTTTTTCATTAAAATCATACATTTAATGATCCTACTTATTTCTAGATAATATTATTTGTGATTGTGCTGTTAAATAAGTATTTAATTCGTATAGTTTTCTATTCATGATTTGATGAAAGGTATATGCAAAAATAGCTACAAAGATACCTGCTGCTGTTGCTACAAGTGCTTCAGAGATAGCTGGTGCAATTACACTAAAACTAACTTTACTTTGAGTTGAAAATGCTGCAAAAGATTCTAAAATACCAACTACTGTACCAAATAGACCAATAAAAGGTGAAGTTGAAGCAACAATAGCTAATGCTGAAAGTCCTCTACTTTGATCCCTAATAAGTGATATTTCACAAGCTTTTAATAATTCCTGCGATGGTTTTTGATTGTTTATACATTTATTTAATCTTGAAAAAAATGAAGTATCTGAGGGCATTTGAATTAATTGATTCAATGCGTTTTTTTCATCATTTGAGATTTTTAATAAGTCGCTATATCTGTATGAAAATAGCCAAACGATTCCAATAAAATAGAAAGATAGTAGTGTTAAAACTATTATCGTAATAGCACTACTATTTCCTAAATAATCTAAAATAAGATCCAAGAGCTTACCTTATTAAGCGAATGAAGTTATTTTAGCTTCAACTGCAGCTAGAGATACATTAGCATCTTGCACTGAGTTTACAAGTTCTTTTGCCGCTTCTAAGTTAGCTGCGATATCAGAACCTTCACCTGCTGTTAAAGAAACTGCACCATCAACTAAAACATCAACAGCAGTTTCACTAACTTTAACGTGTCCCCAGTTAATAGCAATAGCATCAGTTGAATTATTTTCTCTTTCTATAACTATTACACCAACAGTTAAAGATGATACTAAAGATGAGTGACCTGGAAGAACTCCAAATTCACCCTCTTTACCTGGTAATGTTACAGTTTTAACATCACCATCAAATATCATACCATTTGGTGTTACTATAGACAATTTAATTGTATCCATAATTAACCTTTATGATTATTTTTCAGCTTTTGCTAAAACCTCGTCAATTCCACCAACCATATAGAATGCGTTTTCTGGAAGATCATCATACTTACCTTCTAAGATACCTTTGAAACCTTCAATTGTATCAGATAGTTCAACATACTTACCTGGAGAACCTGTAAATACCTCTGCAACGAAGAATGGTTGAGAAAGGAATTTCTCAATTTTTCTTGCTCTATCAACGATAAGTTTATCAGACTCACTAAGCTCATCCATACCAAGGATAGCGATGATATCTTGTAAATCTTTATACTTTTGAAGTGTTGATTGAACACCTCTAGCAACGCTATAATGCTCGTCACCAAGAACGTCTGCAGAAAGGATTCTTGAAGTTGAATCTAGTGGATCAACCGCTGGGTAAATACCTTTTTCAGCAATTTTTCTGTTAAGTACTGTTGTTGCATCTAAGTGAGCGAAAACTGAAGCTGGCGCTGGGTCAGTTAAGTCATCCGCTGGTACATAAACAGCTTGAACAGAAGTAATAGAACCTTTCTTAGTAGAAGTAATTCTTTCTTGTAATGCTCCCATCTCTCTAGCAAGTGTTGGTTGGTAACCAACTGCTGATGGAATTCTACCTAGAAGTGCTGACATCTCTGAACCTGATTGTGCAAATCTAAAGATGTTATCTACGAACATAAGTACATCAAGACCTTTTTCATCTCTGAAGTACTCAGCCATTGTAAGACCTGTTAATGCAATTCTATTTCTTGCACCTGGAGGCTCATTCATTTGACCGTAGCACAGTGCAACTTTGTCAAGTACGTTAGATTCTTTCATTTCGAAATAAAGGTCATTACCTTCTCTTGTTCTCTCACCAACACCAGCAAATACTGAGTAACCTGAGTGTTTGAACGCAACGTTGTGGATTAATTCCATG
>CAYFGQ010000082.1:0-13304 GCA_964342525.1 uncultured Arcobacteraceae bacterium
ATATCCCAAATAAAATCATCATCTAAATAAACTAATTTTTTATACTCTATATTTAGATTTTCTATCTCATCAGCTGCCATTTCTAGTGCTTCAATAAACTCTTTTAGTCCCAATGGTTTTATAAGATATTTTGTAAGTTTTAATTCTGTAGCTCGTAAAAGTAGTTTTTTATCTGAATAGGCAGTAAGTAGGATAACTTTTACGTTATGATCTTTTTTTCTAATCTTTTCAACAAGATCTAGACCATTTAGTTTTGGGATATTTATATCTACAAGCATAACATCTGGTTTGTGTTTGGAATATAGCTCGTAAGCCTCTTCCCCGTCCCTTGCAATATGGAACTCTTTCACACATGCTTGAAGTAGATCTTTCATCACTTCAATTACACTCTCTTCATCTTCAACATATAAGAGTTTAATATCTCTAGAATCCAAAACTATCCCTAATTAGTAAAGTTTTGAATTCTATCGAAGTTTTATTAAATTAAAATAAGATATTTTATTATAGGTTTTTATTAAGCTCTAAAGCTCTCATCAAAAGCTTTATCCATAATATCAAGTTCTTTTTCTGCTGAAAGAACAATATCACTTGCAGGGGTAAAATCAAGTCTTTCATCCCTACCCTCATAATCTACCTTATTTAAGATACATTTGATGGAGTTTAGTCTCGCTAAAAACTTACTATCACTTCTAACAACTGTCCATGGTGAAGCTTCTGTGTTAGTTTGTTTTAACATCTCATATTTTTTAGCTGTAAACTCATCCCATCTTTCTTGCATTTGAAGATCGATTTCACTTAGTTTCCATTGTTTTAGAGGATTTGTTTCTCTCTCTTTAAATCTTCTAGCTTGCTCACTTTTTGTTACTGAGAAATATATTTTTAAGAAGTGCACACCATGATCTATAAGATCCTCCTCAAATCTAGGAACTGATCTCATAAAAGTATCATATTGTTCATCTGAACAAAATCCAAAGATAGGCTCAACCATAGCACGGTTGTACCATGATCTATCAAAGATTACCATCTCCCCACCTTTTGGGAAATGCTCCACATATCTTTGATAATACCATTGGGTTCTTTGAACATCTGATGGTTTACCAAGTGCTACAACCCTATAGTGTTTTTCATTCATATATCTAGTGATACGTCTAATAGCTCCACCCTTACCAGAAGCATCACGCCCCTCAACTAATACGATCATCTTTTCATTTTTCTTCTCTAAATGATTTTGAAGTTTAATAAGTTCTGCTTGATATGGTCTTAATACCTCTTCTTGAGTTCTATATACAAATTTTCTATGTAACTCTTGTAAAAACTCAGTATCATAGTTATCTAACTTACTTTTAAAATCATCTATCTCTAAAATCGCATTATTAAAAATCTCAGGATTATAATAATGCTCGAACTTCTCATATGTCATAAAAAACACACTCCCTAAAATTTTTATAGAATTGTATAACAAATTGGTTACATAATGGCTTTAATTGCTATAGGAATAGATTTTGCATCCTTATATATAAAGATAAAGGATCTAAAATATGGTAAATAGAAAACAGATCAAAGAGCTATTAAATGAATCTTCATGCTCCCACAATGAAAAGAAAAAAAGTAGCTGTGATAAACCAAAGCCAGGAGCTACAAGTGGTGGATGTGCCTTCGAAGGAGCTCAAATTGCCCTCTTTCCTTATGCAGATGCAATTCATCTAGTACACGCTCCAGCAACATGTCAAGGGGCATCATGGGAAACAAGAGCCACAAAAACAAGCTGGCAAGGTGAAGATAATACACCTTTGGGTTATTCTACAGATGTAAGTACAAATGATGTAATCTTTGGAGGAAATCAAAAACTTGAAGACTCTATTGAGTATATAATAGAGCATAAAAATCCAAAAGCTATCTTTGTATATGAGACTTGTGTAACAGCTATGATTGGTGATGATATGGATAATATCGCAAAAAGGATGCAGGAAAAACACAATCGTCCTATCATAGTAGTACACTCGCCCGGATTTGTAGGTAATAAAAACCTTGGATCACGTTTAGGTGGGGAAGCTGTTTTAGATCAATTGATAGGTACAAGGGAGCCAAAAGAGATACATCCATATGGTATTAACCTTATTGGTGAATACAACGTAACAGGTGATATGTGGCAATATACACCTATTTTAGAAAAGATTGGTATAAAAGTGGTATCTACCTTAGCCGGTGATGGAAGGATAGAAGATATTCAAACAGCACATAGGGCAAAACTAAATGTAATAGTTTGTGCAAAATCTTTAGTAACTCTTGTAAGAAAGATGGAAAAGAGATATCAAATACCACATGTATCTATCTCTTTTTATGGTAAAAGAGATACTACAAATGCGATCATGTCTATAGTAAATGCTTTTGGGGATGAAAAATTGATTGCTAAAGCTAAAAAAGTGATAGCTGAAGAAGAAACTGCCCTTGAGCAAAGACTTAAACCATATAAAAAGATACTCACAGGTAAAAAAGCTATCTTAAATACAGGTGGAAATAAATCCTGGTCAATAGCTTCAGCCTTACAAGATATAGGTATAGAAGTAGTTGCTACAAGTGTAAGAAAAGCTACCTTAGAAGATATAGAGATAGCAAAAAAATATGTCCCAATTTTAATGAAAGTACCAGCAAATGAACAAGCTAAACTTATAGATGAACATGGGGTTGATATCTTACTTGCAGGTGGTAGAAGTTTATATACTGCTATTAAGAAAAAAGTAGCTTTTGTGGATGTAAATCAAGAGAAAAAAGTGAGTTATGGTGCGTATGGTGGTTTAGAAAATCTTGCAAAAGATGTATGTGCAGCTGTAAATAATCCTGTATTTAGAGTTGTGGCTGAAAAAGCACCTTGGGAATCTTAGAAAAAATAAAGAAGTTTACTATAAAGTAATAGTAAACTTTGCTCCTTTATATTCTTTTTCATTGTGTAGATAATTGATATTTTCTACACCTAAGGTTCCACCAATATTTTTTAAAATATTGAAGCTAGAGTATAAACCTAAGCCTGTACCTTGGGCTTTATGTTTGGTAGTAAAATATGGATCAAATATTTTATCAATATTCTCTTCATCAATACCTCCTCCATTATCATAAATACTAATAGTAGTATCATCATCTTTTGAAGCTTTTATAAAGATCAATCTTTTATCTAGATTTTTATCGTGTAAAACATCTTTTGCATTTTTTAAAATATTTAATATAACTTGCTCTAGACCTCTTTTATAAGAAAATACTTCTATTCCCTCTTGGATATTTATATCTAAAGAGATATTATTCTCCTCTAAAAGATTTGTAAAGATAATAGATATATTATTTATAAGCTTATCTAAATAAAAACTATCTTTTTTTGTATCACATGAGTTTATTAGCTCTTGAAACTCATCTAAAGTTTGAGATAGATAATCACAGCTTTGGATAATCGCCCTATTTAGTTCCAAAACAAGATCATCATTTAGATTACCAAATTCTTTTTGAAGTAACATACCACTAGCACTTGTACTTATTACTGATAATGGTTGTCTCCATTGGTGGGCAATATTGGTTATCATCTCATCCATAGATTTGATTTTATTTTTTTGGCGAAGCATCATCTCTTTTTCTTTTAAATCTGTGAGATCAAGAACTGCAAATACGCCCATATTTCTATTTCCAATATTTAGATCTTTATGTCTGACTAAAGCAGGAAAACTTTTTCCAGTACATTTTATAGCATTTGTTTCATAGGGGATATCATCTTTTGTTTCAAAAAGGTTTAGATTATTAAACTCTTTTATATTTTTATTTAATACACTAGCTTTATTTTTACATTCAAAAAGTTTTAAGGCTTCATCATTTACATCGATACATTTTTCACCCTCTAAAATAAATACAGCCTCCATAGTTGTATCTAAAATATGGCTAACTTCTTTATTTCTATCTTCTAGTTTATGTATTAATCTATTTACTTTTAATTGGGTTTTAACCCTTGCAATCAACTCTTTTGGTTTAAAAGGTTTTGCCACATAATCTACAGCACCTATATCAAAAGCTTTTTCTATGGATTCTTCATCTGTTTTTGCTGTTATAAAAACCACAGGGATATCTTTTGTAAGATCATCACTTTTTAATTTTCTACAAACCTCATAGCCATCCATTTCAGGCATCATAATATCTAATAAAATCAGATCAATTTTTTCATCTCTTGCAGATTCTAAAGCACTTTTACCATTTGTAGCTACGAGTAGATCATAATCACTAAGGAGTTTTAATAATACTTCAATATTTGTATTTGTATCATCTACTATTAGTATAGTTTGTTCTGATGACATTTTACTCTCCTTATTTAAAATATTACTATTATAATTAAAACTATTATAACTAAAAAAAGTATTAAAAAAGTTGCTAGCTTATTTTTTTACTTTTATTAGTTTAAATATTATTTTTTGGATTATACATCCACAGGCCATTTAGGGTAAATATATTTATAATTAAACCCATCAACTGTAAACTCACCATCATTATGATAGATCATTTGTATTACTGCATCTATAGCTGATCTAAGAGCTGGTTCTGCCCAACCACCCTCTACTCCATAACTCTCCCCTGCAAAATATAAATTTGATAAACCTGCATAATTTTGATTGTAAGAAAGTTCTAATATATTTGATTCTTGATTTCTTTGTCTATAAAGTTTAGAACACCCTAAATATGATGGCTCTTTTATCCATTGTATCATAATAGGTTTATCCCCATCTATATATTTTGTGATATCTTCTCCTACTGTTTGTATAGTGATCTCTTTTAATTTTTCTAAGATAAGTTTTGCCAGTTGATCCTCATCATATGCTAATAATTTCATAGAATCATCTTCCCAGGTATAACTAGCCAATATTACACCCTTATCTCCCTCTTTCTCATCATACCAAGCAAAAGCATAAGCATCTTGTATAAATTCATCTGTTACTAAAATTTGTGGTATTTTATTCTCTTCTTTTTTCCAGTATTGAGTATTTAAAGGGAAAAAGAATTTACAGCTAGATATGTAGTGTTGGCTATGTTTAGATATTTTCTTTTTAAGGGGATATTCTTTTATAGAAAAATCTTTTATCTCCATTGACATTTGGCTTTTCCATTGGGTAGCAGTAACTATTACATGATCATATACTTCTTCACCTTTTGAGTGTATAAGTTTGATGGAGCCATTGTTTTGTTTTTGGATTACACTTACTGGTGTATCTACATAAAGTTTTTGGGATTCATAGATACTTTTTTCTTCCCCATCTTGACAAAGAATTGGTACATAATATAAATATTCAACAAAACCTTGCATACCCCTATATAAAGGTGATACTAATTCTTTTTCATTTGAATCTTGTACCTTTTTGCCATAATATGGTAATTGCTCAGCATTTGAATATCCTACAATAGTTTGTAATCCCCTGCCCACATAACCAAACATAGTACATCTGATCCACCATAAAGCACCAATACTATAAAATGCACCCCAACTTCCATCACCAGTACCAATAGTATATAATACAGAAGCCTCCTCTTCACTCATACCCATTCCACCTAAATTTCCACTACTACAATCATACCATTCATCATTTTCATATTTATCAAAGTGGGATTCAGCCATCACTAGGTCTATAAATGTCATTTGATCATAATGTTCAACTATTTTTTTCCATAATTTTTCCCATTTATGATTATCTTCAACGTATAACTTACTTATTTGTTTAGTAAAAAATAATATAAAAGCATCCACTTTTTTTGTAAGGTGTTCTATAAAGTTATTATCAGGATAACTACCTAAATCCCAATCTATTAAGATAGGTTTATCAAAAGGCACATCAGGATCTGGGCCAAGACCTTTATTTACATATATACCTGTTCCTCCATAGGCATTTCCTGGGTTTGGAAACATATCTATATTTGCACTATGGTTTATTTTTTCATCAAAAAGATAAAAACCAAGGAGTGAGTTTTTTGCATCTTTTACTGAGTTTTCATCTATGCCTTCAGAGAAAAAAGGCATACGCATAGCACCTAGTTCTATACCTGTTTGATCATTTCCATTTGGATTTGATACAGTATATAATCTTCCACCGATACGATCACTAGCTTCATATATACTTACTTCACATCCACATCTCATAAGCTCCCTTGCAGCACTCATTGCAGCACAACCAGCACCTACTATTGCTACTTTTTTATTTAATTTACCTATACCTTTTTGGGCATTTTGCATAAGATGGTGATAATTAAATCTAAAGTCTGCTGGATTTGGATAGTTTGGTATCCATGGATTTTTTTCACTTTTTCTAAAAAAAGCTGTTGAATTTGTATTAAATTGCATATTATTCCTTTATATAAAATTGAAAAAATTATATAAGGTTTTTGTTACGACAGCGTCACATATCTCGTTAATTTTAAAATTTGTAAATAAAAGTTTAAGTATATAATCAAAAAAATAATAATAGAGACAAAACACCCACTTTTAGGGTGTTTGCCATTTATATAATTAGTTAGTAGTTTTTGTACTAATTAATTTATCCGCAAGACGTAATGCCATTGCCGCAATAGTTAATGTAGGATTTGCAGTTGTGATTGTTGGGAAAACACTACTACCAATAATATAAAGATTATCATGATCCCAAGATTGTAAATCTTCATTTACAACTGATGTTTTCTTATCATTACCCATAACTGTTGTACCAACAACATGTCCAGCACCATAGAATTGGTAATTATCACCTTTATAATTAA
The DNA here is from genome assembly GCA_964342525.1 of uncultured Arcobacteraceae bacterium. Classification (GTDB taxonomy): domain Bacteria; phylum Campylobacterota; class Campylobacteria; order Campylobacterales; family Arcobacteraceae. Next base: position 6,769 of record CAYFGQ010000082.1, read on the forward strand.
AGAAAGTTCCATTTTGTTCAGGATCAGTAAATGCTGCAGGTGGTTTAGTATATTCTGTTGCACCAATTTGTGCAAATATTTTACTTGCAGTATCTTTTGCTGATACAAAACCTTCTTTTGTATATTCAGATAGATTATATTCAATATGTGGTCTTGGTATACCTAGATTATCTGTTTCAGTAGTCGATAAAGTTACCCTATTCTCTTCTTCAGGAGATTGCTCAATTAGGAATCCTAATCTTAATTGTCTTATATAAAGATCATTTAATTGATCCACAAGCTCTTTTCCTTGAAGTTTTTTTCCTTCTGGGTTTGTCTGTGTGAAGTTTGTACCAAAAACAAAATCTCCAACAGTAGCTTGAGGATCACCTGCAGCCCAGTTCCACCCTTCATTTCCGATCTCAATTCTATAAGCAGCTCTTTTTGCTCTAAATTTTCCTTCTCTCATTGATTCGATACCAGAAGTTGATAATGGTCCTCTATATGGATATACTGGTTTATCTTTTGCACTAAGTCCCCAAGCTAAATAGATTGTGTGATCCATTAGGTTCGCACCTACTTGATTACTAGAGTTAGCTACTGTTGTACCATTCCAAGGTGAATTTAACATAATCTTTGGAGTCTCAATGGCATGAGCAGCAAGGATATAATTATCTGCAGTTACTTTTCCTTCACCTGTTTTTGGTCCATTTTGTTCATCATATGTTACATAGTTTACACCACAAATTTTATCTGTTTTACTATCAACATCAAGGCTAGAAACTACACTTTTATATTGAATCTCTACATTATCATGTTGTAAAGCTTCTTTTAGTGTTAAAGTTGCATCATATTTTGCTTGAATTGGACATAATGGAATACAGCTTGTATTTCCTGCACATTGTGGTCTTTTTTCATTTTGCTCAATTTGAGTAAGACGTGCTTGAGGAGTAGCTGAGATATAAATATCTTTTCCATCTATTTGAAGGTCCCCTAGATTGTCATTAAACATCTCATCTACTAGAGATAACTCTACTGCAGGTTGTGGGTACTCATAATCAGGGTTAAATTCTACCCCATATTTTTCTTGTGATTCTTTATTTCCTGCTACAATGATATGTTGTTCTGCTTTATCATAATAATCTGTAAGATCATTATAATTTATAGGCCAATCTTTTAATACTCCATAAAGGCTATTCATATTAAAATCACTCTCAAAAAATCTTAAAGAAGTACCTAACCAGTGCCAAGTTGTTCCACCTGTAATTCTTTCATATCCACTTGCAAAAGCACGACTTTTTGTTTTATCATAGGTAAGATAACTTTTTGATGGATCACTCCAATTAATAAGACCAGGAATTGTAGGACGTGGTGTATTTAATTTAGATGGATTTGATGGATCATCAGGGTTATTGTTTTCCGTGATCATTGGAGGATACGGAGAACTAGGTGTTTTCATATTTGCATTAAAAAAGTTCTTTAAAAATTCATTTCTATATGTAGGCATCTCATCTGAAGCTTCTACAATAAGAACATTTTTCCCTGCTTTACCTAACTCATTTGCAACAATTGCACCAGAAATCCCTGAACCAACTATAATATAATCATAATGTTTTGTACTCATATTAACTCCATCCTTCTTAATTACCAACATAGGCTTCTAAATCACCTGGTAAATGTGCCCAATAACCATATCTTGATACACTATATCCCATAGGGTGTGATTGCATTACTTGCCATGACATACCTTTTTGGTAAGCAATAGCACTTATTGTACGTGTTTGTACTCCAAAGCTAGTCTCCACAGCCCATGCTCCCATATACCATAAAAAGGTAATTTGTTGAACCATCTCTTCATATGGCTCAATATCTAATTTTGTAAGGCCATATTGCTCATATCTATTCAATAATTTGTCCATAAAATAATCACCAAATTTTTTAATAGACTCATTATAATATGTTCCAACTAGGTCATAATTACTTACTGCTGGTGCTAATATCTCTTTTGAGATTCCCGTTGCTTCAACTGAAAGTTCAGTAAATAGTTCTAAATTTGTTTTCTTTTGCATTTTATACCCTCTTATTTCTCATTTAATTTATAAGCCATACCTAAAGTATATGTAAAGTCTGTCCATTTTCCTATACGACTTGTAGCTCTAAAGTGACACTCTGTACATGATGTACCAATTTGAGGAATAGTACCTTGTGTATATGTTTCTAGTGTAGTATTTGCTAAAACCATTGGTGCAGGACTTCCTTGTGGATCTGGATTTTGAAAACTTGTTGGATCTCCAGCTCTAGTTGGCCACTGTGTACTAATAAGCATATAGTTTTGCCATGGCGTTTTTGGATCAATTGCTCTTAATTTATCTTGGTATCTTTTATTTAAAGCTTTAGTCTCATCTGTAAGAGGAACTACCCTTGCTACTTGTGTAGGAGTTTGCCCTGGTCTGCTAGCATCCCATGGCTGTGCTGGAACTTTATTTACTGCTCTATCTTGTTCATTACAATTATAAAGACTGAAGTGTTTATTATCTCTACACTCCTCTTTTATAGTAGCTTCAGTAGGTGCATTATCAACATGCTCAAAAGTTGACCAAACCCATTGAGGAGCACTCTTTGTTTTAGTTGCAATATGTAGACCAATTAGACCAACTGTCTCAATTCTACATGTACCATCACCTTTTTCTGCTGGATTATTCCAAATAACAGCATCTACTGTATGAAATTTTGAACGATCTTCCTTTTTATCTAAAATCTTCCATGCTGCTTTTACCATAATAGCACCAGTTTTACCTGTTTTTCTATCACCTGAAGCAAAATCAACCATATGTCCTGCTTTATCAAACTTTTGTTGACCTTCCACATTATAAAGTTCATTATCTACTATATAATCAAACATACTTTTACCAAGATTTATCTCATATTGTAGATATTGTCCATTTTGATCAATTACTGGTCCAGTATCCATTGGTTCTTGATTTAGAATAAGAAGATTTGGTGAAACTTTTTTGATCTGTCTTAAAAGTTTTTTCTCCTTTAAATCTTTCTTTTTTAGATTTGTACAATATTGTGTATCAATAGGTGAACCCCATGGATCTGGCTTTACACCACCTGGCTTAAAGATATCTGTCGTGTGAGGCCATTGTTCCCAAACTGTTATGGCATCTTTACCTATCATTTTCTTTTTATTTGGCATACCTTTTTTTGTTGCAGGCCAGTTTAAAGCGATAAAGCTCTCCCAAGAAAATACATCAAAAGCATATTGTAATGATTTTGTAGTGATCTTATTTGGCTCTACAATATCTGGTGGAAGTTTCCAAGTCAAATCATTATTTGAATTATCACCAGCATTAGCTATTTGTGCTGTAATGGCACCTGTAAGAGCTAGTCCTACTAAGGTTTTACTTAAACCCATATTTCTCTCCTTAATTAATGAAATTTGAATGAAGTTTCATCCTACCCTTTAAAAGTCGCTAAAAGGTCCTCAATAAATTATTTTAGAAAATTTCTTTATTTATTATAAATATGAGTTACCTTTCATTTATAACTCATTTCATCAGAAAATTATTTCTTTATTCTTAATGATGAAATAAGTTTTTTATATTTAAGCTGTTCATCTTTATTTTCAAAAACAAAATATGTAAGGAGTTCTTTTTTTGTAATTAGTTTTTCTTTAAATAAATATTCAATAACCCCCCTTAGCATGAGAGAAAACCTATTGAAATCTCCATCAAATTCATATTCTTCTTTAGTTCTTCTTGTATTTGAGCCTGCACTTAATAACATACAAATTTCTATAGGTATGGTTACACCACCCATGATATTACTATTAGATAAATTTAGATTATCTATATTTTTAATATTATTAATTCTAATATCAAAAATATTTGCATACGACATATCTACATTGGAAAAACTACAATAATTAAATTTTGCACCATAAAGATTTGAATTTGGAAAACTTATGTCTTTTAAAATTGAATAAGAGAAATCTATAGAATTTATATTTAAATCATTTAAATTATAAAAAAGATCAGATTCTTCCATATTTAAGCCAATAAACATATCCCTTGCCCAAAGAGGAGCACTCGAATTATTATGTAAATTCCAATTCTTAATTATTTGAAAATGATTAAAGTATGATGTAAATAAAGAATTAAAAAAAATACATTCCTCATCATTTGATTTTATTTGATTCATTAAAATATTACCAACAACAAGAGAAATCCATTTATCCATATCAGGTAATATCTGATTTAAACTTTTACTAAATATACATACTTCATTATCATATACGGAATTCTCTTGTTTGACTTTACTAAAAGTTAATGTATTTTCTTGACATATTATATCTTTTGCTAAATAAGTTATTTTATTTATTACATCAGTTGAAATTGGCCAATTAGAGATAAGTTCATTTGTTTTATCATTACCTTTTAATATTTCTTCTTCATAATCTGAATACCATCTATGGTAAAGTTTATTACAAACTATTCTATTATTTTTTTGAATACAACAAGAAACTAAAAATTTTAATAGCATTTCTCTTTTTTTATTTACAAAAATATCAGTTTCATTTGTAGAGTCTTTTAAAAGTTTTAATAATTCTTTAAAAAATACCATTGTCTGATCTGTTGGAGTACCAATAGTAAGGAGAATTCTCGTTTTTTCAACATAATCACCATTATTATCTAATGAATATTTTATAAATACTTTTAAATAATATTCTGCCAATAGCATCTCAGCAAAGGACTGGTGATTAAAATATAATGTATCCCCATCATTTCCAAAATAAGAATGTGATAAAAATTTAAAACCATTAATATCTTTACATTCTTCATCTATAGCATTAGTTGGTATTTTCCCCTTAATAGATTTACATATGTCTTCTTTTGCTAAACTTGAAGAATTATTTAATTCCTTTTGTTTAATCCACAATACGGAGATATAATGTAATATATTTCTAAAGCTAAATTCATCTGACAAATTAACACTATAATTTACATCATTTTCATGTTTTGCATCTTTTGTTAAAATATTCAAAAAAGATAAATATATTCCTATTTTTTCTATATGTGAAAAATCAACATTTTCTATTATAAGTTTATATATCATATATGCAAATATTGGTCTTTGTAATTCACTACTTTTTAGTAGATTTTTATTTAAAATAACTTCATAAACATTTTCATTTTGAAATAACTTATCAACCAAGTCTTTAGAAAAACTTGATAAATCTTCTAAATCAATTTCTAAATTGGAAATTGAATCTTTTAACCACTCATTAAATTGTGATGATTTAAACCCATGTAGGGAGATAAAAGCATTTTCTGCTTGATTTGTATCTTCATTTAATATATAAGGTTCATATTCATTTAAATTTTGATATAAACCATCATCTATGGGTCTACTTGTAATAATAATTCTATTTTCCCTACAATTTTCATAATCCAAGGTTTGTATCTTTGTAATAGAGCTAATAACATTTTCTATACTTCTTTTATCTAATTCGCCACTTTCATCAAGAGAGTCAACTAGAAAAATATACTTTTTTGATTTAAAATAATCAGTTTCAATTTTTATACCATATTCTACAGCCAAATATGATCCTATTATTCCATAAACATGATCAGGTTTATAATTTTTACTATTAAAATGCTTTAAATTAAAATATATTGGAAAGTATTCACTATTTCCACGCTGCAGATAACTTGTGGCCAAACTACTAGCATATTGTTTTAAAAAAGTAGACTTTCCTTTACCAAAGTCAGAAATAACAAATGCAATTTTTTTGATTGTCATATCTTTTTTAAATTTATCAAAATATATATTAAGTAAATTTTCAATAGGAACTAATTCTGATTCTATTTCTATGATATCATCATATGTATGTTCTTCTTCCTCTTCAAAATTTTTATATTCACTAACTCCTTTCCAACTAGCAAAAGTTTTCATATATTTTAAATTTTCATTTGTTTTAAAACCAATTCTATTTAATCTTTCCATATCTTGTAAAAATTCTAATTCATTTTTCTCTCTATTAAAACCTTCAAAATTTTCGTATAATTCTTTATATTCATCTTCAGTAAAATAGTTAAATAAGTTGGATTCTATATTCTTATTATAATCTTTAACAAAATCATCTAAAATATCGTCATTTAAATCTAAATTCCTTAACATCTCTTCAGTAAGGTTTCTAACAAATACAATTGGTGGGTAACTATGTAAATAATTGATGGAAAAAGAGTTTTCAATCTCTTTTATTAAGTTATTTAAAAAATCTTCTTCCATATTAGAAATCATAATATTAAAATATGTTTTTAACATATTTAAATCACCAGTTTTAGGTAATTGATTTTCTATGTATATGATTGATTTTTCAGCTTGATTAAAAGATGCTTCTAAAAATGATTTTAATCCATTATTTTCAAACTTCTTATCTTTTATTTTTATAAAATACTTATCTAATATATCTTGTGCAAAAAGTTTAACTGTAATTCCAATAATTCCATTTGATGATTCTAATATTTCTTTACCTTTTTCATCAAAATTAT
>CAYFGQ010000083.1:0-13090 GCA_964342525.1 uncultured Arcobacteraceae bacterium
AACGTTTGTGTTTACTACCATCTTATATCCTTTGAATCATTTTTTATCTTTTAAAATTATGACATACATTTCTAAATATTAGCTTATAATTAATAATTATTTAAGTTTAGTAAGTATTGTGCTAAAGCCCAAGATAAAGGCTTTAGTGAGGGGTTTTATTAGTTTTGTTTTGATTTTTTATATTGAGTTTTAGAAATATTTTTAAGATATTTTATTGGTTTGAGTAATAATTTAAAATTTTATCTATTACTTTTTACCATATCTTCTATAGCTTCTTTGCTAAATACTTTTGGGATCTCTTGATTTTTTTTACCATTGTATATGGTTAGGGCATATTTATCTAAAGAATCTATATATTTTATTTTTACAATTGGTACAGATGATGTAAAACCATCACTTGTAGTTACTTTGATCCTTTTTCCTATATATCTCTCTTCCATACTTGGTCTTCTTCTTTTACAGATAAAGGATTTATTATCATATATGAAGTTCCATACTTTCATCTCTTGATCATAGTCAATGATATTATCACTATGGGAGCTATAGATCTTTTTTGTGGGTACGTGTAGGAAAAAATCTGTTTCCCAATAGTATCCTCTAACTGCATTTATAAGAAATATCTTTTGTTTACCTTGGTTTTCTTGTTTTTTTAGTAGTTCATTTATTTTTGCTAGTCTAAAGCGTTTTACTTTCATTTGCTCTTCTACTGAGGAGCTATATATATCTAAAAGGGATGAAAGCATATCAAATACTTCTTTTAGATTTATTTTTTCATTTATAGCTTGTATCTTTTCAAACTCTATGGATAAAACTTGCATCAAAAAGAAGAGTCTATTATCATTTGTGGGTTCTCTTACTATGGAGATAAGTTCCCCTTTTGTATTATCTACGATATTAAATCTTACTAGGCTTGCTTCACTATTTGTAGTGATAGTATATGGAAAAATCTGTGAGCTTCTATTTAGGATAGAGTATATGTTTTTATTGTGGCTTATTAGTTTAAATCTTTTTTTGTATTTATCTTTTTCATCTTTGATGATCTCTTCACTTTTACTAAGTGAATAATCATACCTATCACAAAACTCTGTGATATTTTTCTCTTCTATGCTACTTAGGGCATATTTATTTTTATATACTTGCTCTTTTGAATCATATTTAAGTCCATAGCTATATAACTCATCTTTATGTATATATATTTTGTTTTCATTTTTTATTTTATAAACTATATATTTATCTTCGCTCATTTTTTACCTATTTGTGTTTCTTTTTTAGAAGTATAGTAAAAAGATATAAAAATTAAATAATGGATTTTTTATATATTTATTTTTAGTCCTATTCCTGATATGGTTGAGATAAGTTCTTTACCAATTTTTTGTCTAAGATTTTTTACTAAACTCCTATAGGAGCTTTCTGTCATTTCATAGTTCCAAATCTCTTCATCAATAATCTGTTTTGTTAAAATATCTGGTGAATATTGTAATAGTAGCTTTAAAAGTTGAGCTTCTTTATTTCCTAATTTTATCTTTCCCTCAGAGCTTTCTATTATGTTTGATTTTTCATAAAAGATATGGGAATCTTTTATTTTATGTATTTTATCTGTTTGTATGGTATCTTTATATGCTCTTTTAAAGATATTAATAAATTCATTTAGATTAAAAGGTTTGATAAGATAATCTTCAACCTTTATTCTTATGGCATCTAAAAGGTATTTTTGATCACTGTATGCTGTTAGGAAGATGATCATTATATTTGAGTCTTTTATCTGTTTTGCTACCTCTAGACCATCTATTTTGGGCATCTCTATATCTAAGATAGCGATATCTATTTGTTCCTCTTTTATTATTTGTAGGGCTTCTTCTCCATCTGAAGCGATAAATACATTTTTAAAAAAGAATCTTAGGGTTTCTTCTATAACTAGTTGTTGCTCTTTTTCATCTTCAGCGTATAAAATATTTTTTGTTTTTAGTTTATCTGGTATGTTTTGCATTTTTGTCCTATATTGGTAAATGTATGGAGAACTTAACTCCATCTTTAGTATTTTCATAAGAGATTTCACCATTGAAAATTTTATCTACTATATTTTTTGTTATAAATAATCCTAGTCCTGTACTATTTTTTCCTGAGATATAAGGATCAAAAATATTTTCTTTCATATGGATACCTTTTGCATTATCTTCAAATGTAAATATGATTTTGTCTTTATTCTCTTTTATTGTAAATTTTATAAAAGGGTTTTTTATTTGTTTAATTATGATTGCATCTTTTGAGTTATTTAATAGAACCATTAATATTTGTATAAAATACTCTTGGTTTCCTTTTATTTTGAAGTATTCAGGCATCTCTTTTATTATCTCTATTTGGTACTTATTTAAGATAGCATCAAATAGTTTTATTGATCTATTGATAGTATCACATAACTCAAAGGTTTCATTTGTTGAGTTTTCCTTTGGTTTTAAATAGCTTTGAAATAGTGAGATGGTAGAAGAGATATATTTTAAACCATCTTGAGACTTCTCTATAGATTCTAATAGTTCTTCTTCTTTGTATTGTTTTTTATACTCTATTTTTAGTTGCATATTTGATAGGTGATTGCTGATGATCGATATTGGTTGTCTCCATTGATGGGCTATGATATTTATAGTCTCTCCCATAGTTGCAAGTTTACTTTGAAAAAATATCAATCTTTCTTGCTCTTGGTTTTTTGCCACTTCTTTTTTGATCTTTTTATCGAGGTTTTTATTGATATATTCTAATTCTTTTGTTTTATCTCTTACTTCTTGTGTAAGTTTTCTAGAAAAGTTTTTTTCAAGTTGGAGTTTTTCATAAAGCATTTTTTCTTTATCTTCTTGGGTCTTTTTCACATATGTTACAAACATAAAAAGTATGATAATAACTTCTAATAGATTTGAATAAGATAGTGAATATAGTAAAAAGCTATATAATTCAATAACTTGAAAAATTATAGACGATGCATGAAGTACGATACCAATTATTATAATAATTGCAGAGAAAAATATATTTAGTGCATATGGATTTTTCTTTTGATGTTCTTTAAAAGATAAGAAGATAATAGTTAAATATATCAAGATCACAAGTAGTGAAAAAGGCTCAGGTGATATTAATTCATACATATAAAGTATCAAAAGGGTAAAAAGTAATAAAAGACCAAAATATAGTGTATTTATATATTTTTTATTCTCAGAGCTTTTTAAAAAATAGATTGTAAATAGAGTATATGAGGCTACTGAGACAAAACCAACAAATATTTTTAACTGATCTAAAAGTACTAAATCATCTATAAAAAGCTTTGGATATCCTTGTACAAATAATTGAAATAGAATTAAACACAAAATATGAATCATATACATTATAAAAACAAATTTTTTCATAATAAAAAAAGATAATATGAAATATATAATAGCAAGGATCATCATACCCACGTAAATCCCATGCATAATTACTATAGAGTTTTCTTTTAGATATAGTTCTTGTGGAGATAAGATATATAGATTAAAAACTGTTGGAGCAAGGTGGTTTTCTAGTCTAATAAAAATAGTTCTACTGGCATTTGCTTCTAGGCTTAGTTCTGCATTAAAAACTCTTTTTACAGTAGTATTGTGTTTAATACTTGAAAATTTATCTTTGTTTTTATCATATTCATAGAAATTAATATAACGTATATCAGGATAATCAATATAGATATTTCTTTTTAAAGAGAAATCTTCTTGGTTTTTTATATCAAATTTTATCCAATATGTAGAAGTAGGTTTAAATTCAAAACGAAACATCTTATTTCTATCTTTTGTAAAGATAGAAAAGTTTTTGTTTTTTATCTCTTGGAGTTTAAAGTTTTGATCTTCTAGAAAATAGATCTCATCGATCTCTATGTTTTTTGTTTTTTCTGTAAGTATTATATTTTTGGCATATATGTTTGTTAAAAATATAAGTAGTATTATAAAAATCTTTTTTATCATTAGTCTCTTTCTTTTATTGGTAAATGTATGGAGAATTTCACTCCATCTTTGGTGTTTTCATAAGAGATTTCACCATTGAAAATTTTATCAATTATATTTTTGGCTATAAATAAACCTAGTCCTGTACTATTTTTCCCTGAGATATAAGGATCAAAGATATTTTCTTTTAATTTGATACCTTTTGCATTATCTTCTAGATTTAAAATAATTTTATTTTCAAGCTCTTTTATAGTAAGTTTGATAAAAGGGTTTTCTATTTTATTTTTTATAATGGCATCTTTTGAGTTATTCATCAAAACCATTAGTATTTGTATAAAGTATTCTTGATTTCCTTTTATTTTAAGGTATTTTGGCATATTTTTTATTATTTGGATGTTATATTTTTTTAAAATGGGATCAAATAGTTTAATTGATCTATTTATGGTATCACATAATTCAAAGGTTTCATTTGTTGAGTTCTCTTTTGGTTTTAAATAACTTTGAAATAGTGATATAGTTGAAGAGATGTATTTTAATCCATCTTGGGATTTTTTTATTGAATCTAATAGTTCATTTTCATTGTATTGTTTTTTATATTCTATTTTAAGCTGCATATTTGATAAATGATTGCTTACTATTGATATTGGTTGTCTCCATTGGTGAGCAATTATATTTATAGTTTCTCCCATAGTGGCTAACTTACTTTGAAAAAATATCAATCTTTCTTGCTCTTGATTTTTTGCAACTTCTTTTTTGATTTTTTTGTCTAAATTATTATTGATATATTCTAACTCTTCTGTTCTTATTTTTACCTCTTCTTGGAGATTTTTAGTATAAGATTGAATCTCTTTACTCATAAGATTAAATGCTAAAATAGCATTTTTTGTTTCATCTTCACTTTTATAATCAATCTTTGAAAAATCCCCTGTAATAATCCTTTTTGATGCATTTTCTAAACTATTTAATGGTTTTGTAATAAATGATGAAAGATATCTAGCGATTATAAATATTGCTATTGCGTTAAATAGGTAAGCTATTATAAATTTATAAAGGATATTTTTTAATCCTTCATGGATTTTACCTAAGGAGAGGGCACTTTTTAAAGTAAAATCATCAAGGCTGGATTCTTCTGATAGGATATATGTTTTTTTATCTAGTTTTATTTGCTCTTTAGATATATCATCATAAGTATAATTTACATATGAGTTTGTATTTATGATCCAAGAGTTTTGTTTATTTTGAAAATAGATGAAAGATGGTTGTTGTATATTATTTTCTTTTAAGTGGTTTTGTATAAAGCCAATCAAATCGATTTCAAATACTATTTTTGCCCCTTTATAATCAAGCTCTTTTTCATATTTAATTGTGGAGATATTATCAGTATTTATTGTTTTTGATTCTAAGTTTAAAATAGTTTCTTTATCATTATAAAATGTTACCTTTTTTAAAAAAGGGTATCTTTTAAAAATTATATTAAAGTTTTTCTCCATAGTTTTTTTTGAAATAGTGACTAACCATGGAATATGATAATATAGTGATGCCACATCATTATCCTCATTTAGTGTTTTTATAAGAGTTTTATATCTTTTATCAAGCTCTTTTATATCTTGTAATAGATATTTATTGATTTGGTTTACTTGGTTTTTATAGGATTCTTTTAATGACTTTTCAAAATGAATATAATAAAACCAAGTACTTAAAGAATAAACAATAGTAAAAATGATAAGTATTGAGTATAAAATCTTTTTTTGTATGCTCATTTTAGTTTATCATGTTTACTAGCTTATTATATTCTTCTTCACTCATTCCTATATACTTCTTAAGTCTTTTAGAAAAATTGCCTGTTTTTTTATCGTATAGGAAAAACTCTTTTAGTTTTTTATTTAGCTCTTTATTTTTATATTCACTTGCCCATGCCAATTGAGATTTTTTCTCTTGTATAGGAAAAAGAGGTTTTAGTTTTTCTCTATAATAACTATTTTCAAAGATTTTAAGTATCACTGCAATACCATCATTTATCCCTACTTCTATTTGAGATTTCGCCACAGGTTTATATGCAAAACGTCTCTCTTTTATATTTAATGGAACAAGAAAAATATTTACAAGATTTTCATCTAAATCACTTCTTTTGGGAGTAATTATATTTCCATCTTTTAAATTTAGATATTTAGTAGTAAATGGTATGTTTTTCTTTTTAAGTTCTTTTTTTAAGATTTTAGAGAATATCATCGCTTCGTATGTAATTATACTTTTTCCAATAAGATCTTCAAGTTTTCTAGAGTTGTCATTTTTTGCTCCAAAAAATAGTTCAACATTATCAATATATGGAATTAAGTTTAGTAATTCTTTTCTTCTATTTGTAATTGTAAAGATTTCTGCTGCAAGGTCTATGTGATCATAGATATCAGGGGTTGCGATCTCTTTTGTTTTATTTAGGTTTATACCATCTTTTTTCCAATACTCTACAAACTTAGGTACTATTTTAAGTTCAAGTTTTAGTTTATGGAAATCTGCAAAATCTTTTAACATCTCATATGTAAAACCAGGGTTTTTTATATCATTTGGTCTATAAACCAATAAAGTAGAATCCCTAACACCAGCTTTTAAAACACCACTTTCTTTTATCTCTTGCCAAGATCTTGCATTTAGAAATAGTGGAATAATTAAACATAATAAAATTATTTTATTCATCTTTTGCCTTTTATAATAAAAAAAGATTATATCAAAAAAACGTGATAAAAAACGTGAACTGTCATTTATATCTTATCACGCCAATGCAACGCGTCCTTTTGTAAAATAGTAGAAAATTTTAAAGTCAATAACAATTGGGGAGAAAAGAATAATGAAAATAAATAAGAAAATAAAGCTATCGGCTGTAGTAGCTTTAACACTATATTCTTTAAATAGTGCTAATGCTGATTCATCCTATATAGGGTATCAAGGTATAGCTTTTGATAATGGTTCTGCAATAACAAACAAAAGTATATCTTTACGATTTACTATTTATCAAAGTGATGGTACTTCAATTGTTTATCAAGAAACAAAAGATTCTGTAAGTACAACAGATAAAGGGTTTTTCTCATATAAAATAGGAAGTGGAACTAAAACAGCATCTTCTGGTTTATGGAGTAGTGTGGTTTGGAGTGATGATTATAAACTAAAAGTGGAGATAGATAAGGACAATGGTACAAACTATACAGATCTTGGATCACAAGATCTAATCTCTGTAGCTTATGCAAAAAAATCTCAAGAATCTGAAAAATCTGCAAGTGCTGATAAACTAAGCAATGCAAGAAATATCACCCTTAGTGGTGATCTTAGTGGAAGTGTTAGTTTTGATGGAACTTCAAATGTCACTTTAAGTGCTAGTGTTGCTAATGATTCTCATGAACATACTATCTCAAATATAACAGGACTACAGGGTGCTTTAGATGCAAAAGCAGATTCTAATCATAGCCATTCAACTCTAACCGGTTTAACATCCACAATAACGGAATTGAATAAATTAGATGGATATACTGGTGGATCTACGGAATTAAATTATTTGGATGATTTACATAATAGAGGTGTAACAGCTGCTGAATTAGATAAGTTAGATGGATATACAGGAGGTGTAACAGAACTAAATTATTTAGATGATTTACATAATACTGGAGTGACAGCAACAGAGTTTGATTATTTAGATGGAGTAAGTTCTAATATTCAAACTCAGTTTAATAATAAGTTGAATAGAACTGGTGGGACTATAACAGGGGATATATTAATTAATAATGGTGAGTATATAAGAAATGCTAATGATATTAATGACTATTATGGTTGGGATACAAATAATAACTTTGTCCATCTTTATGATGGGAAGAATAGACTTTATATGAATAGTAATGGTACATATTTTAATGTAAATTCTATAGATTTAAATTTTAATATAAGAGGGGATACTGATAGTTATTTATTTTGGGCTGATGCTGGATTAGAAAATATTGGTATAGGAACTGGTAGCCCAGATAGTAATTCAAAACTACATGTGGTTGGTAATACTAAAATAACTGGTGATTTAAATGTTACTGGTACTTTATCTGGAAATGCATCAACTGCAAATAAATTGGCTACGGCAAGAACAATAAATGGAAAATCATTTGATGGTAGTTCAAATGTAGTAGTAGAATCTTATATAACACAAGATAATACTATAAATACTGATAGATATTTGGCTTTTACTCATACTTCAAGTAGTGGATATAACAAATTAAGGGCAGATAGTGATTTAAAATATAATCCATATTTAAATACTTTATATGCAACAAATTTTTCAGGAACAGCAACGAATGCAAATTATCTTTACGTTGAAAAAGATGAATCAACAAGTGCAAATAGGTATTTAACTTTTATAGATAATACTACAGCTGGTAATAGAAGACTAAATATGGATAGTGGTTTAAAATATAACCCTTCTACAAATGGTTTAACTGCTACATATTTTTATGGACAAGCAAATACAGCAACAAAATTAGCAACATCTAGAACTATAGGTGGAGTAAGTTTTAATGGAAGTGGAAATATAAACCTTCCTGGGGTAAATATAGCAGGTAATCAGAATACTTCAGGAAACGCTGCAAGTGCTAGTAATATTAATATTTCAAGGGATGATGCTACAAATACAAGTAGATATTTAACTTTTACAGCTAATGCTACAGCTGGTAATAAAGGGTTAAGTATGGATACTAATTTAAGATATAACCCTTATTCAAATACATTATATGCAACAAATTTTTCTGGAAAAGCATCAAGTGCAACTACTTTAAGTGGATTAACATCAACTGTCGCTGAACTAAATTATGTGGATGGTGTAACTTCAAATATTCAAACTCAATTAAATGGTAAAATGGCTACAAGATCTGTTCTTGATCAAGATACTATGTCATCTAATTCCTCTACAGCATTAGCAACTCAACAAAGTATTAAAGCTTATGTGGATAATAAAGTAGCATCTGTTGGAGGAGGAAACTATTTACCTCTAACTGGTGGAACTGTTACTGGTGCATTAACTTTAGGTAGTAGTCTTAATCTTACTAGTAAAAAATATATTTCATCAGGAGCAGATAGGGATGATCTTTTTGGATGGCGAGAGGATAACCAATTTAGAGTATATTTAAATAATACAGATATATATTTATCTACAGAGCTAGGAAAAGTAAATATTAATGATAGTGGTCTTGATGTAGATTTTAGAGTAGAATCGGATGCAAATCAAAATATGTTATTTGTTAATGGTGGTACTAATAGGGTTGGAATTGGGACTAGTACTCCATCATATACTTTAGATGTAAGTGGTACTTTAAGAACAACAGGACAAATTACTTCAGATAGTATAAATATAGGTGGTACAGGGGTAACATTTGTATCAGATGATGATAGTATGTCATCCAATTCAAATACAGCTTTAGCAACACAACAAAGTATAAAAGCTTATGCAGATACAAAATTATCAAAATCAGGTGGAAGTGTAAGTGGTAATATAAATTCTTCAGCATATATTAGTGCAAGTCGTATTGGTATAGGAACAACATCTCCTAGTTATGGTAAATTGGATGTTAGAGGAAGCCTATCTTCAAGTATACCTGGTGAGAATTCAGGTGAGGGGTATGAGTATTTTAATCATAATGGTGCTGCTGCAATAAAAGAGTCTTCTAGTGATACTTTATCTGATAATGTTGGGGTATATGTTCAATATGCAATAGTTACAAGAGACTCTTTTATATCTGTATCCGATAAGAGAATAAAAAAAGAGATCTCTCCTATTAAAAACTCTTTAAAAACATTAGAAAAATTAAACCCTGTACATTATAAGAAAAAAGATGAAATAGCATATGGCTCAAGAAAAAACTATGGATTTATCGCTCAAGAAGTAGAGAAAGTACTTCCTGAGGCTGTAAATACAGGAAAAGGATCTATTCCTATTTTAAAACCATTTGAAAAAGTAGAGTTTGAAGATGGTGTGACATATACCATTTTAGTAAAAAATGGTGATGAGATAAAAGAGCAAACTTATACAACAAAAGATCAAAGACCAGTGGGTGAGATCATTGTAAAATCAAAAGAGGTGGATGATTTTAAATCTGTTTCATATGATATGATTTTTACAGTTGCTGTAGATGCGATACAAGAACAACAAGAGGAGATAAACTCTTTAAAATCAAAGATAGATAATATGGAGTCTGAATTAAGTGCTATTAAAAAGGCATTAGAAGCAAATGGGATAAATATAAAATAAATTAGGCGATTGACTAAGGATATATAATGAATATAATAAAGCTAATAATAGCGTTCGCCTTATTTTCTTCTACCTTATTGGGAATAGTTACTGTTTCTTCCCAAATAAATGGAATTGAAGGTATAAGCTCTTCTAGTGGTGATAAAAAACTGCGTTTTAGTAGTCTAGGCAATGCAAAAGAATTAAGTGGTTCAGGTCTTAGTATATATGGGACATTTTTACCACAAAATTTAAATAAAGCACCTAAAATCACTTCTGATGGTGGTGGAGCAACAGCTAGTGTTTCCATTGTGGAAAATACTACTAGTGTTACAACCATAACAGCAAGTGATGAGGAAAATGATACGCCCTTTGTTTTTTCTATAATTGATGATTTGGATGGTTCTAAATTTCAAGTTGATAGTAATTCTGGGGTATTGAGTTTTAATAGTGCACCTAACTATGAAGCACCAACAGATACAGATAGTAATAATATCTATGAGGTAAGAGTTAGAGTAAAGGATGCAAAAAATAGTTCTAGTACACAAACTATAAGTGTAAGTGTTACGGATAGTTCTACAAATGATATAAGTATTACAAGTGATGGTGGAAATTATATCACTTCATTAGAAGTACTTGAGGGTAATTCTAGTGTTACAACCATAAGCACTTCAGGTTCTAGTGGTGATCTAAGTTATGTATTAAATGGGGATGATAACAATAGTTTTACAATAGATGAAAATGGTGTACTTGTTTTTAAAGAAGATCCAAATTATGAAACTAAAGACACTTATAGTGTAATTGTAATAGTAAGTGATAATGGGACAAATACAAGTGCACAACAAAAAATCACAGTGAATATCAAAAATGTAAATGAAGCACCAGTATTTAATTCTTCAGGAATAACAACTATTGTAGAGAACAATAAATATACCTATACTCCAAATGTAAGTGATGTGGATAGTAAAGATCTAAGTATAAGTGGAGATTACCCATCATGGCTTAAACTAAAAAGTGGGCGTAATGTAGCTACATATGCTGGAGATGGAAGTTCTAGTATTGGAAATGATGCCCATAAAGATAATACCTCTATTGGATATACATATGCAATTGCTTTTGATATTGATGGAAACTTATTATATGCTTCAAGTGATTATAAGATAAAAAGAATCGATAAATCATCAGGTCAAATAACAACAATTGCAGGTAATGGACAAAGGGTTACTAGTTGTAAAAATACTGGTGATTTAGCTTTAAATACGGGTTTTGTAGATATTACAGGAATGGATGTGGATTCATCTGGAAATATATATATTGTAGAGAAGTATGGATATTGTGTTAAAAAAATTGATGCTACGTCCAAAAAAGTCTCTATTGTGGCTGGTTATGGAAGAAAGGGAGATACTCTAGATAATATATATAAAGGTGATGCAAAATTTAAAAAATTAAATGGTATTAGGGTTGATGATGCAGGTAATCTATATCTAAGTGATATTCAAACAGATAAAATTATCAAAGTAGATAAAAGTGATAATAAAGTATATGTACTAGCTGGAAATGGGATAGAGTCTTATAATGGGGATAATATCTCAGGAAAAGAAGCAAGTATATTCAATCCTTATAAACTTGCAATAAGTTCAAAAGGTGATATTTATTTTGCAGATAGGATAAATAATAGAATTAGGAAGATAGATAAAACTACAGGTATTATATCAACTATTGCAGGTACAGGAGAAGCAGGATATAGTGGAGATGGAGGATTGGCAAAAGATGCTAAGATAAGTTTCCCTATATCATTAGAATTTGATGATAATGGAAATCTGTATTTTTCTGGAGGTAATTTTATTAGAAAAATAGATACTAATGGGATCATCTCTACTATTGCTGGTTCTAATGAGTTTGGTTTTAAAGATAGTGATGATCCTTTAAGTACACAATTTAGTACAGTCTTTGATCTTAGATTTAATAAAACAGATAAAAAACTGTACATGGTAGACTCATTTAATCATAGAATAAGAACCTTATCTGCAGATGAAACTTCTTTAGAGGGAAATGCTAATGTAAGTGGAGTTTATGATGTAAACTTATCTGTAAGTGATGGGGATCTAAATAACACTCAAAACTTTAAAATCACTGTATCTAATGTAAATGATACTCCGAAGTTTGATCTAAAAGGGCAATCATCCCTTTCATATGTAATAAGTGAAAATGCCAATATAAATGATAGTGTTGGAAATGTAAGTGTAGTAGATGAGGATGGAATAAGCCCAAGTGTAGATTTAATAGGAAACGCTGAGGTTCTTACATATTCTATTATGAGCGGAAATACAAATAATGACTTTAAGATAAATAGCTCAAGTGGTGAAATAAGTGTAGCTAAAAGTTTAAATGCTTATGAAAAGCAAAGATATACTCTAGAGCTTAATGTTAGTGATGATGAGGGAGCTAGTGATAGTGTTGAAGCTATTATTACTATTACTGATGAGGTGGATTCCCCTATAGCAGTTTTAGATAATAGTACAATTGATGAAGATAATATTGCTATTATTGATCTTGTGGCTAATGATACAGATAAGGATAATAATCTTAATAAAAACTCTATTCTTATTACAAAAGAGCCATCTTATGGTAGTGTTGATATTAATAGTAGTGGAGTTGCTAGATATACTCCTAAAGCAAACTATCATGGTGTAGATTATTTTACATATAAAGTAGCAGATAGAACATCTTTATATTCAAATGAAGTAAATGTAACTATCACAATAAATTCGGTAAATGATGCACCTATTGCTATGAGTCAAACCGTAAATACGGAGGAAGATGTAAATCTTAGTGTTTCATTGCTTCAATATGTGGATGATGTGGCTGAGGATAATTTAACTTATAA
>CAYFGQ010000084.1:0-12839 GCA_964342525.1 uncultured Arcobacteraceae bacterium
GATTCTTTAAACTCTACTTCATACTCTTTACATAATTCATTTATCATTTTTATTTGAATACCTAAAACTCCCACAAGTCCAACTACTGGAATTGGTAAAATACCTGATCCCATACTATATAGTGTATGCTCTTTTACTATTTGGTTTGCTTTATCTAGATGAATACTTGGTGTAGGTTCAGTAATTTCTTCTTGTGCTTCTGATTGACTAGGCTCTTCAGTATTTTCTTCAGTAGATTCTGTAGCTTTTACCTCTGGAGTTTCTTCTACTTTTGATTCTTCAGAATCAACAACTTCTTCTTTTTTTGCTTGTGATTTTCTCATGTTTTTATCCCTTTTTCATGTAATGGAACATATTGTAAGTTAAAAAAGTTGTTTTAGGGTCCCTAATTTTTTATTTTTTTAAACTTAAGTAAAGAATTCTTAATTAATAATATTTAAAATTTTCTTTAAATCTTTTATAAGCTTTTTTTCTAGATATAGTTTACTAAATCATTTTATTTATGATTTTTAAGCACTAAATTATTACAAAGCCATTACAAAAAATATTTAAAATTATAAATATCAATAAATTAATAGCATGAAAATTTCTAAATTGGAGTAGTATTTTAGATAAAAATAGTTTTTATAACTTTGTAGTTTTTTATAAAAAAGAGGAAATCACCTCTTTTATTTCTTTTTAACAGTAAGAATGGTTCTACCCATCCTAAAATCTCCATCTTGAGTACAAATGATTTTTTTACCATTATATTGAACACTTAAAACCTTACCAACAAAATCCACATCTATTTTTCTTTTTTCACAATAATAATAGAAGTTTCTAAGGGATAATTCTGATTTAATCTCCCCTTTTGGTTTGATCTCATCAAATACCTCTTGAATATGTTTATTCATATTTTTTTTATTTAAGATCATCCAGATTATGATAAGAGATACACCTACTGAGGAGTATATTAGTTGTTCCATTTATTTTCCTTTATTGCTTACAATCTTAGCAAAAAAGTCAATCTAAATGATCTATGTAGGTGTTTAATTTTTATACTTATTTGTGTTTATTTTCCATTTTTTTGGTAAATAGGGCAAGTAGGAAAACTACTAAAGCTATTATTAAAAGCCTATTATCTCATT
Source organism: uncultured Arcobacteraceae bacterium (assembly GCA_964342525.1). Classification (GTDB taxonomy): domain Bacteria; phylum Campylobacterota; class Campylobacteria; order Campylobacterales; family Arcobacteraceae. The sequence continues at coordinate 1,128 of CAYFGQ010000084.1, forward strand.
ATACAGATCTTCCATTTTAATACCCCATAGCTTTTAATACACTATCTTTTATACCTTTAGCCTTATCTTCACTTACAAGATTTGTATAAGATACATATATCTCATCATAGTCAGCTTTAAATTGATCTTTCATCTTTTCATCAAAAAACTTATCATCTATAATATCTTTATGCATCTGCTCAGCAAAAGCCTCAGGATTATGTAACTCTTTGTCATTTTGTATAAAATCCTCCAAAGCCTGCCCCAAAGCCCTACTTTTAATATAATACTTAAACCGCTTATCAAAACCACCTTGATCTGAAAATCTAAGTATGGTTTGATATATAGTATTTATCACTTTTATAGAATCAATCTTTAAATCCAACTCTTCAAGTTTTTTATATGTCTCATCCACATCTTGAATAGTAATATATACCAATCTACCCAGCCCTATATGATAATACAACTCATACCTAGCAAAGGTATCTATTAATTTTTCTCGCTCAAATTGTTCATCTATATTTTCTAATATTTCCATATAAAGTTTTTAATTCTCCATTTTTAAGGATTAAATGATAACGAAAAGAGCATTAAAAAATATCCATATAACCCACACAATAAACAATAACTACACACTATTTTTATAAAATACAAAATAAGGATTAGATATGAGAAAGCTACTATTTATTATATTTGTATTTTTTAATTTTTTATATGCATCAAACCAAACTTTTAGCTCCGGTGAAAATAGAGTAAATATCATAGAACTATACACCTCCCAAGGATGTAATTCCTGTCCACCTGCAGATAAATGGATCTCAAAACTAAAAGATAATCCAAAACTATTTAAAGAGTTTATCCCTATGGCTTTTCATGTGACCTATTGGAACTATATAGGCTGGAGAGATATCTTTTCAAAAAAAGCAAATGATAATAGACAAAGATACTATTCAAAAGAGATTTGGAATAGATCTAGTGTATACACCCCACAGTTTGTTATAAATGCTAGAGAATACAGAGAATGGTTTTCAAATAAATCTTTTCCATGGTTTGAAAAGAGATATGGAGGAATTTTACAAGCTTCCCTAGATGATACCCACGCTAAAGTCACATATCATAATAAAGAGATAAAAGATAAAAATCTCATCTTAAATATTGCAATCTTAGGATTTGATTATAAAATAAAAATCAATGCGGGAGAAAATAAATACAAAACCCTAGAACATGACTTTGTAGTTTTAAATCACATTCAAAAGAAAGTTGATCTACAATCCCATAAATTTGAAACACACACATACATATCTGATCTTATAGAAAAAGACAAAAAACAAGCCATTGCTATTTGGATCAGTGATTATGATTTTAATATTTTACAAGCCACAGGAACATATATTACAAAATTTTAACCATAAATTGACAATGGCGTAACAATCTTTATATATACTTTCATAAAATAAATTCAAATATTATAATATCACCTAACAATTTGAATTAAAACCCACACTATTTTAATAGGAAAATATATATGAAAAATATAGCCATAATTGACGATGAGCAAGATATACTAGATATGCTAAAAAAGTTTTTATCTAGAAGAGAAGCTTTCCAAATAGATACATACTCAAATCCAAAAGAAGCAGTAAACACTCTAAAAACAGGTAAATATGATTTAATACTAAGTGATATCATGATGCCGCAAATGGATGGAATCCAATTATTAAAAGAAGTAAAAGAATCAAACCCTTCTCAAAAAATGATTATGCTGACAGCATATTCAACAGAACACAGACTAATAGAGTGTGAAACACATGGAGCAGATGATTATATCACTAAACCATTTATCTCTTTAAGAGACGTTGAAAATAAGGTTTTAGATAGTTTTGGGATGTAAAAACAAAGAGGGTTTAAACCTCTTTGCCTATTTTTAATGAAATCCTAAAATAACTTATCAAATAGTTTTTTACCTATCTCTTTTCCAACTTCTTTACCTACAGTTTGAATTATTTGATCTCCAACTGTGTTTGAGTTTGATTCTTTTTCAACTACTCTTTCTCTTACGATTACTTTAGTTTGTTGATTTGATTGTTGTTTAGCTAATCTTTCTTGTTTAGCAATTAATTCTTCTTGTTGTTTTTTTAGTTTTTCATCCCTAAGTAACTGTGTAGTTACATCAATCATAGCAGCAATAACATTATCTGATAAATCCATACCTTGTAGAGTTTTTATTTCATCTAAGGTGAACACCTTATAAGGGGATTCAACTCTTTTTATCAATGATATAATTAAGACTTCACTATTACCCTCTTTTATCAGTTTTCTTACATCTCCTACTTTCATACCTTTTGGTCCAGTAAGAGCTAAACGTAGAGACTTATTTCTTATATAATAAACTGCATTTGGATTTTTATCTGTGTACTCTTTTAAAACTTCAAAATCACCATCTACTATAAGTTTAGAAATATAATTTTTCAGTTCATTTTCTTTCTTTTCTTTTGCTATCCTTTGCTCTTCTAATCTTTTTTCTCTCTCTAGATTTTTAAAATAATTTACTATTTGAACATGACCTTCTTTTATTGCCGTATCTAGTGGTGTTTCTCCATCATCATTTTTTATTTCAAGGGAAGCACCATTCTCTAAAAGCAATTTAACCACATCAAGATGATTACCAAAAGAAGCTAAGTTTATTGGTGTCCATTCATAGATATTCTTTTCATTTATATTTAATCCTTTATCAAGAAGTAATTTTACAATTTTAGGATGTCCATATCTTGCAGCTAAATGTAGTGCATTCCAATTATTTTTAGTTTTAGAGTTTATATCAGCACCTTTTTCAATTAAATACTTAACTGTTTCTAAATTGGAGTCCTTTGCATTTTCCTCTATTGATTGAAGTAAAGGTGTATAATTGTTATAACCTACGTGATTTATATTTGCACCATTTTCTAAAAAATATTTTGTAATACCTAAAGTAGAAATACTTCTTACAGAGAAATCCAAAGCAGTATCACCATTTTCATTCTCTGAATTCACCTTTCCATCTTTTACATATTCTTGTGCTTTTTGAAAATCTTTGGAGACAGTATATTGTATATATTCCCCACTACCACAGCCAATAAAAAATAAACTAAATATTAAAACAGTTGAATATAAGAGCAATTTTTTCATATTTTATTCCTTAACTACAAATTTGTCTATTTTATAAAAACTTTTATTAATTTACTAATACTTTAAACACTAAAAATATTAGTAAATCAATAAAAAGGCAAAGCTCTATTAATAATAAAGATTTACCTTTTTCTATTCTTCAGTTATAATGAATTTTAAGTCTTTGAATATTACTAAAGATCCACAATCCTCTGTAAATGTTTCTCTTCAATTTTAATAGCTTCACCTTTAGAATTTACAAGTTCATCTTTATATAAGATATTGAGTTTATCACATATAAATCCTAATGATATATGTGCATCAACAGCTTGTTTTATAGTTTCTTTCTCTGTGCTAACTATACCTATAATTACACTTTCAAATCTACTTATTAAATACTCATGTTTTAGTTGTTCTAAATCTAATCTCGCTTGCATGATAAACTCCTCATGTTTCTATTTTAAAACTAGGTTCTAATTATTTAGATTATTAATAAATAATTAAATCTACAATAAGCAACTTTAACTAACTAAACTTCTTAAGTTATTTAAAATTAATACAATTTTGCATAAAATCCATCCATTAAAATACAAGGATATAAATGTCTAAACTTTTTTTAACTGATCTTGATCATACTTTTTTATATAATGATCTTTCTATTAGTGATTATTCTAAAACTATTTGGAATGATATGTCAAAAAATCATATGATGAGTATTGCTACGGCTAGAACTTATAAAAAAAGTGAACAATTTCTAAGGGGTCTAAATCTAAATATACCGATGATCTTACTTGATGGCTCTTTTATCGTATCACCAGATAAAAAGATACTTGATATGAAAACAATATCACAAGAGATGGGAGATGAGATCATCAACTGTGGAGCAAAGCTTGGTATCTATCCTTTTGTATTGGCACTAAAAGATCAAAATTTAAATGAAGCATTTTTATATCCCTCAAAAAGAAATAAACATCAAAGCGAACTATTAACTAGATATCAAGGGGATGATAATCTAGAAGAATGTTCTAACATAAGAGCAATGAGGGATAATTTTAAACTAGTTTATTTTGGAGAGAAAAAACAACTAGAAGAGTTACAAAATAATCTACAAACAATTTTTAAAAATGAGATAAAATATATCCTAGCACCAGAAGCTTATCTTGGGTGTTATTTCTTAACTCTTTTACATAAAGATGCAGATAAAGCCCATGGTTTACAAACAGTACATGAGCTAACACAAACCAGCTTTGAAGATTTTACAGTTTTTGGGGACAATCTAAATGATATAGGCATGTTTAATCTAGCAAAAACCAGTGTAGCTGTAAAAAATGCCCATGAAGATGTGAAAAAAATAGCTAGCTTTGTATCTAACTATACAAATAATGAAGATGCAGTAGCTAAATATCTACAGAGTGTTAGCCTTAGCTAAACGATCTGGAGTTCCAATATCACTCCAAACTCCTTTATGGAGTTCAAAACTGATTTTACCTTCACTAGCCAATTCTCTTAAAATAGGTCCTAAGGGTTGTTTTTCTAAACTCATATTTTCAAAAATCTTTTTACTATAGTATCCTATACCACTAAAAGTATAAAATGAATCATTATAAAGGAAATCTCCCTTTAAATTATGTTCAGGGTTTGATACTAAGATAAGATGAGCCAAGGAATTATCCAATTCAAAACCTAAATCAAATTCATAATCACACCAAATATCACCATTTACTACCATGAAAGGATCACTTAGAATTGGTAAAGTTTTGATAATAGCACCAGCAGTTTCAAGTGCACCACTTTCCCTCTCATCACTATAGATAATCTCTATCCCCCAATTTGATCCATCACCTAAATACTCTATAATCTGCTCACCTAAATATGCAATATTTATAATAATAGTCTTACATCCTTTAGCCACAAGCTTTTCTATATGCCACTCTATAAGGGGTTTATCTTTTACTAAAAGAAGTGGCTTTGGTGTAGTATCAGTAAGAGGTCTCATTCTCTCCCCTCTTCCAGCTGCCAAAATCATAGCTATCATGGTAATACAACCTTTGAAAGTAAAGCTTTAAGATCATTTAGTTCTGGATATTTTTCACATGATTGTAAGGTATATTCTAAAGTAAGCGGAAGATCCTTTAAATATCCATCTTTACCATCACGTAAATATAATCTAGCAAAAATACCCAATACCTTTAATTGACGCTGTAAGCCCATAAAATTAAACCACTCTAAAAACTCTTCATCACTTACATCTAGTCCCTTTTGCTTTTTAAAATATAAAGCCAATTCTTCCACATCTTTTTCATCAATCTGAATATAAAAATCTTTAAGTAAAGAGACTAAATCATACACAATAGAGCCATTCATAGCATCTTGATAGTCTATGATTCCTAGAGGCTCACAATTCATAATATTTCGTGAGTGAAAATCACGATGTACAAATATCTCTTGTGGATGAGAAAGGACTTTTTTAGATATAAGATCAAAAGCATCATCTATGATTTTAATCTCTTTAGAATCTAACTCTTTTCCTAAATATTTTTCTAAAAACCACTCAGGCATTAAACTCATCTCAAATTTTAAAAACTCTTCATCATAAAGTGGTAAAGATGAAGCATCTATCTTTTGCATCTTAATAATCTCATCTATACACTTTTTATAAAGGGATTTAAAACTATTCTCATTTAAATGATCAAGTAGATTATCTGAGCCTAGATCTTCAAGTACTAAAAAACCTTTCTCTATATCTTCATATAAAATCTCTGGAGCATGTACACCTACACTTCTTAAAAGTGAAGTAATTTCAATAAAAGGTTTCAGTGATGTTTTCTCTAAAGATGAATCCATCACAATTAAACATTTATCATCTTTTTTTAATCTAAAATATCGTCTAAAACTAGCATCACTTGAAGCTACTTCTATAGAATATTCTTCATATAGTGTACCTTCTAAAAACTCTTTAATCTTTTCCATGAATTGCTCCTAAAATAGATGGCTGTTTTGAGCCTGTGATACTTGTAAGATCGATACTTTGATTATTTACCCTTTTATAAGCCAACCAAGCAAAAGCTATAGCTTCTAAAAATGTACTATCTATTCCCAAGTCATCACTTTTTATAACATCGATACCATTTAATTCCTGTGCTAATCTACTCACTAAAAAACCATTGTGTGCCCCGCCACCACATAAAACCAAACGATTAATTTTATGATCTTGTAAAGCCTCAACAATCGGTATAAGAATAAATTCTATTAATGTTCTTTGTACATCTACAGCAGATATATTACTAAATAGTTCCAATCTCTTTTCAAGCCAAGTAGCATTGAAATACTCACGTCCGGTACTTTTAGGTGCTTCTAATTCAAAGTAAGGATCGCTTAAAAGTAATTCTAAGAGCTTACCATTTACTTCTCCCGTAGATGCCCAAGCCCCATCTTTATCATAAGTTTTATTTTGATGTTTAGATATCCAATAGTCACTTAAAATATTTGCCACACCAATATCATAACCTATAAAACTATCACTTAATATGGTAATATTAGCAATCCCACCAAGATTTAATACAGCTGTACTTTTATCATCAAATATAGCCTTATGAAAAGCGGGTGCGATAGGTGCACCTTGCCCACCATTTGCCACATCCCCACTTCTAAAATCATTTACCACATCTATTTGAAGTTTTTTTGCTACAAGTGAAGCATCACCTAACTGCATAGAAAAAGGACAAGAACTATTTGGAGAGTGCCAAATAGTTTGTCCATGTAAACCTATTGCTTTTATTGATTTTGGATTTATCTCAAAGTCACTAAAAAAACTCTCTAAAGCTTTTACGTACATAAGTGCTAATTTATGATTTAAAGTACCAATAAACTCTAAAGATATAGGCTCAGATATAGCCTTTAAAACATCCTCTTTTATCTCAAGATCATAAGAATACTCTTTACTTTGTAAAGTTTGAACCTTATCCTCATTTATGGAGCATAAAGAGATATCAATACCATCAAGACTTGTGCCACTCATCACACCTATATATAAATTATCTTTTTCCAAGTTGCATCACTCCAAATGAAAGGACAGTTCCTATCACCAACTGCCAAGCAAATCCAATATTTGCACCAAAGGTATAACCTTGCATAGATAAAACGGCTATAAAACCTATAAAAAGTGCATATGGGATCATCTTTGAATTACCACGCTTTGTAAATAATGCACTAGCAAAAACACCAAGTAATCCGCTATAAGCATATGCCATAACTCCTAGGGCAAAACTAATTAAAGGGATATCAGAATTGATATGAACTATAAAACTCACAATCGCCATTAGAGATAAAGCCACAGCAAATACTAAAACCATAACCCGAGCCACTTTTACAAAATGAAGATCGTTTACTTCCACACCTTGCCCATTTTTATAAGGTCTATAGATATCTTCTATAGCTACACTAGACATAGCTCCAAGCACAGAGTTTGTACTACTAAGAGCTGCTGCGATTGCACCAATAGTTACAAAACCTTTTAGTCCATTTGGCATCTCATTTAAAATATAATACATAAAGATCGTAATACCCTCACCTGCAAACTTTTGGCTTATTGTATGCTCTTGATAATATAAAAATAAAAGTAAACCAATACTCAAAAATAACATAGACACAGGAATACTAAGTAAAGTGGCTCCATAAAGAGACCATCCAGCTTCTTTTTTATTTTTACAAGCTAAAACCCTTTGGGCTAAATCTTGATCAAGACCAAAGGCTGCTATATTTAAAAGCATATATCCAGTTAAGAGTGAGAAGATATTAAATTTACCCTCATTAGTAAAACTTAGTTCAAAATCTATATATTTTAATTTTTCTGCTTCATTCAAACTTTGATATAAAGTTGAGAAATCCATAGACAAAGAGATATACAAATACACACATACAGCAATACCAGCACCAAGATAAACTATAATCTGTAAAATATCACTAATAATAACAGAGCGAATCCCACCAAAATAAGTAAAAATCAAAGCCCCAATCACAAGTAACACTATAGAAAAACTAACATGTCCCAAAGAGATATCATAAAAAAGTATCATACTCAATGCAAGTGCTGCCATATAAAGCCTAGCACCGCTAGCAAAAAGTCTTCCCACTAAAAACATCACCCCAACATCGCGTCTAGCATTTCCACCATATCTGTGTTGAAGTAGTTCATACACACTCATGGCATTCATAGAATAAAGTTTTGGGATCAATACCTTTACCACAATATATATGGCAAGTAAGGAGGTGACACTATATCCAAGAAGTGTCAAATCAAAACGATAAGAAAACTCTGGTGCTCCTAAAAATGTAGCTGCTGATTGGGCTGTAGCAAGTAAAGACAAAGCAACAGGTAATGCCATCATAGAGTTTTTAGCAGTAAAAAACTCCCTTGATGAACTTACATTGTTATTTGATAGGTAACGAGCAGTGATAAGAAGAACTAACAAATAACCAATAAAGATCATCCAATCAATTGGAGAAAAGCCTGCTTGCATTATATACCTTGCCTTAATTTATCTATACGTTTATTTGCTTCTTTTATCCTATCAATAGAAATCTTACCACTCTTAACTAAATGCTCCATCATATTTATAGTCTCATCAGTATCATCATCTCCCAATTGATTACAATACATAAGCATATCAGCCCCTGAGTTGATAGCTAGTTCTATGGCTTCCTCTTTTTTATAATGCTCTTTAATAGCTAACATCTGAAGATCATCAGTTACAAGTACCCCATCATATCCAAGTTGTTCCCTTAGAAGTTTTGTATTTGTATTATATGAAAGGGTAGAAGGATATTTTTCATCCAGCTTAGAATTATAAACATGGGCACTCATGATCATATTTGTTTTATGAAGTAGTTTTTTATAAGGAAAAAGTTCAATCTCATCCCAAGTATTTGAGATATCAACAAAACCTTCATGACTATCAGCCTTTGCACTACCATGCCCAGGGAAATGTTTTAGGACATTGATTATATTATGTTTAATCAGCGCATCCATAAAAATTTCGCCATATTTTACAACAGTCTCCCCATCTTCCCCATAAGCACGATCAAGTCCATAAATCACTTTAGAGTCCTTATTTATTCCTAGATCAACAAGTGGAGCAAAGTTACAATTGATCCCAAGACCTTGCAACTCTTTTGCTAAACTTTCATATTCTCTTTTAGCCTCATCTATAGATAAAGATGCAATTGTCTTAGCTGATTTAGTAGCTCTAAACCCCTTTTGTTCTTTAAGCCTTGCAACCTTTCCACCCTCTTGATCAATACAGATAATAAGTGGATCATCTGAAATATTTTGAAGGGAAGAAGTTAAATTTTTAACTTGCTTAGAGGAGCTAATATTTTTACTTTTTGTTTTATCACCAATATAGTGATCAAAAAGGATCACTCCACCTAAACCATTTTTTATTTGAGTTATTAAAGTATCATTTTTTGATATATCTTGAGCATCAAAACCTATGATAAGCATTTTGTGTAGTAGTTGTTTTAAATTTTCCATATTGCTTAGAAGTATAGCTAAGACAAGCAAATTAGTTACTAAAAATAGAGTTTTTAAGTTATCATTAATTACTATATCGAAGTTATTTTTACAGGGACTAAAATGGAAGAACTAAAAAACTATATAAAAGAAAATTCACCTTTAATATTAGAGTATATAAATAAAGAGATATTAAAAGATATTGGAGTGATGAGCCAAGGCTTTTTTGTTAGACTTATTGATGAATATTTTAATAAAAAAGAAAAAAGACTATCTACAGATAACTTAACAGCAGATACCTTAGCATACTATCTAATTACAGAGATTCTAGGAGATGCTAGACAAGCGTTCCCTTTTTATAGAAAAGACACTATGACTTTAGATACTCTTTATAAAGATGTAAAAGTTTATTTTAACTATGTAAAATTTACGATAGAAGATGATACTTTTAATATCTCCTTGATCCAAACAAAAGCAGGAGTTAATAAATTTGAAAATGAAATTGCAAAGTTTTCCAAACAATTTCCTATGAAAACCTCTGGAGTTGAAGAGTTTATTTCTGAAAACTCTAATATAGGATTAGATGAAGATTTAATAAAGATGAAAAAAGATATTGAAAATATTATTTAATTCATAATATATGACCTAATTTATACTTATCTTATTTGTATACTTTCTGACCACTTTAGTAAAAATAATTTATCTTAAAAAAGAAACTTTTATATAAATAAGATATAATACTCCCATGAAACAATCTTTAATATTTTTTATAACAGCAGTATTTTTAACAGCAATATTTTCAGTAGTTTATTTCGAATCAAAACAAAAAAGTGAAGATTTACTTCAAGTACAAAAAAACGTAACCCAAATTGAATTGGAAAAAATAAAAGCCGAAAAAGAGGTTCAGTTAGCAACCATTAAGAAAGAGGAAACTACTCAAGTTGCAGGTATACAAAAAGAAGAAACTATCGAGCGAACAAAACTGCAAGAGAAAAATAAAGAAAGAGAGATTCAATTTAAAAAAGAGCAACACAAAGAAGATACAGCCTTCAAAGAAAAGGTTTTTATATTTGGTATATTTATATCAGGGATTATAGTAGCACTATTTATATATCTATTTCATATGTCTAGAGAAACAAAACTCAAAATTGAAAGAGAGAAAATCAACAGTGAAGAGCGTATGAATGAACTAAATATAAAAAAAGATATGGTAATTGCACTAGTTGAAAAAATAGATTCAGAAGACAAAGAGAGCCATCAAAAACTTATCTCTATAGTATCAGGTGAAAATACTACTAAGCCACATCAAATCACAAATGAAAAATAAGATACAAAAAGATATAAGATACTTTTATATTACTAAGGTATAATATTACTTATGAAACAAGCTCTTATAATTTTTTTAATAACAATATTTTTGATAGGATGTTACGACTCAGATCAAAAAAAACCCACACTGATCACTGATGTACTTCAAGACCATAAAAACTCAACCCAAGTTGAATTGGAAAAAATAAAAGCTGAAAAAGAAGTGAAAATAGCAACTATTAAAAAAGATGAAAATACCCAAGTTGCAACTATCAAAAAAGAAGAAACCATTGAAAAAACAAAAATGCAAGAATCAAATAAAGAAAAAGAGATTCAATTAAAAAAAGAACAATTTTTAGAAGATACTGCATTTAAAGAAAAAGTTTTTATATTTAGTATTGTTGCATCAGCACTACTAATAGCACTTTTCCTATACCTATTTCATAGATCAAAAGAATTGAAACTTCAAATTGAAAGGGAGCGAATCAATAGTGAACAACATATGAATGAGCTAAATATGAAAAAAGATATGATGATCGCTTTAATTCAAAAAATAGACCCAGAAGATAAAGAGAGTTGTCAAAAACTTATATCTATGGTAAATGATGAAAAACCTAAACCACATAAACTTATAAAAGGTGATGCTAAAGAATAAGATACCTTTTCATCTTTTATACATATAACTAACAACAACTACAACTTTGTCTATATTTACTTAATTTCCCAATCCCAGGATTAAATGTATTTGTTGGATCTAATTTAGCATAAAA
>CAYFGQ010000085.1:0-12331 GCA_964342525.1 uncultured Arcobacteraceae bacterium
ATATATAGCCCTATTCCTGTTCCTTGGCTTTTATGTTTTGTAGTAAAGTATGGATCAAATATCTTTTTTTGAATAGATTCTGGAATACCTCCAGCATTATCGGTGATACAGATAGAATTAAACTCTTCATCCTCTTGTATATCCACATAAACTCTTTTTTCTTTAATACCATTTTCTAGTAATGCATCTTTTGCATTATTTAAGATATTTAAAAATACTTGGATAAGTTCATTGGAAAAACCATGGCATTTATTTGAGAAGCTTTTATCTTTGATATTAATTTGGATATTACTATTTTTATATACACTTGCAACAATACTTTTACTCTTCATAAAAACATCTAAATAATCAAATTCGATCTTTTCCTTATCATCTTTTAGATATCCTCTAAAATCCTCTATGGTTTGAGTTAAATGATTTGTGTATTCTAGTATTTTACTATATGATTTTTGGATATCATCATTTGATGCCACGCCAAGTTCTACTTGTAAAAGCATACCACTAGATATACTACTTACAGCACTTAAAGGTTGTCTCCATTGGTGAGCAATATTTCCTATCATCTCCCCCATACCTGCATATCTTGATTGGATAAGTATTTGTTGATCTTTTTCTCTATTTTTTGCTACTTCTGTAGAGATTCTATCTTCAAGGGTATCATTAAAGTTCCTAAGTTCACTAGTAGATATCTCTAAGGCTCTCTCCAATCTATATACATTGGAATCCATATTTTCATATCCATCAGCTATCAAAGACAATAATCGCTCAAATTTTGCCTCATCTAGATTATCAAAGCTTTTGATTTTTAACTTTTTTAGCTGTCTAGCTAAAACTTTATTTTTTATATCCATTTAAGTATTATGATTCCCATATTAAAGTTAATGTCATGGTTTGATTATGAAGGTCACAAGTACCATCATTTAGTGGTGAAATCTCTCCATATGAATAATACCCAACTAGTTGCGTATTATCTCCAAATTGTTCCTTTACAACCTCAAGCTCTTCATCAATCTTTTGACCAAGCACAAGTTTCCTACCTACACAAGATACCGCAAGACAAGCTGCATCTTGATCTTTATAAGAGTTTATAAGCTTATCCCCAGCTACTTTTGCTCCATCAACCAATTCTTCAAAAGAAGCCTTCATAAACATCACTTCACTACCATTTGGTATATCACCAGCAAAAGTGATTGATTGCTCCTGCTCATTTACAGCGAGAATAGTTCTTACTTTTGACTCGTTTGAACCCTCTTCTTTTATCATAAGTGGATATAAAAGACCAGAAGCTGGTAGTTGGGCTGATTTTTCACCAAGATATTTTTTATAAACAGTTAGGGCTGGTTCGTTATCAAGTTTATATAGTATATTGTTATTAGCTTGTGTTACCATTCTATCAATACCAAACTTCTTCCATCCTCCACCTGCAGCATATGAAACCTCTACATTATCACCATAAAATCCTACAGCAGTTACATAATTAGATACAGGTTTATTATCCACAAGAACCCATGTTTTAGCAAAATCTGTACCATCACCTGCTAAACCACCAGTAACTACTACATCGGAAGAGATAGTTTTATTAAAACCTTTTGTTAATTGTGATCCATTTATATTAAGACCTTCAGATAATACAAATATAGATTTAAGACCATCTTCGTTTAGTTTTGAAGAGATATCGGCACCTACATTAAGTGATTCCTCAACATTATCACAGGCTATTGATATTGTTTTTAGGTTTGTTTTTTCAAACTTCATCACAATTACACTTAAACTTGAATCATATACTAGATCATCATGTATCTCACCTGCTGTTGAGCATCCCATGATTTGTGAGTTTTTAAAGGTACTGCAAATATCATCAAAACCATTTTGTATTTCATCAAAGTTTGTACTACCAAAACAAATAATTAGAGTATTCTTTGAATCTAAACTTGAATCTAGGCTTGTATCCCATTCATTATTTTCATATAAATAGCTTTGTGTTTGCATGATTTTAAAACCTTTGTAATTTTTATGTAACTTAAAATGACGAATATTATATCATTATTTCCATAAAAAATAATAAAAAAACAGATTTAAATTAGGCTTTTTATGTTACACTTTTAATACACTACAAATTTGTAAGGGAATAAATTGAAAACAAAATTACTATTTACAATCATTTTTTTATCTCTATCCATACACTCTTTTGCATTAGATAAAATATCCATAGGTACAATTGATACTGAACCAGAAGAGAAAATAGGCAAATTTCAAGCTGTAGCAGAATATTTAGAAAGTAACCTAAATGGTATAAAGGTTTCAGTAGAGATCCCAAAAAATATAAATACAGCCATAAAGCAAATCAATAATAATAAATTAGATATTTTTATTGATAGTGTATACCCTACTTTACTTGTTCAAAAAAGTACTGATATTCAGATTGTTTGTAAAAGATGGAAAAAAGGGCAAGAGGGATATAAAAGTGTAATTTTTGTAAATGCCAATAGCCCTATCTCTAAATTAGAAGAGTTAAAAGGGAAAAGTATATCTTTTGAGGATGAACACTCCACATCAGGATATTATATACCTAAAAAAGATATAGAAAAAAATGGACTTAAAATATCAAATGATGGGGATATAAATAGTATAAAATATGAGTTTGCAAGAAGTGAGAAAAATACCGCTGTTTGGTTATTATATGGAAAAGTAGATGCGGCAGTTACTGATGATAAAACCTTTTTAGAATTTGATAAGGATCTATTTAAAATAATCCACAAATCAAAGCTAATCCCAAGACACCTTGTATCTTTCTCAAAAAGAATAGATAAAAAATTACAAGATAAAATTATAAAGATTTTATATGAGATGGAAAATACAAAAGAGGGACAAAAAACCCTAAAAGAGTTTTCAAAAACAAAAAGATTCTCACCTTTAACAAAAGATGATCTATCCCTAATAGAGGCTCTATAAGTGAATAAGCTCTCCATAAAAATAAAAGTATTTATTCTTATCTCTTTTGTTTTTACCATATTGATATCAATCTATATGCAAGTAAATCTAACTGGGAGCAAAAAACAATCCCTTCAATATGTAAATAATCTAAATGTAAGTTCTGCAAAACTTATTCATAAAAATACAAAAGCTGATCTATATAATTTAAACTATACAAATGTAAAAAATACTATAGACTCTTTTGATAATGGATACTTTAAAGATATTTATATTTTAAATCCAAAAGGCTTTATCTTTAGTCAAAGGGAATCGGATAAAATTAGATTAGAAAAGCATAAATCTTTTGAAAAGTTTTTAAATGACTCTTATGATAAAGAGCAATTTTATTTTTCACCTATAAAATTCACAGACAAAACTATAGGATATTTACTAATAGAGATAAATCTTAAACTTATCAATCAAACCTTAGAAGATATAAGAATAAAACAGCTAAAAATCTATGGAGTATCTTTGGTTCTTGTACTTATCATCTCTTATATTATATCCTTACTATTAACAAGAAGAATTAATAAATTAGTAGATAAATTAAAAGATCTAAAGCCAAATGAAAATTTAGATTTTGAAGATACAAATAATGATGAGTTTTCTTATTTAGCTAAAACCATAGAAGATACCCATAAAAAGGTAAATGAGCTTAATAACAATCTAGAAAAAAGAGTTAAAGAGGAAGTGGATAAAAACTTACAAAAAGATATTATGCTTCAAAAACAATCCATAAGAGCATCTTTAGGTGAAATGATAGATATAATAGCTCACCAATGGAAACAGCCTCTAAATGTAATATCTATGATATCACAAGCTTTACTTTTTCGTGAAGAGATAACAAGGGATGATGCCATACAATCCTCTGAGAAAATTAAAGATCAAATATCCCATATGGTTGATACTTTAGATGAATTTAGAGGTTTTTTCAGAGATGATAAAGAGATTGTAAATCTATCTTTAAAAGTTATGATTGAGGATACTTTAGCTTTATTAAAAGATAGTATAAAAAAACATGATATTGAGGTATCTATATCTGCTAGTAATGATATAAAAGCATACATTATTCAAAATGAATTTAAACATGTACTTATAAACCTTATCTCAAATACAAAAGATGCCTTTGAAGAAAATGGTATAAAAGAGCGTAAAATCACTTTTAAAGTGGATGAAGATGAAAACAATATTATTTTTAAATATATAGATAATGCTGGTGGAATTCCAGATAATATAATTGATAATATCTTTCAAGCAAACTTTACTACAAAATCTATAGATAAGGGAACAGGTGTAGGTTTATATATGTCAAAAATGATAATTGAGAAGATAAATTCAAAAATTGAGGTAAAAAATATAGATGATGGTGCTTGTTTTACTATCACTATAGCAAAAGAAAAAGATAGAGACTAAATCTCTATCTCCAAAGCGATTGGGCAGTGATCACTTCCCATTACCTCACTCATAATATAAGCATTTGATACATAGTCTTTTAAATCTTCACTTACATAAAAGTAATCGATTCTCCAGCCAACGTTATTTGCTCTAGCATTTGCTCTATAACTCCACCAGCTATAATTATCAGGTGAGTCACCATTTATAAGTCTAAAAGTATCTAAATACCCATGATCTAAAAACTTAGTGATCCACTCACGCTCCATAGGTAAAAATCCTGATGTTTTTTCATTTGCTTTAGGACGAGCTAGATCGATTTCAGTGTGAGCAGTATTTACATCTCCACATACGATAATAGATTTACCCTCTTTTTTAAGGGCTTCACATCTATCTAAGAATCTATCATAAAACTCCATTTTATAAGTAAGTCTCTCATCTTTACTTTGGCCATTTGGAAAGTATACATTAAAATAAGCTATCTCTTTATCACCTAGTGTAAAATGAACCTCATTTATTCTACCTTCATCTAAAACATCCACTTCCATACAATTATCTTCATAGGCATGCTCTATATCAGAAAATAGTGCCACACCAGAACGACCCTTTATAGCTGAAGTACTTACATGAAGATTTTTATACTCTTTATCAAAAATAGAATCAGGGATCTGCTCTTTTGTTGATTTTATCTCTTGAAGTCCAAGGATATTGATATCCTCATCATCAATCCATTTAAGAGCTTCTTTTTTATCTACTGCTCTTATACCATTTACATTCCACGATACAAACTTATATCTAGCCAATTTAACACCTTTATATTTACCCAAATCCTAAAATAGTGATTTACACTCTATTACCTATCATTATAACATAGGGGATTGATAAAATTTCTTGAATTAGCTACGGCTAGTCCTTCAAAATTTTATCAATCCCCTATATCACAAGTATAAGCACTTTAGTACATATCTCTATTTCATGATTTGGGTTTAAGCATATTTAAATAAATTGAGAGCTGATCCATACAATCTTCAAAATCTTTATCATCTTTAGATTTTTTAGTCATTAATAAAGCTCCTTCAATGGAAGCTATTAAAAATGTGGCACATTTTTCCACATCTATATCTTGATTTATTTGATTTCTTTGTACTGCACGATTTAGTGTTTGTGTAAAGATAGTCTTCCATTTTTTTACAATGGAGTTTAGTATTTCTGCAAAATCTATATCACCACCAAGGGGTTCTTGAAGAAGATTTCCTAAAGGACAGCCATTTGTTAAATCCCAGCTTTTAGTATCTTTGATGATCTTTATCAAAAGTTCGATCAGATCACCCTGCTCTTCAACTAATGGCATCCACTTTTTCTCTATCCTTTTTTCCAACTTCTCATCAATCATGGCTAAAACCATATCTTTTTTTGATGGGAAATAGTGATACATAGCACCTTTTTTAACATCCGCGCGCTTTAAAATGTTTGCTAAAGAAGCTGCACTATATCCAGTGGCAAATACCTCTTCAAAAGTTGCATCAATAAGTCTATCTCTTACACTACTCATTTATCTAAACTTGCCTAGTTTTAATTTTTAGGTATTATACCAAATCAAAGATAAACTAGCTTTGTAATAGATCCAAAATTGTTTGAGGTTCACATCTTTTTGTATAATCCTCATCAATAAATGAAAAGATAATCTCTTTATTTTTATTTACTACATAAGTTGCAGGCATTGGAAGATCATATGTGTTTTCATCGTTTGATCCTGGGATATCAATACCAAAACCTTCATAAATAGGTCTAAGCTCTTCAGCTAGTGAAAATACAAGCCCATACTCTTTTGCTACACTGTTATGAAGATCACTAAGTACTTCAAACTCTAACTCATTTTTCTCTTTTGTACTTAGACTTGCATCAGGTGTTTGTGGCGAGATAGCAACAAGTTTTGCATTTAACTCTTTAAGTTCACTATTTATTCCTTGAAGAGCTTTAAGCTCTAGATTACAATATGGACACCACGCACCTCTGTAAAAATTGATCACAACATACTCATTATCTTTTAAAAGTTCATCTAAAGATATGGTTGCATTAACTGCATTTGGTAAAGCAAAATCTTTTGCATTATTTCCCTCTTTTAATGAATCTTTTGAGATATTTAATCCTTTTAGATTCTCTGTTGCATTTAGCATAATTTCCTGGAACTCTACAGGTACTCTATCTTTGAAGTTTTCTTGATATTTTTTAATTTCATCTATTAATCTTGACATTTTGTTATTCCTTTATTATTAATACAATATAAAACCAACCAGTTGGTCTGTTGAAATATTAACGAGATATTAGGACTTTGTCAAGTGTTAAAAAAATTTAACTATTATTTATTTGTTGATTTTCTCTCTTTATATATTTTGTAGATACCATATAAGGTGATACCTATCCAAAATACTTCAATTATGAATGAGCCAAGATTAAAGTGCACAAATAATGATATAAGTAGTAGTATTGCACCTATTAGATTGATAAATTGAAATTTTAAGGAATTACTATTTATTTTGCCCATTTGCAATAATAAATAAGCAAGCACAACAAAAACCATTCCTATAAAACCTATAATTTGAAATATATCCAAAATAATCCTTTAAAATAAAACTTGAAATTATACTCAAACTAGCTTACAATTTGGGAATAAAAGTTTATTTTTGATATTTTAAAAATAAAATATTTACGAAAAGAGTTTATATGCCAGATGAAATACTTTTAGGAATCATTTCATTTTTTACATCCACTATAGCAGGAATCGTTGGTCTTGGTGGAGGTATGATACTTATAGCGATACTTCCTTCCTTTTTACCATTAAATGCAATAGTACCAGTTCATGGACTTACACAACTATCTAGTAATTTAAGCCGGGCAGTATTTGGATATAAAGATGTACAAATGGAGGTGATTCCGAAATTTTTATTTGGATCTATTCTAGGGGTTTCATTTTTTGCTGGTATATTATTACTTGTATCTTTGGAGTATGTACCTTTATTTATTGGATCATATATATTACTTTCTTTATGGTCAAATAAATTTAATGAAAAAATCAAAAGATTTGAGAGTTATATATTGATTGGTTTTTTTCAAAGTGGACTCTCTTTAGTTGTAGGTGTAAGTGGACCACTTGCAACTACCCTTTTAGTAAAAGATTATGATGATAAAAATAAGATTGTAGCAACAGCAGCAGCTCTTAAAAGCATCACACATCTATTAAAAGTGTTTGTTTTTATGATCTTTGGCTTTGTATTTTTTGATTATATTGGTATTTTAATAGCTATGATTATTGGAGCAATTGCGGGGTCCTGGGCTGGTACAAAACTTAGGGATAAAATAGATGGTAAGAAATTTGTTCTTACTTTGAAGATTTTATTATCACTTTTGGCTATTAAACTTATAGTTTCACTATTTATATAAGAGGAGATTTGTGTGAAAGATTTATCATTTCTAAAAAAAGAGAGTTTTGATGCAAATAAATATACTCAGATGGTAAAAGAGTTTCAAGAAAATAATGACCCTACTGGATGGTTTGATGATATTTATAAAAGTGCAAAGGGAGATTTTACTGAGATCTTTTGGGCTGATTTAGAACCTAGCCCATATCTTGTATCTTGGCTAAAAGAAGAAAAAATAAAAAAAGAGAACAAAAAAGCTTGTGTAATTGGCTGTGGTGTTGGAGATGATGCTGAGGCTTTAAGCCAGTTTGGTTTTGATGTGATAGCCTTTGATATCTCTCCTGAAGCGATAAATCTATGTAAAAATAGATATCCCAATACAAAAGTAAATTATGTAGTGGCAGACCTTTTTAATTATCCTATAGAATGGTTTAAATTATTTGATGTGGTTTATGAGTGTAATACAATCCAAGTGTTACCAAATATCTATAGAAAAAAAGCTAGAGAAATGATGAGTTCTCTTATATCTAGAGATGGATATATCTTAGTATCTTGTAGATCTAGAGAGGAAAATACTATGCTTGATATTATCCCTATGCCCCTTAGTAAATCAGAAATGGATGAGTTTGTTACACTTGATAATCTAAAAGAGATATCATTTTTAGCCTATGATGATACCCAAGAGCCACCAGTACCACACTATTTTGGAATTTATCAAAAAATTTAATATAAAATTCAAATATTTAGATATACTTCGCTTATGATAAATAAAATAATAACACTTGGAAAAATAAATAGACTAAGAATAGACAGACTTACAAATCAAGGTTTTTACCTTGTACCTGATACCACTGACGATGAGGAAAGAAACGATTCGATCCTTCTGCCAAATCAATATATCACAAAAGATATGAAGCTTGATGATGAGATAGAGGTATTTGTATATACAGACTCTGAAGATAGACCTGTAGCTACTACTGAGACTCCAAAGGCTATGCTTGGTGAGTTTGCTTATCTTGAAGTTGTATCTTTTAGATCATTTGGTGCTTTTTTAGACTGGGGTCTACAAAAAGATTTACTGCTTCCTAAAAATAGACAAAGAAAACAAGCAGATGTGGGTGATAAAAAAGTTGTAATGGTGGATAAAGATCAATTGTCTGAGAGACTCATAGCAATTGAGAAGTTTAATAAATATCTTGAAAAAGATACATCTGGACTTAAGAGAAAACAAGAAGTAGAGATTATAGTGTATGCTGAGTCTCCTATTGGGTATCAAGTTGTAGTTGATAATAAATATGATGGACTGGTATTTAAAAATGAAATATTTGAAACTATCAATATAGGTGATAAGAAAAAAGCAACTATTAAAAATATAAGAGATGATGGTAAACTTGATATCTCTTTACAAAAGATAGGAAAAGCTAGACTTGATGATTCTGCTGATAAGGTACTAGAATACCTAAAAAAGCACAAATCTATGACTATCACTTCAAAAAGCACACCAGAAGAGATTTATGATACCTTTGGACTTAGTAAAAAAGCTTTTAAAGCGTCCCTTACATCTCTAAAAGAAAAAGCTCTTATAACTCAAGATGATGAAGGTATAAAACTTTGTTAAAACACTATGTCGCAGGATTTATGTATGATAAAGACTCCCAAAAAGTAGCTCTTATAGAAAAACTTCAACCAGCTTGGCAAAAAGGCCTTTTAAATGGTATTGGTGGTAAGATTGAAAAAGATGAGTTACCCATAGATGCTATGGTTCGTGAGTTTGAAGAGGAGACAGGCGTAGTAAGCTCTTCAGATGAGTGGCAACTATTTGCTACAGTACATAAAACAGATACTTATTTTGTATATTTTTATTTTGCAAAAAGTGATAAAGTATATGATGTAAAAACAATAGAGGAAGAAAAGGTAGCTATCTATGATGTGGATAACTTACCAAAAAATATGATAAACAATCTAAACTGGCTTATCCCAATGGGCTTAGATCCAAAACTAGATTTAACAAATCCTATTAAAATAGAAGAATTAAGATAGTTTAACTATCCTAATTCAATTTATACCCTATTCCATCACCTTCATAAACAAACTCTATTTTATCACCTGGCCCTATTTTATCTTCTAAAATAAGTTCAGCCAGTTTATCCTCAACTATTTCATATAAAGCACGTTTAAGGGGTCTAGCTCCATAAATAGGATCAAAACCAGCATCTGCAATATAAGCTTTAGCTTCGGCACTTATGGTTACACTCATATCTTTTGATTCAACTTTTTTAGCAATTTCAGCAAACATTACATCCACAATATCTGTAATAGCCTCAAGTCCTAATTGCTCGAAGATCACAATATCATCAAGTCTATTTAAAAACTCTGGTCTAAAATGAAGTTTTAGCTCATCTTTTACAGCATTTTGTCTTTGATCCCTATCTGATAGTTCTATAATCTTAGAGCTTCCTATATTTGATGTAAGGATTATAATAGTATTTTTAAAATCAATTGTTACACCCTTATTATCTGTAAGTCTTCCATCATCTAAAACTTGAAGTAAGATATTAAACACATCATGATGAGCTTTTTCCACTTCATCAAA
Organism: uncultured Arcobacteraceae bacterium; assembly: GCA_964342525.1. Taxonomy (GTDB): domain Bacteria; phylum Campylobacterota; class Campylobacteria; order Campylobacterales; family Arcobacteraceae. Next base: position 10,378 of record CAYFGQ010000085.1, read on the forward strand.
AAGTATCACTGAATATGGCTTTCTTCTAACTGCTTCAGTTAACTGTCCACCCTCTTCATATCCTACATATCCTGGTGCTGCACCTATTAGTCTTGATACTGCGTGTTTTTCCATATATTCACTCATATCAAATCTTATAAGAGCTTTTTCATCATCAAATAAAAATCTTGCTAAGGTTTTAGCAGACTCTGTTTTACCAACACCTGTTGGCCCAAGGAACATAAAACTACCAATTGGTCTATTTTCGCTACTAAGCCCTGCTTTATTTCTTTTAATTGCTCTACTAATAGCTTTTAAAGCTTCATCTTGCCCTTTTACATCTTCTTTTAAAACAGACTCTACTTGCAGTACCCTTTGTTTCTCTGATGAGAGCATCTTATTTACTGGTATGCCGGTCCATCTACTTACAATACTTGCTATAGAGTCTTCATCCACTGAATTTCTAAGAAGTGTACCCTCTTCTTGCATTAAGATCCATTTTTCTTCATTTTCTTTTATCTTAGCTTCCAGCTCAGGTATCTCTCCATACTCAATCTTTGCTGCTTCATCAAATTTTGACTCCAACTTTGCACGTTCTGCTTTATTACGTAGGTTTTCTATTTTTACTTTTATAGTACTACTTGCATTAAAAGTCTCTTTTTCATTTTTGAATTGATTTTCTAAAGATCTTTTATACTCTTGTTTATTGGAAAGCTCTTTTTCTATCTCTTCTAATCTATCTTTGTTTTTCTTTTTATCTTCCATTAAAAGGGCTTCTTTTTCAACTTGTAGAGTTCCTATCTCCCTTTTTACCTTAGATAATACAACAGGCTCAGACTCTATTTGCATCTTAAGCTCAGCCGCTGCTTCATCAATAAGATCTATGGCTTTATCTGGTAAAAATCTATCAGATATATATCTATCACTTAGTTTTGCTGCAGCTACAAGTGCAGAATCATTTATAGTAACATTGTGATGGGTTTCAAGTCTCTCTTTTATCCCCCTTAGTATTTGTAAAGCTTCATTTACTGTAGGTTCATCTACAGTTACTGGTTGAAAACGTCTTTGCATAGCAGTATCTTTTTCAAAATACTTTCTATACTCTTTTAGAGTAGTTGCCCCTATAGTATGAAGCTCCCCTCTAGCTAGGCTAGGTTTTAGGATATTTGCCGCATCCATAGATCCTTCACTTGCACCTGCTCCTATAATAGTATGAATCTCATCAATAAAAAGGATAATATTTCCAGCCTCTTTTACTTCATCAATTACAGCTTTTAATCTATCCTCAAACTCACCCCTATATTTTGCCCCAGCGATCATAGCACCCATATCTAAGGTTACTACTTTTTTATTTTGTAAAGATAAGGGTACATCTTTGTTTACTATTCTTATGGCAAGCCCTTCTGCAATAGCAGTTTTACCAGTACCCGGTTCACCTAAAAGGATTGGATTGTTTTTGGTTTTTCTTATAAGAATCTGCATCATTCTTTGTATCTGCTCATCCCTACCAATCACAGGATCAAGCTCCCCTTCTAGTGCTTTTTTATTTAGATCAATCCCATATTTACTTAAAGCTTCAAGATTATCATCACCAGATTGGGAATCTATTGTAGCTCCACCTCTCATAGCTTCAAGATTTTTCTTTGCTTCACTAAGATCAATATATTTGCCAAGTACATCTTTAAATACCACATTTGACATATTTGATATAAGCCAAGTATCTATAGCTATAAATTTATCGCCAGAACTAGCCATCATGCCTTCTGCTTTATGTAAAGACTCAACAACAGCTCTTCCTATTTTAATATTGTCCTTTGTTACAGAAGATACTGCTGGTAGATTATTTGCATAAGATTTAGCCTCTAAAATAATAGCAGCTTTATCTTGTCCCATTTTATTTAGTAATTGATTTAATACAGAATTAGTATTTGTAAGTAAAGCCCACAGGATATGGATAATCTCCACTTCTTGGTTT
>CAYFGQ010000086.1:0-12303 GCA_964342525.1 uncultured Arcobacteraceae bacterium
TTATAATATCTTTTGTAACCCTAGAAGTATTTTTTATCCTTTGTATTGTTACGATCAACTTTTTGGCTCTTAATAACTCCACTAGTCAACTTATCAATAGTAAAATTGATTCCACTTCACAATTAATGAGAGAACTTGTAAAATCTCCCCTAAGTGTATATGATCTTGCAACCTTAGATAATATCACCCAAAATAGTAATCTAAAAAATGTGAATTCAATTATAATCTTAGATTCCCAAGATAGAGTATTATCAAAAAACTACACCCTAAATAAAAAACTTGAAGAGATACTATCCACAAAAAAAACACATAAACTTATGGAAAATCATAAAAGTTATGATATTAGTTATATGGAAGTAAAAAATGATGATGCATTATTAGGTTCTGTATATATTGTATTTGACATGAGCCAATTTGATAATCTAATTAGTGAAAATAGAACAAATACAATATTTTTAATCCTAATAGAAATATTACTATCAACTATTATCTCTTATATAATTGGACATAAATTAACACTACACCTTACAAAACTATCAAATACAGCTAAAGAACTGGGAAAATCAGAAGATTTAAATATAGAGATCCCTTACCAAGATGATAAAACAGAACTGGGAGTTTTAGCAAAATCCTTAGATCAAATGAAAGAGGATCTAAAACACAGAGATAAGATACTAAAAAATGCAAATGAGGTGTTTGAGAATATAAAAGAGGCTATTATAGTATTTAATGAAGATGGGGATATCACCCTTGTAAATGATGCTTTTTTTACTATTACAAAAAAACACAATGATAACCTAATAGATAAGAATATATTTAAAATTGATTTTGGTATAGAAAACTCAAAATTGATAGAGATCATCTCCCATTTAAGACAAAATGATGAATGGCAAGGTGAATATACCCTAAATACTCCAGATCATGTCCCAATTGTGATACTACTAAACTTTACAAAAATAGAAAATGCAAACCATTCAACTTATATCTTAATCTTTAGTGATATTTCAAAAGAAAAAGAGAAAGAGAGTATCTTACAAGTACAATCAAAAATGGCAACAATGGGTGAGATGATAGGAAATATTGCCCACCAATGGAGACAACCCCTATCTGCAATATCAAGTGCATCATCGGGAATAATTCTACAAAAAGAACTTGGGGTATTAACTGATGAGTTTTTAATAAAAACATTAAGAAGTATTATAGACACCACACAATTTTTATCCGATACTATTGAAGACTTTAGAGGCTTTTTTAAAAGGGAAAAAGAATCAGTTGATTTTAGAGTGAGTGAAGTGATACAAAAGATACAAAATATCATCAATACACTACTAAAAAATAAAAATATAAATTTGATCATAGATTTAAAAGATGATCCTATCATCAATGGTTATCAAAATGAGCTAACCCAAGCCTTAATAAACATCATCAATAATGCAAAAGATGTATTAGTAGAAAAAAAGATTGAAAATAAAACTATTATAATCAAATCAAAAATAAAAAACGAAAAGATTGTAGTGGAGATAATAGATAATGGTGGAGGTATCCCTAAAGATATTATTCACAAAGTTTTTGAGCCGTACTTTACCACAAAACACAAAAGTCAAGGTACAGGTATAGGATTATACATGACCCATACAATTATCACTAAACATTTTAAGGGCTCTTTAGAAGTGGAGAACCAGACAGTAACTATTGATGATACAGAGTATACTGGTGCAGATTTTAAAATGATTTTACCCTTAAAATAAAACTTGACCAAACTATTTGCTATTCACAAGAAGTGCAAATTTAGCTATAATATAATTAAAAAGATAAAAGAGTAAAAATATGGAAATGAGATATTCAAGAGTCGTAAAACTTTTTGGTGAAGAAGGTTTAGAAAAACTTCAAAATGCAAAAGTGATTCTTTTAGGTACAGGTGGGATTGGTAGTTTTGCCCTAGATTGTCTATATAGAACAGGTATCACAAATATCACTATGGTAGATTTTGATACATATGAAGAATCAAATAGAAATAGACAAATTGGTAGTGATGCGGTTGATGAAGTAAAAGTGGATGTATTAGAGAAATTATATCCTGGTGTAGTTGGAAGAAATGAAAAGATAGATATGGATTGGATCAATAATAATGATCTAAGTTCATACGATCTTATCTTAGATGCAATTGATGATATTCCAGCAAAAGTTGAGATCATCAGAAGATATCATAAAAAACTGATCTCTACAACAGGTGGAGCCAAAAGAATAGATCCTACAAAAATAGAGTATAAAAGTCTTTGGCAAACAGAAAATGACAGTTTTGCAAAAAAAATAAAGTTTGAACTAAAAAAGAGAAAATGGAATAAAAAATTTAAAGTAGTTACATCAAATGAAGGTGCAAAATGTACAGATCTTGGAAGCTTTGTGGGTGTAACAGGATCATTTGGACTTACACTTTGTTCAGTGGCTGTTCAAAAGATTTTGGCAAAAGGGAGCAACTAATAGTTGCTATAATTACAATAAGTAATAGTTTTCTTTACTTATCTGCCAATAAGATACGTAAGATTATACAATTTTAAGTCTTGATGAGATAAAATTAAAATAAATAATAATGTTTACATATCTTAAGAAAAAGAAGGATAAATATGAGTATAGGTAGCAGTGTAGAACAAATGACACAAGGGCATTTAAGAAATGTTCAACAACTTGCGGTATTTTATACTGGTTTTGATAGTATTTATGCAATCAATATTGCAAAGGTAAAAGCTTTCATCATCACTGAAGAAGTGACTATTAATGATACTCCAACAGATTCAAATGTGGTAGCAGGTATTGCTACAATTAGAGAAGAGCCAGTAACACTGGTAAATCTTGATGTATGGTTAGGACACGAAGCTAAGCCAATAGAAGAATACAATCTAATCATTTTTTGTGAATTCAACCATAAAAAAGTTGGTTTCCTTATCAAAGATATGTTGGATATAGTAGAAAAAACTACTGATGAGCTAAAACACTCTGAAGAGCAAAATGCTAAGATCACATATACAACTTATGTAAAAGTTGCTGATAAAAATGAACTTTGTACAGTATTTAATGCAGAGCAACTATTAAGAGACATCGGATGGACAAATGATGGTGCTGAGGATATTTCAAAATATGTTGAGAGTAGATTTACAACAGAAAAAACAATTCTTTGTGCTGAAGATAGTAATGTAGCTAGAGAAGTACTTCAAAAGTTTTTCCAAAAAACAGGTCTTCACTATGAGATTTATAATAATGGACTAGAACTTATAAATAGACTAGATAAAATTGATCATGGGAAAGTAGGACTTGTGATCACAGATATTGAGATGCCTGAAGCTGATGGTTTCCAAGTTGCAAGAGCAATCAAAGAAACTTCATCTTTATCACATGTACCTGTAATCGTAAACTCAAGTATGACTACAGAAGCTGTTAAAACTAAAATGGATGCTATTGGTATCGATGGATTTGTAGGAAAAACAGATATTGAAACACTATATAGTTTATTAAGACGACATATAGACTAAAAAAGAAGCCTTTTTATGTTAAAGAGTTTTCATAAAAAGGCTTTTTTAAAAACCTCTCCCACACTCACCACAAAAAATATAATAAATATCACCCAAAATACTAGCGAAGAAATAGAAGAGCAGTACGTAAAAGATTTCTTAAATAATTGTATCAAATCAGAAAACCAAAAGATCACAATAAACTCAAAACTATTTTATACCTACTTTGAAAAGAATAATCTATATGAAATATTTTTTATAGAAAACCTAAACAATAAAGATATACCCTTACCTTTTATATTTAGTGAAATACATAATAATGAATATGATGAAGTATTTTTATATGATAGATATTTTATAGTTTACTCCAAGGGTGAATTTAAACTTTTTAAAGAGATAAACACTGAAATAAGCTCAAATGATATACTAAATTTTATACTTCATAGGTATGAGATTAATGTTGATAAAGTACATAAGTTTTCAAATCATGAGATAGATGAGATAAAAAATAAATATATCTCAAATAAACAAAAATCTATTCCTTATATGATTGATCTTAAAAAAGACAAAAGAGTGTTTAGTCTATTTAGTTTTACCCTCTTCTTATTACTTATCCCACTTATACATTATAACTTTTTTCATAAAGAAGAAAACTCCAATCAGAAAATAGATAAAAAACTACAAACACTAGAGAAACGATATCAAAATCTCATAGAACAAAAAGATAGAAAAAAAAGCCAATATATTATAAATACCCTACTTCAAATAAAAAACAATAATCTAAAACTACAATCCATAAACCTAAATAAAAATAAAATACACCTCTTTATAGAATCAAAAAATAAAATCAAACTATTAGAGTTTATTGATAAATATAATGGAGAGATTAAAATAGATAAACTAAATTTCAATGAAAAAACAAAGATGTTTGATTTGGAGGTGAGCATTGTCATTTAAAAACTATCTAAACTCACTTAATAGATTTCAAATCTTCCAACTTTATACAATAATTGCTATAGCCATTTTATTTCTCTATTTCTATCTTATTGATATAAATAAAGATACAAAAATATATAACAATGAAAATATCAAAAGAGTAAATAAAAACATAAAAGAATTAAAAGAAAAACTGGTACTAGAAAATAATATCAAAATCCTAAAAGAACTAGAGATAGAAGCTCAAAAATACAAAAGCCTAAATATCCAAAACTTTTCTTTAAATAAAAACTCAATAAATCTAAGTGGAGTATCAAATAAGAATGATTTTTTTGAGTTTTTAATCTATTGTGAAAACTATTCTGTTACTTCAAGACTAAATAGTATGAGTCTTAAACCAGCAAAACAAAATAAACTTTTTAACTTTTCCCTTACTATAAAATTTAAAGAAAAATACTTATCTCAATTATCTACAGAGGATAAAGAAAAGATCAAAAAGAAGATAGATTCTTTAAGTACAAAGAAAAAGAAAAAAGAGATTCACCTACAAGCAATATTTAATGATCAAGTTATTATCAATGATAAGCTTTTATCTATAGGTGATAAATTAAAAAAATATACCATAGCGAAAATATATAAAAATCATATTCTCCTAAAAAAAGATAAAGAGATAAAAAAGCTATATATACAAGGTGATAAAAATGGTAAATAAACTTGATGAATATATAATCGATTATAATTTTTTATCAGACTTTGATATAGAACATCTTAGATCTAAAGTAATTATCCCAATTAAAGATGAGATCTTATATATAATAGTTGCCATACATAAAGAGGATGAAAATCTAGGACAAATCTCTAAAATAGCTTCTAAACCAATCAAAACTATACTCAGCTCAAAAAATACGATTCTACAGTCTTTGCATCTATTTGAAGTTAAAAAAGAGCTTTTTACTGTTTCGGAGCTTTGTTTAAAAAATGAAAACTTAAGTGATTCAAATATAGATAGATTTCTAAGCCTACTTATTAAGACTGTATTAGAGCTAAAAAGTAGTGATATACATATCGAAAGCTGTGAAAACACTCTTATTATAAGAGTAAGAATAGATGGAATTTTAAGGCATTTTATCACCTTAGAAAAAGAATTTATCTCAATTTTAAGCTCCTTCATAAAACTAAAATCAAACCTTGATATATCACTGCAAAGAATTCCCCAAGATTCAAGATTTTCTTTATTTATAAACGAAAATAAATATGATTTCAGAGTTTCTACTATGCCCACAATTGAGGGAGAATCCATAGTGCTAAGAATACTAGAAAATAGCATACTAAACCATGACCTAGCACAATTAGGATTTGATACAAATATCTATTCAAAAATTCAAGAAAATATTCATCAAGCAAATGGACTTATACTAATCACTGGACCAACAGGAAGTGGAAAAACTACTACTTTATACTCCATAATAAAAGAGCTAAATAATACAAATAAAAAGATCATCACAATAGAAGATCCAGTGGAATATAAAATACCAAAAGTACAACAAATATCTATCAATAATGATATAGGACTAACCTTTGATAAGGTATTAAAAAATATCCTTAGACAAGATCCAGATATTATACTCATAGGGGAAATTAGAGATGAGGAATCTTTAAAGATTGCAATACAAGCATCCCTAACAGGACACTTAGTATTTGCAACACTCCATACCAATTCAGCATTAAACACTATAAATAGAATCTTTGATCTAAATGGTGAGCCTTTTTTACTATCATCTACCCTAAAATCAATAATCTCCCAAAGACTAGTAAGAAAACTATGTGATAAATGTAAAGAACTTGATAATAGCACGAAAGAGTATAAAGCTGTAGGTTGTGAGTCATGTAATTATGATGGTTTTAAAGGAAGAGTGATGTTATATGAGATAATAAATATGGATGAAAATATCTCAAATATGATTGCTAAAAAATCTAGAACAGAAGAGATATCAAAATACCTTTATAAAAATAACTATATAGATATAAAAGAGCACTCAAGACAAGTTGTAGAAAAAGGTTTTAGCTCAAAAGAAGAAGTATATAAGGTGATATAGATGTCAAAATATAAAATAATCTATCAAAAAAATAAACAGTTAGATTCAATTATCTTAGATGATATCCAAGATTCTAGTAAACTTCCAGATAATATCATACAAATTAAAAAACTACAAAGGGATAAGATAGAGCTTAAAAATATCTTTGTAAGATCAAAGGAGTTATATAGCCTATTTTATGAACTAAACACTATGCTTCAAGCAAATCTTACCCTTATGGAAGCGATCACTATTTTGAAAAAAAATAAATACGATCATAAAACATCTATGATAATAGATACCTTTTATACAAGTTTATTAAATGGCCAATATATTCATAAAAATCTACAAAAACATGAAGAGATATTAGGAAAACTTACAATTGAATTTATAAAAATAGGTGAACTCAATGGAAATATCAAACAAGCCATAAACTCTATCACAAAGATAATGGAGCAAACTTCTAAAAATAAAAAAAGAATTATGAAGTCTTTTTCTTATCCTATCATACTTTGTTTATCACTATTTTTATCTATCTTTTCAATCTTCACTTTTGTAATACCAAAATTTGAATCCTTATATAGCCAATTTGATTCAAAACTACCCTTATCCACATATTATTTATTACAATTTAAAAGCCTCTTTGATACATATTTTATCCCATTTATTTTACTAATAATTTCACTTAGTTTTATTTTTAATTTTTACTATAAAAAATCAATCACTTTTAAAGAAAAATTAGATAGATTTCTACTCACAAAAGTACCATTGATAAGTAAGATGTTTCTTATCTCAAACAGTTCAAACTTCTTTTTTAGTTTATCCACTCTTTTAGAGGATAAACATCAGTTCTTTGACTCTTTGAGCAATTCAAAAACACTTATCTCAAATAGATATCTATACCTAAAAATATCCCAAATAGAAGAGGATATTAAAAATGGTAAAAATATCTCAAAAGCCTTTGAAGATAGTAAACTTTTTGATGATCTAACAATCAGACTTATAAATACAGGAGAAAAGAGTAATAATTTAACTTTAACACTCTCTAAAATAGATACAATATATAAAGAGAAGTTAAATAACTCCCTTCAAAACTTTATAACAGTTTTTGAGCCAACTATTATTGCAATCATTGCTAGCTTTATTTTATGGCTAACTATTGCGATATTTACTCCTATATGGGATATGAGTACAATAATAAAATAAATAAGTCTTATTTATTAAGACTATAAAAAGGAACAATCGTGAGTGATAAAAAATTTGAAGACTCAATTGTAAATATCTTAGATCATATTGGTGAAGATTCATCAAGAGAAGGTCTACAAGACACTCCAGCACGTGTAAGAAAAGCATATGAATTTATGTGTGGAGGATATAAAGAAGATCCAAAAGAGATCATACAAAAAGCACTATTTACAAGTACAAACAATGAGATGGTAGTAGTAAAAGATATAGAGTTTTATTCAATGTGTGAACACCATATGTTACCAATCATAGGAAAAGCACATATAGCATATATACCAGATGGAAAAGTAGTAGGACTATCAAAAATACCAAGAGTTGTAGATGTATACGCTAGAAGACTACAAATCCAAGAACAAATGACAGAACAAATAGCTGAAGCACTTATGACATACCTAAAACCAAAAGGTGTAGCAGTAGTGATCGATGCTAGACATATGTGTATGGAAATGAGAGGAGTTCAGAAGATCAACTCCACAACAGTAACATCAGCTCTTAGAGGAATTTTTAAGAAAGAGAAAAAGACTAAGGATGAGTTTATGTCTATAATCTCTTCTTCATTTAATAAGTAAAACTCCTATTCAATACAATAATCCACATTCTAATAAGTAAGAATGTGGATTAAAACTAAAACAAATAATTACCCCTATCTTTAATTTTATAAATTTAATTTCCAAATTTATATTTTTCAAATTAAATAATATACTTAATTTGATAGAATAATTAAATCAATATATAGTATTTTAAAGTAGGAAATATGAGTAAAATATTTAAACTATTCTTAGCCTCATCAGGAGAGTTAAAAAAAGAAAGAAAAGATATAGAAGATCTAATAAAAAGATATAATCATGTCTGCATAAAATTTGAAGTCCAAATGTGGGAAAATATGTCTAGATCATTTAAAGCAAGAGGTATACAAAAAGATACTATAGATAAAGTACTAAAAAACTCTGACGTAGTAATCCTTATCTTTCATTCGCGTGTTGGAAAATTTACGAAGAAAGAACTTGATATTGCTATGAAAGGTATTAAAAACAATACAGGTAAACCCAAATATCTACTATTTTATTTTACTGATAAAACAAGTCCTAAATATCAACTTGATTTTAATGATATATCAACATTAGAAAACAATACAGAATTAATGAAACTCATACAAAAATTTAAAAAGAAACAAACACCAATTAAATTTAAATCAAGAAATGATCTTAAAAGTAGTGTAAATGAAGAATTAAGAAAAATTGAACAATTAGAATACGAAGAAATATTAATAAATACAAATAATAACCAAAACATAATAACTACTACTAAGGAAAACTATAATATTAAAATACGCACAAATTTGGCTCCTAAAGATAAAAACTTTATAGATAGAGAAGAAGATATAAAAGAAATTATAAGAGCCATAATTTCTTCAAAAGAATGTCTTGTTTATAGTATAAATGGTATGGGTGGGATAGGAAAGTCAGCAATTATTAATGAAATATGTCATATTTTTAAGGCAACTTGGGAAGGAAAAATTTATAAAGAATACCTTAAAAATATTTTAGGAGAAAAATCTTATTTTTCAGATGGTATACTATGGATAAAATTTGAAGAAGATATATCTCTTGAAAAACACATTGAAATTCTATCAACTCTCATAGATTATAAAATAGATTATACTAAAGATAAAAATAAACTAAAAAGCATTTTAAAACAGCTATTTGAAAATAAAGACGTACTAGTGGTACTAGATAGTTGTGAACAAAATATTAAAAACTTTAAATTTTTCCATGATATTTTTATTGACTTTATTCCAATGTTAATTACAAGTAGAAAAAGCTTTAATTTCATAAGCTATAAAAAAGACCTTGATATATTAGATAAAGATTCAGCAAGAGAACTTTTTAAACAAACAATATCATTAAATCATGATGAAATGGATATATACATAGATAATATTTGTAAAGATATAGGTTATTTACCTTTAGCTATTATAATTACTTCTAAAATCACTGACAAATACGGACTAGATATTACTCTAAAAAAATTAAAAGATAAATTATCGCAAGATGGGGAAATAATAAAGGATGGAGAAGAAAAAAATATAAATATAAATAATATATTTAATCTTTCTTTTAACCTCCTAGATCAAAAAGAAAAAAAGATACTAGCATTAGCTTCTATATTTAACTATCCTTTTAAACTAGAAGTACTAAATGCAATAATAGAAGATGATGTAGTAGAAATACTTTATGAACTTGAGAATAAATCACTTGTTAACAAAGCTATGAATGAAAAAGGAGAAAACATTTACTCATTTCATCCATTAATTAGAGAATTCTCTCAAGAAAAATTTAAAGAAATATTATCATCTGAAGAAAAAAATAAATATAAAAAAGCAAAAGAAAAATATTTTTTAAATATTGCACATAAAGAAAAAGGAAAACTAAAAGAACATATCAAAGAGATATTCGATATTCTAAAGTCTTGTGGAGACAAAGAATTTATAAGTTTTGTAAAAGCACTTGATTGGTGGTTAGTAGAATATGGATATTGGGTAGATAGGGAAAGATTATTAAAAGAAGCAATTAATAAAAACAAAGATGAAAACACTAAAAATATCTTACAAGTATCATTAGGAGATTTGTATCAAAGGCAAAACAAACTTTTCAAAGCTAAAAAAGAACTAAGAGAAGCACTCAATTATTTTAATATACATAATAACTTTAGAAACTATCTATTTATAAACTATTCATTAAATACTATTCAATATAGTGAAAATGATGATAAAATAAGTTATACAAATAATTTAAAATTTATGAGAGAATCACTTTATCTAGATCAAATTTTCAATTACACATCATTCTTTAGAACAAATGGATGGATAACAAAAAACTATTTAAAAAAAGATTTAGCAATTGAAAGTTTTATTGGATCATTTTTATATAAATTAAATGATATAAGAAGTACAAATACATTATATGCACTTGAAGATATTATAAAATATTTAATAATAATTGAAGAATATAAAAAAGCAAAAAATTTAATCTCAAAAATTAAAAATTACTATACAGATGATATGGATATCAATTCTTTGCTACTAGATGAGATAAATATTAATATTGAAACTAATAAATTTTCAAATAATAAAATACTTAAAGAATGTGAATTAAGTGCAAAAAGAATTGGAAATGAATTTACTTTAAACTATATAAATTTTTTAAGAGGGAAAACTTATCTTTATAAAAAAAACCCTCAAAAAGCAAAAGAATATTTTAATAGATTAAATAAAGAACATGAAAAATATTTTTGGCTTGGACGATGTGAAATAGAATTAAATAACTTGCTAGATGCAAAAAAACATTTAAATAATTCAATAACATTTTATAAAAGACATGAAAATATTTTTGAATTTGCTAGAGTAAACCTTTATTTAGGATTTATTGAGTCTAAAATAAATATAAAAAAAGCAAATAAAATATTTAGCCATAGTAAAGCAGTATTTAATACATATCATTTTATACCTAAAGAATATCATATATTACATAAACAAATTGATAATATTAATATAGATATATCCAATATAAGAGTTAAAAGTACAAGTTTTTTCTTAGATAATTTACCAGAAATAATAAAATTAAGAGATAATAAAAAGATGAAACTTATTTCAAAAGGTTCTTGTTTCTTTGGAGAGGGAAATCTCCATAAACTAACTATAGATGAAATAGTAAATAATATAGATAGCTTTTTTAAAGAACATAGATATAAAGAGTATAATGATAATATGTATTTATATGATTTTTATATAGATAAAGAATGTGTTTCAAATAAAGAATATATTAACTACTGCAAAGAATCTGGAACACCTATACCTAAGCATCTACAAAATATATCTAATGATGAGCAAAACAATCCCTTAACAAATATATCAATAAATGCTGCAAAAAAATACGCACAATTTTATAATAAAGAAATTCCTTTGCCTCAAGAATGGGAGAAAGCTTTTAGAGGTAAAGAAGGAGCACAAAACTTTGCTAATAGTTCGAATAAAAATATATTAGTCGATTACAAATCATTTGAACTAATAGATATTAAAAAATATAGATTTAAAAATATAAAATTTAAAAGTACCCATTTTAAACATAAATTAACAGATTCTTTTGAGGAAAAAGATGTTTCGCAATTTGTATTTAGATGTGTTAAGCCTGTTTTTACAATTGAAGATATAAAGGATGCACATTATTAAAAATAATAAAATACTTTTAATAAATTAAGATGAAAAGAGCTAAAAATTAGAACATATTCATATCCTATTCTAGAAAATAGAAAGATAAAGTAAGATTTAGTTTGGCTTTGATAATCTTGAATATGATAAGTCATTAATTACTAAAATTAAAGAAAAAATCAAAAAAGTTGATTATACTATATTAGTTTTTAGTAGATATTTCTATTATGTAAATCCGAAAAACAAAACTTTGCTTTTAAAATCTATTTTAAGTATAATTAATCAATACCAAATAAAATAAAAACTAGTTATGTAAAAAAACAAATAAATAGTG
>CAYFGQ010000087.1:0-12237 GCA_964342525.1 uncultured Arcobacteraceae bacterium
TGCCGGGTCCCCTGGTGGAAACGTAAGTCACTGCCATCGTTGATTTTTTAAGCCAGCCCAAATTACTCTATGAGTGCTTTGGGTTGGCTTTTTTTATATCTAAAATAAATAGGATTGATTATGTCAATAGATCTTAGTAAAAAAATCTCTAAACTTGTTGGTAAAACAAATGCAGAGTATGGTCTTATAAAAGAAGGAGATAAGGTACTTGTAGGATTTAGCGGTGGAAAAGATTCATTAACTCTTTTGCATTCATTAAATAGACTAAAAGCAGTAACTCCTTTTGATTTTGAGTTTAAAGCTGTAACTGTATCATATGGTATGGGAGAGCAATTAGAGTTCTTAACAAACCACTGTAAAGAACATGGTATTGAGCATGAAGTAATTGATACGGAAATCTATGAGGTAGCACAAGAAAAGATTAGAAAAAATTCTTCATTTTGTTCATTTTTCTCAAGAATGAGAAGAGGGTATTTATATAGTGTAGCACAAGATCAAGGTTTTAATAAACTAGCTCTTGGACACCACTTAGATGATGCTATGGAATCGTTTTTTATGAATTTCTTCTATAATGGTCAAATGAGATCTATGCCACCAAAATATACAGCAGAGAATGGTTTAGAGGTTATTAGACCCCTTATCTTTTGTAGAGAGAGACAACTTAGAGCATTTGCTGATACAAATGAAATATCAGTAATTGGTGATGAGGCTTGTCCTGCAATGAGATTTGATATTAAAGCTCCACATGCTAGAGCTACAACAAAAGATCTTCTTAAACAACTAGAAGAGGAAAATCCACAAATTTTTGTTTCAATGAAAAGAGCATTTTCAAATATTCATAAAGATACATTTTTTTATAACTTAGATAAAGAGGAATAAATGCTTCTGTATCAATTAAAGGATGGGTATTGCTATAATAGTGATACCCATTTTTTATTTAATTTTATAGTTAATTCATTAAAGAAATTTAAAAATATCAAAGGTGATCTTTTAGATATAGGAAGTGGTAGTGGTATACTAGGACTTTTGGTATCTAGAACTTATGAAAGATTAGAACTTACTCAATGTGAAATTCAAGAAGAGTTTCAATTCTTTTCTCAAAAAAATTCACAAATCAATAATATAAAATCACAAATATTAAAAACCAGTTTATTTGATATCCCAAAAGAACACTCTTTTGATATGATAGTATCAAATCCACCTTTTTATCATAGTGATGTTATAAAATCTGAAAATAAAAATAAATATATAGCAAGATACAATGATAATATGCCCCTAGAGTCTTTTATAGAAAAAACATCTAAATTGCTTAAGAGTAATGGTAAGTTTTTCTTTTGTTATGATGTGAAACAAATTAATGAGATTTTACTATATTTAAAAAAGTATAATTTAAATTTAGAATCTATGCAGTTTGTTCATCCTAAAAAGGATAAAAGTGCAACATTGATACTTGTATATGCTAGAAAAAATTCAAAGTCTTTATGTGATATTCAAGCACCACTTTTTGTATTTGATGAGAAGGGTGAGTTTACTCCTGAGGTAAATGAGATATATAAGTTTTCATCAACACATAGTATAAAGGTTGATAATGATTTTAGAGCATAAAGATTATAGCTATAAATTTGATGCAAATATATGCTCATCTTGCGAGGGAAATTGTTGTATTGGTGAATCTGGATATATCTGGATATCAAATGAAGAGATACAAAACTTAGCAAATCATCTAAATTTATCCCAATTTGAATTAAGAGAGAGATATTTAAAGAAAGTTGGATATAAATATAGTATAATAGAGCAAAAAGTAGATGATAATAATTTTGCATGTATTTTTTTTGATTTAAATAAAAAACAGTGCTCTATTTATGAATATAGACCTGTTCAATGTAGAACTTTTCCATTTTGGGATTATTTTAAAAATAGGGTAAATGAGGTACAAAAAGAGTGTCCAGCTATAAAAGTATAGTTTTTTTAATTTTAATATCTTTTCTTTTCTTTTCTGGTTGTGCTCAAAAAAAGGTATATATTGCAAAACCCCATAAAGCATTTGATCAAGAGGATCAATATATCTTACATGCTTTAGAGCTTAAACAACACAATAAACTAATAATTTCTAAAGAGTTATATTTAACTTTATTTGATAAAACTAATAAATTAGAATATCTTAGAGAATATATGAGATTGGCTTTACAGCTTTCATCATTTACAGAGCTTATTGGTATATATGATAAAAATAAAAACCATTTAGGTAAAGAATATGAATTTATTACTAGGGCTTATATTACTGCACTTATAGGATTAGATAAAAAAACTGAAGCTATTCAAGAATCACAAAATCTTGTAGATTATGAAGAGAATGCTTTAAATTATGAGATTTTGGCAAATGCTTATTATATAAATAAAGACTATGAATCTGCAAAGGATGCTTTTGAAGAGTCTTTTGAGATAATAGATAATCCTGAGATTTTAATAAAGATGGCTGACATCTTATATACATATTTAAATGAACAAGATGAAGCCATAGAAATTTTAGAAGATTATAATGAAGATAAAAATGTAAACCTTATGGTAAGTGATAAACTTCTTCGTATTTATCAAGAGCGTAAAGATATAGACAATATTATTAAAACTTTAGAGCTTAGTGTAAATAAATTTAAAGAAGAAGAAAATTTTATGGCTTATGCTAAGGTTGCAAATCTTCTTTTAGTTTATTTAGAGAAAAAAGATATTAATTTAGCAATTGAATTTTTAGAAGAGAATGATATCTCTAAAGTTAAACTTTTTACTTTATATAAAAAATCTAATCAAAAAGAAAAAGCTCTAGCTTTAGTAAAAGATATTTATAAAAAAACTAATAGTATTGAACTTCTTGGTCAAATAGCAACTTTAGAATTTGAAGTGGCAGATGATAAAAAAGAGGTTCTTGATGATATTATCAAAAAACTTAAAAATGTTACTTCTGTAATAGATAGCCATTTTTATCAAAACTTTTTGGGATATCTTTTAATTGATTTTGATATTGATGTAAAGAATGGAATGGAGCTTGTAAAGAAAGCTCTGAAAAAACAACCAAATAATATAGCTTATATTGATTCTATAGCTTGGGGATATTATAAACTAAATGATTGTAAAAAATCATATAGGTATATGAAACAAGTTGTTGATGAGATTGGTTTAAAAGATGAAGAGATAATACAACACTGGAATAAAATAAAGGAATGTAAAATTAAATGATTTTAGATGAAATAAATGAAAAAACAAGATATGATTTAGAAAAAAGAAAAAAAGATATGCCAGAAGAGCTTTTAGGAAAAAGCTTAGCTTATAATCCTTTTCCTCCAAGGGATGTAAAGAAGTTTTTAACAGCTACAGAAGATGAGAAGATTAGAATTATTGCTGAAGTTAAAAAAGCTAGTCCTAGTAAAGGGATAATAAGAGAGGATTTTGATCCTTTAGCTATAGCTCAAGCTTATAGCAATAGTGGAGCAAATGCTATTTCAGTATTAACTGAGCCTCATTATTTTAAGGGTGATTTAGAATATCTTACAGCTATTAGAAGATATGTGCCAACTCCACTTCTTAGAAAAGATTTTATTATTGATAAGTATCAGATTATTGAAGCTTTAGTTTATGGTGCTGATTTTATTTTACTTATTGCAAAATCTTTAACTCAAAAACAACTAAAAGAGCTTTATGAGTATGCACTTCATTTAGGTCTTGAAGTATTAGTTGAGATACACGATAAAGAGGATCTTAAAAAAGCTATTTGGTGTGGTGCTACAATTATTGGAATAAATCATAGAAATCTTGATACTTTTGAGATGGATATGACTTTATGTGATCAACTAATCCCAATGATTCCAAATGGAAAGATTATAGTTGCTGAGAGTGGTGTAAGTAATCGTGAGACTATAGAGAGACTTAGTTCTATTGGTGCAGATGCTTTCTTAATTGGTGAGCATTTTATGCGTCAAGATGATATTGAAGCTGAAGTTAAAGCTCTAAAGTGGGGTAACTAAGAGCCCCTTTAAAGAGGTAGTTAAATAACTACCTCAAATACCGCAAAATTATCTTCATTATAAGCTTTTATTGAGCCATTGTGTTCATCTACAATATTTTTTGCTATATTTAGCCCTATACCCATGCCATCGTGAGTTTTAGTACTTACAAAAGGCTCAAACACTTTATCTAGTACCTCTTCTTTTATACCATGATTTGCATTATCTTTAAATACTATTTTTAGTTTATTGTTTATTTTTGAGATAGTTGTTATAAGTTTTCTTTGCTCAAATGGTAAGTTACTCAAGCAAAATTCATCACAGGCATTATTTAAGATGATCAGCCAGATTTGCTCGATCTTTTCTTTTAATACAGAGGATTCAAATATCTCTTCGTCTGTATCTAGACTTAGATCAAATCTTTTTCCATTGATATACATAGGTGTGATATTCTTAGCTCTATTGTGAATGATTCTCATACTATAAATGAGGGATTTATATAGATTTATTTTCTCTTTTTTATTGTGTGTTTTTGAGGTTACACTTTTAACTGACTCTACAATATTTTCAATTCTCTTTATTCCATCATAAATAGCTTCTATGGATTCTTTATTTTCCTCTTTTAGTTCATTAATATCATTTATATATTCAAAACTATCCTCAATAAGTTCTACATTACTTTTTATATAGGTTATTGGAGTATTTATTTCATGGGTGATACCAGATGTTAGTTTACCCATTGTTGCAAGTTTTATCTGCATAAGGTTTTTCTCCATCAAAGTGATATCTGTCATTGTTATCACATCATGTTTATCTGAGATACTTTTTAGATCTATTTTAAAGTAATATTCCCGATCATTTTTTTTGATCATAATCTTATCTATATTATTTACTTGTATCTCTTTTTTCCAATCTTTAAAATCATAATAGTTTAAAAAACTTTTACTTTTTATATTTGGAATAAATTTTGAAATAAGGGTTTTATTATTTAGTATTTTATATAGATTTTTTTTCCTTGGTAAAAACTCTTTAAAAGCATGATTACTTTTTTCTATTTTATCTCTTTTGCTTAATAAAAAGATGATATTTGAAGTTGTATCAAGGATAGATGAGTTTACTTTATTTTTATATTTTATTGTATTTATACTTTTTTGATGTTTTTTATTTATTCTTTGTGCTTCTAGTTCTTTATTTTTAAGTAATAGATATGGTTTTAACATAGTTTTTAAAACCATTAAAAGCTCTTCTTGTTTAAAAGGCCTAGGAAGATACCTATCTGCACCTAGTTTAAAGATAGTTACTTTTTCTTGTTTATTGAATTTCTCCCCTATATAAAGAATAGGTGTTGTTTCTATATATTGTAAACTATCTATATCATCTGTTATAAAAACGCAATAGGGTGTGAGTTTGTCAATTCCTTGATAAGGGCTTATTTTAAATTGTTTTGTATTTAATAAATATGATTCAACAGTTTTTTTTAGATTTTTATTTAAGATGTGAAGAGTGATTTCTATCATCTAGTCCCTAATAGTTTAGCGATTTTATTTTCCACATCCCTTAGACTGATAAATGGTTTTGTAAGATAATTTTCTGCACCAAAGCTATTACACTCTATTGCTCTATCTAAAGTTGAGTTTGCTGTGATCATTACCACTTTTGTTGAAGGGCTTGCCTCTTTTACTTCTTTTAGAAAGTTTATGCCATCCATTTGGGGCATAGAGATATCAAGCAAGATTAGATCATATTTACTTCTTTTTACATCATCTAATGCATTTAGCGGATTATCAAAGGTATCTATCATATATGTTTTTTTTCTTGAAAGAAATTTATCTAAACTATTTAAAATATTGTGTTCATCATCTATTATTGCTATTTTATACATTTTAATTCCTATTTTTACAATTTTCTTTTTTTATATTATCAAGGTCATTAAATACATCGCTAATATTTTTTTCAATTTTATTTGCTATTTCTATTCTTTGTTCATTGCTTGTATTTTCATCTTTATTTAGGTTTACAAATTCACTAATAGAATCATGTACATTAATATGTACCTCTTTTAGTTTTGTCCAATTCTGTGATGTGGTAAAGTGTAGGTTTTTACTCTCAGAATCTTTTATCCATTTTCCAAGGTTACACTCATTTTCACTGATAACTTTTGTTTGTCCATTTTTATATAAGCTATCAAAGCTATCTTGTTTAAATATAATATGATCTAGTTTTAGTTTATTTATTGCATAAACCATATCTATATCACATATTTGATCTTTTACACTCTCATTATATGTTGCATGACTTGCCATTTCCATTAAGTTTGTAGCAAGTACTTTTACATCATCAGACATATTATCTATGTTTGAGGCATTTTGGGCATTTGTTTGGGTCATAGCGTCTAGAGAATTTATTACATCATTTATTTGAGTTATACTTACCTCTTGTTCTTTTGTAGCCATAATAACAGTATCAATGATCTCCTTATTTTCTATAATATTTTCATTTAGAGTTTTATAACCTTTTATCATTTCTGAGGCAATATTTTTACCTTCAACTGCTTTTGTGGTTGCATTTTCAACTAAAGACTTAATCTCACTTGCTGCCTCAGCTGATCTAGCAGCTAAGTTTCTAACTTCTCCAGCAACTACCGCAAAACCTTTACCTGCTTCACCAGCAGTTGCTGCTTCAACCGCTGCATTTAGGGATAAGATATTTGTTTGAAAAGCAATTTGATCGATTACTGCAATTGCTTCACTAATATCATTTACCTCTTTATTTATTCTCTCCATTGAATCAACAGTTTTATTTGCTAATACTTCACCATTTTGAGCAGAATCTGTAACTGCACTTGATATATTACCCATTTTAGTTACATTATCTAGGTTTTGTCTTATATTTTCTGTAACTTCTTCAACTGCTGCTGCAGTTTCTTCAAGGGATGCTGCTTGTTCATTTGCTGATTTTGATAGATCGTTCGCTGAGTTTGATAGGGTGTTGATTGAGCTATTTAGCCTTTCACCACTTATCATAATCATAGCAAGTAGTTCTGATACACTTCCACCTATAGCTTTAGTGATAGATACAATTGATCCGACTGTACCACTTGTATCTTTTATCTCAAATTCGTGAGCAAAGTTTCCTTGTCCATATTCTATAAGAGCTTTATTTATTTCAGTGAATTTACCATTTAGATCATCTATCATTCCATTGATAGCATTTTTAAGATCTTCACTACTTTCACTTGATGTTTGAGTTTGTACTTTATATACAAAGAAACCATTTCTAACCATTTGAATTGCATTTTCAGCTTCTTCAACTAGTTGTTGATCCTCTCTCATGATTTTTCTAATATGGGACATATATTCATTAAAGGCATTTGCTAAGACACCTAGTTCATCTTTAGATGTTACATCAATCTCTTGGCTAGCTGATGTATAGTTTGTAAGTGCAAGTACACCATTTTTTACTCTATTGATATTTTTTACAAGTTTTGAAGCTGTAATCCATAAAATCAAACTAGCAATGGCTATTAAGATAAGAGAGATAACACTTGCAAAGATGAGTTGCATAAGTGAACTTTGGGAGTTTTGTACATCTTTTTGAAGTTGTTTATTTATATTATTTACTATTTTATCTGTAAGCATAAAATACTCTTTTGAAATTTTATCAGCTTCAATCATATTTAGCTCAATTACTTTTACATATTCTTTATAATAGATCCCATGAACTGCTGTAGCAAGACCATATTTTTCTAGATCTTCAAGTTTTGAGATAAACCCTTCTAGGTACTCTTTTTGATCAGGTTTTCTTCTCATTGTTCTTTTTATTTTTTTTACTGTTTTTTTCTTAATACTTGTTAGGTTTGAGGCTATGTCAAAATCTCCTGTGAGTAGGGCAATAGAAAGGTAAGTACCCATTTTAGATATCTCTAATTGCATCTTTGTAACACTATTTCTTGGCATAACTCCATATAGTTCGATAAATTTTTCTTCAATTTCCTCAGTTGCTTTTGCAAACTCCTGTAGTCCATCTTGAGATTTTTTATTCTCTATATTTTTATCAATACCATTTTTAGCCATGGTATGTAGTTTTTCATAATATGTATCAAACTTTTGCTCCATTTGTTTGATTTGTTTTTTCATATTAGCTTGAGTTACATGTTTTTTTAGTTCAATTATTTGTCTTTTATATTTCTCTTTTCCTTTTAGAAGCTCATTAAGACCATCTGTTTTACCTGTAATTGCAATACTTTGTGCCATAGAGTTTAGGGAAGAGAGCTGATATTTTACTTCTTTAAATTGATTTGATATCTCCATTTGTTTTGCTGTTTGTTTATTTGTTTCAATTGTTTTAGAAGCTCCTATAAATAAAAATATACCATTAATTATAATTATAGAAACAAAAAGTAGTACTAGATAAAAAAGTTTTTTACGTATGGACATTTTAGACCTTAGCTTGTGAAAATAGATAAGGATTTTAACTTAGACTAATTACTGTATAGTTACATAATTTTTTAAGTGATTAGTTTAGAGATTTAGGTTATTAATTGGTTCCCATAAATTTTATAAATTTAGATAGTAGTTTTAGGTTTAGCTCATCTTTCATATAATCATGCATAATCTTAAATGCTTCATATGAACTCATAGCATCTTTATAGGATCTTTTTGTAGTAAGTGCATTAAAAATATCACATATTGCCATGATTTGTGCAAAAGGGTGTATTTCATTTGCTTTTAGGCCTTTTGGATAACCTTTTCCATCTAGTTTTTCATGGTGTTGTTCTATTATTTTACATACCACATCATTTGTTTCACCCATATCTTTTAATATTTCAACTCCATAAGTAGGGTGTTTTTTCATAATGCTAAACTCTTCATCTGTGAGTTTGCCATTTTTATTTATGATCTCAAGAGGAACTTTTTTCTTACCAAGATCATGGAGCATACCACCTTTTCCTAAGATTTGTAATTGTACTTCATTTAAGCCTAAATATGCACCAAAACCAAGGGCATAGGTTGATACATCTATGGAGTGGGTATAAGTATAATAATCATGGCTTGTAACATAAAGCATAGATTTTACAGCATTTGGATCTGTAAGGATAAAATGCACTGTATCATCTACTGTTTTAGATACTGTATTTATCTTTTCAACTGTAATATCTCCATGTAATAAATCATGCATAGTATCTGAAGCAAGTTCATGCATTATCTCAGATTTTAATAGGGCAGGTTGGTTATCATCATCCAATATTTTTGAGAGATAAGAAGTTATTTCTTGAGAATATTTTTCATGATCATTGTGATTTATATATAGATCATTTATATGTTGAGTTTCTAATTCTTTAAAATGATCATTATCAAATTCATCATCTTTTTTTAAAAATATATCATATACACCGTTACCCAAGTCCTTATAAATAGGAAAATCATAATGGTGTCCTTTTTCAAGAACTTTAGGAGAGATGTGGTCAAGTTTTGCTTTTTTATATTTTTCCATACTTTCTCCTTTTTGTTTTTATTTAATTATATTCTTAGATTTAATCATTGTAACCAATTATATTTTAAACAAATTAAAATTATAATATTAATGATATAATATCTAAGATTATAAATAAAGGTTTATTATGACTATAAAATATGCAGGTCCAAGACCAGAAATCTCACAACACGGTATCCAATTTAAAGAGGGTAAAGAGGATAAATATGTTTATTTGATGATAAGTCTTCAAATATTGAAATCCCTTGATCATGAACATAATCATAATAAAGCATATAATTATGATATTAATACCCAAAGGCTTTCAAATGATGATATGCTAAGTATTATGAAAAACTATGATCCAAATATTGCAGAAGTAATAGATAAAGAGTTAGATGGCTTTGAGCAACATCTAGATGATGAGATAGAACATATTAAAAATAGAGTAAATCTAAAAGAGATAGAAAAAGAAGCTTGGGTAAATAATCTTATTCTTATGAAAGAATATAGAATCCAAAGGGCTATAAATAAGATTTATTATATGCATTCTATAGATTATATAAAAAAAGTGATAATGAGAGAAAAAATAAAACAAATTGACACTCCATTTTTTGAAAAGTTCTGGCATGTACTTCAAACTATACAAGGACATATGGAAGAGGGGCGTGTAGGTATGTTGTGTGATCTTAGAGTTAATAAAAAAGAAGATGGTCAATTGATGGCTAGTCTAAGTTTACCAGGGTTTCAATAGATGTATAAAAAAATACTATATCCATTATTTCTACTTTTAGTAGCATATATACTATTTTCTAGTAATGATGCAAAAACTATTATAACTGGTATTGCCATTTTCTTAATAGGTATGGTATTTATGGAGGATGGTTTTAAACTATTTAGTGGTGGTATCTTAGAAAAGGTGCTTGCTTCTAGTACTAAAACAGTTCCAAGAGCTATAGGAACTGGATTCCTTGCTACATCTGTAGTTCAAAGCTCATCTTTAATTACTGTAATTGTGATCTCTTTTTTAAGTGCAGAGCTAATGAGTTTGGCTGGAGCCATTGGGGTTGTATTTGGATCAAACATTGGTACAACCACTACAGCTTGGATAGTTTCTTCCTTTGGTGTAAAGATAAAGATATCTGTATATGCTATGCCTATGATTATTTTTGGGGTGATATTTAGATTTAATGCCAATAAAACATACCAAGGACTTGGAAATGTTTTAATAGGTCTTGGTTTTGTATTTCTTGGAATAGGATATATGAAAGAGGGATTTGATGCTTTAAAATCTGGACTTGACCTCTCAGCTTATGCTATGGATGGATATCTTGGTGTTTTAGTATTTGTACTTATTGGAGCAATTGCAACTATTGTAATTCAATCAAGTTCTGCAACTATGGCACTTATCATCACAGCACTTGTAACTCAGCAGATAACTTATCTAAATGCTTTAGAGCTTGCTATTGGTGCAAATATCGGTACAACTGTTACTGCTGTAGTTGGATCCTTAGCTTCAAATGCAAATGGTAAACGTTTAGCCATAGCCCATCTTATATTTAATATTATAACAGGTGCAGTTGCTATAATATTTTTATTTCAATTGGCAGACATTGTTGAGGTATTATCAAAATATATTGGTATAGGAAGTGAAGATTATGCTATGAAATTGGCACTATTCCATACTATATTTAATGTTCTTGGGGTATTACTTGTATCACCTTTTACTTATAAGTTAGTGAAGTTTTTAGAAGGCTTATTTAAAAATGAAAAAGTTGATGTATCTAAACCAAGATATTTAGATGATGCAACCATTGAGATCCCTGATGCTGCAATTAAAGCTCTTAAAAAAGAGGTTATACATATGTACAAAAACTCTACTGAAGCTATTGCTCATGCTTTATCTTTACATAGGCATGAATTTTTAGGGCATCAAAATATCTCTGATGTTGTAAAAACATCCACTGAGAATATTGAGATAAATATTGATGAGCATTATGATAACAAAATAAAGACCTTATATAATGAAATTATAAAATATGCAACTATATCTCAAATACATATGGATGAAGAGGATCAAGAGAAATCTTATAGATTAAAACTTGCATCAAAATATATAGTAGAAGCTGTAAAAGATACTAAAGATATACATCAAAGTATAACAGATAAATTAAATACTAAAAACCAATATGTTTTAGATGAGTATAATTTTATAAGAGAGATGGTAGCTAAAACATTAAATGATATATATGCCTTATCAAAAAAACATGATGATATAGAAGTACTTTCTAAAATTGAAGTATTAAAAGAGAATATAGAAGAGTTAAATATTATAAATAATGGTAGAATAGATAATCTTATAAGAGAAGATAAAATTGAAGCTGGTATTGCTACATCTCTTATAAATGATTCTAGTTTTGCTTATGATATATCAAAAAGATTAATTGAGGTTGCTACTATTCTTTGGATAGAAGATACAGATATACAAAACTTAGGAAGTGAAATATGAAATTTGAGAAATTACTAAAAAAAGTTGAAGAGTTTTTTGAAGATATTGAAGATAAAAAACTTAATAAAGATGATAAGAGTAGACAAAAAGATCTTGTATCTAAAATAGAGAAAAAGATAAAAGATAAAGAGAAAAAACTCAAATATGCTTCTGATAAAGATGATATTAAAACCTTAGAAAAAGAGATAAAAGCTTTAAATAAGACTCTAAAGAAACTATAGGTCATATTTAAAAACTAGAATATTCATAAATAGTACAGAG
>CAYFGQ010000088.1:0-12152 GCA_964342525.1 uncultured Arcobacteraceae bacterium
ATGTACATTAATTTTATCCCAAATTCTGCAATAAGATTTGCTTAAGTAGCGTGAGTGCTTGGTGATACAATGTTTGTAAAAAATTTAAACTTAACCCATAGGTTAGGTGATGATTTTTTGTAAATGTTGTAGTGCCAATGACTTATGCTAATTAAAGTGAAGGCTATTGCAGAATTTGGGTTCATATTATATTAAGGAGTTAAATATGCCCATCGCATTATTTGCTTTAACTATTAGTGCCTTTGCTATAGGTACTACAGAATTTGTTATTGTTGGTCTTATACCAACAATTGCAGGTGATCTAAATGTATCACTTCCATCAGCTGGTTTACTTGTGAGTTTATATGCTCTTGGTGTAGCTATTGGTGCACCAGTTCTTACTGCACTTACAGGAAAATGGAATAGAAAATATCTACTTTTGGCTCTTATGAGTTTATTTACTATTGGAAATATAATAGCTTACTTTTCACCAAACTATGAATCACTTATAGTAGCTAGGATCATTACAGGACTTGCCCATGGAGTATTTTTCTCCATAGGATCAACTATTGCTACAAGTTTAGTATCAAAAGATAAAGAAGCTAGTGCTATAGCTATTATGTTTACAGGACTTACAGTTGCACTTGTGACAGGTGTACCACTTGGCACATTTATAGGGCAAGAATATGGATGGAGATTTACTTTCTTAGCTGTTTCTGCTTTAGGATTTATTTCATTACTAGGAAGTTTAATACTTATTCCAAAAGATTTAAAACAAAGTGAGCCTACAAAAATCTCACAACAACTTTCAGTTTTAGTAAATCCTAGACTTGTGCTTGTATATCTTATCACTGCTTTAGGATATGGTGGAACATTTATAGCTTTCACTTTTTTAGTTCCTATTTTAGAACAAATAACAGGATTTGATTCTAAAGTGATTGCTATATTACTTTTAGTTTATGGAGTTTCTGTTGCTTTTGGAAATATATGGGGAGGGAAACTTGCAGATAAACTTGGACCAATACAAGCACTTTATAGAGTCTTTATAGGACTTGCTTTAGTACTTTTTGTATTTACATTTACTGCAACAAATCCATATCTAGCAGTTGCTACTATTTTAGTATGGGGAGCTTTTGCTTTCGGAAATGTACCAGGACTTCAAGTATATGTGGTACAGCTGGCACAACAACACGCACCCCATGCAGTTGATACAGCATCAGGATTAAATATAGCCGCATTTAATGTAGGTATTGCTTTTGGAGCTTGGATTGGTGGAATTATTGTAGATAGTTCATCTTTGATAAATACATCTTGGATAGGAGCTATTGTAGTTCTTGGAGCTTTAGCACTTACATATTTTAGTGGAATCTTAGACAAAAAAGCTGAACTTAGAGCTACTACAAATATATAATAAAGGTTGTAGAATGAAAAGAAATAAATTGTTAAAAGGATTGATTTTATCATTAGGTCTTTCTTCTGTATTAAATGCAAACAGTATTGTATTTGAAGATAGCTTTAATGGAAAGATTAATAGAAAATGGAAAATTTTAAATGAGAAAAAAAATGAATGGAATTTAAAAAATAACAGTTTAAACTTACTTGTTCAGACAGAAAATATTTGGGATAACTTAGCAACAAATGCAAATAATATGTTTACTTTAGATGTTAAAGGTAATTTTACAGCTGAAGTTGATGTATCTTTAATTCCAGAAAATGCCTATGAACAAGCAGGATTAGCTATTTATCAAAATGATGATAATTATATTAAAATCAGTAAAGAGATGTTTAATAATAAGCTTTCTTTAGTATTTGTATCTGAAAAAGATGGTAAACCTACTGTTTTAAAAAGAATAGATTATACAAATAAAAAAGTATCTTTACAGATTGAAAGAAGACATGAAAAAGTAATTACTTACTTTAAAAATAGCAATGAATCATGGGAAATTATTTCAGCAACAAGTAGTCACTTAAAAAATGAATTAAAAGTTGCCTTATATACATTTTCTGGCGATGAGAAGAACCCTAAATGGGCAAATTTTAAAAATTTTAAACTAAAAGATTAAAGGATTTATATTATGAACTTTTTAGATAACACATTAAGATTAGGATATGGTGCCATGGGCTTAGAAGGAGTTTATGGTAAATCAGATGATAAAGAAGCTATTGAAACATTAAAATATGTAATTGAAAAGAATATGATGATTGATACATCAGATGCTTATGGGAATGGACATAATGAAGAGCTTATTGCAAAAGCTATAAAACAAGCAAACAAAGAAGCTTTTGTAGCTACTAAGTTTGGTATTGTTTTTGAAGAAAATATTGAAAGTAGAATTCATGATACAGGATGGGGATTACCTATTCCTGTAAATGGTTCAAAAGCTTATGTAAAACATGCTATTGAACAATCTTTAAAAAGATTAGATGTGGAAGCTCTTGATTTATTATATATTCATTTTGTTGACCCTGAAACACCAATAGAAGAAACTGTTGGAGCTATGAGTGAAGCAGTAAAAGAAGGGAAAGTAAAAAGTTTAGGTTTATCAAATCCTTCAGTAGACGAAATTTTAAGAGCTAATAAAATTCATAATATTTCTGCTGTTCAATATGAGTATTCTTTATTTAACAGAAATGCAGAAAATGGAATTTTATCTACAACAAAAGATATTGGAGCAAAATTTGTTTCATGGGGACCACTAGGTAATGGTATTTTAAGTGGTAATGTAAATAGCTTAGAAAATGAAGACTTTAGAAATAATAATCCAAAGTTCACTGGAGAAAATTTTAAAACAAATTTACAAAAAGTTGAGACATTTAAAGAACTAGCAAAAGACTTAGATTTAACACCAGCTCAATTATCTTTAGCATGGTTATTGAATAAAGATGAAAATATTATTCCAATTCCTGGAAGTAAAAAAATCTCTAGAATTGAAGAAAATCTTAAAGCTTTAGATATTAAACTTGATGTAAATGTAATAAACACAATTGAAGAGTTATTACCACTAGGAACATTTAAAGGTAATCCTTTAATTATGAAATAAGGAGATTTTATGGCACTAGAAAAGTTAGCACCAGAAGGATTTTCAATAGGGGTAGAATTGCCCCTAGATAATGACTGGTCAAGTAGTGGAGTAAATAAAAGAATTCAAGATAAGAGATATCACGGTGAACCTGATATGAGTAACCATGCAAAACTTATCAAACTTGTAGATGAAGTAGGTTTTAGAACTGCTTGGATTAGAGATGTACCACTTTATGATCCAAAATTTGGAGATGCGGCTCAGGTATTTGAGACATTTACTTATCTTGGATATTTAGCCTCACATACTAAAAATATACTTCTTGGAACTGCAGCTATTGTACTTCCGCTACGTGAGCCTTGGCTTGTACGAAAGATGTACAATACAATGCAAACACTAAGTGATAATAGATTTATTTTAGGAGTTGCAAGTGGTGATAGACCTATAGAATATCCAGTATTTGATAAAGATTTTGTCTCCCGTGGAAAAGCTTTTAGAGAAGCAATAGATATCATAAAAGGGAAAAAAGATCTAAGTAAATTAAGAGCAAACAATCTAGATATTTTACCAAAAGTAGATAGTCCTAAAATGCTTGTTGCAGGATTAGCACAACAAACACCAGAATATATAGCAGAACATCTTGATGGAGTGTTTGCATATCCAAGGACTCCCAATGAACATAAACAAAGAATTGAACTATATAGAAAGAATGTAAATAAAGATAAGCCCTATGTAAGTTTTATACACCTTGATTTTAAAATAGATGAAGATGATGCACCCATTAAAAGACACCATTTTGGGATAAGCACTGGTAAAAATGGTTTAATAAAAGAACTTAAAGATATGAAAGAAGCTGGAGTAAATCATATTGGATTACATTTTAGAAAAAATGAAGATGATCTAGAAAAAGCTATAAAAAAAATAGGAAAAGAGATACTCCCTATTTTCCATGAAAATAAATAAAAGTTCTAATTTAGGACTTTTATTTAACTCGTCTAAAATGATTTTGTACAACTCCCCTATCAACAGAAGAAGATATACACTCAAAATCTAATCTATGCGCTAAATTTGAAAACAAAGGTTTTCCTCCTCCTATAAGTTTTGGTATCACTGTGATGATCATCTCATCTATCAAATCTTTTTCTAAAAAGTTTTGTATATTTACCCCACCATCTATATAAAGATTTTTATAGCCTCTAGAATGAACAAGTTCCAATACATCTTCAACAGCTCCACTTAAAAGCTCAACTTTACCTTCAAGTCCTTTTGGAATCTCTTTTATAGAATTACTCAACATAAACACTGGCTTTTCATATGGCCATTCAATTCCAAAACTGCATACTATATTAAAAGTATTTTTTCCCATCACTATAGCATCTATTTTATCCATAAACTCAACAAAACCCAATTCTAAATTTAACTCTTCATTTGGATTTGGTAACCAATCTAAACTATCATTTTCATCAGCAATATACCCATCTATACTTGTTGCAATATATACATAGTTTTTCATATTATCTCCTTTATTCTACATCGTAGAATTATATCAAACAAAATCTTATATTAATATTCTATAGTGTAGAATTATATCAATTAAAGGGGATAGAAATGAGTGATAAAAAAAGAGGAAGACCCAAAAAAGAAACAATAAAATTAAGCTCTAATATAATTTTGGATTGTGCTAAAGAGATATTTCTTGAAGAGAATAAGATTCCTAGTATTAGAAAAATCGCTACTAAACTAAATATCGACCCTATGAGTATATACTATTATTTCCCAAATAAAAATGCCCTATTAGAATCCATAACAGTATCACTAATGGAAGAGATTTATGAACCTACAAAAAATAATACATGGAAAAAAGAGCTAGAACTACTATGTAAAAGTTATCTAAATCTATTAGCTAATTATCCTGGACTTTTAAAAACCATGCTTAGTATGGATTCTAAAAGCCCTGCCAATGTATTTATAGAAAAACTTCAGATAATTTTATCTACTTTAAATTTAGATGAAAAAAACTTTTCAACTGCCCTATCCTTATTGGCTGATTATCTACATGGGGTTGCTTTTGCAATGGAATCTAATACAGATAATCAACTCACAATAAATGAAATAGATAAACCACTAAAACTTTATATAAATGCTATTGAAAACTTATAATGTTTTATTCTGCCCACTCAAGATGATCATAATATCTTTTTGCATTTCCTGGGGCAATTTGCTCAAAATGATTTAGATATGAGAACTCTTTATCATTTACATATTGATAAACCTCTTCCCTATCTATTTCATCTTCATATGCTTTACTTACGCTTGATTTTAAAATTCTTAAATATTTAAGTGTAGCTTTGTATGAATTTCTGTCATACTCTTTTCCATGTCCACCCATCACATATTTTACATTCATCTTTTCTAAGTTTTCTAAAGCCTCTATCCAATTATCCACATTTGAATATTTTCCATATTTTACCATCCTACCATTAAATACAATATTTCCAGTAAATATAAAATCCTCTTTTGGTACATACACAGCTATA
This sequence comes from uncultured Arcobacteraceae bacterium, assembly GCA_964342525.1. Taxonomy (GTDB): domain Bacteria; phylum Campylobacterota; class Campylobacteria; order Campylobacterales; family Arcobacteraceae. The sequence continues at coordinate 5,537 of CAYFGQ010000088.1, forward strand.
TCTGAAACAGAGTTTGATCCAGCGCTTACTTTTAATACTTCTATATCATTTTTTACACCATTTAAAATATATTTATCATCAGTTAAAATATCTGGCTGAACTACTTTTGAGTTTTTGTACTCCTGCTTAGTTGTGATCTTTGGTATTCTATAAAATTTATCTGGATTTTCTTCAAGTTCTTTTATTATAGTTTTATGGGCTATTATAGGTATATTTTTCTCTTTATAATATGATGCACCAGTGTATCTATCATCATGAAAATTTGTAGCTATTACATGGGATACTTTTTTATTGTGTTTGTTTTTTATAAAATCATTTAACTCTTTTGCAAAATTATATGTTGGACCTGCTTCAATTACTACTATAGACTCACCCATATTAACTGTACATACATTTGATACAAAACCTTTATTGGACTTCATTGGTGGATTATAATCCCCTATAAAACAATCAATATCTTCACTCACCTCTACTGGCTTAAGATCATACATCTTTGCCTCTAAAACTAATGCTAAAAATAATACTATCAATATCTTTTTCATATACCCTCCTATTTTTATCAACTTTAAAAGTATAACAGATAAAACTTAATATATCAAGATATCTTGATATATTAATATGTATTTTGTTATAATTTTGGATATTAAAATTATTGTTCCCTTTAAAAATGGGACATTTTAAAAGGATAATTATGGAAAGCACTCACATATCACAACTTTGGAATGTAATACCAAACAAACTTTATGGTATGCCAGTACCAACTGAATCTGATCTAGAAGATTTAAAAGATAAGGGAATCAAAGCAATTGTATGTTTACTTGAAGATGGAACTATTGTGGAGAGTTATATAAAAAAAGGTTTTGAGAATTTATGGCTTCCAGTTGTAGATGATCAAGCTCCTACGATGGATCAAGCTAAAGATCTAGTAGATTTTGTAGAGGAACAAAACAAAAAAGGAAACCCAGTAGCTATACACTGTAAAGGTGGAAAAGGTAGAACAGGAACTATGATCGCTTCTTATTTAATTACAAAAGGTGATTCATATGATGAAGCTATGGCAAAGATAAATGAAAAAAGGCCAAACGCAGTAAAAAAAGAGTTTCAAATAAACTTTTTAAAAGAGCTTGAAGCAAACTAAAGGGCTATCCCCTTTTAGTTTTAATACCCTAGAATCTCTTTTCTAGTTTTAGTTATATATCCCTCTTTTTCTAAACCTTTCATGATTTTTGTAATCTTAGGAACTAAAAAGTCATTTTGTTTATGGACAAAGTGATATACAGGGATAATTTGAACTGGTGGCTCTAACTGATAAATATCTTTTGAAGCAGTTTTTTTAAGGGTCTTTTTTCCATTACCTATGGACATAATCACAACATCTACCCTACCCTTATCAAGTAAAGCAAAAAGCTGTTCATTTGTATCTACTATTTGTCTATCCATCCCTAGAGTTCCATTTGCTGTGGTTTGAATTCCCCTACGGATTCCTATTTTGTAATCCCTTAGACTCTCCCAACCATTAACTTTTATATATGGATTTTTGGAATAAACCATCCAACGAGATTCATTTAAAGAAACTTTTATAGGGATAAGATTAGGGTATCTTTGCTCAATTCCACTTATACGAAAAAGTTCACCATCATATCTTCCACCAGAGTTAGCATATTGTAAAGATCTTTTTGCAGGTAAGGGCTCTAGCTTTATTTTATAACCCAATTGGGAATATACTTTATTCATCACTTTTACACCATAAGGTTCAAAGCTAGAGTTTTTTATGGAAGTAAATACCAATTCATCTTTGGCATTTAAAGAAAGCATTGAAAAAAAACAAAATAAAAAGAAATATGTAATTTTTTTCATATTTTATTTCCTTATTAAAATAAATTTTTTAAATAATACCAAATTTATTTTAATAACTATTTAACTTTTTATTTTGTTTTATTCTTATAAACTAATAGCGAAAAAACTACTCATCCTCAAATCTAAAACCTTGTTTTTCAAAGGAGCTTTTTACCTGTGGCATATAAAAGTTTTCATAAAAGCTAGCAGTTTGTTCTTTGTATGAAATTTTATAATCCATCTTATTTTTTACCCTAAACTCTTCTAATTGATCTTCATATTTTTCTACACCAGCTTTTACTTTAGTATCATCATAAACATCTTCAAATACAAATGATTCTAGAGGGATTCTTGGCTTTAATGGAGCTTCTATTACATGATCTTTTGCTACACCTATAGTTGATCCTACCACAGGATAAGTTTTAGTAGGAAGCCCAAGTATCTCAATAAAAGCATCTGGCTCACATCTTACAGCACCAATAGCAGTAGTTCCATATCCTAAAGACTCAGCAGCTGTTTGAAGTGAACTAAGCATAATACCCGCATCAATTGATCCCACCACAATACCTTCTGCTGATCTTTCTACCACTTGCTCTTTATTTATTGATTCTAAGGCATAAGATGTTCTATTAAAATCAATTACAAAGGTTACAAATACATCTGCCGTTTCTACTTGAACTTGCCCACGACAAAGCTCAGCTATCTTTTTGATCTTCTCTTTATCTCTTGTATATACTAAAGAGATTTGTTGAGCATTTATAGATGTTGGGCATCTTTGTGCAGCTTCAAATATAAGCTTTAAGTCTTCCTCTTTTACCGACTCACCAGTGAAGTTTCTCACTGATTTTCTGTTTAATAATTGATTTATAGTTTCATTCATCTTTAGCCTTCATATTTTTCTAAAAAATTCATCTCTATATTTGCTATCTTATCTCCCGCATATGCTTGAAACTGTGTGAAATGATCCTTTTGCATATGTTCATCTAAAAGTTGTTGGTTTTCCCATCTCTCAATTAGATAAAAAGATACTGGTTTATCTTTTATGGTGTGAAGATCGTATTGTAAACACCCCTTATCGTATTTATGGGTAAAGCTATGTAGCTCCTTTACCCTATCAAATACCTCATCAAAATATGGCTCTTTTACATCCACTTTTACACTTAGTCTTATTTCACTCATACAAAATTCCTTTTTAATGTATCTTCAAATCTTGATAATTCATCATCAAGACTCATATCACCTTTATATACATCATGCACAGAATAAGTATCTAACTGATTTGCACCACAAAACTGAAATATCTTATGAACTGAAAAGTTTGCTTCATCTAAAGAAAGCCCTTCAAAAAAACTATCTTTATTATCAAATTCTGACTCTGGACAGTTATATGTAAGACTTAACATATAGTTCTTATCTGTCATAAGTCCACCACTTCCATATCTTTTAGATGCATCATCCCTAGATCTTCCATCATTTGTATAAAGTAATCCTTGAGATGATGTAAACACCTCATCTATATATTTTTTTGATAACCAAGGTAAACTCATCCAATAAACAGGATATTGAAATAAAATATGATCAGCCCACTGAAGTTTTTCATGCTCATCAGCTACCTCATAACCATCTTCAATATTTGTATGTTTTACATTAAATTCATTGTTTTTAAAAAACTGATCAGCCTTATCAATATAAGTTTTTGTAAGACCACCCTCAGCAAAACCTTCGTACTTTTGGTGTGCGTTTATGATTAAGATATTTTTCTTAGACATTTTGATTCCTTCATGTGTTTCAATTTATGATGAAATTCTAACCCTTTTGATCTTAATTTATCCTTACGATACTAAAGTAATGTAGCATAATTTATTTATTATAAAATTAAAATTGGTATAATTCGGTAATTAAACAGAAATATCTAATATAAAATATAAGGCAAATTATGTATATCGTAGAAGGAAAAGAATACCATTGTTCTGTAGAAATCACAAATGAAATCTTCAATGACAAATGGAAAATGAGTATCATATGGCATCTTTTAGATGGTGAAAAAAGATATAAAGAGCTTCATGAAGAAGTTTGTAAAATCACACAAAAAACCCTAACTACAAAACTAAAAGAGCTAGAAGAAAAAGGACTGATCATAAGAGAAGCATTCCCAGAGATACCACCAAAAGTGGTTTACTCTTTAACTCCACTTGGAGCTAAACTAAAAAACATCCTCCATGAGATGCACCTTTGGGGTATTGAATATGCTAAAGAAAAAGGTGAAATCACACCAGAGGGTACTTGCAGTACAAAAGTTTAAGAGGCTAAAGATTTAGCCTCTTTTTGAACTTCTATCTTTAAAGGCTCTAAAAGATTCCGTACAATATTCTCAATAAAAGCTAAATTTACACCCTCATAATCATGAGCAATAAAATTTCTAACAGCATAAGCACCCTTTGCTGCTTTTTGTATCTCTTCATTTGTGGTTTCTAATTTATTTAAATTTTCACCTATTTGCATAAGACACATTAAAAGGGAGTGTTTACCTATTCTGTCATTTAGCGCAGATGATACATTACCATAAGTTGATACTATATATTCTACATCATTAATATAGGAAATAATAGTTTCTAGTCTTACTTTAGACATAAACTAATTCCTTCAAAATATACTCTTTTCCGGTTTCATTTAAAGTATCTTTATCTACAAAATCTATATCTTTGTGTAATTCTTTTTTTAAAAAATCTTTTGTTTCTACTATATGGAGAATAGAGTCCCACCCCTGATACTTTTTCATATAACTTTTTATATCATTAATTTGGTAAAGCAAATCTATATCACTAGTTGGAGTCTCTTCATCTCTAGCGTAAGAGCCAAATACACCAATAAGATCAAAGCCTTCAGCATTAAGCTTTGGTTTTAACTCTTTTAGTTTATTTAATAAATTACTTTGCATATTGACTCCAAATCTATTTATATTAAATTTTAACTTACTAGATATAAAGTATAGATTAATTATCTTTAAGGAAAAAGGATTAACTCGCTTTAGCCTCTTTTGGTGGATATCCAAAATAACTTTTAAAATCCCTAGAAAACTGAGATACAGATACATAACCCACTTCATAAGCAGTATCATTTACCTGAAGAGCTTTTTTTTCAATCAACTCTTTTGCTTTATTTAATCTCATCTTTTTAATATATTGCAGTGGACTATAAGTGGTAATCTCTTTAAAATATTTATGAAAAGAGGAGATACTCATATCCTCTGATCTTGCTAAAGTTTCTATATCTATGGACTTGTTATAGTTATCGTGAATATTCTTTAAGGATTTTGCTATTTTAGTTTCTTTCTTTTGATCTATGAACATATGGTGTAAAAAGTGAGCATTTTCACCTACTGCTATACGGTAATATAATTCTTTGATTATAGATTCACCTAAGATTCTTGATTCCTCTTCAGATTGTAAGACCTTTAAAAGTCTATAGATTATATCCTCTATACTATCATTGACCTTTCCTTCAAAGATACCCATAAATGTATCATCAGAGTTTTTCTTCTCCTGTGCAGATAAGGATGAGATCACATCAAGCATCTTCATTTTATCTATCTCAAAAGTCATAGCCAAAATTGGCTCATCTGGTGAGACCATAGACTCACACTCCACAGGTAAAGTAGTAGGAACAACTAGATAGTTTTCTTTATTATAAGTGAATTGTTTATCATTTAAAAAGATAGTTTTTTCACCCTGTAAAAGAATAATGATACAAATATCATAAACTAAAGGAGCTTTCTTTATGGATTCAGATATCTTATAAAGATTTACCCCTTCTAAATATGTGCTATTTAGATTCTCATTTATTATTAATTTATTTGCTTCTTCTAAAATTTTACTATTCATAACTGTTCCTTTTTTTAATTATACTAAAGTTTCACCTTTAAATGCACCAATAGGAGCCACTTCATCAATAGCACTCATAGTACTTGTATCTAGTTTAATATCTAGTGCAGATAAATTATCATCGATTCTTGAAGTCTTTCTACTTCCAGGGATTGGGATAATATTCTCACCCTTATTTACAAGCCAAGCTAAAGCAAGCTGAGATGCTGAGATATTTAATCCAGATGCAATCTCTTTTAATCTTTCTATGATCTTTAGATTTGATTCAAAGTTTTCACCTTGGTATTTAGGGTTGTTATTTCTAAAGTCCCCCTCTTCTATAGCTTTTACATTTCCAGTTAATATACCATTTGCTAAAGGTGACCAACAAACCAAACTTGCCCCAATCTCATTAATAAGTGGAAATATTTCAAGTTCAACCTCTCTTCTAGCTATGGAATATTCATATTGGATAGCTGAGATTTTAGCAACTTTACTTGCTCTTTTGATATCCTCAGCTGTGATATTTGATAAACCAATTGCTCCAATCTTACCCTCTTTTATGGCATCATTTAATGCACCCACCGTCTCTTCAACTTGAACTTGTGGATCAAGATAGTGTGCATACATAAGATCGATATGATCCACACCAAGTCTTTGTAAAGAGTTATCAATAGATTTTTTTACATACTCAGGTCTTCCATTTATTGTAAGTGGAAATCCCCATCCAGTATCTACTTGTGTACCACTATCATTCTCATCAAATACGATTCCAAACTTTGTAGCGATAAAAGCCTCTTTATCAGCTTTTTTTATGGCTTGTTTGATTAGATCTTCATTGTGCCCTGCTCCATAAGCATCCGCACTATCGATCATCATATTGTTATTGATAGCATGAGTTAGAGTCTCTATAGCTTGTG
>CAYFGQ010000089.1:0-12135 GCA_964342525.1 uncultured Arcobacteraceae bacterium
GAAAATTAGTTAGAAATTTTCAAATTTCAAGCTTTTTTAAGGTGGCGACTGTCCCAATTATCCCTCCTATTTATCCCAGGATAGGAAGACATAGATATCAACAGAGAGAAATACAAATCATTAAGTAAAGCACAAATAGAAAAATATTATTTGCAATTTGTTTCTATAGATAATTATTTAGAATCATTAACACTTGAAAAAACTAAAAATCTTGATGGTGAAGAATTTGATAAAAGTATAATACCAAATCATATAAAACCTTAATTTATCCAGATATAATCCATTTTCCAGTATAAGTAAAATACTGAATAAAACTTCGTATTAAGGAAAACACAAACTCTTATAGTAAAACTAATCTTGTTTATACATTTTTTATATTAGCAACCTTAGGTGTTTTTGGAAGTTTTATATTTCTAACAAAAGACTTCCTCTCAGAACATGACAATAATTCTACTTTAGCTTATGTATTTAGACCAATCTTCGGTATAGCTCTTTCCATAGCCATATTTATTATTGCTATCTTAGCTCATGCATTGATGTCTACTGCTTCAATACAACAAATAAGAACAGAAACCATGTATATACTAAGTTTAGATGCAGGATTACTTACGGATAAAGCATATGAATATTTAAAAGATAAAACAAACCAATTTCAAAACCCTGATGGAGAAACCTCTTAATATAGGAGGGATAGATTTTTGTCCTTTTTTATTTACTTTTCTTTATAATCATCATTTTTTAAATTTGTGACATCAATGAGACTTTTTAGCAACTTTATGTATATATAATTAAGTTAGAAGAAAAAATAGCCTATATCACTTATTTAGTTAATTAAGTAGATAGAATTCATGTAGTTGAGAATTTGAGGCTAAAATCTCAGCAGCAGTTAATTCACAATTTAAAAGGATCAAAAATGTTAGATTACAACCAAAAAATACAACTAAAAGTAGAGGCAATAAAATCTAAATACAAAGATAGAATTACTGAAATACAAAAAAATGGTGCAGAACAAATTAATAGAATTAATAATAATGCACCTGATCCATCAGGCTTAGAAGCCATAATAAATCTTACTTTTGATATAAAATGGAAAATAACATCAATAAAGTTTGATATTCCAAAATTTTCTATGGAAAGAGAAACTCTAAAATTTGATGTTCCTGAAGTTAGAATGAAAACTAAAAGTATAAAGTTTGATGTACCTGCAACTCGAATGAAAAGAGTCTGTCTATTCAAAAAACCAATTTTTAGAAGTTGGAAATGGTATAATGAATGCGTATATGGGAACAAGCCAGAGGTTTATATGAAAAGAGTTGAAATTAAAACCGATATCCCTATCTTTAATAGTAAACGTGTAGATATAAAATTTGATAAACCTGTTGTCAGAATGGAAACTATAGAAATAAAGCTACATTTACCTCATTTTTATCTAAAAAAACTAGATATTCAAATTGAAGAAAATAAACAAGATATTGAAGATGTTGCAGCAGACATGACCAGTAGTTTATCTGCCATTCAAGAAGCATTAAAAGGAGAACTAAAAATTGAAATAACTAAAGAAATTTTAGATATGTTTAATGATATAGAAAAATCAATTCTAGAAAATAGAGAAGATGTAGTAAATAATTATGAAGAGGCTATTTCAAAAACAAAACAGTCAATTAAGAGACTAAAGGAAAATAATGCAACAAGTGAAGTTCAAAAACTTGAAGCACAACTTTCAAAAACAGTTGGTGAATTCCAAAATACATTAGAATCAATAGATCAGTCATTACAGGATCTAAATTCGCAAGAAGAAGAAGCATTAAGAAACCTAACTTTTAGTTAAAAAACTAATTGAAAGCTAAAAATTAAGGTATTAGGTAACAATGATAACCCAATACAAATAAAGATCCTCGAGACATAGCCTTTCAAAGCTAAGGTGTCTAGTGATAACGAATAACCTTTATAGAAAAAAAGCAGAGGATCATGATTTCCTCTGCTTTCCATACATTCTAAACCAAGAAAATGTGTTTAATTTCTTATAGTGAGGCAATTATATAAAAATAAAATTAATACTTAATTTCTTAAAGAATTAATCCTATCATCTAGTTTTGGATGAGTAGAAAACAAATCCATTATAGAGCTTTTATTTCCACCACTGATAGCATATGTTGTCATTTTATCATCTAGAGGTTCTGTTCTGTCTTGTAGTCTTTTTAATGCTTGTAGTGCTGAGATCATTTTTTCTCTTCCTCCGTTTCTTTCTCCTATGATTTGTACACTTCCTTCATCTGCTCTAAACTCTCTATGTCTACTAAACCAAAATACAATCATAGAGCCTAAGATACTTAAAACTATCTCTACTACAATTACAGTTACAAAATATCCTATACCATGTCCACTTTCATTTTTAAATATAACTCTATCGATGAAAGAGCCTATTATTCTTGCGAAGAAGATTACGAAAGTATTTACTATACCTTGAAGTAGGGTAGTTGTTACCATATCGCCATTTGCTATGTGAGCTATCTCATGACCGATTACACCTTCCACTTCATCTTGACTCATAGCATGGGATAGACCAGAGCTTATTGCTACCATAGAGTCCTTTCTACTTGGTCCTGTGGCAAAAGCATTTGGTGAATTATCTTCATAAATATATATCTCAGGTGTAGGTATTCCAGCATTTTGTGCTAATCTTACTGTTGTCTCATAATACCATCTTACAAATGGGTCACTATCATTTGCATGTACTTCATATAGATTGTAAGTTCTTTTTACCATCCATTTAGATAAAAACAATGAAGCAAAAGCTCCACCAAAACCGATAACTGCCGCAAATAGCAATAGCCCACCATGACTACTAGCAAATGATTGTGGTATAACACCAATTGCCACTAAAATAGAAAATGAAATACTCAAAGTTATTAATATACCTATATTAACACCAAAAAACAATAACCATCTTTTCATTTTTAATCCTTTTTAATTTTACTTTTTTATCAAGAAATCGTAATATTCTTTCTTAGGTAAAGATATCATATCAAAATTTTGTTAATGAAATATTACTTTTTACTCTTTGCATTTTACAATCAAGCTTTTTTAATAATTACTCTGCTTTAAAATTCTCTTTTGCCTCATCGAGATATTTTTTCCTAGTCATTTGCTCTGTATCGGAACTTTTTTCTCGTATCTTTTTATCTCTTAGATAGTATTTATAATTATTGATTTTCCTTAGTCTTTTAAACTCTTTTGTTGTTATGATATCATCACTTGAATATTTTGGAAAATACTCATCATATAAAACTTTTACTTCGGGATTTGAAGATAAATCCTTTGAATAACTTGCAAGTTTTTTATATTCATCAGTATTGATCTGCGTAAATGAATCACTTAGTATAATTCCATAAATACATAATACAATTACAGGAATAGTATAAATTCCACGTGAGCGTGGTGTATCTTTTAGTTTTATAAGTTTATAAGCAGTAAATAAACATATATAAATACTAAATACATTTACTATGAGATATGTTACTATTGCTATATCAAAACTGTTGTAAATAAATAATTCATCCTGAATCATCATACCCATAACTACTAAAGAAACTAAAGCAGCAAAAACTGAAACTATAGATAAGATTATATTAACTTTTTTATCCCCTATAAGTGTACTTAAATATTGTAATAAGTAGCCTATAATAACTAGACCTATAAAACCTATAAGAAAATATCCAGCATATATCATCATTTTTCCTTTTAATTGTTTATTGATTAATTATTATATATCTTAGTTAAAGAAAAGCCAAAATTATAAATGATTTTGATTAAATAAGATACTTTAATTATTCTAATTTATATTTTTATCACAAATCTATCATACTTCATTACACTTTTGTTTTATAATTCAAATATCTAATATAAAAATGAAATAGCTCAAATTTTCTTAACTTATACACTTTCTTTATCTAAAGAGATATATTTTTACAAATTAAATCAATTTGTCACTATTTCGTCACACTTCATCACACTTTTATTTTATAATTCTAATATCTAATATATTAGTACTAAACGGGGATAGTCCCCTTTAGTTTAGGTGTATGTAAAAAAACTAAATATACTTTATTTAGTTTTTACAAACAATAGATAAAAAAGGAAGGGAAAAGATACATCCGTACCATTTTAATCACAATAAAAGGATAGCAATAATGACTAAAAAGATTAAACATATATTTTAAATATTTGAATAATAAACTGTGAATTATGTTAAGACTAAAAAATCACCCTTTAGTCTTACTAAAAGGTGGCAAAACTATATTTATAGTTAAAGCCCTTCAAATCTTATAAAACGTATCCTCACTTAAGATACGTTACTAAATATAAAGGAATTAATATGAGTGAAAATAATAATACACCAACCCTAACTATTGTAAATGATACTAATAGTAATCTTAATAATATCTATTTAGAAGTAAACAAAGTAAAGTCTAATTATAATTTTGATCTAGATATAGATAAATCTAAAGAATTTTCTGTTGTTGCTGAAGAATTTGAGTACTTTACTTTATACTTCACAGTAGACACTGGTGTATCCGCTACTATTTATGGTATTAACCTAGATCGTAATCACTGGTTTAGTGGACAAGGACCTTTACATTATATTGGAGAATCGGCACAGGGAACATATTCACAAATAAAACTCACTGTAATTAATATAGATAGAAATGGACGTGACTTTAAACTACGACTAAACTATGATGGAATCACTAGTGATGATACTAAAGGTTTTAGTGAAAGAGATAATTACCCTAATCAATAAAAAATAAGAGGGTCAGGTGATAAAACTATAACCTGACCTTTGATAATCTAAACTCAATTTTTAGGATTTATGGCTGTTTACCATTGACACAAGCATGTGAAAGACTACAAATTTCAGCATTTGGTCCGATACCACCTTTACCAGGTCGACACTGACTATCTATATAAGTAGCAAGATCATTTGCTTCTTGTGCACTCAACATACCACCACTTGTATATGGCATATTTTTATGTAGGAAATTGGCTAACATCGCTGGTTTAGACATTCCTGCACATGAATTGTAAGAATCTGCTCCCCAAAGTGCTGGACGAAAATATGTATGACTATCATATCGTCCTTGTCCATCGTTATTATGACAATAGGCACACTTTTGAAGATAAATCTCTCGACCACGATCATAATCACCTTTTCCATCAAGATCTCCTGCAAAACCACGAGGAGGATTAGCTCCATAAATTGGATTTGCATCATACTGTTTACTCAGCCACTCCATATACGTCACCAATCCATTCATCATTGAATTTTTCTCACACTCATCTCCAGAACAAAGAGCATGCCCATTCATACTACGTTCAAAACAACCATTGATTCGCTCTTGAAGTGTTCTTCCTTTTTCTTTATTATAATATTCTTCCATATGTACCCACCAAGATGCTTCAGGATTTCCACCACCATTAAGATGACAACTTTCACAATGTAGACGATTACCTACATACTTACTACCTGCTGTTTCATAGGTCTGAGTTGTCATACGATAACCCATTTCGATCATTTCCCAGTTCTCTTTTTCCCAAGGTGTTTGTGGACTATCTGGTAGGGGCATTAAATTTGCCACATTACATGACTCTGAAGCTTCCACATTAGTACAGGTAGAACCTTCTGGCAATGGTTTAGCATTGTTAAGGGTAAAACTAAAATCAGCACTAACATATTTATATGGATTAAGAGTACGTGACATCACATGACACCCCATACAGCTAGAGGTATTTTGTGAAAAACTCTCCATAGTAGTATTTGCCAATAATTCTGGCTTAACACTAAAAACTGTCTTGTTTGTATCTTTACCACCATTTACAGGCCACTGTGTACCTACTAATTCATAATTCTTTATAAAAGAATTTTCAAAAAATTCACTATTTTGTACAAGTTTATTAAGATTTGCTGTTCCTTCTGGAATAGGAATCACACGAGTAAGCTGAGTTGGAACCCCTTGTGGTGTTTGAAGATTTGGAGGGCATCTCTCAGATGTGCACTCAGGGTCATTAAGTGGTGTCACTTGTGGATGTATAGCAGTAGTATTATCCACTTGTTCATAAGTTGACCATATCCACTGAGGAGCTGATTCTGTCTTAGTCATCAAATGAAAACCAGCTAGCCCCATCGTACGTAATCCACATTCAGATGGCTTTCCATCTTTAGTATCTTCACAAACACAGGCTTCAGTAGTAAGAAAAAATGGTGCTTCTTTTTTATCAACTTCACGCCATGCTGCTTTAAGTAACTGACTTCCTATTGGAAAATCAATACTCTGTGCCTTAGCTTGAGTCTCACCATTATAAAGCCCATTTTTAAGGATATAATTAAATAACTTTTCATTTAAACGGATTTCATAACGTACCAAACGACCATTTTGATCTTTAAGCTCAGGTAGCATTGTCCCATCAGCTGGAAGTGCTTGTAAAGTTTGATCAACAACATCACTTACTTTGGAACTACGAGTAAGCATCTTATCTGCTTCTGTACATTCACTTGGAAATGATTGTGGGGCTTCCCAAGGTTTAGGCTTTGAACCATCAAATAGATAAACTTCATAATCTTCTTTCCATGTTTCCCAAACACGAACACCATCGCTATCTATATTTTTAAGATCTGCAGGTTTACCTCTCTCACCTTCTTTAGCAGGCCAATTTAAGGCTATAAACTGTTCCCATGAAAAAACATCTGCTGCAAGTTGTGTAGCTTCATAATCATCCTCTTTAAGTGCACCAGATACTTCTAAAGATGTTTTATGATGGATATTTAGCTCTTTTAGTTTAGAGCTATATTGAAGACTTTGAAGTGAGATACTCTTACCGTCTGATAAAAGAGGTGTCACCTTTTTCCCTTCTTTATCAGACTTACTAGTATTTATCTCTTTATTATTTTGATTCTTTTCCCTAGAAGTAGTAAGTGTTTTTTTACTTTCATTATTCTCTAAAGAAATATCACTTTTTAAATTTTCTCTTTTATCTTCCTTTGAACAACTAATAATAGTCAATATTAGTATCACAAATGCCAAGTATTTCATTATCTCTCCTTTTATTTTCAAGCAATTATAAGTGATTTTAGTCGCGAAATGGTCTCCTAAATTTAAAATATACAAAAAAAGTCAAGTATTCTAATTTATGTATTTTTAAGTATCATATGAAATGAATAATTTAAAGAGCCAATTCTTAGGATTTATAAATACACCTTTCTTATTTAAAGAACTCTATGGTCTTAATCAAATTGAGCTTGATATAAATAGAATAAATAAGTTTGATTTTACTAAATTAACAGTTCCAGATAATCTTTCTTTAGGAAGAAGGATAGAACGTTTTTTTGAATTTTATATGAATCAATCAAAAAACTATGATCTTATAAAAAGCAATATACAGATTATCAAAGATAAAGAAACTCTTGGTGAATTGGATTTTTTACTTTATGATAAAAGAGCCAAAAAGTATTTACATATAGAGCAAATATATAAATTTTATCTATATAATCCATCTTTACCAAATGAAATTGACAGATATATTGGTCCAAATCAAAATGACACACTTGCTAAAAAATTAACCAAACTAAAAAATAAACAACTTCCACTTCTTTTTAAAGATGAGACAAAAAAGTATTTAAATGGTATAAATACAAATACTATAGAACAAAAGGTTTGTTTTAAAGGGAATATATATGTTCCAATGAGCTTTCAAAACAAAAATATACCTATTATAAATAATTCTTGTATAAAGGGTTTCTATATAAATTATGAAGAGTTTTTAAAACAAAAACATTTTAAAGAATATGAATACTTTTTACCAAAAAGAAATGATTGGATTATAGATAGCAATACAAATGATATATGGAAAACTTTTGATGAAATAGTAGGTGGAATAGGATTATTGCTAAATCATAGAAAATCTCCTCTTGTTTGGCTAAAAGAAAAAAAAGAAAATAAAACTCAAAGCTTTTTTATTACTTGGTGGTAAATAATATAACAAATTGTAATTTATTTTTCACTACAAAAATATTTAAGATAAAATACAATTGAAAATCTTAAAAAGGATATCCTCATGAAAATCTCTTACCACCGTAGACGTAAAATTAAAACAAGAAGAATTGCCATAAGAGATTTAATCTCAAAGGGTATTGAAGAACCAAAAGATTTAGCAAAAGAGTTAAAGGTAACTCTTCCTACGATAAAAAGAGATTTAGAAGCTCTTAAAACTATGAAAGAAGAGGATTTTACTTTTAAAACAAAACAAACTTCTGAGCAGATACTTGAAAAAAAAGACACCATATTAAAAATGCTTGATGATGAAGAGTATTATAATGAAAATGGTGAAGTAAATATAACTAAAATCACAAAAGATCTAAAAACAAGTAGAGCAACTGTCATGTCAGTTTTAAATGGAGAATAAAGAAGTTCTGCATCTACACTTTAAAACTTTTTAAATTATCACTCTAATATAAAACTTAGTATTTATTATGAACTTAATTCATTATACTTCCACTAAAAAGAAAAAATATGAAAGAATCAAAACAAAATATTAAATCACTAAAAGATATAGCTAAAATAACTGATTATTCACTAATGTACGCCCTTAATTGTGATCCTGATGCTACTACAGATGGAGTAGATCATAATCCAAGACAAGTGTTTTCAGGTCACTTTGTGCCTGTTAGACCAACACCTATAGAGACTCCAGAGTATATCTCCCATAGTAAAGAGTTATTTAAAGAGCTTGGTTTTGATGATAGTTTAGCTACAGATATTGAGTTTATGAGCATGTTTACAGGGAACACATCAAATCTACCTGAGCCTATGAGTAAAGTAGGATGGGCTACAGGATATGCCCTATCAATCTATGGTACAGAGTATTATAATCAATGTCCTTTTCAAACAGGAAATGGATATGGTGATGGTAGAGCTATGTCTATTTTAGAGTTGGTAAGTAATGGTAAAAGATGGGAGATGCAGTTAAAAGGTGGAGGAAGGACACCTTATTGTCGTGGCGCTGATGGCAGGGCTGTGTTGCGCTCTTCAGTGCGGGAGTTTTTGGCTCAGGAGCATATGAATGCACTTGGTATTCCTACTTCTAGATCACTTACTTTATATACTTCAAAAACTGAAAGGGTTAAAAGACCTTGGTACTCTGAAGCCACTAGATCGTGGGATCCAGATATGATGGTATCTGAACTTGTAGCTATATCTACCCGTGTAGCTCCATCTTTTCTTCGTGTAGGTCAAGTGGAGCTTTTTGCTAGGCGTTCCCGTAAAAATGAACATTCTCGTGCTAAAGAAGAGCTTGAAAAGATAGTACTGCATGTAATAGACCGTGAATATACTAATGTGATAGATCAAAGTTTGAGTTTAGCCCAGAAAATACTACTTTTAGCAAAAGAGTTTAGAGCCCGTCTTACATCTTTAGTAGCAAATTGGATTCGAGTAGGGTTTTGTCAAGGAAATTTCAATAGTGACAATACTGCTATTGGAGGTTTTACCCTTGATTATGGTCCTTTTGGTTTTATTGATCTTTTTGATCCAGAGTATCAATCATGGACAGGAGGAGGGCAACACTTCGCCTTTTTAAATCAAACAGCTGCAGCTGAGAGAAACTATCATATGTTTTATATGGCACTTCAAGAGTTACTTATGGGTCATGAGGCAGAACTGGCCGAGCTTGCTAAGATTAGAAGTGATTTTTCAAAAGTGATGATGGATGAAGTAAAAGATATGTGGAGTAAAAAACTTGGCTTAAAAACTTTTAATCAAGAGTTTTTCTCAGAATTTATATCTCTTATGTTGCAAACTGATGTGGACTATACTATTTTCTTCCGTGAGTTATCCTCTATACCAGAGAATATAGAGCCACTTAAAAAGAGTTTTTATAATCAAATAGATGAAAATACAGCTTATAGATGGTCTTCGTGGCTTGAAAAGTGGAGATCACTTATAAGTGAAGATACAAAAGAGTTATCAAAACAAATGAAACAAATCAATCCTAAATATATTTTACGTGAGTGGATTTTAGTACCAGCTTATCAAAAAGCAAAAGAGGGTGATTATACACTAGTTAAAGAGCTTCAAGAGATTATGACTAAGCCATATGAGGAACAATCAAAAGAGATAGAAGATAAATATTATAGATTAAAACCAAAAGAGTTTTTTGATGTGGGTGGAATATCCCATGTGAGTTGCTCATCATAATTTTATGATGAGCTTTTTTTCTTAACTTTCTTACGAGGTTGTATCATATTTTTTGGCTCTAGGAGTTCATCTAGTTCTTCTTTTGTAAGTAGTTTCTTCTCTAAAACTATATCATACACACTTCTATTATCCCTAAGTGCTTCTTTTGCCACTTGTGTGGAATTTTGGTATCCTATAAATGGATTTAATGCGGTTACTAATCCTATGGAGTTTAGTACTTGATCTTTACACACCTCTTGATTTGCAGTGATACCATCAATACATAAGTATGCTAAGGTTTCAAAAGCATTACACATCATTGAGATGGATTGAAATAGATTATATGCTATTACTGGCTCAAACACATTTAATTGAAGTTGTCCACCTTCACTTGCTAGGGATATTGTCACATCATTTCCAATCACTTGAAATGCCACTTGATTTACAACTTCTGGTATCACAGGATTTACTTTTCCTGGCATTATTGAGCTTCCTGGTTGCATAGCTGGAAGATTTATTTCATTTAGTCCGGCTCTTGGTCCTGAGCTTAGAAGTCTTAGGTCATTACATATTTTTGATACCTTTGTAGCAGTTGCTTTTAATACACCTGATACATGTACAAAAGTGGAAGTATCTTGAGTGGCTTCTACTAAATCACATGAAGTTATAAATGGTTTTAGAGTAACTTCATAAAGTTTATCTTTTACTAGAGGGGTATATCTTGGATCAGAATTTATCCCAGTTCCAATAGCTGTACCACCTAAATTCATTTGAGCAACTAGGTGTTTTACCATGGATAATTGAGATAAATCCTCTCCAATCATAATAGCATAGGAATTAAACTCTTGACCTAAGGTCATAGGCACTGCATCTTGAAGCTGGGTTCTTCCCATTTTGATGATATCTTTAAACTCTTTTGCTTTATTTACAAAGGAGTCTTGAAGTATGGACATTTTATTCTCTAGTTTTGAGATATAATCATAAAGTGCCAGCCTTACAGCAGTAGGGTATACATCATTTGTGGATTGGGATAGATTTACATGATTGTTTGGGTGGATGATATGATAGTCACCTTTTTTATGTCCTAAGATCTCTAGAGCTACATTGGCAATCACTTCATTTGCATTCATATTTGTTGAAGTCCCAGCTCCACCTTGAAAAGGATCTACTATAAATTGATCGTGATAATTTTTACTTATTAGTTCATCACAAGCCGCAAATATCGCATCATAAATCTTTTCATCCAATAAACCTAATTCAAAATTAGCCATGGCACAAGCTTGTTTTACTTGGGCTAAAGATATGATAAGTTTTGGATATTTTGATATGGAGTTTTTTGATATATCAAAGTTTTCTTTTGCTCTTAGGGTTTGAATACCATAATAAGCATCTGCTGGTATCTCTTTTTCACCTAATAAATCGTGTTCAATTCTAAATCTTTCACCCATCTATTTATAATCTCTCTTTAGTATTTTTTGAGGAGTATTATATAAGAAAAATATTAAGTGCATATATAATCAATTTAGAACTAATCCTTTTTTGCTATAATTTCAAAAAAATTACGGAATATACATGAAAATCGATGAAAACTATGTGGAGCTTATACTTCATAATAATACCTTAAATAAAGCCCAAGCTGATTTACTTGGATTAAATTTCCCTCTAGAAAATGGTTGGGAAACATTTCTTTTAGAAAAAGAGTTAAATACTAAACAAACAAATCTACTTATACTATTAAAAGGTGATCTAGCCCTAAAAGCTCAAAAACAGATCATCCAAAACTATGAAACTCTCTCAACTTTTAGAAAGCCTAAAAAAACTGAACCTATTAAAAAGGAAGTTCAAAATACAAATACTTCAAATACTGGGGCTTTAGAGATATATTGCGATGGTGCTTGTTCTGGAAATC
>CAYFGQ010000090.1:0-11769 GCA_964342525.1 uncultured Arcobacteraceae bacterium
GCACTATTTGGTGGACAAAGATTTGGTGAGATGGAGGTTTGGGCACTTGAAGCTTATGGTGCAACAAACGTACTTAAAGAGATGTTAACTACTAAGTCGGATGACGTTGAGGGTAGAACAAGAGCATATAGATCTATAGCAAACGGTGAGAATGTACCAAGTTCAGGTGTACCTGAAACATTCTTCGTACTTACAAAAGAGCTTCAAGCACTAGGTCTTGATGTAGAGATTTATGAAGAGGGAATAGAAGATGAGCAATAATGAGCAAATTTTAAAACCACTAGAGGTTAAAGAACTTGAAAGACCGATGGACTTTGCTGCTTTCCAATTAAGGTTAGCAAGTCCAGAGAAAATCTTATCATGGTCATCAGGTGAAGTTAAAAAACCTGAGACTATCAACTATAGAACTTTAAAACCAGAAAGAGATGGTTTATTTTGTGCAAAAATCTTTGGACCAGTAAAAGACTATGAGTGTCTTTGTGGTAAATACAAAAAGATGAGATACAAAGGTGTAGTTTGTGAAAAATGTGGTGTTGAAGTAACATCTTCTAAAGTTAGAAGATCTAGAATGGGTCACATTGATCTAGTAGCACCTGTAGCTCACATCTGGATGGTATCTTCTCTTCCTTCAAGAATTGGTACATTATTAGGTGTTAAACTAAAAGACCTAGAGAGAGTACTATACTATGAAGCATATATTGTAGCTGAGCCAGGTGAGGCTTTCTATGACAATGAGGGTAAACAACCACTTAAAAAATATGATATCTTAAATGAAGAGCAATATAGAGCTATCGAAGAGCACTTTGAACATACTGGATTTAGAGCTAGTATGGGTGGTGAAGTAGTAAGAGAATTATTAGAGACTATTGATCTAATCGACTTACTAAACGCTCTTAGAGAAGAGATGGCTGGAACTAAGTCTGAAGCTAAGAGAAAAACTATTGTAAAAAGACTTAAAGTTGTTGAAAACTTTATCAACTCAGGAAATAGACCAGAGTGGATGATGCTTACTCAACTTCCAGTACTTGCACCAGATTTAAGACCACTTGTTGCTCTTGATGGTGGAAAATTTGCTGTATCTGATGTAAATGACTTATATAGAAGAGTTATCAACAGAAACAACAGACTTAAGAGACTAACAGAACTTGATGCACCTGAGATCATTATCAGAAATGAAAAAAGAATGCTTCAAGAAGCAGTGGACGCATTATTTGATAATGGTAAAACTGCAAATGCGGTTAAGGGTGCAAACAAAAGACCACTTAAATCATTATCTGAGATCATTAAAGGTAAGCAAGGTAGATTTAGACAAAACTTACTTGGTAAAAGGGTTGACTTCTCAGGAAGATCTGTAATCGTTGTTGGTCCTAACCTAAGAATGGATCAATGTGGTATTCCTAAGAAAATGGCGTTAGAGTTATTTAAACCACACTTAATGGCTAAACTTGAAGAGAAAGGTTATGCAACTACTTTAAAGTCAGCTAAGAGATTAATTGAAGCAGAAACAAATGAAGTATGGGAGTGCTTATCTGAGGTTGTTAGTGATTACCCAATCTTACTAAACAGAGCACCAACTCTTCACAAACTGTCAATTCAAGCATTCCATCCAATCCTAATCGATGGTAAGGCTATCCAGTTACACCCACTAGTGTGTGCTGCGTTTAATGCCGACTTCGATGGTGACCAGATGGCTGTTCACGTTCCATTATCACAAGAAGCTATTGCTGAAGCAAAGATTCTTATGATGTCTTCACTAAATATCCTTTTACCAGCATCTGGTAGAGCGATTGCAGTACCTTCTCAGGATATGATTTTAGGTATCTATTATCTATCATTAGAAAAAGAGGGTGTTAAGGGTGAGCACAAATTATTTACAGATATTCAAGAGGTAAAAATTGCACTTGAAACTGAAAATGTAGATATTCATGCAAAGATTAGAACTGTAATTGATGGAAGAATTGTTCATACTACAGTTGGTAGATTATTTATCTTAAATATCTTACCAGATTTTGTTCCAGTTGAATTATGGAATAAGATCTTAAAGAAAAAAGATATTGGTACATTAGTTGACTATATCTATAAACATGGTGGATATGAAGTAACTCCAAGATTCTTAGATGATTTAAAAGATCTTGGTTTCAAATATGCAACAGGTGCAGGTATCTCAATCTCTATTGATGATATTAGAGTACCAGATACAAAAGAGGGACATATTTCTGCTTCTAAAAAAGCTGTGATTGAAGTTCAAAAACAATTTGGACAAGGATTATTAACTGAGCAAGAAAGATACAATAAGATTATTGATATCTGGACTGAAGTTAATAACAAACTGGGTGGTGAGATGATGGATTTAGTTCAATCTGATAAAGATGGATTCAATTCAATCTACATGATGGCTGACTCAGGTGCGAGGGGTTCTGCAGCACAGATTAGACAGCTTTCAGGTATGAGGGGTCTTATGGCTAAGCCAGATGGATCAATTATTGAGACACCAATTATCTCTAACTTTAAAGAGGGACTAAACGTTCTTGAGTACTTTATTTCTACGCACGGTGCTAGAAAAGGTCTTGCCGATACAGCTCTTAAAACAGCAAATGCGGGTTACTTAACAAGAAAACTTATTGACGTTTCTCAAAATGTTAGAGTTACAGTTGAAGATTGTGGAACTCACGAAGGTATTGAAATCAATGAGATCACAGCTGGTAATGAGTTAATTGAGAGCTTAGAAGAGAGAATCACAGGTAGAGTTATTGCTGAGGATATCATCGATCCTATCTCAAATGAGATTCTTTATAATGAAGGTACTTTAATCACTGAAGAGGCTGCTGCTAAAGTTGAAGAAGCTGGAGTAAAAGCTGTAGTTATTAGAACACCACTTACTTGTAAAGAAGAACATGGTGT
This sequence comes from uncultured Arcobacteraceae bacterium, assembly GCA_964342525.1. Taxonomy (GTDB): domain Bacteria; phylum Campylobacterota; class Campylobacteria; order Campylobacterales; family Arcobacteraceae. Next base: position 2,902 of record CAYFGQ010000090.1, read on the forward strand.
ATGTGCTAAGTGTTATGGTCTAAACCTTGGTGAGCAAAGAAAAGTTAATCCAGGTGAAGCTGTTGGTGTACTTGCTGCACAATCAATTGGTGAGCCAGGAACACAGCTTACACTTAGAACTTTCCACGTTGGGGGAACTGCATCTGCGACTCAAACTGAGAGAGAGTTAAAAACAACAAACGAAGGTTTCATCAGATACTACAATATCAAAACTTACACAGATAAAACTGGTAATGAGATCGTTGCAAACAGAAGAAATGCAGCTATCTTACTTGTAGAGCCTAAGATTAATGCTCCTTTCCATGGTATTGTTGAGATTGAAACTCTTCACGAAGAGATTATCTTAACTATTAAAGGTGAAAGTGAAGAGAAGAAATATTACCTAAGAAGAGGTGATGTTGCAAAAGCTAACGAACTTGCTGGTATTTCTGGTAAGGTTGAAGGTAAGCTTTATATCTCTTGTAAAGATGGTGATGCAATTAGCAAAAATGAGTCAATTGTTGAAGTTATTAAAGATGGTTGGAATGTACCTAACAGGATTCCTTATGCATCAATTCTTAAAACAGAAGATGGTGCTCCAGCAACTAAAACAATTGTATCTGATGCAAAAGGTGTTGTAAAATACTTCAAACTTACTGGTGATTATCTAGAAAGAAGAGAAGATATTAAAGCTGGTGAAGAGGTAGTTGAAAAAGGTTTATTTGCTGTTATTGTTGATGCAGATGAAAGAGAAGCTTTAAGACACTATATCTCAAGAGGATCTATTGTAGAGCTTGATGATAATGCAAAAGTTGAAAATGATACAGTTATTGCTAAACCAGTTGATAATGAAGAGCATACAGTTATCGCTGAGTGGGATCCATACTCTAACCCAATCATTGCAACAGCAGAAGGTAAGGTTAGTTTTGAAGATGTTATCCCAGGTCTAACAGTATCTGAGCAATATGATGAATTAACTGGTCAAAGTAAGCTTGTTGTAAATGAATATATCCCAGCTGGTCATAAACCAACAGTTATCGTATCAAAAGGTGATAACATGGATAGATATGAGCTTGGACCAAAAACTGCACTTGCTGTAAGTGAAGGTGAAGAGATTGTTCTTGCTGATATTATCGGTAGAACACCAAAAGCTGTATCTAAATCTTCGGATATTACTGGGGGTCTTCCAAGAGTATCTGAGCTATTTGAAGCAAGAAGACCTAAGATGATCGCTCAACTTGCGTCATTTGATGGTATGGTGTCTTTTGGTAAGCCACTTAGAAATAAACAAAGACTTATCATCACAGATAACTTAGGAAATAAAGCTGAGTATCTTGTGGAAAAAGGTAAGGCTATCTTAGTACACGAAGGTGAGTTTGTTCATGCTGGTGAGGCATTAACAGATGGTCAAATCTCTCCTCATGATGTACTTAGAATTCTTGGAGAAAAAGCACTTCACTACTTCATCGTTTCTGAAGTACAAGGTGTATATAGATCTCAAGGGGTTAACATTGCCGATAAACATATTGAGACTATTCTTTCTCAAATGTTAAGACAGGTAACTATCGTAGATGGTGGAGATACAAAATTCATCGTTGGTGATATGGTATCTAAGAAAAGATTTAAAATAGAGAATGAAAGAATTATCAAACTTGGTGGAGAGCCTGCGATTGCTGATCCATTATTACTTGGTATTACAAGAGCGGCGGTAACGTCTGACTCTATCATCTCTGCTGCATCGTTCCAGGAGACTACAAAAGTACTTACTGAAGCAGCTATCTCTTCTAAGATGGATATGTTAGAAGACCTTAAAGAAAACGTTGTAATTGGTAGAACTATTCCAGTTGGAACAGGTCTTTATAAAGATAAAAAAATCAAATTTGAAGATCAATAATTAATCCGCACCTTGTGTGCGGATATCATATACAATGACAACACTTTTAATCCTAGTAATCTTATTTGTAATCTTAGAGATTTTTGAATCCTCATGGCAAAAGTCTGAAACTTTATTTGGATTAATCCATAACAACTACTACATTTATAAGAAAAATATATTTTTCTATTTTTCATTACATAGTACATTTTTTTATACATTAATTTTAGCAATCTATTTAAATAACTTTGGTTTTTGGATGAGTTCAATCATAGTTATAAAATTCTTAGATATTGCATTTAAACTATCACTTTTTAAAAAGATAGATAATGGACAAGAGTTAACAGAACTTATGCCAATGGATATGAAAATGACAAATACCTTTAGATATTTTAATGTAGTTATCTATCCTCTTACCTTTATTTTCGCTGTTGTATAAAACATACACAATTAAATAATTAAATCCATTTTCCATTTGGATATAATCCAAGAATGGAAACATTATTATTAGTAATCTTTGTAACTATAGCTACGGCTACAGTTCTAAATATCATTTTAAAGAAATTAAATATATCCCATATTATTGGGTATATTATTACAGGTACTATTGTAAGTTATATATTTCACTTCAATGGGCAAAATATTCATACCCTTGATTTAGTAGGGGAGTTTGGTATAGCCTTTTTGATGTTTACCATTGGACTTGAGCTTAATATATCTAAGATCAAAAAGATGAAAGATATCTTACTTGTAAATGGATTCTTACAAGTATTTCTAACGATGGTTGTAACATTTGTGATGGGTCATTATGTATTTGGACTTGATCTAAATACATCCATAATAGTTGCTCTTGCTTTTTCATTATCATCAACTGCTATAGTTCTTACCTATCTAAAAGAATCAAAAGATATCCATACCCCATATGGACAAAAATCTATGGGTATACTTATCTTTCAAGATTTAGCAATAATCCCTATTTTGTTACTTATAGGATTTATGAGTTCATCTGACTTGTCTATTTCACAAGTGATAATTCAAACAATTTTTTCAGCTCTGATAATTGTAGTTGGATTATTTACAGTTGGAAAGATGGTTGTGAAATCACTACTAAAGCTATCAGCAAAAACTGGTCTAGAAGAACTGTTTTTAGGATCAGTATTTACAATAGTTTTAGGTGCTTCACTTTTAGCTCATACTGTTGGATTTACATATTCTTTAGGGGCTTTTTTAGCGGGTATGATCATAGCTGATACAGGATTTAATGTAAAAGTTGAATCTGATATTGCTTCATATAAAGATTTACTACTTGGAACATTTTTCTTCGCAGTGGGTACTAAAATAGATATAGTTTATTTTATGTCAAATATTCATATCATAGTAGCTATATTTTTACTAATCTTTTTATTTAAAGCTATAGTGATATATTTTCTTATCCGTCGTAAAGCAGATAAAAATACTTCAGCAAAAACTGCTCTAGCATTAGCTCAAGTGGGTGAGTTTTCATTCGCCATATTTGCTTTAGCAGCAAATGATAATTTGATAAGTTCAGAGATGGCAAGCTTTTTAGTTTTTATCACTGTTATATCTATGATACTTACACCTTTTATCATAAACAATATCTATAAGATATCTGGTCTTTTTGAAAAAGAGTTTTATGAGTCGGATGTGATTACACCTATTGAAGCAAAAGATCATGTGGTGATAGCTGGTTTTTCAGAGCTTGGTCGTATTATCGCTAGGGATTTATCAAAAAGGGGTATAAGTTTTGTAATCATCTCTGATAACCTTAGACATGTACTTTTAGCTAGAAAAAATGGATATATGGGTTACTTTGGTCACTTGGATAAAAAGCCCGTTTTAGAGTCCTTAAAAGTGGATCAGGCTTCATCTGTGATTATCACTATAAATAATATCAAAACTAAGAGGTTGATTTGTGAGGCTGTTTTAGATTTTGATAGGGATGCGAATATTATTGTGAAGATAGATACTTCAGATACTAGAAAGGCTTTAAAGGATTTACGTATTAAGAAGTTTATTGATTCTAATTTAGAGGTGGGGAATATTATCACTAAAGAGGCTATTTCTTACAAGAATGGGTTTTGTAATATATAGATAAGGATTCTCTTAAATTTGTTTGTTTTTTGGATTCTTATTAGTAACAACCAAGACAAGATAGATTGTGAGTTAGTGTAGTTACATCGCTTTGATTCCTGTGTCTTTTTTTACCGGAAAAAAGGCACCAAAAACCTCTCCACCCGATGAAAATGTTCTCCCAAGATTCCACAAAATATTTACTGCGGAGCCAAACTCGAGAAAAAAGGTGCGCCCCGGCACCTTTCTTTCCCTCAAACACGTGGCTCCTGTTCCCCGTAAATATTTTACTCCATCTTGGCATTTTCAAAGGGTGGATTCTTTTCTTTGACGTTTATTTTTCTTCAGATTTTTTGATTTTGGGAGATGATAGATATTTTAGAATTAGAGAACCAACAATAAATGAGAGAATTGAGTTCAAGGGGAACTTTATATCTACGCCAGTGTTGGTCCACATCTGCAGAAGCTAAAATTTCAAATATTGTTTACGAAACAAGCCGAGGACTGTCTGAACGGATAAAAGGTGCTAAATGCACATTTTAGGAGAGAGTTCCGCAGGCAAGTAAACAATATTTGAAATTTTTAGGAACCCGAAGGGCTTCGAAGCCGTGGTTGTTTTTGCTTCCTTTTCGTCAACACAAAAGTTGCCACCTTAAAAAGCACTAAAAATAAAAGCTAATATACTAAAAAGAATTAAACTCTATTAGGATCATAAACCTCATTATTTTTATACAAAGAATGGGCAATAATCAATAGTTTTCTCATAACTGCAACTTGTGCCACTGTAGTATGTTTTCCATTTTCTTTTAAATTCTCATAAAATCTTTTTAGTTTTGTATTGTGCATAATTGCTGTTATTGTTGGCATAAATAATGCTCCTCTACATATTTTTGATCCAGCCTTTGATATTCTAGGTTTTTTTCTTATCGAACTACCTGAACTATTTTCTGTAGGATCTAATCCTGCTAAGGATACTATTTGTCTTTGATTTGCATCTGGGTATTGTATGAAATGGGATAATAGTATAATAGAAGATATTTCTCCTATACCACTTATTGTTTGTAAATTTAAAAACGGCTCTAGTAATGAATTATCTTTTTTTATAATCGATTTAATCTTTTCTATAAGTTTTAATTCTTGTTTCTTTAAAAACCTATATTGCCTTTCAAGCTCTTCTATCATATAACTATTTTGTTTTTTTGCTTTTAGTGCTGATATATGATTCTTTACAGTTGTTTGTTGTTTTACTATAAGTTTATATCCTGATATTAGTTCTTTTAGTTCCTCTTTAACTACATTAATTACGGGTATTTTAATATCTTTATCTTTAGCTACTAAAAACATTTGGGAAAGAATTCTTGCATCTACTTTATCGGTTTTATTTCTTTCTCCTAATCCTTTCGCAAGGTTAGAACTTCTTTTAGGATTAATTATAAAACATCTAATGTTTTTTTCACTACAAAAGGCTTTTAAAGCATAAGAATAATTACCAGTAGGTTCAAACACAAATACTAATTTATCTATCTCTTTTTTGTAATACTTTTTTAGCTTTGAATAGAAAGCTTTTATTGAGTTTAAATCATTATCAATAATTAAATCAGAATTAGTTTTAGGAATATATACATTTATAGTTGACTTACTAATATCTAAACCGATAGAATACATATCAAGAACCTTTGTATTAATATAAAGAGTTCGTTAGGGTAGGACTAGGTTCCTACCTGATAAGTTATACAACTTTATACTCGTAAAATTCGACCTAGTAAATCTACTGATCTTGTTGCCACTCAAATTTAAAGTATAACTATTTAACTTTTGTTCAAGCTAATCAAAATTATTTTTAATTGCTCAGGAAGACAATCAATATATCATTCTCTAAAAAACTCTATGAATATATAATATCATATACCATAAATGTATTATACGAGTAGGACAGGCGAAAGGCTAAATGCCTTTCAAGATAATCCAGCGAGTTTATAATTGAAGATAAACTCTAGAATTTTCATTTTTGTGATATATTTTATAGAATATGTAAAATTATATCTTAATTGTCATGATCTTTTCTCTACATTCCTTTGTTAATTCAAAGTTTTTTTCAACAGACTCAATAAGAACTTTTTGTAACTTTTCAGCATGTTCTTTTGTATCAACAAAGCTATATTGTAAGATAGATAGACCTAAAATACTTGTTGTCAAAATTGAAATTATAGGATTTAAAATCCAGCTTGAAAGTTTCGAATAGTGTCTTTGAAGAAATATTCTTGTAGTTAACCCCAAAAAGATTAGCCATATTAAAACCCACATTAAAATAGATAATATTGCAAGATTATTCATTTTATTAAACTCTTGAGTATTTTTTAGAAATTCATCAACAAATATATGATTACCAACAATTACTATCATAACCATAAAAACTGGAATAATTAAGAGACTAAATTTGATGCTATGGATAAAAGTCTCTAAATAATATTCTTTTTCAAATGAATATTTAGTAAAAACTCCGATTAATAACATTCTAATTAAAGCCATCAAAAGAAAGCTTTTAACTAGCCACCATAACCAATATTGGATACCAATAGCATCTAATATATTAAATTTCATTTCATTGTCTAAATATTTAATGCTTAGATTTGAAAATAAAAAAGATGCAATTAAACTAATAATAAAAAGTATTAAAAGTAGTTTGAAATCTTTTGCAGTAATTTTACTTTTTAACTTAAAGAAACTGATGATTTTTGACATTATAACCCCTTTTTAGAGATTATAATAAAATAATGAGGAAAAATATAAAAATATTACAGTTTGTGATATTTTTATGAGGAATTAGCTTACTCAACAATAGAGTAAACTAATTCCTGTTTATTTTTGATGATCTTTATCTCTTCAATACAAAGATTCTGAATATTAAGCTTCATAAGCTCATCTATACTAAAAACATCATTCTTAGCTACTTCCCTAAGAACCATGCCCCTATAAGCTTTAGCCCAATGACTCACAACCTTACCACCCTTTAAAAACTTCAAAGTAGTATATTTTTTAGAAGGCACATAAAACTTATCATAAAAACCAGCACGGATATCTAGGATATCTTCATCTTCTAGATAGTTATCTAGAGTTTCTGAGAAGTTTTGTTTGTAGAACTTTTCTATTACAAAACCATCTATCTTTTCACCTTGCTTTAGTTTGTAGTTTGGTACATCTTGTTTTGCTAGGATTGGTCCAAAGATGTTTGAGAAAATGATAACATTTTCATTTATGTATGTTTGCTCACTCTCACTTAAAGTAGGGTAGTCTAGGTAGTCGTAGGCTACTCCTGTGTATCTATCTATTGCTTTTTTTGTTGGAGCAGAGAAGATATCTACTTTAAATTCATTTGCTTTATTTATATCTTTTAAGCCAAAAAGTTTACATAGGGATTCATCAGAGCATGAATTTATGAAGTTGTTGTAGTTTGTTAGAACTTCTTTTCTTTTATCGAATAGCTCATTAAAGATATAGGTATCTTTATTAAAAGGTGGATTATCTCCACCTGCTGTTTTTGTTTCACTTGGTGCTAATAGTATTTTCATGATTACCTTATTATGTTATAAGTGGCATATTCATATTTATCATATTATCTTCAAAACTGATAAATATTCCATATTCACTTGCTGTATCTACTAATTCAAAATCTTCCATAATATGTGTATTATCATCAAAGATATTCATTTGGATTAGGGCGTATTTTTTACCCTCTATTTTTATAAATTCACCTGTTTTAAGTCTTACATCTGTTGTGATAGATTCATTTGGATTGAATTTTGAATATACGCTATTTAGTATCTTTAAAAATTGGTTTACTGATATTTTAAGTTCAGGGATAGAAGGGTCGTAGTTTTTTACGAATTTTATCTTCTTATTTATATTTTTATATTTAATACTATTTGAGCTGATAGCAAGATCAAGGATAGTAAATAGGTTTACTGATTCTATGTTTGTTTTAAATTTAGTCTCTTTTTTAGCTGTTACACTTTTATATAGTTTTACATCTATAAAATCATCATTTTCATAGTTTACACTTACTGCATAAAATGTATAGTGTCCTAGATTGATATGAACATATGAGGTGTTAAATCCATAGGTAGGTGCGGCGTGTTTTAGTGCTAGATCAAAAATCTCTTTTGCTTTTACACGATTTAGTAAATATTGTGCTTCAGCATTAAGGTAGTGTATTTTACCACTTGAAGTAAATGTGATAAATGGATTGAGATCTTTCTCAATCCATTCAGGGTAATTGATGTTTTCCATTTTAACTCTCTACGTAGTTTTTAAGGTTTTTACCAACTTTTGGGTGTTTTAGTTTTTTAATTGCTGAACTCTCGATTTGTCTAACTCTTTCTCTTGTTACAGAAAGCTCTTTTCCAATCTCTTCTAGAGTTCTATCACTCTCATCATTTAATAGACCAAATCTCATTCTAACAACTGCTTGTTCTCTCTCATTTAATTGAGAAAGGATTTGATCGATTTGACCTGTTAAGTCCTCTTTCATAATATGATCTACTGGTGTTGGTGCAGCTGTATCTGGAACGAAGTCTCCAAATTTACCATCTTCATCTGATCCAATAGGTGCTTCAAGAGATACAGGCTCTTTAGTGATCTTGATCACTTGTTTTACTTTGTCAGTTGGTAATCCAACCTCTTTAGCAATTTGATCTACATCTGGCTCTTTACCTTCTTCTTGAATCCCTTTTCTAATGATCTTATTGATTCTATTAATAGTCTCGATCATATGGATAGGGATTCTGATGGTTCTAGCTTGATCTGCAATTGCTCTTGAGATCGCTTGTCTAATCCACCATGTTGCATAAGTAGAGAATTTATAACCTTTTTTATACTCAAACTTATCTACGGCTTTCATAAGACCAATATTTCCTTCTTGAATAAGA
>CAYFGQ010000091.1:0-11709 GCA_964342525.1 uncultured Arcobacteraceae bacterium
AATTTTATTAAAAAACATTAAAAAAGATGAAAGTCTAATCACTACAGGTACTACAACACAAGCATCAACAAATACATATACTTTCCCATTAATATACAATGATAAACTATTTGGTGTAATTGAAGTGGGATCATTCAATGAGATTGAAGCAAGGGAGATGGAGTTTATTGATTCTACAAATAGAATCATCTGTTTAGCCCTACAAAATGCTATCCAAGATCAAAAAGTAAAAGAACTTTTAGAAAATACAAAAAAAGCAAATAAACAACTAGAAGTAAATCAACAAAAACTAGAAGAAGCAAATGCTTATATGGAAGAGCAACAACAACAGCTAGAAGAAGCAAATGCAAATATGGAAGAGCAACAGCAACAACTAGAAGAAGCAAATGCAAATATGGAAGAGCAACAACAACAGCTTAAAATCTCTGAGCAAAACTTAAAACTTCAAAATCAAAAGTTAGAAGATACAAAAAGAGAGATAGAGCAAAAAGCTGATCAACTAGAGCAATCAGGTAAATATAAATCAGAATTCCTAGCAAATATGTCCCATGAGCTTAGAACTCCACTAAATGCTATTATCCTTTTATCATCACTATTACAAAAGAATTCAAAACAAACATTAAATAATGATGATATCAAAAAAGCAAAAACTATCTTTGAATCGGGTAATGAGCTTCTAAGACTTATCAATGATATCCTAGACCTTTCAAAAGTTGAATCTGGAAAGATGCAAGTTATTGTAGATAATTTTGAAAGTAAAGATCTTTTAGAACAGATGAAAGATATCTTTGAATTTTCAGCTATGGATAAAGGCTTAGAGTTTAAAATAGTTGATGAATATAAGGGTAAAATCTCAAATGACAAAGATAGAATCTCTCAAATTGTAAGAAACCTTATCTCAAATGCCTTTAAATTTACCCCAGAGGGATCAATCACACTTAAGATAGCTCCAGATAGCTCAAAAGACTTTAGAATCTCTGTAATTGATACAGGTATAGGAATCCCAAAAGAGAAACAAGATCTTATCTTTAAAGCCTTTACACAAGCTGATGGAGGTACAAGTAGAAAATTTGGAGGAACTGGTCTTGGTTTATCCATAAGTAGAGAGTTAAGTAGTCTTCTTGGTGGATATGTGGATATAGAATCTATTGAGGGAGAGGGTAGTGTTTTCTCTGTAATCTTACCAAATCTAAATAGTGAAGATGTGGAGCAAGTACATGAAAACCCACTTTTAGAAGAGAAAAAAGTTGAAATAAAGAGTTCTACGTCAAAAAATATTCCTATTATTGAAAAAGTAAATGATGATAGGGATATTATGAATGAAACTGATGGGGCATATTTGATCATTGATGATGATAAGATGTTTACTGAAGTGGTATATGAAGAGATCAAAAAAGATGGAAACTTTGCCTTAGTAGCTCATACAGCTACATCAGGATTAGAGCTTATTAAAAAGCATAAAATAAAAGGTGTCTTACTTGATCTTACTCTACCTGATATGGATGGGGTTGATGTACTAAAAGAGCTTAAATCAAATGCAAAAACAAGACATATCCCAGTACATGTAATATCTTCTAAAGATAAAAACAATGAAACCTTAGAGCTTGGAGCTATTGGGTATTTGCAAAAACCAGTTTACGATGGGGATATAGATAATGTAATCGCTTCAATTGATAATTTTCAAGAAAAAAACATAAAAGATCTTTTAATAGTTGAAGATGATGAAGTTCACAGAGAAGCATTAATAGAGCTTGTAGGAACTGGAGTGAATATAAAAGGTGTAAGAAGAGCTTCTGAGGCAATAGAAGAAGTTAAAAAAGAGATCTATGATACGGTTGTGGTTGATCTTGGACTTATGGATGGTAGTGGATATGAGGTTTGTGAATATATCAAAAATGCACACCCAAATCTTCCTATTATCATCTATACTGGGCGTGATTTAGATAATGAAGATAAAATCAAACTCCAAGAATATAGCAATAGTATCATTATCAAAACAGCAAACTCAAATGAGAGAATACTAAACGAGATAAACCTTTTCTTACATAGGGATGAGCAAGAAGAGGAAAAAGAGTCAAATGAAATTTTTGAGAGTATTGATCTTGATGGTACAAAGGTTTTAATTGTAGATGATGATATTAAAAATATCTTTGTATTAGATGCAGCGCTAAAAGAGTTTAATGCCACAACATTTACAGCATTTAATGGGCAAGAAGCCCTTGATTTCCTAGAAGGAGATGAAGCAGATGTGGATCTAGTTTTAATGGATATTATGATGCCTGTGATGGATGGATATGAAGCTATGGAGAAAATCAGAGAAAATGATAAGTTAAAATCTATCCCAATTATTGCTGTTACAGCTAAAGCGATGAAAGAGGACAGGGAGAAGTGTATCCAACTAGGTGCAGATGATTATCTATCAAAACCAATAGATATAAATATCTTAAGCAATCTAATAAAAGTTTGGAGTAGTAAAAAACATAAATGAATATGATTATCCAAGAGTTTGAAAGTAAAACTAAAATAATTATAGAAGAGTTAGATAAAAAGTATCAAATTGATGAGTTTTTAAAAATATTAGATAAGGACTCATTTTTTGAAATAAACTTTTTAAATATACAATCTTTACCCAAAAGTGTAATTTTAAAACTATACAAGATCAAAGAAAAGATTTCTATCTTTACAAATGAATCAACCCTAAAAAGTTATCTAATGAATTTAGGTTTTGATTTAAACTTTAAAGATAACTATAGTAATAAAATAAAGGGTTTAAACCTTGAGTATATAGCTATGGGAGGAAGTGCAGGAAGTCTTAAAAAATTTATAGAGATAGTAAAAGAGCTTCCTAAATCTAATCTATCTGTCTTTGTTATTATGCATCAAAAGGCTGATGGACATAGTTCATTAAGTACTATTTTACAAAGCCACACAGAGCATTATAAAGTAGTGGAAGCAAAATCAGATATGAAAATAGAGCCAGCCACAATATATACAGCACCTCCTGGAGCTCATATGATAGTAGCTGGTGGTTTTATCTTTTTAACAAATGAGCCAAAAAGAAACTTTTCTAGACCATCCATAAGTACCACTTTTGAATCCTTATCAAATGAATATAAAAATACCCTTTTAGCCATTTTAGTATGTGGATATGGAGCAGATGGTTCAGATTCTTTGGAGATTTTGGAAAATAATGGTACAACAGTACTTGTAGAAGATCCAAGTGAATGTAAAGCCACACCAATGCTTGAAAATGCCATAAAAACAGGAAAATATGATCATATCTTTTCAATCAATGAAATAAATGACTATATCCTACGATCCATAGATAAAGAGTTTTTTTCAGATGAAGATTTAGAGAAATTTTTAATAAAAATCTATAAGATTTATGGCTATGATTACACTGGATATAGTCTAAGTCATATAAGAAGAAGAGTACACCTTTTTTACAGTACTTTAAAACCTAAAAACTTTATAGAGTTTGAAAAGATTGTATTATCAAATAAGTCAATTTTCAAAGATCTATTTTTAAATATTTCAGTTAATATTACAACTTTTTATAGAAATCCAGAGGTTTTTAAAATCCTTAGAGAAGATATTTTACCTAAGCTTGATAGTTATATGGATATCAAAATCTGGTGTGCAGGATGTAGCAGTGGAGAAGAGCCATACTCTATAGCTATATTTTTAAAAGAGTTGGGTCTTTTAGATAGATCACTTATATATGCAACGGATATAAATGATGTGATACTAAAAAATGCCGAAAACGGACTATATTCAAAAGAAAACTATAATCTATTTTTAAAACACTACTACCAAGCAGGTGGAAATCAAAGTTTTAGTAAATATTTTAATGATCATGATAATTTTGTAGAGATAAAAGATGAACTAAAAGAGAGAATTTTATTTTTTAGACACAATCTTGCATTGGATACTAAAATAAATGACTTTCAATTGATTTTTTGTAGAAATGTTATAATATACTTTGATAATGAATTAAAAAATAAAATATTTGATTTGTTTAGAGATTCTTTGGATAATTATGGTTTCTTAGTACTAGGTGAGAGTGAATCTTTAGATGGACATGTGGACTATAGAACCATAGATAAAACAAATAAAATATATAAGAGGAAAAAATGAGTAATATAAAAGTATTAATTGTAGATGATGTTGAAGCAAATAGGGTATCTTTACAGTATTTAATACATGAGTTTTTGGAAGATGTGGAGCTTTTCCTTGCTGAAAGTGGAGAAGCTGCTTTAAAGACAACTTTTAAAAACGAAATAGATATCATAATACTTGATATTCAAATGCCAGGGATGGATGGTTTTGATACTGCAAAGTTTCTAAAATCAAACCCTAGAACTCAAAATATTCCTATTATATTTTTAACAGCAGCTTTTAAAGAAGAAGAGTTCCAACAAAAAGGTTTTGAACTTGGTGCAATTGACTACCTTACTAAACCAATTGAGAATCTTCAATTTATCAATAAACTAAAGCTTTACATTGAAGTGATCTTAAAAAATAAACAGCTTGAAAAAGTAAATGCAAGCCTTTATGATCTTTTAGAAAAAGAGATCGAACTAAAAGAGAGAATCCAAAAACAACAACTTGAGCTAATTGAGCAAAGTAAAATGGCTGCTTTAGGGGAGATGATAAGTAATATTGCCCACCAATGGAGACAACCTTTATCTGTAATCTCAACTTGTGCTTCAGGTATGCAGTTAAATATGGAGCTAGGATACGATTCAAAAGAGGATAGTTTAAAAAAGATACAAATGATAGTAAATACAACAAAAGATCTATCCCATACGATAGATTCTTTTAGGGACTTTACTCACAAAGATAAACTTACAGAGTTTGATCTTAGTGAACTTATCAATAAATGTATTGAACATGAACACAATCTAATTGTATCAAATAATATTAATGTAGTTACACAATTAGAAGATGATATAAGACCTATAAATCTTCCGAATTCTCTACTTCAAGCCCTAATGAATATATTTATGAATGCAAAAGAAGCTTTAGATAATTATGATAAAGAAAAATATATTTTTATCTCTTCCAAAAGGGAAAATGATAAGGTAATCATCAAAATCAAAGATAATGCTGGTGGAATAAAAACAGAGCATATAAATAAGGTTTTTGAGCCATATTTTACAACAAAACATCAAGCCCATGGAATAGGACTTGGTCTTAATATAGCCTATAAAATAATAAACGATACAATGCATGGAAAAATAAAAGTTAGAAACTCTAGGTTTTCATATGAAGAGATTGATTATGAGGGAGCTGAGTTTACTATAACTGTACCTTTTAAATTGTAGAGTTGTATATTGTAAGTTGTTGAATTATTAAACTCAGCAACTTACAATTAGTCCTGCATCTTATATATTTTCTTTCTCTCTTTAGAGGAAGGGATATCTAAAAGTTTTCTATATTTTGTGATTGTTCTTCTTACCATATTCATACTATATCTTTTCATCACCATCTCAACTAAATCTTGGTCAGTTAAAGGAGTTTCGTGGTTTTCATTATCTACTAAAGAGGAGATATAGTTTTTTATCTCAGATGATGATAGGTTTTTAGATACTGCATTTGTAAAAAATGATTTTAAAGAAAATATACCCCTATCACATTTTAAATATTTATTTGATACAGCTCTACTAATAGTAGATTCTTCAAAACCAAGCTCATCGGCTATTTGAGCCATTGTAAGGGGTTTTAATTCACTTCCTACAAAGAAACCTATTTGTTTCTCTACAATAAGCAATACAAGCTTATAAAGGGTAGATTTACGTAATTCTAAAAGATTCACTAAATCCCTAGCTTCTTTTAGCTTTTGTTTTAGCTCCATATTTTTTGTTTTAAATGGATCTTTTACTATGATATCTGGATAATATCCATTATTTATCTCTATTTTTATATCATCCCCCACATCCACAAAAAAATCTGGAATAATATATGGTTGTTCACTCAAATACTCCACAGCTGGTGGAGAATTGAATTTTTTGATAATATTTTTTGCATCTTCAAATCTATGGTGTTTATGAAATTTATCTATATTTTTTATATTTGAGATCATTTTTTGAGTAAAGATATTTAACTCATCATCTATCTCCATTTGACTAAGTTGAAATAAAAAAGACTCGCTTAAATCCTTTGCACCAACCCCACATGGTTCAATATTTGAAAATCTTTGGCGAATACTCTCAACAAACTCTTTTGTGGCTTTACATTTTATAGCGATAGTTTCTATATCACCTTCAAAATAACCCTCATTATTTAAGAAAAAAAGTATCTCATTTGCTACTTTTTGTGATTTAGGAGTAGGGAATAGGGGTGCATCTATTTGCTCACTTATCTTATCATAGATAGATTCCTCATAGATACTCATATTTTCTATAAAACCACTTTTATCCCCATCTTCACCACTAAAGCTAGATCCACTATTTGAATAGTTAGATTCAAAGGATGATTGACACTCTAAAAAAGGGTTTTCATAACTGTGATCTTTAAAGATAGTTTCTAATTCTTGGATAGGTGCTTGAAGTAAGGGTAACCATAACTTCAAAGATAATTGAAAGGTTTGTTTTTGTTTTGCTTGAAGTTTTATATTTGTCATACTGTAAGTATAGCTAAAAATGGATATTATTTAGCTAACTTAACAGTATAAAAAATATACAAAATAGCCTATAACTATTAGTATTTAAGTCTTACTACACCGTTAGGTCTAGAGATTTTCATTTGACATGAAAGTCTTGATTTATCAGTTGAAGTTCCTGCACAAACTTCTTTTAGTACTTTAACCTCTTTATCTGTAACATCAGATAAAAACTCCATACCTTGTTCTACTTCTACTACACACGTACCACACTCACCATCTCTACATCCAAATGGAAGTGCTGAACCACTTGCTTCTACGATATCTTGGATCGTACTACCTTCTTTTACATTGATTGCTAAAAAATCATTGATAATTTCTACTCTTGTTGTCATTTCTTTTCTCCTTAAAAATTGTCCCAATTTTGAAGGGACTTATTTGTATTAAATTAAATTTGGGTAAATTAACCTTTATAAGGTTTTACAAGAATATCACCTTTGATAAGTGTTTGACATGCTAATCTTATCTTTGGTGCTACAGTAAATTGTTGACAAGTATTTGCCTCTTTTTGTGTAATAGCACCAAGTTCGATTAACTTCTCAAGCTCCATATCTTCCATATAACTTGTAGGTTCTTCACTTGCTAAATTCTCTACATTTACTAAACAACTACCACATTGACCATCTTGACAATCAATAGGTAATGGAATACCATTTGCTTTTGCTAATGTTACTAAAGGCTCACCAATTTTACCTTCATAAACACCATCAGTCTCTTCTTTGAAGTGCATAAAAATCACTTTTGCCATTTATCTCTCCTTTTTTAAGATTGGTTTTTTCTCTTACGTTCTTCGATCATTTTTTTAAATAGTGGTGACTCTGTAGTCTCGTCATCACAACCATCATCCATAGATTCCAACTCATGTTCTCTACATCCAATAATCTCTACTTCCATATCACTTCCTACAAAGTGAACTTCATAGACACGAATCACTTGAAGAAACTCCCCCATATCCTTGATGTATCCAACTGCACCTTTAGGCATCATCAATGTGCCTATAGATGCATGGGGGTAGGTACCATCATTTACTACATCTTCTTTTAATCTTACTTTTTGACCCTCTTTAAATAAAGGCTCCTCCGCATCTCTTCCAGATCTTGTAGCTGTTACATTATCATGTAAAACAATATCAGGGTCTATTGAAAATTCTTTTTTAGCAGCCACAACTATTTCCCTCAGTTGGGGTACAGCTCATACAACCACCTAATTTTCCATCTTTAAACATATCCCATACATCAGCTGCACTTGGGGCATGTCCATTTTGATAATCACCATAAACCTTTAATAGTGAAAATTTTAAAAAATCAAGAAGTCTTGTCTCCTCTTCTATATTGTCAAAGGCTGTTTTTATCAGAGTTCCATACTCTTTTAAGATATGAAATCTTTTTACATTTACTAAAGAGGCATCATACTCAAGATCAAAAAATTCAAAATACTCTTCTGCATCTGTAAGATCGTAAAATTCTTCAATTGTTTTTGGCTCTTCTATTCTTTGTGCTTCCATTTTTTATCCTTTTATTTAAAGGTGATCTAAATTAAGATAATTCAGATTTTAATACACCAATCCATTTTTCTATTCTTTCATCTGATTTCTCAGACTCATTATGCTCATCAATTGCACAACCACACAGTTTTTCATCCATCTCAGCCAAAGAGAATTCATACTCATAACCATCTTTTGGGATAAATCCAATAGCTTTAGCCCCTGCATCAGTAAATGTTTTGTGTAACTTACCAAGTGCAGAACAAAAGTGCTCACCATGTTTTACACTATCTCCTGCACCAAAAAAGGCTACAATTTTTCCAGAGAAATCAAAATCTTCATCTTCTATCTCTAATACTGGATCAACCCATGAGAAGTGTACATCACCTTGTCCCCAAGTAGAACTACCAATAAAAAGTACATCATACTCCATCATTTGATCTTCAACATCATCAAAATCCTCTTCCATATTGATAAGATCATCTAATCCTATATCAAATTCATCTGTAATAGCATCTGCTATTTTCATGGAAGTTCCACCAGCTGTTCCTATAAAGATTCCCATTTTTGCCATTTTATTTTTCTCCTTTAAAATGTCCCATTTTAAAGGGACCTATATTGTTAAATGTCTACTTTTTTTCCTCACTTCGATCGTCACAAGACTACGCTATGAAGAGCACAATTTGTAAAAAATTGTTAAAAGTAGCAAAACCAGCTTGCGCAGTTTCTTTGAAAATCCTGAAGGGCTAAACGAGTTTAGCTATCTATTATTTTTTATATTCATCGTAAATTTTCATTGAGTTACTAAGCATCTTCTCACCCTCACCAACTAGTTTGTCATATGTCCTAAAAGAGTATCTATGGGCATCTTTAAAGAATTTGTTTACTATTACAATCTTATCTGCCACAACCACAGCTCTTCCAAATCCTTCATGGCTCATCTCCATGATTACTGAACACATAATTCCAGTCTTTTTCTCAAAAGCTAAAGCGATTGCTTGAAAGATAAGTCTTATATCTTGAATTTGCATCTCATCTATATCTGCAATCACAGGAATCTCTTTTAACTCCTCTTTTGTTTTTACATATTTCTCAGTTAAAATATCTTCATCAGCTTTATTTGCCCAAGTACCAAATTGATCTAAGGCTCTTACTTGTCCTATAAGTGTTTCTATAAATAGATTTTCCATTAAGCAGCCTTTTTTTCTAGTATTTTTTTGATAAATGGAGGAGGGTTTCCATTTAACATATTTACTAGTTTTGTAAGCTCTTCATCTATTGAAATAATCTCTTTGTATTTGATTGGGAAAACTCCAGAGTTGATTATTTTAGCTGCTGCTGTTGATCCAATATTTACAAAATAAACTATATCAACCTCTTTTAATAAAGAAACCGTTTTATCAGTATCTTTATCTTCTATTTTAATAATAGTAGAGATATCAAATCCAGCTGGAGCGATATCATATACATTAAACTGTTTTGCACTACCAAAGTGTGCGTTTATGTTTTCATTATCATTTGTTGCAAAGGCAACTCTTATACTTCCCTCATTTGAATTATTTGAAGTTACTTTTATCGTTGAGGCCATTTTGACTCCTTTTTTTAACTACCAACATAGTTGCAATTTTTGTTCCATTAAGCATCTATATTCTTAAGATATGAAGCAAGATCACTATCCATACTTACAAGATGTAAATTAAACCAATCGGGAAGCTTTTCTTTATAGTATGATTTTAAAAACATAGCTCCCATTTTTGTATCTGCTTTTTGTATAAAATACTCCATTTCAGCAAGTACCTTTTTATGTTCATCCATATGCTCTTTTTTCCTTGGATAATTATGCTCTAACATATTTTCCTCTTCAATACGAAAGTGTACTTTTGTATGCACAAAAAGTTTTACCATGACATTTTTGTATGAAGCAGGGGAGGTGTCTTCTAAAGAGTTGTATATATCCACAAACTCCTTATGGGTATTATCCATCTCTAAAAAGTCTAAAGAATGGGTATTTTGATCAAATTGCATTAATGTTCACCATATTTATAATGGTTTACAATATTTGCCAATTCAAAAAGCATATAACATGATCCCTCATACAAGGTGTCATTTTTAAGTTGATTTCCCACAAGTTCATAATTTGGGAAGCCCCTTACAAGTAATGCTTTATTGTATTTATTACAAAGTCTCTCCCCATGAAAATTTGAGATTAATACATCACAATCAGGAAGGATATTCTCCACATCTTCAAAATCCCCTAGGATTTTATTATCACAAAAATCTATCTCGTCTATAGATTTACTTTTTGTTGGTGTTACTATAGCGGTAATCTCAGCACCTGCTTCATGTACAGTAGTAGCTAAAGATAATATTTGATCAGGCTCAGCTGCTATAACTATCTTTGCCCCACCTAAAGCAAAGTGGGTATCAAGTAGAGCATCTTGGTGTCTTTTTCTCCATCTTACGATTGATGGTTTGGGTTTAGATAAATTTCTAAACTCCATTAACTTCTTATAAAACTGATCCACCTTTAAAAGACCAGATAAAGTGTCAAAGTGATAGTGGGTAGTATTTGGATTTTTCTCAATCATTAATTCACCAGATTTCTCAACCGAATTACCCGCAGTAATCACAACAGCAGAACTTGCAAGCTCTTTTATCTCATCAATACTTATACCACCACTACTTAGTGCACCTTGTTTAAGCCCAAGATGTCCATCAAGGGATAAGGATATATCTGGTAGGGCTAAAGTCTCAAAGCCAAATAGATCAATTTGCTCTTTTATCTTCTCCACCTCTATAGGAGTAAGGTTTACATTTGGGATAAGTAGGGCTTTTTGATTATCTATATCGGTAGTTTCATCTACCATTTGACTTATAATAGCTTCTATAGAATTAGCATAACCACTCTCTAAACCACCCTCAAAGTCAGGGGTATGTGCATATACCATCTTTTGTTTATCTTTTAAAAGGTATGTGGCACCTTTTATATCGTCACCCTTTGTTTCTGTCATACCAGTGGTAAATAAGCCTACAAGATCAGGTTTTACTTTTTTAGTAATATTTTTTACAGCCTCAGATATGGAATAATCTCCACCATCAATAACAGCAGTGATATCATTCACAGCTGTAGTTTGTATAGCAATGGGATCACTAAAGTGTCTAGTAAAAAATACCTTAGAAAAACTAGCACAGCCTTGTGCTCCATGCATCAAAGGCATACAGTTTTTAATACCCAAAAAACAAAGTAGTGCACCCATTGGTTGAGATAACTTTATAGGGTTTATTTGTAATGGTTTTGTTGTTTTTTGGCTTGTTTTCATTTTATTATTTTCTTCACTTTTTTATTTACAATTTTGCAATTTTTATAAATCTATATACAAAAAGTGTTCCTATCAATATTTTATAAATTTTGTGAATTATTAATCTTGTGACGCAGTGGTGACGAAAATCTGATATACTTTAAAAAAGGAGTAAAAATGGATATTAATAAATTAAAAGATAAAGTAAAAGTTTTACCAGATATATTTAAATTTGCAAAGAATGAAATAAAAGATACGTTTGA
>CAYFGQ010000092.1:0-11503 GCA_964342525.1 uncultured Arcobacteraceae bacterium
TCATAAATAACAGATTCAATACCATAAAGATAATAGATACAAACCATTTTTTTGATATATCTATAGCTTTTAATTCATTATGATAATAGTTCTCCTCCTCTTTTTTAAAATACTCTTCAAGCCAAATATCACCTAACTCTAATAATTCCTCTGCTCTTTTTTTATCCTCTTTTACTATTAAATATGCCATATGATAATAAAAAGCACCCTGCTTAACTTTTTTATTTGTATAATAATTCACAGCACTCTTAGAGCTGGTATATAAAGATAATAGCTCAGGATGATTATCTAAAAAGTCTTTTAACAAAGCTCCTGATTTTATAACTTCTGTTGAGAGGAATAGTAACTTAAAAGTATCAATATAGTTTTTATTTTCAATACTTACTTTTAGAGACCTTTCAATTCTATCCTTTAATATCTCATGCCTTTGTAGTCTATCATTAATATTTGATAAATTATTTTGAAGTGTTATATCTATAAGTGTTTCATACTCTTTTGCCTGTTCTAAATGATATGCGGTAAAATTTGTAGCAAAACTATTCTTACTAATAACTGGCAATAAATTTGTACAAATCCTTTTATGGGCTTTTAGCTTATCATCTACACTTAGCTTATCGCTTAAAAATAGTTCAAAATCTTCATCTAAAAACCCTATACTATTATCACTATTTATCTTTATACCTGAAAAAGTATCTATAATCTTTAAGGCATCCTTTTTACTTATCCCACTTGCAAATATATAGTCATCTACTTTTGAAGGTCGAGCCAATACAATAAGTTCTTCCACATGATTTTTAGTAATAGGCTCTATAACAGCTATCGATCGCTCCCAGATATCCTCAAATATATCATTCATAGATAAGCTATCTTTTTTATCCAATACACTTACTAACTTATTATAGTTACCATCCACCTCTTTTAAAAGATAGTTTTGTAATCTTGGAATACCAGCTGTTTTATTATGAAACTTTAGTACCGTTTCATTATCAATAGAAGAAACCCTTTGTTTTAAAAACTCTTTAGATGAATTCTCATCAAATCCTTTTAACTCTAAATATTCCACTTCATTAGGAGCCTCAAGAGATTCTTTCCTGAGTCCAGGTCTACTACTCATAATAAGATAACAATTACAAGGTAAATCAATACTCCATAGCTCTTTTACAAATGCTATCTCATCTTTATCATTAAACTCATTTGCAGCATCTACACTATTATCTGCTGCATCTATGATAATATATAACCTTCTATCCCCTAAAAACTTAGAAGCCCTTTCTAATTGATTTTTAAACTCAATTTCCAACTCTTCTAAATCAATATTTTTATAAATATATACAGATAGCCCTATTAATATAGCTATCTCATTTATAAGTTGTATTAAAATAGTTTTTTTACTATGCCTTTTACTCCCTACCTTTTTATAAGTACCATGTTTAAAAGGATCATTCTCTTTGATATTTTTATATGTACCAGCACCAAAACAATCATAGATAATAACCATATCATCTTTACGATCTAAATCTAAACTAGATAAAGTAGAAGTCTTACCAATCCCTGCACCACCGTATACAAGTAATTTCCTTGAAATAGAACTATCTAGAGTATTTTTTAAATTTTCAATATCTTTAGTATATATATAATCATCTAGATTTGTTATTTTAGATGGAGCAGGGAAAAGTTGCTTTTTATCAGAAATACCTAAGATGCTAAAAAGTTTTACTTTAGTTATTACCTTTAAATATAAAAGATCATCTTTTAGCTTTACTAATTGCCCCTTAGGATAAAAATAAATACTTTCAAACAATTCCCTTTGTAAAGTAATTTCATCTTTGCTAAAACTTATTGTCTCTCTAATCTTTTTAGAGTCTTCCTTATACTCTATCTCAAAAATACCATCTTTTTTATCATCAATAGAAACAACACTAAGCTGTTCAACTTCATCATAAGGACTTAAAAGATTTAATGCCTTTCTGCAAATATGTAAAAATGCTAAATTATCACTAATATCTA
The DNA here is from genome assembly GCA_964342525.1 of uncultured Arcobacteraceae bacterium. GTDB lineage: Bacteria > Campylobacterota > Campylobacteria > Campylobacterales > Arcobacteraceae. The sequence continues at coordinate 2,008 of CAYFGQ010000092.1, forward strand.
AAGAAGAAATAATATTTCTTAACTCTTTAGAGATATTATTGTATCCCCTATCAATAAGTTCAAATTCAATAATTGGCTTTAAACTATCATTTTCAAAAGGTATAGCTGAAAATCTTCCTAGCTCTTTATGCTCTAGAAAATCATTTTTATCATTTAAAATTATAGGTACTATTGTAGTATTTTTTTCTCCATGAGATTTAAGTATCCTTGGTAATTCCCTCTCACATATATACTCACTAGCCCAAAAAAACCTACTAAGCAAAAGCAAGAATATATCTGATGTTTCGATCTCTTTCTCAATCTCTTCATCAAAGACATCTCCACCTTTTAATTTCTTATAGTCAACCCATAGTTTTATTTTACCCTCTTTTTCAAATATTGATAAAATCTCAACTATTTTATCCCTAATAATATAATCTTTTCTAGAATAACTTAAAAATATTTTTTTCACTTAAAAACCTTATTTCTCTATCCAAACATCATTACCCATATTAGACCACTGATCATTTTCATCTTTTATAACACAATTATTAAAAATCAGTTTTGAATCATACTTTTGATCCTCATCCAAAAACCTACTACTAGTAAATATACAATCAAAAAACTTTGTATCCTTATATGATTCAAAATTTAGTGTCACATTGTGAAAACTTGATTCAACATAAGATGTACTTATTTGGTAGAGCATTTTACTTTTTGAGCTATCAAAATATGAGAAATCACAATTTTCAAACTCTACACCATCAAAATTGATATTATCAAGAGTATTTGCAGTAAAACTACAATCTATAAATTTCACAGAGTTTATAAACTCCACATTTATAAACTTTGTCGAATCAAAACTACAACTTATAAAAGTCACCTCTTCAAATCTATTATCGATAAACTCAAACTCATCAAAAGCTATATTCTCTATTTGTATCCCTTTAAAACTTAATTCTGTAAAGGACTTTTTTAACAAATAATTGAAATTTTCTAGTTGACTATGAGAATTAAAAAAGTGTGTCAATTTTTTTAGATTTTCAAATTCAAACTCATCACTTACCTCATTTGTAGTATATAAATGAAATAAAAAACCAAATAACATAAGATTTGATATAACTACTTGATTATCACTATAAGCTTTTTCTTCTATTATCTTTTGATTCTCTTTTTTAAAAATACTATAAGAGATAAGTCTATCAGGGATATCCCTTATTAGTTGATATAAAATAGTGGGATGATCAAATATATATTGACTCCTTTGGGCTAATATATTTTTATCTTCAATAGGCATACTTTTTACCATATCTCTAAAAAATCTCACTTTATTTAAACTAATAGGAATATTAAATAAAATATCTTCATATTTAAGCTTATACTCCACCTCCGATTGATTTTTCAAATCATAAAAAACCTCAAATATCTTCTCAGCTACCAAATACTCCCTAAGGGATTGGTGTATAAACTCCACATGTTCAGGAATAGACTCTTTAAAAGCATGAGCCACAAAAATCTTCTCGCTCAATAGATCTTTTATATCTTTTTCTTCAAATGTTTGAGATAATTGCTTTAAAACCACATCATAGTGAAGCATACCACTTTTTTCATCGGGATGGGTAAATATCTCACAAGCTATATTTTGTAATATCTCTCGATAATTTGTAGGCACATCATACTCTTTGTCCTTATCATCTAATGTAATACCTTTAGCCTTTTTTGAAGAATCAGTAGAATCAAAAAACTTTTTATATATTTGACTCTTTGTATATTTAATCCCCTTTTCATTTAGCTCCTCATGGAAAATTGTAGCTATCAAAAAAAGTATCACAGGAGTTTGAGAAACCTCCAAAAGATTTCTCTCTTCCAACATCTCTATAGTTATTAGCTTATTATGTTTACTCCAGTTTTCAAGCCATTCTTTTATTTGATCCCTATCAAAAGGTTTAAGAAGAACCCTATCAAAATTATTCACCGTATCTTTTTTTAGATTTGGATCTAAAAACAATACAGGTCTAGAGGATAGTACTATTTTTATATTCTCTTTTTTACTTTCATTTAGAAGTTCAGTAAATACACTTGTAACCCAGTTTGGCTCATCTTGATAAAATAGATTTAATTCATCAAAGCCATCACAAAAGATAAGCCATTTATGCTCATCCCAAAATTTATCAGTAATCTTCTCTTTTAAAAGTAATGCATTTGATACAGCATCCCTCAAGTTTCCATTCTTTTTATAATGTTCTCTAAGGGAGATATATATAGGAATATACTCACCATCATTATACTCTTTAGAAAGCTCAGCAGTCATATATTTAAAAAAAGTAGTCTTTCCATGCCCAAAATCACCAAGTAAAATCAAAAAGTCTAAACTTCGTATATCCCTTTTTATAAATTGATTTAAAGTTTCTATATCTTGGGATTTGCTCTCTTTTTGAGCATAGAATAATTTAGCCTTTGATTCCACATAAAGCTTTTGTATATTTATATCAATACTTTTAGCTATATTCTTCTCTACCAAATCTTGATTTTTATTAATAAAACTGAGGTCTAAAGTGCTTGGTAAATCTATTTTTAAAAGATCAATTCTTGATATAATATCTTTAAAATTAATTTTTTTATGTTTCTCAATATTTATATAAGCTAAAGCAGTTGCAAATGTATTTATAAATAGCTCTAAAGCATAAATATTTGTACCATCACTTGTGAGTTTTTTAAAGTATTTTTCTTCAATCAATTTAAAAATATTTTGTCTAAGTTCATTTGATGAAACTCCCAAAATATGAAAATTACTAAATAATAAAGTACTACCTGTGCCATATGAAGAGGTGTTAAAATCTAATTCTATAGCCGTTTTAATTTCTCCTTCAAAAATATTTTTAAGTGTTAAAATATAATTTGGTGCAAAACTACTTAACATGTTTTTTGTTGTATTTTCATCAGCTATTAGTTTTAACTTTCTTACTATATCAAGAAAACTTGACAACTCAGTAAGATCAAAAGACAAACTATTTTGTTGAACTATACCGATTTGTGTATTTATGTGTCTTTTCTCAAATAAACCCTTTATTTGAGAAACATAATTATCAATATTTTCTATTCTATAAACAAACTTCCAAATTTCTATTGGATATTCACCTTGCCCTTCATAAATATATAAATTCTCATCTAACTTAAAACTATAATTTTTACTTTTATCATATAAACTAAGTATCTTATAAATAACAAATGCTTTACGAAAAAGGTCATCCGTATCATCCATATCATCTATACTTTTATCTCTTTTATCTAAATCAATATATAGTTCATTTATCTCTTTTGCAAATTTACTTAAAACCTTTTCCCTTTTTCCATTTTCTATTTTAAATTCTATTAAAGACTTCCCATCTTTTGGTTGAGCTTTTAATTTATCAGACAAACGGTAAGTTTTCCAATTCGAAGGTTTTAAAATAAAAGGAATGATCTCCAATCTATTCATCTCATATCTTTTTTCAAGCCAAGCTAATTCTCTTTCTCTAATAAAATCAGAAACTAAAAAATCAGTACTTATAAGTAATATTGCAATATCTGTTTTATCAATAGCTTCTTTTATCTTCTGCTCAAAGTCTTCCCCTATCCTTATATCTTCATCTCTCCAAATAGATAAACTATCATCAAACTCATATACTTTTAAATGCTTATAAACCTGCTGCATCAATTCTTCATCTCTATGAGAATAACTTATAAATATCTTCTTTGCAATCATTTTAGCCCATTACCTCATATTCTGAATATCACTATAAGCACCAATCGCTTTTAGTTTATACTCTGTAGATCTAATATCTGAACAATCTTTTAATTTTTGAGCTTCACTCTTTAGTTGTTTTGATAAATCTGTTTCTAAAAACTTTTTATGATCAAAACTAATCCCCCTTGCTTCTAAAAGCTCAGCATAATTTAAAGCCTTTATTAGATTATCAAGTTGTTTAGCTTTTAGCTCTTCTTGTTTTATTTGATGTTCTATCTTTTGGGTAGACAACTGTTCTTCTAGTATCTCCATCCTTTTAGAGCTTTCTAGATTTTGTAATTGCATATTTTTGATTTGTTCAAATTTTTCTAATATATCTAATCTATGCACTTCATCAAGATGTCCTAGTTCTTGCTCTAATATCTCTTTTGTAAGTTTTTGATTTTCTATCTCTATAAATGTTTTTTGTAATCCTAAAAAATCACCTGCTAAAAATGCCTGAACAAAATCCATTACAAGCTCGAAGATGTAACTTCCCACACCAAGCTCTTTTATAACTATTTTATTGCCAGTAACTTGTTCTAAAAGATTAAAAAACTTCTCTTGGGCAAGAACTAGTTTGGAAAGTTCACTAAAACTTAAATCATCCGTATCAAAGGTGATTTTTACGATCACTTTATTCTCTTGATGTGACTCTTTTTTTGATTTGTTTTCCAAAAGATCAAATGGTACAAAGTTTAGATCATTATCTGTATATGACTGGGATATCTGCATCAGGGTTAAAAACACTTCCCCAAGTTGCGCATACTGTTTTTTATCTTGACATTGCACAAATAGATTTTTATAAAATTGAAATATCTTTTGTTTTTCTATCCCTTGATATTGTTTTTGGTCTAGAAGTTTTTTTATTATACTACTTAGCTCATTTACCTTTAAAATATCAAAGGTATCAAGTATCTTATTTAAACACTTATAATAAAACTCTATCCTATCATCACTATCAAAATTATTCCATTCAGGACTGAGATGTTCAAACTCTGAATCAATAAACTTCACTTGATAAAAATCACAGAGCATAGGATTGTTTGGATAAAAATCTGAGATAAAATTATCAAATGTAGAACCCTTAAAACTACAATCCAAATAGGTAGTATCATTTGATGTGGAATCTTTAATAAGGGAGTCTTTTAAAGATGAGTATTGAAAATTTGATCTTGTGATGGTAGAATCGATTATAGATAAATTCACCCCTAAAATCTCTTCAAAATAAAACTCTTGAAATCCTATTTTATTAAAAATAAGATTGTCGAAATCTTTTATCTCTTCAATATTATTTCCAAGAAATCTTGTGGATTGGATAGTACCATCATTAAACTCAGTATTTGTAAAAGTACAATAACGAAACTCCCCATTTACAATAGTATTCTCTTCAAAATAACAATCATAAAACTCACAAGCCTCAAAGGATATTGACTCAAAATTTAGGGAAAATAAAAATTTACAATTTATAAACTTCACTTCAAAAAAAGCTATTTCCAAGAACTCAAAAGATTTAAATACTATATCTTTTAACTCTATTCCCTCAATAGTAGTAGCACAAAGATAAATAGACTCCAGCTCTTTGCCAGAAGACTTTTCTAAAGCCTCAGTAATCTCTTCACTATCACTATGTTCTCCACAATACTCACTAAAACTAATCGCCATACGTGGACAATCTTCTATTTTACACTTTTTTAACTCTTCATTCATCTCTCAAAAAACCCATATCAATATGTTTTATACCATTTTTATCAAAACTATCTATGACACTTTGTGAAGCCCATAAAAAAGCATCCACCAGTACTCTTTTACTTCACCATTTTTTATAATTATAGAATCTTTTTTGATCTCTTCCCTTATATGTGAGCTTAGATAAACTCTACCAGATTTTACCTCTATAGCAGTTTTAATTGGATCTAGAAATATATCTATGATTCTTGCTTTTTTGGAAGATATTTTAAATCTTTTTTGGGTTAGTACTTTTATCTTTTTTTCTTTAAATTCTTCTTTTTTAGTATCCAAGATAATTTTTAAAGCCATATTTTCATATATTTTACCTCTAGCAGAATTCATTTGGGGAGTGATACTCTTTTTTATTTTAGAAGTAAATATATCACTTTTAGGAAGATACTCTCTTTTTCTATTTTTATTATAGTTTTGAGTAAAACTTTGCCCTACTGCCCAGCATAATAATTGCTCTTGGTCATATTCATCTTCATCTTTTAAAACTATTTTATCCTCTATAAACTCCACAAACTCTTTGAAAAACATCTTTATAGGGATATCTTTAGGTTTTAGTTTTTTGAGCTTTTTTATTAGATACTTTGAAAATTCACTAAATTCAGTATCTTCATCTATATTTTTTTCTATCTCAATTTTTAACTTTTCAAATATATCTAAATACCTCAATATCAAAACCCCTCCCCATACAAAGCAAATCCACCCCAATCATATGGATTTACACTATTCTTATTTTTCAATATTGCTTTTTGCAATGCTACTGCTTTCATATTTTTCTCTTCTATCCAGTACCTATAAAAATCCTCTACTATATCTATAGTGGTTTGAGAAGATAGTATCTTCCACATGCCTAATACTGCACTTTTTACTCCTAAGATATGTAAATAGCTTATAACGCCTAAAGACTCTTCTCCTTTTAGGTTATTTACTCTTCCATTATCACATCCACTCATAAAGATAAACTTTGTATTTATATATCTATTTTTAAAAAGCTCTTCCAAGCTTATAAACTTATCTTTTCCATTCTCTTTTAGATAAAATCCACTTTTTAAAGCATTGTCACTAAACTCACCATGATTTAGTAGATGTAAGATATCACAAGAGCTATTTTTTAGAAAATCAAAGGAGTTTTTATCATTTAGGTAGCTTTTTGTCTCAAAACTATTTGAGAGTATTTTTTCTATGGTTTTAAACTCTTTTTGAAAGTTGTTTTGATCTCTTAATTTATCACTTTGTAAAGAGGATGCTATCACTATGGAGTCTTTATACTCATCATTTTCACAGAATATCAAAGAGCTATGAAGAGTATATGATATGGCGATATGCTCTATCAAAAATTTATCTTCATATTTTAGTATTTGAAATGGTAAATGATTTAGGTATGAACTTCTTGAAAATATCACTATCTCTTTATCATCCATATATTTTTTTAGTGGATTGAGTAAATTAGAAGCTATATCATCTAAAAACGCAAATGGGTTTTCAAAGAGATAATCTTTTGCCTCAAGCAATACCCTTTGATACTTTATAAAAATATCTTGCAAATCCTTTTCTAAGATATCAAGTTTTATAAAGATTGGCTTTTCATGCTTTTCACAAACCACCAAACAAAAAGCCACTTTTCCTTTGACATAATAATCCACATAAAAGCTATTTACTAGCAATTTTTTCTTAAATTGATCAAAGCCTAAATTTGACTTTAGTTTTGAAGATATGGCAGTTGATTTTATCTTTTGTAAAATATCAAAAAGTAAGATATGATCTTCATTTATCACCAAGGTCTCAACTATAAGCTGATACATATTTTCCCTATTACTTGAGAAGAAAAACTGATCGATATCCTCTTTTATATTTTCTCTTAAATCTATCTCATACTCAAAACATCTTTTGATATTTCCCAGTCCCTTCTCAATCTCCAAGGTAAAATATTCAGTCACACCCAAATAACCCATAGAGATATGTATAAACTCACTATGTTGGGTTTTTATGGCTAAGTTATTTAAAATAGAAAAGTACTCCTTAGCCTCATTTAGCTTTTGCAAGTGAAGTTTCACTAAAGCACTTACACCTAAAAATGAGAGGTACTCATAGCCCTCATCACATTTTGAACTAAACTCCTTATACATTTTATCTATGATAGCCTCAGCCTCATTTAGCCTTTTTTGCATAGTTAAAAGTTTGATCTTAACCCTTGCGTAAGTTATCTCATAGGAGATAGTATTTATCTGCAAGGCATATTTTTTAAAAACCTCCAAATAATACTCTGCTTTTTTAAGATTTTGCTCCTTTTGATAGAAAAAGGATAAATTTATATAGTTGTTTAAAATAGTATGCCAATCCCTAGAAGATGTTTGCTTAGATACCCTTGTTGCTTTTAAAAGATATCTCCTCTCCTTATCCCATCTTCCCATATGTCCATAGTTTCTAGCTAGATTTCCATATACTTGAGCAAGCTGATTTTTATCTTTTATATTTAAAGATTCCACTTCATGGAGTATTTTATTTGTCTTATCAAATATCCCCAACTCACCATAACAATTGGAAAGATTTACCTTTATTGAGATGGTATTTTCATCTTTTAGCTCCCTTTTTTGCAATAAGGCTTCATAAAACTCTATAGCCTTTTTATATTGCCCATCCCTAAAATATATAAGTCCAAGATTTACAAGCATAGCTTCATCAAAACCCTGCTTTAGTGCTTTATCTATATACTCCTGTGCTTTTTGATTATTGTTTGTATATAAATAGTAAAGGGAGTATTGATGGTATAGATAAGACTCAAACTCACTAAATCCTAAGATTTGTATAATCCTATCAAGAATATAAAGCAAAACAAATGCTGTATCAAGATTACCAGTGGTATTATTTTCTTGTATCACATCAAGTATAATTTGCATAAACTCCGAGTTTATAAAATCCCTTTCCAACTCTATTTGCTCCAAAAGCCTATCTTTTTTATTTGCTTCAAGAAGTCTTACAGCCAGCTCTAAATACTTTGTAGAGGAACTATCACTTAGATTTAGATGTATCTTTGTGACAGAAGTAAACTTATCCACTAGCCCCCTAGTACTAGCCTCAAGCCTCATATCCTCAAAAAAAGCTTTATGATCCATCATATCTAAATGATCTCGAACAAGGGAGACTAAACTATCCACATCTGGCTCATCCAAAAGCCTAGATATCAACTCACTCTTTGTCATTACCCTTGCCTAAAAGCTTCAAAAACTCTTTGATAACAGAATCAGTCTTTATCTCCAATCCTTTTTTGGATAGTTTAATATGATTTGCACCCAAAAGCCTCACCAAAATAGCAAGCTCCACAAAATAAGTAAAACTATCCACATCACTCACTATCTCTACAGCAGTTCCCCTCACAGATTCTCTCTCTTCTATCTGCTCATAGATAGATTTACACTCATCATTTATCCCTATGATATTTTCAACTATATAAGGATAAAGCACCTCCTTATCCTCCTTTGAGAGAGATTTGAAAAAGGTTTCTATTTTTTCATCCCTTGTATTTTGCAGGTTTAGTTTTGGGATTATCCCTTTTATGTTTTGTAGGAAGGTTAGGGATGTGCTTAGGTTCTTATTCATATTACTCCTTACTTTATTAATTCCATTAATTGTTGTGATTTTTCATTATTTGGATTATTCTTTATCCATTTCTCTACAGCTTCCATTACATTACCAGTATTAGATGAATATTTTAAATATTTATATGCAACATGATAAAACCCCTTATGATCTAAATTACATTTTATCCATTTTTCTACAGTCTCCTTTACATTACAAGAATTAGAATATTTTACATATTTAGATGCAACAAAATCAAAATCTTTATGGTCAATATTACCATTTATCCATTTTTCTATAGTCTTTTGTATCATACTTATATCATTAGAATATTTTATATATTTAGCAACTACATAAGAAAAACTTTCATCATTAATATTATTATTTATCCAACTCTCAACTGTATCTTTAATATTATTTAATTCTCTTGCTTTT
>CAYFGQ010000093.1:0-11466 GCA_964342525.1 uncultured Arcobacteraceae bacterium
TAGACCAGTACTTTATCATGGGGCATACCAAGCAAATGGTACAAATAATATAGCAGAATTAAATGCTTTTTATAAGGCTCTTCAACTATGCTCGGCAAATGTAGGGCATAAAAACACTATCCTTTCAGATTCTAAATATAGTATTGATTGTATAACCAATTGGGCTTATGGATGGAAATCTAGAGGTTGGACTAAAAAAGGTGGAGAGATTAAAAATCTTGAGCTTATAAAAGCTGCCCATATGTTATTTGATAGAATTAAAGATCATCTTATCATCAAACATGTAAAAGGTCATGCTGGGGTTGAGGGAAATGAACTAGCTGATAGAATGGCTGTATATACTATAAAAGCTAAAAATACAGACTATCAAAACTATGAGTATGTTTCAGTAGAAGAAGTACTTACTCTAAAGTCTTATTAAAAACAAATTCTAAAATAGGTCACATAATGTGACCTTAAATTTAAAATCTAAATATTTTCATAAATAAATCTTTGCCTTATATCGTTATATCATAATTTTATGTAAGTAATTGACTACGATTTCAAAGGAGTTAATATGAAACATAAAGTAATTATATTAGGATCAGGGAATATAGGATTTACAGTAGCTTTGCTACTATCAAATAGTGGAGCTTATGAAGTTACTGTAGTTGCAAGAGACATTAAAAGGCTTGCATATCTTAGTAATGTAACAAATGTAAATATCCTACAACATGACCTAGAAAAAGAGAGTTTTACAAATCTTTTAAAAGAGTATGATAGTGTGATCTCTGCACTTCCTTTTTATCTAAACTCAAAGGTAGCAGAAGCTGCACTAAATGCAGGAATTAACTATTTTGATTTTACAGAAGATGTTAAAACTACCCAAAGTATAAAAAATATATCAAAAAATGCAAAAGAAGGACAGGTATTTATCCCCCAATGTGGTTTAGCCCCAGGTTTTATATCTATACTTGCATATTCATTATTTAAAAAATTTGATCAGGTGCATAGCATCAAGATGAGAGTAGGTGCATTGCCTCAAAACCCATCAAATAAAATACTTTACAATCTTACTTGGTCAACAGATGGACTTATAAATGAATACAGCAATGAGTGTTTTGCCATAAAAGATTCAAAACAAATAGCTATACAACCTTTAGAGGGATTAGAAAAGTTTTCCCTAGATGGACTTGAATATGAAGCCTTTAATACCTCTGGTGGACTAGGAACCCTATGTGAAACCTTAGAAAATAAGATAAAAGAGTTAAACTATAAAACCATCAGATACAAAGGACATAGGGAGTATATGGACTTTTTGATAAATGGTCTATATCTGGGTAAAGAAAATAGAAGACATATTTTAAAAGAGATACTTGAATACGCTATACCTACGACAAAACAAGATGTGGTACTTATTTTTTGTAGTGCTACTGGTATCATAAATGGAAAACTACAACAAATAACAGATGTACGAAAGATATACAATCAAACTTTATATGAGCAAGAACTTAGCTCCATACAAGTTACTACAGCATCAGGTCTTTGTGCCGTTTTAGATATGGTAGTAAATGGAGATTTAACTTTAAGTGGTTTTATAAAACAAGAGGATATAAATATAGATGATTTTCTTTCAAATAGATTTGGAAAAGCTTATATAGCAAAGGAATAACAACTCTGAAAGGAGTATAGGGATGAATGAGCTAATATTAAATGAACTTGGAATAAGTAGATTGATAAAAAAAGGTTTCTTACCATCTTTATATGTGGGTGATACTTATTATTATGAAAAAGGGGATATGTTCTCTACAAAAAGCCCCATAGATTTACAAGAAAATATATCATTTAGAAAAACAAATAAAGATAGAGTAAGTAAAACAATACAAACACTAAAAGATGATTTTTCCCTCTGGCAAGAGGTGCCAGCACCTAAAAGGGGCGAAGTGATAAGGGTATTTGGGAATCTCATACGAGAAAAAAAAGAGCAACTTGCTTTTTTGATCACTTTAGAATCTGGGAAAATATATGAAGAGGCTTTGGGTGAAGTACAAGAAGTTATAGATGTGTGTGATTTTGCAGTAGGACTATCACGACAACTTTATGGGCTAAGTATTGCTAGTGAGAGATATAGACATAAGATGATAGAGCAATGGCACCCCTTAGGTGTAGTTGGTATCATTTCAGCTTTTAATTTTCCTATGGCTGTATGGGCATGGAATGCTACTATTGCACTTGTATGTGGAAATGCCCTTATCTGGAAACCATCCACCCAAACACCCCTATGTGCAATAGCTTGCCATCTTTTACTCCAAAAAGCTATGAAAAACCTTGGTTTCCCACTAAATATAAATGCTTTGGTGATAGCTGATAGGGATATCTCCGAAGAGATAGTTGGGAGTAGGGATGTAAGACTTGTAAGTGCCACAGGTTCTGTAGCCATGGGTAAAGCCCTAGCTCCTAAAGTAGCATCAAGACTTGGAAGATTGCTTTTAGAACTTGGTGGAAATAATGCTATGATAGTAACCCCATCCGCTGATTTAGAGCTTACCAAAAGAGCTGTATTATTTTCAGCAGTTGGGACAGCAGGGCAAAGGTGTACCTCTTTGCGCAGACTTTTTGTACATAAATCTATATCTAAAAAACTCACAAACTCCCTAATAAAAGCATATAAAACCATTAAAATAGGCGATCCCTTTGAAAAAGAAAATCTTATGGGACCATTAGTAGGAAAAGGTGGATTTGATGCTATGCAAAAAGCTCTAAAAGAGATCAAAAAACAAGGTGGAGAGATTTTATATGGTGGAGATAGGGTGCTAAAAGATGTACCTTACGGAGGATATTATGTAAATCCAGCCCTTGTAAAGATCAAACATAGTGCAAAAATTGTACAAACAGAAACCTTTGCACCTATTCTTTATATTATAGAATATGAGGATTTTGATAAAGTTCTTAAACTGCACAATGATGTACCTCAAGGTTTATCTTCAGCTATTTTTACAAATGATATAAAAGAAGCAGAAGCCTTTATGAGTGCTAGAGGAAGTGACTGTGGTATTGCCAATGTAAATATTGGCACTAGTGGTGCTGAAATAGGTGGAGCCTTTGGTGGAGAGAAAGATACAGGTGGAGGACGTGAGAGTGGAAGTGACTCTTGGAAAAACTATATGCGTAGGGTGACAAATACCATAAACTACTCCGATGAATTACCTTTATCCCAAGGTATAAATTTTGGCTAAGCTAAAAATCTAGCTTAGCTGTCGCATTTTTGTAATACAATTGTTATATGGATTACCTATAATTTTATTAGTAGAGATTAAGACAGGCGCGCAAACCTGTCTTTTTTTATGTCTAGACTTTATCCTCAATACACTTCTTTTATGATATTATTCAATTCAAAAAAATCCAAATAAAGAGTATCAAAACAAATGTATAAAATTATAAACATAATAAAAAATAAGATAGATTTAGATGAAAAATATATCAAAAATATAATTGAGCTTTTAGATGATGGAAGTACCATAGCCTTCATAGCTAGGTATAGGAAAGATCTTACAGGAAATGCTAGTGATGAAAAGCTTTTAGAGTTTAAAGAAACATATGAATATACTTTAAAACTTATAAAAAGAAAAGAAGATATTTTAAAGATTTTAAAAGAAAAAGACTCTTTAAATGATAAACTCCAAAAACAAATAGAGGAGGCTTTAACTCTAACTGTATTAGAAGATATTTACGAGCCTTATAAAGGTACAAAAAATACTAGAGCCGATGATGCTATAAAAAATGGTCTAGAGCCTTTAGCAAATATTATCCAGTCTATGAAATATGCTACAAATGAAGTTGAGCAAAAAGCGCAAAGATTTTTAAATAAAAATATCACAAATATAAAAGATGCTATAAAAGGTGCTAGTGATATTATAGCCCTAAGATACTCCCAAGAAGTAAAAACAAAAGAAGCTTTACGTAAAAACTTAGCAAATCATGGGATCATAAGTACTAAAAAGACTAAAACCTTTGAAGAAGATGGTTTATATAAAGATTTAGGAGAGATAAGCTCAAAAGCAAAGTTTCTTAAATCCCACAGACTTTTAGCCATATTTAGGGCTGTAAATGAAAAACAAATATCACTAAAAGTGGAAGTGGATGAAGAGTTTATAATAAATGGTATAAAACAATATAGAATCCCGAAACATGCAAATAGCTCTAAAAAGTATGTGGAAGATGCTTATATAGATGGTTTAAAGCGTTTATTGCTTCCAAGTCTTAAAAGGGAGCTATTATCAAATCTAAAACAAAAAGCAAGTGATGAAGCTATAGAGCTTTTTGGTAAAAATCTATCAGAACTACTTATCACTCCACCACTTATAAACCAAGTGATCTTAGGAATGGACCCAGGATACAAAACAGGTTGTAAACTAGCAGTTTTAGATGAAAATGGAACTTTTTTAAACTCAAACGTAATATATCTATTAAGTGAACAAAACAAAAAAGAAGCTAATTTAAAAGTATTAGAGCTTATAAAAAAGTATAAAATCACAGCTATAGCCATAGGAAATGGTACAGCATCTAAAGAAACAGTACAATTTATAGCTGAGCTTAAAAAAACAAACTCTTTAGATATAAACTACGCAGTTGTAAGTGAAATAGGGGCTTCAGTATATTCAGCATCTAAAATAGCTCAGGAGGAATACCCTGAACTTGATGTAACTATAAGAGGAGCAATATCCATAGCTTCAAGACTTCGTGATCCAATGTCTGCACTTGTAAAGATAGATCCAAAATCCCTAGGAATAGGGCAATACCAACATGATGTGGATCAAAAGAAATTAGAATCAAAACTAAATGATACAACCTTTACCTTAGTAAATAAAGTAGGGGTAGATATAAATTCTGCATCCTATAAACTTTTATCTTTTGTATCTGGTATCACAGAAAACTTAGCTAAAAATATAGTAAAATTTAGGGATGAAATAGGGGTATTTAAAAGCAAAAAACAGCTTTTAAAGGTAAAAGGTATAGGAGCTAAGTCTTTTGAGCAATCTGTAGGCTTTTTACGTATTAAAGATGGAGATAGTTTTTTAGATAATAGTGGTATACACCCTGAAAACTACGATGTAGCGAGCTATTTAAGAGAGAACTATGATCTAAATAGGGTGGATGTTTCTATATTAAAAGAGTTATCTGCTAAGTTTAATTGTGGATTGGAGAGTCTAAAAGATGTACTAATAGAGCTTAAAAAGCCGGGATATGATATAAGAGATGAGTTAGAACAGATATCATTTTGTGAAGAAATAAAGAGTATAGAGCAGCTAAAAGTAGGTGATAAAGTAAATGGAGTGGTTAGAAATATCACTGACTTTGGAGCTTTTATAGATATAGGGCTTAAAAATGATGCTATGTTGCATATTTCCCAATACTCCCATAAACGTATCAATCACCTTATGGATGTGCTTAGTATAAACCAACAATTAAAAGATATAAAGATACAAAAAATTGATCTAGAAAAAGGAAGAATCTCTTTAACTTTATTGGATTGATTTCTTAGCCCTATTAGCTAATATTATTGATATATTAGCTACTAATTTTTCTACATAATAAACTAATAAAATTCTCATCATACTATTAAAAAACAATTTCTAAATAGTATAATAAAGTTAATTTTTCAATTATTCAAAGTTCGTAAAAAAATAGAATTTATAATATAACACTATTTAAGTCTATCTAATATATAAAATGCTTAATAGTATTAAGATATCTACAGTATAAGACTTAAAGGTATTAAGAGTTATATAAATGCAAACATGTATAGATATATAGCTCTCCTCTGAGAAACATATCTTTTGTAAAGAATTTATATTATGTTAACCAATATATATAAAATTGTGTAACCAATGGGCTTTCCTATGTTAAGGTGTAGAAAATATAAACAAATCTAAAGCAAGTTTTTTATAATATATCACCTAATTTAATAAAGGAATTTTTTATATGATTACTTGGATGCAGAGACACAAGAAGTGGCTTGTTGTGACTATTTGGATAAGTACGATTGCTTTCGTAGGTGCTGGTTTTGTTGGTTGGGGTAGTTATGATTTTGGTAAATCACAAGGAACTATCGCTAAAGTTGGTGAAAGAGAGATTGGTGTAGCTGAACTACAAAATGAATACAACTCACTTTATAATCAATATGCTCAATTGTTTGGAGATCAATTTAACCAAGAAGTAGCAAAAAGATTAAATCTTGAAGATGTTGCATTACAATCAACTATTCAAAAAGCCCTACTTTTAAGTTTTGCAGATGAGATTGGTATAGATGTAACAGATACTGAGATTGCAAAAGAATTAGTAAATATCCCAAGTTTTCAAAAAGATGGAAAATTTTCTAAAGATGTTTACGTACAAGTTTTAAACCAAAACAGAACAAATCCTGCTGAATTTGAAGCAAATTTAAAAAGAGATCTTATTGTTTCTAAAGTAAGAGCTTTATTTGAAGTTGATGTAACTAAAAATGAAGTTGATGCGTTTGCTGAGCTTTATGGTATGCAAGATGATGTAAATATTGAAGTTGTAGATTCAAGCTCAATCCTTGTACCAAATGATGAAGCTAAGTTAAAAGAATATTGGGAAGCTCATAAGAGCGATTATATGTCAAATGCTGCATTTGAGCTTGAGACATACAACCACCCTATTTCATCAAATACTTACACAGATGCTGAGTTAAAAGCATATTATGAAGATAATAAAATCGATTTTAGAAAAGATGATGGTAAAATAAAAGCTTTTGATGAAGCTAAAAAAGATGTAAACTTTGCACTTGATTCTAAAAAAGCTAAAAAAGATGCTCTAAGAGCATACTTAAAGCTTAAAAAAGGTGAAGAGAGTTTTTCTAAAAAAGAGAAAATCTTTGAAAATCAATTCACTTACCCGCTTGAATCTATTCAAAATATAAAAACTGCTGCAAATGGTGATATCTTAAAACCATTTGAAAATAAAACAGTTTATACTGTTGTAAAAGTTGTAAATAAGATCGATCCACAGCCACTACCTTTCGTAGAGGTTAGAAATGATGTATTAAAAGCTTATAGAGCTATGCAAAAAAGAAAGATCCTTTTATCTCAAGCAACTGAGAGACTTAAACACTTTAAAGGTACAAATGTAAAAAATATCTCTCCAGAGTTTACAGGTACAATCCTTTCTTTAAATGAAGAAGAAACTAGATCATTTATCAATCAACTATTCACTTCATCTCAAAAAGAGGGAATGATCAAATTAGAAGAAAAAGTGGTACTTTATAGAATCAATGATTCAATCATCACACCAGTTAAAAATGTAGATACTGCTCAGATTGAGAATCTATTAAAAAGTACAAAACAAAATGAATTATTTGCAAAATTATTAGAAAAGTTACAAACTAAATATGGTGTTGTATCTTATATGGAGAAAGGGGAATAATTGAACCGCGCTACCCTAGCAATTGATTTAGGATCAACTACTACTATTGCTGTTATTGCCCAAAATGATCTTAGTAATAAGATCAATATAAAAGGGATAGGTGTAGAGAAAACTAAAGGTGTTAACAAAGGGAATATCACAGATATTGAGTTAGCATCTGATACAATCCAACATGCACTAAATGCAGCAAAAAATAGTACTGATGAAGTTGAGTTTGATGAGACAGTGGTATCTGTCTCTTCTGCATATACAAAAGGTATAAGAAGTTCTGGTACTGTTAATATTCCAAATGGATTTATCTCAGAAGCTGAGATAAACCAAGTACTTCAAATGGCACTATACAATGCTACTATAGTACCTGAATACGATGTGATCCAAGTGCTCCCTATTTTCTTCAAAGTTGATGATGGAAATATGGTTGATAATCCATTAAATATGAATGGTATGAGACTTGAAGTATCAGTTTATATCACTACAATTAAAAAAACAACTTTAGTAAATATCAATAATACCTTTAAAAATGCAGGTGTACAAGTTACAAACTTTGTACTTGCAGGTTATGCATCTGCCTTATCACTTTTAGATGATGAGAGGGAAAAGTCAGGTTTTTGTGTACTTGATATTGGTGGTACTACTACTGATATCTTAGTATTTAAGAACAATTCAATTATATATAATGATTTCTTACCTATTGGATCAAACCATATCACAACAGATCTTTCAAAGATGCTTCATACACCTCCTGCCGCTGCAGAGAAGTTAAAAACTCAATATGGTACTTTGATTCCAAATAATGATGAAGAAAGTAGAACCATAAGAAAAGTAAAGATTCCAGTAATTGGATCTCAAGATGAAACTAAAGAGATGCCTTTAGATATGGTTCAGCCTATTATCCATGCTAGGGTTGAGGAGGCTTTAATCCTTGCAAAAGCTAAAGTTGAATCAAGTGGTATGATGGAAAAAATTGGAGCTGGTATAGTTCTGACCGGTGGTATGAGCGAAATGAGTGGTATATCTGAACTAGCAAATCTTGTATTTGAAGGTGTCCCATTAAGGGTAGCTAATCCACAAAATATCCAAAATGGATATATGAGTTTTGATAACCCTGCTATGGCAACTATTGTAGGACTTTTAAAATACTCACTTGCAGGTAGACAAGTATTTGAGCTTGGTAGTGATAAAAAGCTTAGAAAAGTGCTTGAGAGACATGTAAAAGCTCCAACTATTACAAATACTGCTCCAAAAATCTCTATCTCTGAAAAACCAGAGCCAGTAAAAGAAAAAGTACGAACTATAAAAGAGCCTGTGCCTCCAAGAGCAGAGAAAAAACAACAGCCTCAACAGCCTCAAAACTTTACAAATGACCTCCAAGATATGGCAGCAAATCTTGAAGATTCTAGTTTAGAGTTACCAAAAAATGCCAAAAAGGGCGGTTTTTGGAATAAAATATCGGAGTGGTTTTAATGAATAATCTATTTGATCCACAAAATATAACAGTATCTATGCCAACCTCTACCCTAACAGGAAATGCTGCAAAAATATCTGTAATTGGTGTAGGTGGTGGTGGTTGTAATATGATCAACCATATGATAAATGAAGGTACACATAAGATTGATCTTATTGTAGCAAATACAGACCTTCAAGTATTACAAATATCTAAAGCTCCAAAAAAGATCCAACTAGGTAAAAAACTTACTAAGGGTCTTGGTGCAGGAATGAAGCCTGAAATTGGTAGAGATTCTGCTGTAGAAAGTTATGAAGATATTAAAAAAGTCCTTGGACAATCTGATATTGCATTTATCGCTGCTGGTCTTGGTGGTGGTACTGGTACAGGTGCTGCTGCTATTATTGCTAAAGCTGCAAGGGAAGTTGGAGCACTTACAGTTGCTGTTGTAACAAAACCATTTGCATGGGAAGGTAAAAAAAGAGCTGGATTAGCAAACCTTGGACTTGAAGAGCTTAGAAAAGTAACTGACTCTATCATCGTAGTACAAAATGATAAACTTCTAGAGATCGTTGATAAAAAAATTGGTATGAAAGATGCCTTTAAGATCGTAGATAATGTTTTATACCAAGCTGTAAATGGAATGAGTGAAGTTATCTTAAATCCAGGAAACTCTGATATCAATACCGACTTTGCAGATATTAAAACTATTATGCAACACAGAGGTCTAGCACTTATGGGAATAGGTTATGGAAAAGGTGACAATGCCGCAGAACTTGCCCTACAAAATGCTATAGAATCCCCTCTTCTTGATAAGATGTCTCTAAGTGGTGCAAAGGGTATGCTTATCCACTTCCATACAAATCCACAAGTATCAATGTTTGCTATTTCTGATGTAATGAGCAAAATAAATGATACTATTAACGGTGATGCAGAAGTTATCTTTGGTACAACTTCAGATGATAATCTAGAAATAGATGAAGTAAAAATCACTATTGTTGCAACAGGATTTGAAAGACAAAGTGATGAACCTACTCAAATTATGGAAGATAGAACACCAAAGGCTAAGGTTCTAAGTCCATC
This sequence comes from uncultured Arcobacteraceae bacterium, assembly GCA_964342525.1. Taxonomy (GTDB): domain Bacteria; phylum Campylobacterota; class Campylobacteria; order Campylobacterales; family Arcobacteraceae. The sequence goes on from CAYFGQ010000093.1 coordinate 9,953, forward strand.
TGATGAAAATTACTATGATATGCCACCTCTTATGAGGGATTATGTGGTGAAGTACCACCTTTAATAACTAAAATCTAAAAGGAAAAAACTAAAAATTATTGGGGCTTTAGCCCTACTTTTAGTTTTTAGATTTTAACTTTTAGATAAAACTATACTATAAGAACTCTTTTTAATCACCAAAGCTTTATTTGATGGTACTACCCCATCTTTATTTGATTCTTTTACTTTTGTTTTATATGAGTTAACTGTATCTTCTAGCTGGGTTATTTTTCTATTCATTTGAAGTATTATATTTACTCCTGCTAGGTTTACCCCCATGTCTCTTGTAAGGGTTAGGATATATTTTATATCTTCCACATCCCTTTGTGAGTAAAGTCTTATTTTCCCATTTGTTCTTGATGGGGTTATAAGCCCTTCCCTTTCGTATTGTCTAAGAGTTTGAGGATGGATATTTAGCATCTCTGCTACGTTGCTTATCAAAAATTGTGGTTTATCAAACTCTTTTTTCATATTGGGTTTCCTTAAAGAGTCTCCCCTCTTTATTTAGGGAAACTATATATTTAATATAATAGCAAAGCTATTTTAAAACAGAATTATTTTATAAACTTTCAGGAAGTTTCTCTTTTAATGTCTCCACAAAATCATCATCTAGATCATCCACTTTAGGTAAAACAATATTTGCTTTTAGATATAAATCACCTTTTGACCCAGCTTTTCTATCATATACACCCAGTTCTCTTACTCTAAACTTTTGATGTTGTTTTGTATTTTGTGGTACTTTTAGTGTGATATCTTTGTGGATAGTTTTAATTTCTACTTTTCCACCAAAAAGTGCAGTTTTTAAGGGTATATCAAAAATTTTAGTAAGATTAAACTCATCCCTTTCATAATCAGAACTTTCAGCAATATTGATTTTAATGATAAGATCCCCTACTCTTCCGTTGTGAGATTTACCTTTCCCTTTTGCTCTAATTTTTTGACCATCTTTAATACCTTCAGGAATCTTTACATCAAATGGAGATTTTCCTTGTAGAGCTATATTTTGTTTTCCACCTAATACTGCTGTATTAAATGGGATTGTGATTTGGGCTTGTGTATCAAGGTTTGGTTCATCAAAACCACCAAAACCACTTGCCCCTCCAAATCCGCTAGCTCCACCAAAACCTGCATTTCCAAATCCTCCTGAGAATCCTGCTTGTCCACCAAACATACTTCTAAGTATCTCATCAAGATCAACACCAGCTCCCGCTTGACCCCTTGCAAAGTCGTGGAAATTTTGTCCACCAAACATACTATCACCATATTGATCATATTGTTGTTTTTTCTGTGCATCACTAAGTACTTCGTATGCTGCATTTATCTCTTTAAATTTCTCTTCTGCTTCTGGGGTTTTATTTACATCAGGGTGATATTTTTTTGCTAATTTTCTATAAGCCTTTTTTATTTCATCTGCTGATGCGTTATCATTTACTTCTAAAGTTTCATATAAACTTTTTGCCATAAATTGTTCCTTT
>CAYFGQ010000094.1:0-11458 GCA_964342525.1 uncultured Arcobacteraceae bacterium
CACTGACATCTACCTTGTAAGGGTAGCGCTCTACCAACTGAGCTAATCGACCTTTTTTAATAAAAAGAACTTCCAATATTTGAAAATGGTGACCCGTGTTGGATTCGAACCAACGGCCACCTCCTTAAAAGGGAGATGCTCTACCGGCTGAGCTAACGAGTCATTTCGATGTGTCATTCTCAAATTGGACTGGAATTATAATAGAAAATAATTTATTTGTCAAGGGTTTTTTGAAGAAATTTGAAAATTTTTTTCAAACTCTCTTTTGTAGCTTGGGTCTGAATACTCTTCCGATCCCCATCAAATCGGCATACTTCCACTTCTTTTTCCCCTGTTTTTTTTGATGAAATTCCTATCACAACCATACCCACTGGCTTATCTTTTGTACCTCCTGTTGGTCCTGCTACCCCACTTACAGCTATAGCATAGTCTGCTTCAAACTTTGAAATTGCTCCATCTAACATCTCAGAGACTACTTCTTCACTTACTACACCAAATTTTATCATTGTATCTTTTGATACATTTAGCTCTTTTTCTTTTACCTCATTACTATAAGAGATAAGTCCCCCATGAAAAATATCTGATGCTCCTGATACAGATGTAATCATATGAGCTATCATTCCCCCTGTACAACTTTCAGCTGTAGTTATAGTTTCATTTCTTTCTTTTAGTATTTGTTGTAGTGTAATTAAATCGTTGCTATCAAATATATAATCAAACATCATATTCTCCTAATATTTATATTCTATTTTATTGTAATCAAATCGTTATAGTTTGATAAACACATATTATGAATAAAACCTTCTTATATATACATAATATGCATTTAATGATTTTTTAGATAAACTCTAGCCTATTTTTAATTATAGGATGTTTATACAAATGGTAGATTACAAAGATACGTTACTACTCCCTAAAACAGATTTCCCAATGAGAGGAAGTCTTCCAAACAATGAACCAAAAAGATATAAAAAATGGGAAGATGAAGAAGTATACAAACAAATGAAAAAGAATCGTGAAGGATGTGAAAGCTTTACACTTCATGATGGTCCTCCATATGCAAATGGAAATACGCACATAGGACATGCGTTAAATAAAACACTAAAAGATATAATTGTTAAGTACCACTATTTTGATGGTAAGTCAGTTAGATTTACGCCAGGTTGGGACTGTCATGGTCTTCCAATTGAGCAAAAAGTAGAAGAGAAAATTGGTGGAGCTAAGAAAAAAGCATTACCAAAAAGTAAAATTAGAGAGCTTTGTAGAGCACATGCTACAAAGTATATAGATATCCAAAGAGATGAATTTAAAAAGCTAGGGATTATTGCAGATTGGGAAAAACCATATTTAACAATGGATTTCAAATTTGAAGCAAATATTTATAGAGAATTAACTGCAATTGCTAAACAAGGTCTTTTAATCCAAAGATCTAAGCCAGTATATTGGTCATGGGCTGCACAAACTGCGTTAGCTGAAGCTGAAGTTGAATATGAAGATAAAGTATCTCCATCTATTTTTGTTGCATTTAAACTAAAAGGTAGAGATGAGTCAGTTATCATCTGGACTACAACTCCTTGGACACTTCCTGCAAATACAGGTATCGCTTTAAACCCTGAAGAGGATTATGCAATCACTACTGATGGTTTTGTAGTTGCCCATAAACTTTATGGAACACTACTTGCTGATGGTGTTGTAAAAGGTGAAGTAAAAGAGAAACTAGATCCAAATACACTAGAGAATACATTTGCAATCAATCCACTAAATGGTAGAGATTCTAAGATCATCCTTGGAGATCACGTAACTATGGATAGTGGTTCAGGTGCTGTACATACTGCTCCAGGACATGGTGAGGATGACTACAAAGTTGGTCTTAAATATGATCTTGAAGTTATTATGCCAGTTGCTGCAAATGGTACATATGACAATACAGTTGTAAGAGAGAAACTACTTCCAAATCCTGAAGAGTTTGTTGATGTAAATGTATTTAAAGCAAATGATAGAATCTTAGAGCTTTTAGGTGATGCATTACTATTAAAAGTTGATCTTACTCACTCTTATCCACATTGTTGGAGAACGCATAAGCCTATTATCTTTAGAGCTACTAAACAATGGTTTATCTCTATTGATGATAACTATGGAGAAAAAGGAAATACTCTAAGAGAAAATGCTCTTAAAGCTATTGATGAAGTTCAGTTCTATCCAGCACATGGATCAAATAGACTTAGAACTATGATCGAAAACAGACCTGATTGGTGTATCTCTAGACAAAGAGACTGGGGTGTGCCTATCGCTTTCTTTAGAAATAAGATGACAGATGAGATTATCTATGATGAAAAAGTATTAAACTATGTAGCGATGATTTTTGAGCAAAAAGGTTGTGATGCTTGGTATGATCTAAGTATTGAAGAGCTTCTTTATCCAGGATCTGGATTAAATCCAGATGAGTTAGAAAAAACGATGGATATCTTAGATGTATGGTTTGATTCAGGATCAACTCAAAATGCGGTTCTTAGAAGTAGAAACTATGATGCTGGAACATATCCAGCAGATATGTACCTAGAAGGTTCAGATCAACATAGAGGTTGGTTCCAATCTTCACTTCTAACTTCTCTTGCTTCAAGTGAAATAGCACCGTATAAGTCTATCTTAACTCATGGATTCACAGTGGATGCTAAGGGTGAGAAGATGTCTAAATCTAAGGGTAACGTTGTAGCACCTGATAAAGTTATCAAACAATATGGTTCTGAGATACTAAGAATGTGGGTTGCGATGAGTGACTATCAATCAGATTTAAAAATCTCTGATGGTATTTTAAAACAAATGGCTGAGCAATACAGAAAGATAAGAAACACAGGTAAGATTTTACTTGGTAATGTTGCAGGTCTTGAAGAGTTTGCACCAATTGATACTTTCTCTCCAACTGATTTATGGATAGTAGATAAAGCACAAAAACTATTTAAAGAGGTTGATGATAGTTTTAGAGCTTATGACTATAGTAGAGGTTTAAATAAATTAAATCACTTCTTAGTAGCAGAATTATCAAATGTATATATTGATATCTGTAAAGATAAAATGTACTGTGATGGTAAAGATTCTACTACAAGATTAGCTAGTGCTACAGCAATGGCTATGATTGCAAAAGCATTTATTACAACACTAGCACCAGTTCTTACATATACTATGGATGAGCTTATTGAATATGCCCCTGAGATAATCACAGGTGGAGTAAAAAATATCTTTGAGATGGAGAAGTATTATATTCCAAAAGTTGAATCTAAGCTTAATGAAGAACACTTATTAGAAGCGAAAAGTAAGTTTGCAGAAATAAAAGATAAACTTAACAAAGATAAAACTATAAAGTCTACTCTAGAACTTATAATCTATACAAATAGCGAAGAACTTTTAGCACTTGATAGTACAATTGCTGAAGATTGGTTTGTTGTAAGTAACATTGTAAATGAAAAACAAACAGATGCAATTGATAGTTTTGAAGTTGATGGTAAAGAGTTTATAGTATACAAGGCAACAGATGCGAAATGTCCAAGATGTTGGAAATTTAAATCGAGTGATGAAGAATCACTTTGTGGTAGATGTGAAAGCGTAGTAAATAGCTAATGGGTGAACCTGTTACACTTTCATTTATTTTCCAGACTATAGGAGTGATCTTAGCTATCTCTGCTATAGCTGTTGTGTTGGTAAAGTTAAAAAAGAAGGGATAACATATCATGTTAATGCCGTTTAGTGATGAGGATCTTTTAGATCCCGTATCAAACATTATAAAAAACAAAATAGCTCCTATGCTAGCGCGTGATGGTGGAGCAATAGAGCTAAAAGAGATAAAAGATGGTAAAGTTTACATACAACTTCAAGGTGCTTGTGTAGGTTGTAGCGCTAGCCCTAGTACACTAAAGTTTATAGTGGAAAAGGAATTAAAAGAAGCTATACACCCTGACCTTGAAATCGTAAACGTGCCACATACGGAAAGTTGAGAAATAAATATGGCAAATATTAAACAATTAGTAGAGGATGCACATACTGCATTTGTATCTAAAGATTATACTAGAGCTTTATTCCTATTTGGACATTTAAGCTCACTTTATCCAAAAAATGAAGAGTATAAACTTTGTGCTATTTTTTGTGATATTTCAAGTGAAAATGAGGAAAAGGCACAGGCTTTATATGATTATTTAGCTATCGCTAAATCTGAGGATAAAGATACTGCAATTGAATATGTGTATGACTTAATTGAAGCATATGATGGTGATCAAGAAAAGATGATGGAGATTTTAAAAGAACTTACTACACAAAGTGTAGAATCTCTTGAGGCTATTCAATATGAAGACTTCATCAAACTTGTAAAAGATAGGGGTTCATTTAGAATCGCTTTTGAAGATATTATGTTTAGTACAAAGATTGCTTTAGAATCAAAGGAGGATTTCTTTGATTTTGTAGAGCAACTTATAGATAATGATTTTAATACTACAGCATATACTTACTTAGATAGTTTTAATGAATACTTTTCATATGATAGTCATATTGAAAAACTTTATAAAAAACTTGATGAGAAAACAATTGAAAATAAAAATAAATAACCTAACACTTACAAATAATTCAAATGAAGCTACAAAGGATCATACCTTTGTAGTCTCTAAACACAATAAACAATATGTACAAAGTGCCAAAGATAATGGCTGTGAAAATTTTATTGACTCTTCTGAGTTAAAAGATCACTTTGATTTTTCAAGTATAAAGATCATAGGTATCACAGGTACAAATGGTAAAACAACTACAGCAGCAGCTATCTACTCTACCCTACTAGATTTAGGTGAAAAAGTAGCCCTACAAGGTACAAGAGGATTTTTTATAAATGATGAAAGAGTTGAAGACTACTCTTTAACAACTCCAGTTCAATTAAACAACTTTGAACATATTTATGAAGCTATTCAAAATGGATGTAAATATTTTGTGATGGAAGTAAGTTCCCACGCTATAGATCAAGATAGGATCGAAGGTCTTGATTTTGCACTAAAAATACTTACAAATATCACTCAAGATCACCTTGACTATCACAAAACTATAGAAGAGTATATCAATATCAAAAATTCATTTTTTATGGATGAGTCAGTTAAGCTTATCAATAAAGATGAAGAAAAAGCAAAATACAATGCTAAAAATGGATACTCATATGGACTAGAAAATCCATCAACTTATAAGGTTGGTGCATATAGTTTTCAAAATGGAACCCATGTGATGCTTCAAAAGATACAAGAGAACTTTAGCTTTAGCTCTGATCTTATGGGTATTTTCAATATCTATAATCTAACTGCAGCTGTAGCAGCTGTAGATATCTTATCTGATCATCCTATGGATAAGATATGTGAAGCAATAGAAAACTTTGCAGGTGTTGCTGGTCGAATGGAGATGGTTTCAATTGATCCTCTTGTGATAGTTGACTTTGCCCATACTCCTGATGGTATGCAAAAAATATATGAAAGCTTTAACCATAAAGATATCATCACAGTATTTGGTGCTGGTGGTGATAGGGATAGGAATAAAAGGCCCAAGATGGGTGCTTTAGCTGAGAGATTTGCAAAACATATAATTGTAACAAGTGATAATCCTAGATTTGAAGACCCTGATCAAATCATAAATGATATTTTAAAAGGGATCAAAAACAAATCAAATGTTCTAGTTGAGATCAATAGAAGAGAAGCTATAAAAAAAGCACTTGAGTTAGTAAGTGATGATACAGTATTACTTATCCTAGGAAAGGGAGATGAAACTACACAAATCATCTATGATCAAAAGATGCCTTTTGATGATAGAGTAGTTGTGGCACATCTATTACCATCCATATGAAATATTTAGTACTTATATTTATCTCTTTATTTTTTATATCTTGTAGTTCAAAAGATGAAAAGGTATCAAAAACACCACAACAAAATAAATATAAACCACAACAAAATAAATTTCAAAAACCAATTCCAAGCTGGGTGATGAATCCAAATATTGGAGTAAAATATGGTGCAGTTGGTATCGCACCAAATCAATCAAATAAAAAACTTCAAAGATTAACAGCCATAGCAAATGGAAAAAGAAAACTATCTGAGAAGTTTCGTATGCAATTACAACAACAAGCCCCTGCACCATTTGATACAAACTCAAAGATGATAGGATCAACTTTTAATATTGTAGCCCTACAATCATCCCAAAGTATTACAAACAATGCAACTATCAAAGATAGTTATACTGACCCTGAGGGAACTTTATATATTTGGATTGTGATTTATTAAGTCCACAATTTGAAATTTGTAAAACTTGATAAAGCTTTTATAATATCAGTCTTAGAAACAATACCTACCAAATCCCCATATTGAGTTACAACAGGGATAGCATCTAATTTAAAGTCGATCATAACCTTTGCCACTCTTCTTATATCTGAAAAAGGATCAGTGGTGATTACTTCTGGTAGAAAAAAATCATTAAGCTTTTTCTCCATCACATACCTTGGATTATCTAGATCATCAACGATCATATCTAAGATAAATTTTTTACTTACCATACTATCAATTTTTTTATTTTCTGAGATTACTGGGATTTGAGAGATTTGATAATCTTTTAAAAGATCATAGGCTTCAGATAAGCTTCGGTTTTTTTCAATATACAAACAATCCTTGGTCATAATATCTTCCACATGGTAGATATTATCCTCTTGTTCAATCTTAGCCATTTTTTTATATTTAGCTAAGGCTTTTTGATCATTTCTATCTCCAGAAAAATCAGTGATAGTACCCACATCACTTTGTAATCTTGTTTTATCTACCTCATCTATATTTTTTAAAGTATATAAATTATCTGAGGTACTTCTAAATGAAACACTTCCATTATTATATATAGCAAACATAATTACTCCTTAGAATCCTACCATCCCAATCTTATAGCTTATTATAAATAATACCAAATTAAATATAAACTAACTATGTAAATAACATAAGTAGTATTCAGTTAGTTCTTTTTTTGAATGAAGGACTAGCAGCGCTAATTCGAATTCAAAAAGAGAGCTAAATGGGTGCTACTTATGTTACCCTTCGGGAAAACAAATAAACAGCAATCTAGTAAAAAACTCCATTTCGAATTAGCTATGGCTAGTCCTTCAATGGAGTTTTTTACTATCTCACTATTTATTTGTTTTTTTACCTAGCTAGTTTCTATTATATTTGGTATTAGCTATGAGTTTGATTTATTTGTAAACATAAGTACAAAACCTAAAACTGTTGCTACCATAATTGTTATTATAAATGTAAATAATACAATATCTTCCATAGCCATTGATAAATCCTTTTTATTTATTTTCTAGATATATCTTATATATCACCACCCTTTTTATCCCCAATTCTAAAATAGATACCTCCTTAAGTATTTGATATTTTCTCTTTACCTAAAAACTCTTTTTTATCTGCATCTTGTATCACCTTATCAGATATCTCAGATGTGGTATCTGCTACTGTTTTTGTTTGGGATGCTATTGATGCGTTTTCCTGAGTTTGTTTATCTAGATTTGATACGGCATCATTTATCTGCTCAATTCCTGATAGTTGCTCTTTACTAGCATTTTCTACACTTGAGATAAGATCTATTGTTTTGGAAATATTTGTATTTAGATTAGAATATCCCTCTATCATATTATCTGCTGTTGTTTTTCCCCTATTTGCTTTATCAGTAGCACTTTCTACTAAACCTTTTATCTCTTTGGCTGCTTCAGCGGATCTACTAGCTAGATTTCTCACCTCTTGCGCAACTACAGCAAAACCTTTTCCAGCTTCACCAGCAGTTGCCGCTTCTACTGCAGCGTTTAGTGATAAGATATTTGTTTGAAAGGCTATTTGATCTATCACAGTTATAGCATCATTTATAGCTCCAACTTGCTCTTTTATCTCATTCATTGAGTTAGTGGTTTGACTAGCTAGATTTTGCCCTTCGTTTGATGCTTTATTTAAAATATTTGCATAATCAGACATTTTGATAATATTATCTGTATTATGGGAGATATTACTAGTGATCTGATCTAAGGCTGCTGTTGTTTCTTCTAAAGCTATAGCAGCTGAGTTTGTATTTTTATTTAAGATATCTACATTTTCTAAAAGATCATAGGCTGAACTATTTAAAAGTACTCCATTTTGTTTATTCTCAAGTAATATCTTTGTGATAGAGTCACCTAGATTATTTACCCCATTCGCCAGCTTTAAGATATGCTCTTTTAGATGGGATGATTCTACTCTATTTAAAAAGTTGTTATTTGAATACTCATCAAGGGTTATAAGTACATTATCTATATTGTTTTGTAAATTATCTCCCATCTTATTTAATAGAGATGTTAATTCCATAAGAGAAGGGTTTGAGCTTTGCACTTCTATTCTTTGAGATAGATCACCTTGTTCAAATTCATTTAATACCTTTATCACATTTTTTATAACTACCCTATCCTCTTCAAGGGCTATTTTTGAGCTATTGATATTTTGATTTATGATCTTTGCCATAGCTCCAATTTCATCATCCCTTTTATCATTTAAAGCTTTTACCTCATCACTTTGTTTATTTAAATATTTAAAAAAGCCTAATAGTCCAGATTGAAATTCATTTATTATAGATTTGATATTTCTACTTAAAAGATAAGAGATAAAAATAGTTAAAAATATAACCAATACAGAAACTATTGAAATAGCAAATAAAACACTTTTTTCATCTTTTTTTGCATTATCTCCTAGATATTTTGATACTTTATAAAGTCTTTGTACTAAGGCTATCACTTGTTTATCCATTTGATACAGTTCTTTAAATATAGCTTCTTGTTGGATTTGAATATCTTTTAGATTATTTGATTTGATATCATCTTCAAACTTTTTTAGATACCTCTCAAATGCCTTATGCTCTTTTGTAAAAAGTTTACAGGCATCTAGTATATATTTATAGTTTTCTTTTAAGTAATCGCTATTTGCATGATCTAGAGCTTTTAGGGATTGATCTTTACATTTTCCTATCAATATATTTGTTTTTTCTTTTCTATCTTCTATCATTTTTTCAATCTCAGTAAAATTTACTAATGATTTATCTTTAGAAGCCAAGATAAGATCACGAACTAATATCTCCTCTTTTAAAATATTTTTCTCAAGATCTGTAACTATTGCTAAAAGAGGTGCTTCATATTCTGCTATCTCTTCTACACTACTATTGATCTTTATTACACCCTTGTAAGATATTACAGAAATGATCAGCATTCCGCCAATCACCACTGCTAGGGTTGCTATGATTTTTGTTGATAGTTTTTGATTATCAAACATTAAGCAACTCTCTTTTTTGATCGAAGGATCAACCATACACCTATAATAGCTGCTAAAAAGGAAGCTATAAAGATACCCATTTTTACAGCATAGATTGTTTGCACATCTAAAAAAGCAAGCTGTGTGATAAAGATAGACATTGTAAATCCAATACCACCTAAGAAACCTACAGCTATAATCTCTTGCCAAGAAAGGGCAGCTGGTTTTTTCACTATATTTAACTTATCTGCTAAATATGTAAACCCTACAATTCCAAGAGGTTTACCAACTAAAAGACCTAAAACCACACCAAGTACTATAAATAGATTTGCTTCTATTGAAGAGATATTAAATATCACCCCTGCGTTTGAGAAAGCAAATAAAGGCATAATAAAAAAGGCTGTTAAGTTATGAAGTTGGTGTTCAAGTTTCACTAATGGATTTTGAACCTTATCATATCTATATGCCATATCCTCTAAGATATCTATTTGTTTATGGTTTAAAATAGGTACTTCATCTATATTTTTCTCAAAACGATTTACAAGATTTCTAGTACTAGATATAAACTGTTTTTCATTTACCATCGATCTAATTGGTATAGCAAAAGCAAGTAATACCCCTGCAATTGTTGCATGTACACCTATAGCATGGATATATATCCATAGAGCAATACCTAAAATTAAATATGGTGTAAGAGATGTAACTCTCTTAAAGTTTAATGCCCAGATAAGAGCATAAATTAATCCAGCATGGATAAAATACTGCATCTGTATCTCATTTGTATACACTAGGGCTACTACCATTACTGCACCAAGATCATCCACAACAGCTAAAGCAACTAAAAATAGTTTTAATAGTGGATTTACCCTTTTACCTAAAAGCATCAAGATACCCAAAGCAAAAGCGATATCTGTTGCCATTGGTACACCAAAACCTCTTGGATCACTTGGATTAAATGCCACATAAAAAAGTGCAGGTATCACCATACCTCCCATAGCAGCGATAATAGGGAAACTTGCTTTTTTTACAGATGATAATTCACCAATTAAAAGCTCCCTTTTTATCTCCAATCCAACCATCAAGAAAAATAAAGCCATAAGCCCATCATTGATCCAGTAGGTTAAACTCATAGTGATATCGTGTCCAGCTATTGTTACACCTAGTTCTTGATCCCATAGTGCAAAGTAGCTATCACTTAAAGCAGAGTTTGCCACTATTACCGCTAAAAGTGTAGCGATGAAAAGTAGTACTCCACTGAAAGATTCATCTTTGATAAATCTTTGAATAATTTGAAATTGTTGACTCATATTATTTACCTTTTATATTTTTTATATAAAAAGTATATATGAAAAGTGTAAATTGCCCTAGGTAGGGTTTATTGACACTTTCTTGACAAATTGAGTATTGAAGTTATTTGAAGTTAACTGTGAATGTGTTGTAAGGCTTTATATATTCATATTCCATAGAGAAATCATGCAATTGTAAAATCTTATTGACAATATTAAGTCCAAGTCCATGACCAAGTTGTTGATTTGGCTCACGGGTAAAAGGTTGGAGATAATATAAAAAACTATTTGATAATTTATCTGCATTATTTTGGATCACTATTTTTTTATCTTCTGTCTTTATGATTATAGGATACTCTTTAGAGTATTTCATAGCATTATCTATTAGATTTTTTACGGCAAGTGTTAGATAATAGATATCCCCTTCTATTTTAAAATCCTCATCTATATCAATCTCTATATTTGATTCATCATCTATTGAGAGTTTTGATAAGGACTCTAAGATCAAAGTTGTCACTTTAAAATTAGTGATATTTAATGTAGCATAGTTTAATTTTTCCCTTTGAAGAAGTTTACTTGTAAGCTCCTCTATATCATAAAATACATCATTGATATCATCTATAGTATCGTGTTTATTCTCTTTTAATTTTTCAAGTAAAAACTTCCCTTTTGTAATAGGGGTTTTTAACTCATGACTAATATTTCTTAAAAGCTCTTCACGGGATTTGATGATATCATCTTTTTGTTCTAAGTATTCATTGAAATTATCAGCTATCTCACTAAGTTCTGTTCCCTTATCTATATCTATTTTATGGGTGTGTTTATCATGTAAAAGCTCTAAAACCCCATCATTTA
>CAYFGQ010000095.1:0-11457 GCA_964342525.1 uncultured Arcobacteraceae bacterium
TCTGCTTCTAAAGAGCAAATGACTGGAATAGAGCAGATTAATGATACTGTAACTATGCTAGATCGTGTAACGCAAGAAAATGCAAGTGAAGCAAATAGTGTGGCAAGTATTGCTAATGAAACACTATCTATGGCGAACTCTCTTGTTGCTGATGCTAAAACAAAAGAGTTTTTAGAAAAGGCCGATATCATTGCACAAAGTAATAGTGTAGTACAAACAAGGCAAGTAAGTCATAGAATTGAGAAAAAAGAAACTCCTATAGTAAAAAAAGAGCAAATAAAAGCGAAACCAGTAGTTTCAAATTCAAATGATGATGAGTGGGAAAGTTTTTAATAAACTTTTCCCCAAATCACAAAATTTCTAAAAAATATCAAAAATCTCTTCATAAGTAACAAAGTCGCAACAATTGTAGTTTATAATTTTAATTCACGTTATTCTTTTAGTTTATAGAAGAGATAAATTATCTCCTTAGTTACACAAGATTTATCTTTTCTATACTTTTTCACAATTATTACTTCAACTTATGATAAAATCACTTTTACTTATTTATAAATAACTACTTTTGAGTAAAATAAATTTAAATTACAAATTTATTACATTTCCTTATATCTCAAAAACCAATATTAAGCACAAAATTGTCATAATCCCATATATAATAATGCTAATTATTCAGGAGAAAGTCCATGACAATAAGACAAAAATCGAGGTTTTTAATTATTGGTTTAGTTGCGGGTGTGATCTTAAATGGTGTGATAATGTTCATCTCACTAAATAAGATAGAATATGCAAATACTCATTTAATTGAAGATTCTAAAATAACACAAAACTTTCTAGATCTTAGATATGTTTTAAAAAACTTACAAGAGTTATCTACTGATATTGCACTTATGGGTGATCAAGATGGTTTATCTGAAATAGAGCAAATCAAAAAAGACTACCACAAGCAATACTCAAAACTTCAAAAATCAAATATAAATAGCGAAGAGAAAAGATTATTATCAAATATTGATGGTGTTTTCAATAACTATTATGATTCTTTAGTAACAATGGCAAAAGAGGGTATAAAAAGAAGTGAATCAAGAAAAAAATCTCTACAAGAGATGCTTGGGTTTGATAAAGCAGTAACAGATATAGAAAACACTGTAGATACTCTTGGACTAAAAAGAGAGAGAATGCTAAGTATCAAATACAATATTGTATCAATTCAAGAGATTTTAACTGATGCTTTAGCTGTGGGTGATATAAGTGGTTTTGCTGATGTGGATGATATATATGCTGGGACTATTGCTGAGTTTGAAGAGATAAAAACTTTAGCGCCATCTGTTGAGCTTAGATTAAATACTCTTCAAAAACAAGTTGATGCTATGATAATCGCTGGAAAAACTATGGCAAAAAGAGGTGAAGACTTCTCAAGAGCTTTAGTAAAAACAGAATCAACAATGGAGCGTGTAGATGGTCTACATGATAGAATTGGTGAAAGTATAGATAAGGTAGTATCTCTACAAGAAAAACTATTACAAAAGACTATAAAAGAAGATTTAGAGACTATTGATTTCTCTAGAATGTTATTTATAATATCTTTACTTGTTTTTGTCGGTTTATCTGTGGTTTTAGCTGTAGTATTAAGATCTATTCTTACAAATGTGCAAAAACTTGATCGTGGTGTTGAAGAGCTTGTAACTTCAAAAAGTGCAAAAAAAGTAGAAATCGATTCAAAAGATGAGATAGGTAATATCTCCCACAATTTCAATATTTATATTGAAAATCTAAATAAAGGTGTGGAAAAAGATCTTGCAGTAATTGATCAAGCAAAAAAAGTTATGGGTAAAGTTGCAGTTGGTTTACTAAATGATAGAATTACCCTAGAGCCATCTTCTACAAGAATAAGAAGCTTAACAGATGCTATAAATGATATGCTTGAGCATATGAGTAAAAATATGGCAGTAATATCAAATGCATTAGTAAATCTATCAAATGCAAAATATGATGTACCAGTACCAAGACTAGAAGGGGTGACAGGTTCTTTAGCTTCCCTTTTAAGTGGTACAAATGTAGCCCAATCCACATCAAATGAGATCATGGCACTTATAGATAATGCAAATAAAAGACTTACTTTTAGTGCAGATGATCTTCAAAAAGGATCAGAGCAATTAAGCATATCAGCAAATGAACAAGCAGCAGCCTTAGAAGAAACAGCAGCAGCTGTTGAAGAAGTGACATCTACTATTGATCTTACATCTGAGAGTGCAGCAAAGATGTCAAAATATGCTGAAAATGTTACAAAGTCAACTACTTCAGGTATAGACCTTGCTAAACAAACATCTACATCTATGGATGAGTTAAGTTCTGAAGTAAATACGATCAATGATGCTATCACAGTGATCGACCAGATTGCATTCCAAACAAATATCTTATCTCTAAATGCAGCAGTTGAAGCTGCTACAGCTGGAGAAGCTGGAAAAGGTTTTGCCGTAGTTGCACAAGAGGTAAGAAATCTAGCAGCAAGATCAGCAGAAGCAGCAAAAGAGATAAAAGATCTAGTTACAAGTGCAACGGAGAAAGCAAATAAAGGTAAAGGTGTATCAAATCAGATGATTGAAGGATTCAATGAATTATCTGAAAATATCACTACAACTATAAGTCTTATTGATGATGTTGCAAACTCTACAAGAGAACAACAAGAAGCAATGGTACAGATCAATGATACTATCAATTCTCTAGATCAAGAGACACAAAAAAATGCCTCAGAAGCTTCACATATTTCTCAAATGGCAAAAGAGACAAAAGACCTAGCAGATCAATTACAAAATGCAGTAAACCAAACAAGCTTCACACAAGACGCTAAAAAAAGAGTTTGTAATACAAATCTGATCTTTAAATTAAATAAATTAAAAACAGATCATATCAACCTAAAAAATACTTGTATGGGTGAATGTAAACCTGGGCATAGATTCCAAGTAAAACCACATACTGAGTGTGATATGGGTAAATGGCTTATTGAAAATGAGAACTCGGAATTTGCACAGACGGAGCTTTGGCAAAACCTAAAAAAAGATCATGAGATGTATCATAGAATGATCCAAGATTCTGTTGATCTATACGCTGCAGAATATGAAAATGGTCAGATCATTTCAGTAACAGAAAATCTAGAAACACAATTAAATCTTATCTATGATCAATTGGATCAATTAAAAGAACACAACTGTGATCTTCAATTTCAAAAAAGGAGAGGATAGTCATGGCAGGTGAAACAGTATTAGCAGATAATGCATTTTTAGTAAGTGAAACAGATGCAAAAGGTACTATAATATTTGCAAATGATGAGTTTTGTAGAGTAGCTGAATACTCTTCTGATGAACTTATGGGAAAACCACACAATATGGTAAGACACTCAGATATGCCTCGAGCAGCTTTTAAAGATTTATGGGATACAGTACAAGCTGGAAAAACATGGCATGGATTTGTAAAAAATAAAACAAAATCTGGTGGATTTTACTGGGTAGATGCTGTAGTATATCCATATAAAAATGAACAAGGACAGCAGTGTTATATGTCTATCAGAAGAAAGCCTAAAAGAGAAGATATAGAAAGAAGTGAAAAACTATATAAAACACTAAACTAAGTATTTTATAAATTGATCAAAAGCCCTAGGAGTTAAACTCTTGGGGCTTTTTTATTTTGGTGGGTTTATTTTATAGGAGAGTTACTAAGTTTTTCTATCACTTTTATAATACTAGAGTGATCGCTTTTTGCATCACCATTTGCATTTGCAGAGTTTAGTAGCTGTTGCACTCCAGAAGTGCTAGGTAAACTCACTCCTAGCTCCTTTGCACTATTTAGAGCTATATCTATATCTTTTTGATGAAGCTCCACCTTAAAGCCCGGCCCAAAATTTCTATCTATCATCCTTTGCCCATGTACTTCAAGTATCTTTGAGCTTGCAAAGCCACCCATCAAAGCATCCCTAACTTTTTGAGGATCAGCCCCAGCTTTTGATGCAAATACAAGGGCTTCACTTACTGCTTCAATATTTAAAGCCACAATGATCTGATTTGCCACCTTTGCAGTTTGTCCAGCTCCATTATCACCCACTAAAGTGATATTTTCACCCATGATTTTAAAAAATGGTTTCACTTTAGAAAAAGTACTTTTCTTTCCTCCCACCATGATAGATAGAGTTCCATTTTTCGCACCAATATCACCACCAGATACAGGAGCATCAAGGTATTCACATTTTAGATCATTGATACGTTTTGCAAACTCTTTAGTCTCAATAGGAGAGATAGAACTCATATCTACAACTATCTTATCAGCACTTAGTCCTGATACCACACCATTTTCACCAAAAAGCACATCCTCCACATGGGAAGTATTTGGAACCATGATAAAGATAATATCAGCATTTTTAGCTACCTCTTTAGCACTTATACAAGCAATACCACCATCTTCAATAAGTAAGATAGGAATCTCACTTCTAGTATGTAAATATACCTCATGACCCTCTTGAATAAGATTATTCGCCATCTCTTTACCCATGATACCAAGACCAATAAAACCAAGCTTTTGCATTTAGATACCTTTTTTTAATGTATTATATCCTTAATGATTTAATTTTTTATCAATCTTGATATTTTTAACATTTCTAAGTAATATATATCAGATATAAAATCTAGACTTAATATCCTCCACCCATATCTTGATGCATTTTTTCTTTTTTAGTATTATCCATTTGATAATGTACCCCAGCAGAACCCATGCAAGACACCATAAATACAGCAACGAATAGTGTTATAATTATTTGTTTTATCATCTTTTATCCTTAAAAAATGTCCCATTTTTTAAGGGACCAAGTTTTTAATTCTTTTAACAATGGAAATAAATTCCATTTAAAGAAACAAATCCTAAAGAGGCGATGAATCACCTTGACTTGTTAAGTAATTATTTTATATATAAGTATTATAGATCAATATTTTGGGATTGTGAATAAAGTTTGTAGGTTAGTTGTATATGAAAGAAAACTTAGTATTTATAGAAATTAGAATTATTGTTTATTCGTATTGAAGTAGATTTAATAGGTTTTTAGAAATTAAAATTCTTTCATTTTGTAATATTTTGAGTATGACTTCAATTAATACATTATAATCATTTAAATTTTAGTTGTAGTGTATTTATATAATTGACAAAATTAACCATATTGGTTAATATTATAAAAGGCAAAGGTTTTATATGGAGAAGAGAATTGCCCATTATAGTTTGGAAACTATAAAGAAAATGATCTTAGAGAAAAACTATTTTGTAACTGGAAGTGCAAGATTAGATTATACTGCTCTTGGATTAAGTGATGACGAGGTGATAGAGATAGTTTTGAGCCTTGTACCAAAAGACTTATATAAGTCAATGACAAGTTATCGAAACAATAAAATATGGCAAGATGTTTACTTTAAAAGCGCATATGACATTAATCTCTATATAAAACTACAGATAACGCAAAAAGCGATTATCATATCATTTAAGGAGAAAACATGAAAAATTGTCCTATTTGTGATAGTATTATAGAATACACTACAAAAATGATCCCTTATGAATATAAAGGGCATACAAAAGAGATAGCCCAATCAGGAGAATACTGTACAAATTGTAAAGAATCCTTTTTATCTCCAAAAGATTTAAAATCTACACAAAAAGATATATCAAATTTTAAAAGAGAAGTAGAACATCTACTTAGTACAGAAGAGCTAAAAAGAATAAGAAAAAAAGCCCACCTTACCCAACAAGAAGCATCAAAAATATTTGGCGGAGGAGTACGAGCATTTTATAAGTATGAAAATGCAGAGATCATACAAAGTAAACCCTTGGATATATTGTTTAGGTTGATAGATGAGGGGAGGGTTAGTATTGAGGATGTTAAGAGGGTGGCTACATAACTTCTATAAGTAAATTTGCTTCCTATGAGCTATTTTAGATATAAGCATAAGATCATCTTCTTGATAGAATATAATTCTATAATCACCAAGTCTTAATCTATATGCTCCATCAAAGGGTGTTTTGAGTTTTTTAATTTTTGTAAGAATAGGATTTTCTGCAAATTCTTCTATACCATCAAGTATATCATTAGCTACAGATTTATCAAGTTTTTGTAACTGTTTTACAGCTTTTGGATCATATTCAATTTTATAAGCCAAGGGAAGCTCTTACATCTTTATGTGATACTGTTTTCATCGTGCCCATTTTATACTCTTGAACTGTTTTTGTTACAGCCAAAGTATCAAAGTAGTCTTGTAAAGCTTCTCTTACCACTTGAGTTTTTTTCTTGCCTGTTTCACTTGCTATAGTATTTAATTCTTCTATTAAAGTATCTTCTAGTGTTATAGTCATTTTTTTAGTCATAGAGTATTCCTTTTTATATTTACCATATTATACCATACTTTTATAATTAGTTTGAACTTATGCAGCTTATTTATTTAAAATTAAAAACTAAAGATATCTTGAAATTTTAAAAATTTATGAAAAAGCACCTAAGTTTATTCAGTGCATAAAAAAAGGACTCAAAAGAGTCCTTATATCCTTACTTAAAGTTCCTAAGACTGAACAATTAATGGTGTATTTATGGTATTAAATTGTTTTTTCTCAATCAGAGTTTAATACTTAATCTAGAAAAATCTTGTTGTAGAAATTTCCATGTTTTGATTTCTTTTGCATACCTTTCTATATTAATTTTTTTATTAATTTAAAAATCTTTTTATTTTGTCACAGGATACGTAACGCCTTTTGGGTATAGTATTGCATATTTTAGAATTAAATGATTTAGGAGTTTAATATATGAATATTATTCAAGGGTGTATATCAACAGATTATGTAAAAGAATTGTTAATAGGAGAAGAAGCACTTAAAAAAGAATTTAATCTTAGAAAAGATGAATTTTCATTTAAAACTATTAAGCAACAGCATTTAGAAGAATATGAAAATGAGGGCTGGGAAAAATTCAAAGAACTAAAAAGAGACATAAAGGTTAGAAAAACAAGAACATTAGATGAGAAATTACGAAATCGTATTTGGCTTTTATTTTATAAGATGAATTATAAAGAAATGAATCGAGGAAGTAATTTTAGAATTTTACCTTTAAAAAAACATGCTATTAATTTAGAAAAACAAATTGATGTATATGCAAAAGATGATGAGACAATAATTATTACCGAATGTTTTACTCAAGAAAAATTGGAGAAAAAGTCATTAGAAAAAGAATTAATAGAATTTTATGAGAATAGAAAACTATTATCTGATCCAATACGAAAACAATATGGTAAAAATTTTAAACCAAAAATTCTTTGGTTTTTTGCTACTGAAAATATAATTTGGTCTAAAGAAGATAAGCAAATAGCTAAAAAATATAAAATAAATATAATTACTGAACAAGATTTACCATATTATGAAAAAATTGTGAGTCATTTAGGTAGTGGTGCAAAATATCAGTTTTTAGCAGAGTTTTTACAAAAACAAAAAATTCCTGAACTTGAGAATACAAAAATTCCAGCAACAAAAGGGAAAATTGGAGGTAATGTATTTTATAGTTTTATTACTACTCCAAGGCATTTGTTAAAAATCTCTTTTGTTAATCATAGAAGTTTAAATGATCCTGATGGAATACCTACATATCAGAGGATTGTTCAAAAAACAAGGTTAAATAAGATTGGTGAATATATAAAAAGTGGTGGTTTTTTTCCTACTAATATTTTAATAAATTTTACACAAAAAGTAAATTTTGAACCTGTGGATAAGGATACAATTGCGGATGTAAATCATGGAAATTTAATTTTACCTGCTACGTTTAAAAGTGCATGGATTATTGATGGACAACATAGATTATATGGATATTCAAATTTAGATGATGAATTTTTAGATCAAAATATTTTTGTATTAGCTTTTGAAGAAATGAAACATGAAGAAGAAGCTAAGCTTTTTGTAACAATAAACCAAGAACAAAAATCTGTTCCTAAGACAATAATTGATTCTTTAGAGGGTGAATTAAAATGGGGATCAGACAAAGCCTCTGAAAGATTAGGTGCAATTGCAACTAGAATTATTGATATTTTAGGAACTCAATTAGAAAGCCCTTTGTATAGTAGGATTTGTTCAGAAGGTGATAAAAAGACAATTACTAAATGTCTTACATTACCTGAGTTAAAAAATGGTGTTAGAAGAAGTAAGCTAATAGGTTCAATAAAAATTCAAGATATAGAAGCTGGATATTTATCTGGGGAAAATGATGAAGAAACTTTAAAGAAGGCATATAAGCTTTTAATAGGTTATTTTACTTTAATAAAAGATTCAAATGAAACAATGTGGGAAGCTGGAAAACTTAGTCAAGTTTGGACAAATATAGGTATTCAAGGATTAATGCTTCTTTTAAATAGTGCATTAGAATATTTACATGAAAGAGATAATTGTAATTATAGTGAGTTAGAAGATGATGAAATATTAACTTTATTAAAAGAATTTATGGATCCTTTATTAGAAATTTATAGGACAAAAAATATTAATATTTTGGAAAACGAATTTAAAACAAAACATGGTTCTGGGGCACCAAAAGAATATTTTTTTAAATTAGTTAAAGTAATAAGAACAAAAAATAAAAGTTTTTTACCTAATGGTTATTTAGAATGGGAAGAAGCTCAATCAGAAGAAAATATAAAAAAAGCTGATGATCAAGTAAAACAATTAAATTTAGATATTCAAAAAAGTATATTTGATAAATTAAAAGAAATATATGGAGAAGATGAGAGTGAATATTGGGAAAAAGGAATATCTGATAATAATATAAAAATGGATGCATATAAAAAACAATTAGAAGATAAAGACAATATTGATAATAAAATGCCAAAAGAACATTATTTAGATTTTATACAATATAAAAAGATTATTGAGAAAAAGGACAATTGGAAATATTTTAAAGAAGTTTTCAATATCCGCTTAGAAAATGAGTCAAAAGGTAAAGCTAGATATTTAGGTTGGATGGATCAATTAAATGAAATAAGAAAAATATATGCTCATCCTACAGAAAAGAGAACTTATAAAATTGAACATTATAAATTTTTAGATTGGATATCAAATAAAATTGATGAAAAATTAAAGAAAACCTATGAATAGAGAGATTGAGCTAAAGTTAACTCCCTTTTTAAAGTGGGCAGGAGGGAAAAGATGGTTGGTATCAAATTATAGAGAGGTTTTCCCTCAATCATACAATAATTATATAGAGCCTTTTTTAGGTGGTGGTGCAGTTTTTTTTAATTTAAATCCTAAAAAAGGAATCTTATCTGATAAAAACATTTGGCTAATTGATACCTATAATGCAATAAAGATGGATGCTGAAAAGGTTTATAGTATTCTTAGGAAACATCATAAAAATCACTCTAAAGAATATTATTACAAAATAAGATCGTCTAAAACAAAAAATATTTACACAAGTGCAGCTAAATTAATTTATCTTAATCGTACTTGTTGGAATGGGCTATTTAGAGTTAATTTAAAAGGTGAATTTAATGTTCCCATAGGAACAAAAAATAATGTTATTATGGAGAATGATAATTTTTCATTAATATCCGAAAGGTTATCTAATATATCAATTGTGAATAGTGATTTTGAGAAAATTATTGATATGTCGGAGGAAAATGATTTAATTTTTGTCGATCCACCATATACAGTTAAACATGATAATAATGGATTTATTAAATATAATGAAGTGCTTTTTCAGTGGGAAGATCAAATTAGATTAAGGGATGCTTTAGTTAGAGCTCAAAATAGAGGATCTAAAATTATCTTAACAAATGCTCATCATAGTTCAATAAGTGATTTATATTCTAAAGAGTTTAAATTAGAAGTAGTTAATAGAAAGAGTGTAATGTCATCCATTTCAAAAAATAGAGGAAAATGTGAAGAATATTTAATTATGAATAAATGATAGAATCTTTATATTGAACTTGATCAAAGTACTTATCTTTAAATTCAATCTCCACTAGTTTATAATATTCTCTATTTTCTTTTTTCAATATATCTATAAAAATAGTCCTAATCTTTTTTCTAGATTCTGTGATTTTATCTATGTAGATATATGGATAGTATAATTGAAGAAGTGAAAATGTTTTAGTGAATGTTTTATTCGGATTTTTCGCTTCAAATATGATGATCTCATTATCTGATTCTAGAACTAGGTCTACTTCAAATTGGAAGCCTTTATTTATATCTCTATTGGATTTTGAGGTATAAAATTTTATGTTTTCATTTATGTGTATTTTCCCTGATTGTCCATAGGCTAAATGGTCTTTATATCCTAGGAAATCATTTAAAATACCTAAGGCAAGGGATTTATTTAAGTAGGCATTTTCATTTTTATGAAATGGCACACTTAGTGTTAAAGGGATGGTTTTATTTGTTTTGATTTTTGATAAGTCTTTATTTGTACTTTTAATATCATCAAGATTAAAAAATATATCACCTTTATAGAAAAAGAAACTTCCTTTTCCTGATCTAATAGGCATGATTTTATTATCCCTAAGAAAGTCACAAATATCATCTTTTTTATATAGTGGAATCCAGTTTGCTGGTTTTTCTTTTTCTAAATCTTTTGAGCTAAAGTCATTTGAATCTGGATTGAAAATATTTTTCTGGTTTTTATTTGGAAAGAAAATAGAATCTGAGTTTTTAAATTTTATTAAATTTTCTTTTCCTATTTTTTCTATTATCTCTTCCCAGTCTTTTTTTGGCATATTTTAGACCTTATTTAAAAAACTCATAAATATCAACTTCTAACACATCAGCAATTTTTACTAAATGTTCAATGTTGAAATGTTTGTTATTCTTACAAAGTTCAGCTTGTGAAATTGTTCCAACTGCTTTATGTCCAATTGCTAAAGATAATTTTAGTTGAGAAAGTCCTTTTTCTTTTCTAATCCTTGCAACATTACTTCCAATTTTTTTATAGAATTCTTCCATTTCTTTGTCAGTGATAGTCGTTAATTCTTTCATCTTTGTATACCTATAGTTAAGTTAACCATAAGTATATAAATAATAGTATTTTTGAACAACTAACTATAGTTATGTGCAAAAAACATATCCTTGAATCTAAAGGTGGAAAATGAACAAAGAATTAATGGAACTAAAACTAAGAATCGACTGTTTCAAACCAGAACTAAAAAAAGAACTAAATTGTTTTTGTGAGTTTTTTGAGGTGATGGAGTTTTTTCTTTCTCGGGATATTGATGATAGTGTGGTGGAGCTTTGGCTTCGGGATTATCATGATGAGGTGGAGGTTGTGAAGAAGCTTTTTGATAGATTTGAAGAGCAAAGTAGCGAGTAAAAAATGAAAACGAAAATAAAAATACTAAAAAGAGATATCGATAGATATCTTCCTATTTTAGAAGAAAAATATCCTCTTGCAAAGCTTGTATCAAGTGCTATAGATGG
>CAYFGQ010000096.1:0-11403 GCA_964342525.1 uncultured Arcobacteraceae bacterium
ACCCCCGAATATCGGTACCAAAAACCGAGGCCTTACCGCTTGGCGATACCCCAATGTGCTTAACGATTAATTTTCAAGGAAACTTCAACTTAAAAGTTTCGTTTTGGTTGCGGGAATAGGATTTGAACCTATGACCTTCGGGTTATGAGCCCGACGAGCTACCGGGCTGCTCTATCCCGCGCTAATCGTTTATCTAAATTAATTATAAAAAAGTGGATGGGGTAGAGGGATTCGAACCCCCGAATATCGGTACCAAAAACCGAGGCCTTACCGCTTGGCGATACCCCAATATGTGTCCATTGCGTAAATGGACTGGAATTATAGTGAAAAAGATTTTATTTGTCAAGGGTATTTTGAAGAAATTTGAAAAAAATTAAAAATTTATTCTAATTTGTTTTTTTTGATATCTTTTATACTCATTTAGATATAATCCCAATAAAATAAATAAGAGTATCTCTAGAGAATGTTTAGAATATAATATTTTGAGATACCTAATATATAGAAAGAGAAATATTTATGTCAGCAGTAAAAAGAGTTGAAGAAGCTATTGAAGAGATAAAAAAAGGTAAGATGGTAATCATGCTAGATGATGAGGATCGCGAAAACGAAGGTGATCTAGTATATGCAGCTACATTTAGTACAGATGAACATGTGAATTTTATGGCTACCCATGCAAAAGGTCTTATTTGTGTATCAGTTACAAAAGAAACAGCTGAAAGACTTGAACTAAATCCAATGGTTGCTAGCAATACATCATCTTATGAAACAGCATTTACTGTTTCAGTAGATTGTGCTAAGGCTAGTACTGGTATTAGTGCAGGTGAGAGAAATGATACTATTAAGATTTTAGCAAATCCATTAAGTAAGGTGGATGAGTTAGTAAAACCTGGACATATTTTTCCACTTATTGCAAAAGATGGTGGAGTTCTTGTACGTACGGGTCACACAGAAGGATCAATTGATCTATGTAAATTAGCAGGTATTCAAGGTGAAGCGGTAATTTGTGAAATCATGAAAGAAGATGGTACTATGGCTAGACGTGATGATCTTGATATTTTTGCTGAAAAACATGATATGAAGCAAGTATATATCTCTGATCTAGTTGAATATAGACTTATGCATGAAAGTCTTGTAAAAGAGGTATCAAAAGAGCAAACACAGTTTTTTGGAGCCGAGGTCGTTAAAAAAATATATGAAGATCACCATGGATCAAGACATACTGTTATAGAATTTGGTGAAGTTAGTGCAACATCTCATGTGAAATTTCATAATATCAGACCTGATATCGAACTATTTATAAAAGATGATAAATTAAACTCAATGCTTAAAACTATAAACTTTATGCAAGCAAAAGGTGGGGTTTTAGTATTTTTAGAAGAGGCTAAACAAGATATTAGTTCTATGAGAGATTATGGTATTGGTGCACAAGTACTAAAAGCTATAGGTGTTGAAAAGATTAAATTACTTACATCTGGTGGGAAACACTCATTTGTAGGGATTAATGGATTTGGTCTAAATATAATTGAAGAGATTCAGATAGAGGGGTAATTTACCTCTTCTCTTCCTCATAAAATACATCATTAATAATCAATGAATCAGTGATCTGATTTTTAAACTTCATATCCTCTAATTGTTGGGATAAAAATCTATTTTCTTCTTTTAGTGATATATAGTGAGCATATAGTTTATTTATATCTTTACTTACATAGTAGATATTGTTTCTAAGGTATACCTTTGGAAATAATAGTGCTAATACTGTAAAAAGTATTAGTATTACTAGTAATAAAGAGTATTTAAAAGAGAATATTTTTGATAGATTAATCAAATTTAAATATCCTTAATTTAGAGCTTCTACTTCTTGGATTTTGTTTAATTTCACTTTTTGTAGGGATAATTGGTTTTCTTGTGATAATTTTCCCTTTTGCATGGTTATTTCCACATTCACATCTAAATGCTTCTGGTGGACAGATACATTTTGTAGCCCATTTTTTAAAATAGTTTTTTACGATTCTATCCTCTAGGGAGTGAAAAGAGATAATAGCTATAGTACAATCTTTAAGTTCTGCTGCTTCAATTGAATCAAATAGATTTTCTAATACTTCTAGTTCCTTATTTACTTCTATCCTTATACCTTGAAAAGGTAGTGTAGCAGGGTGTATTTTACCCTTATACATTTTTTTTGACAAAAACTCTGATAGCTCTTTTGCACTATTAAAAGGTCTATTTTGTACTATTAGAGAAGCTACTTTTTTATATTCTCTAACTTCCCCATACTCTTTGAAAATACGTTCCAACTCTACTTGTGAGTAATGGTTTACCACATCTTTAGCACTTAGTTCTTGATTTTGATCCATTCTCATATCAAGAACTTCACTATCAAAACCAAATCCACGGGATTCTTTATCAAGTTGAAGGGAAGATACTCCAATATCTGCTAAAACACCTTTGATATTTAAATCTTTGTGTTTAGGGATTACTTCTTCAAAATTCCCCTTTGACCATACTATTCTATCTAGATAATCTTTTAATCTATTTTTTGAAAAAGCTAGAGCCTCATCGTCTTGATCATTACAAATAAGTTTAACAGTAGAGTTTTGCTCTAATAGTCCACTAGAATGTCCTCCATATCCTACAGTACAATCAATAATATATCCATCATCTATATCACTAAATGCATCAAGGGTTTCTTGGAAAAGTACGGGAATATGTGGTGTATCACTCAAATTAGACCTTTGTTGCCAATTTTGTTGGCTTAAAAATATTTTCGCTATAATAGCGAATTTACAATTAGGATTACAAGTGGTTAAAAGTAGTACAGTAGAACTCTTATCAAATATATCATTGGGACTTTTTAGAAAAAACTTTTTTGGACTATATCATGGATCTATCTCATCCAAACTTGATCATAGCTCCTTTGTGATAAATACAAAAGATGCTATATTTGATAGGATAAGTGAAAATACCCTTTGTGAAATAGATATAAATAAAAGGGATTATAGGTGGAATAGGGCTTCACTAGAGGCTGAAGTACATGCTTCTATTTATAATCTTGTACATGAAGCTAAATATATCGCTTGTGGTATGCCTCCTTATACTACTGCTTATACTTTTGATCATGATTATATCGAACCACTAGATTTTTTTGGTAAAACTACCTATGGAAAAATCCCTGTTTATGATCCAAAAGATTTTGATAATTGGTACGATAGAAATATTTTTGAGATAGTAAAATATTATAAAGAGACTATGAATCATGTGATTGTTTTAAAAGGTATAGGGGTTTATGTATATGATAGGGATATCAATGAGCTTGTAAAAAAAGTAGCTATTTTAGAAAACTCTTGTAAGCTTTTAAGTATCAGAGGGAATTTTAGAGATCAGTAACTACTAAATGTAGTTACTTTTAGAATCTGTTGCATCTAATTCTCTACCAATCTCTTTATATCTTTCATAGTAATATTCCACAAAAGAGTTTATATTTTCATCTACTGGCATAAAGTATTTATCTGTTTTTACTGCAAATTGCTTTAACCATATAGTAGCATCTTTTTTATCTAGATAATGCCCTGCTAAAGATTTATAAGTATCTATATACCATTTTTGAAGTGTATCAAGAGTTTTTTCATCCATATCTATACTTAGTTTTTTATTTTCATTATCCCACGTAAGTACTTTAGAGTTAAATAGTCCATTTAAGTGGATAAGACCTTCACAATAGTATGGTTGTACTTCATCAACTTCCATCCATCCTATTAACCCTACAGCTCTTTTTATAGTATCTATAAACAGTGGACGTGAAAGCTCTTTTTCACTTTCATTTACAAAAAATGATACAAGTCCACCAGTTGTAGCTTTAAACTCTTCTATATTTTTAAAGTTTCCACTTTTATTCATCACAGATTCTGTTTCATCATCACACCAAAGTATATGTCCATATTCATGACCTATAGTTGTGATATCATAAACTTGATGCCACTTTTTATCCTCTTTAAATGTGAATGTTCTATCTTCAGATAAAAACTCCCCTCCAAAGATTTCTTGTGATATTTTTAAAAATGGTTTAGCTCTACTTCCTTGTAAAATTTCATCAGAAAATGCAAAGATTTTTTTACCTTCTTCTTTGGAAACTATTTCATCATTTGGTACAACCTGTGCTGAAAAAAGTCCATTAAATTCTGCTCCAAAAAATAGTGCAGGGCGACCAAGGTAAAGTTGAACTTTATCTAAAGATTTATATGAAAATTCATAAATATTTTTATAAGTATCACTTTGTTCAAAAGAAGAGAATATATTTGTAAACATAGTTTTTATATTATCTACTCTATGATTGTTTTTTTCAAAGCTAGGATTTGATAATCTAATATCCCATTCAAGTGCTACAGCTTTTCTATAGTGATCTTCATAGTATTCTAGTGGATGTCCTATTTGTACTGGTGTTTTGATCTTCATCCAAGCTCTATCCACATCTGCCCAATAAGAAACTAAATTGTTTCCCTTATCGCCACTTAAAGCTTTAACAATTGCTTGTAAATATAATACATAATCCCACTTAGCATTATACACATTGTCTTCTAATTCAATTAAACGGTCTATAAAGCTTTCCAAAGCATCAACAGTAGCTGTTACTTCTTTTTTGAAAGCTTTGATATAGGCTTTTGAACTATACTCTCCTTTATCATCTTTTACAAGTGCAGAGTATGATCTATCTGCTATTTGTTCATTATGTCCTAGATCATAAAGGTTGTTTTGCTCTAAAAACTCCATCACTTTTTCATCACTACCATGCTCTTTTAATAGCTCTTTATTTGTAGTGTTTATGATAAGTTTTGTCCAAGAAGTTTGCCATGCACTAAAGGCTAAACCTACTTCATAAACACCTTTGAAAATTTCAGTATAAAATGGTGTAGTAAGTTTATTTGAAGTGATAAAATCTAGAAGCTCTTTATGGCTTTTTAGCCAAAAATCTTTTGCAAATTGATAAGCTACTTCTTGTAATTCTATGATCTTTTTATCATTAAATTCTAGCTTTTTAAGCACTTGAAGAAGAGCATCATCTCTAAGATTTACAACCCTAGTGATTAGAGCTAATCTTATCTCATCATCAATATTTTGATCTATTTTTAACTTTTTTGCAAACTCATCAATGATAGTTAATTTATCATATTCTTTATTTTCTAAGTATTCATATAGTTTGTTTGTAGATTCTTTTTTTGTAGATATAAAGTCATATATCTTTTGAATATCCTCTAAAAATTGCTCTTTTGTCATTGATGATCCTTATTCCCTTAATCTTGTAATATCAGCACCAAGATTTGATAGTTTCTCTTCAAGTTTTACATATCCACGATCAAGGTGGTATATTCTATGTACATTTGTTTCACCCTCAGCCACAAGTCCTGCTAAAACAAGTGCACTACTAGCTCTAAGGTCTGTTGCCATTACATCAGCCCCATAAAGCTTCTTTGGTGTACCATTTATCATAGCTACACTACCATTTAAAGTGATATCTGCACCCATTCTTATAAGCTCACTAACATGCATAAATCTATTTTCAAATAGTTTTTCATCTATGATAGTTGTGCCATCTGCTTGAGTTGCTAAAGCCATAAATTGAGCTTGCATATCTGTAGGGAAGCCTGGGTATTCTGTAGTTACAATATGTACTGGTTTGATTTTGTTTGCTGGATAGATTGTAATTTTTTCATCATCATGCATAAGCATATAACCCATCTCTTCAAGTTTAGCTGTAACAGCCTCAAGGTGTAAAGGGATCACATCCGTGATAGTTACAATAGTATTTGTAATAGCACCAGCACAAAGGTAAGTACCAGCTTCAATTCTATCGGGGATGATCTTAAAAGGTTTGAATTCAAGTAGTTCCTTATTTGTCCCTTCAATTGTTAGGTTTGATGTTCCTATACCCTCTATTTTAACTCCCGCGTCCCTAAGTACTTCACATGTTTGAATCACTTCTGGTTCTTTTGCTGCATTGATAATAGTTGTAGTACCTTTTGCTAAGGCTGCTGCCATTACAATATTTTCTGTACCTGTTACTGTAACCTTATCGAAAACTATAGTATTACCTTTTAGACCATCTGGCGCTGTAGCATTTATATATCCTGCTTTGATCTCTATTTGGGCTCCCATTTGCTCTAAAGCTTTTAGATGAAGATCTACAGGTCTTTGACCTATTGCACATCCACCAGGCAGTGAAACTTCACAGTGACCAAATCTAGCTAGTAGAGGTCCTAAAACTAAAATAGAAGCTCTCATAGTTTTTACAATATCATAGTTTGCTTTTGTATTATTGATATTTAGAGAGTTTATTGTTACCTTATCATCATTATGATCACAAGTAGCTCCAAGCATACCTAAAAGTTTTAGAAGGGTTCTTATATCTACTACATTTGGAAGGTTTGTAATATTAACTTCATTTTTAGCTAAAATAGTAGCAGCTAAAAGGGGTAGGGCTGCATTTTTAGCCCCATTTATTTTTACTTCACCCCTTAAGTTTTTTTTACCTTTAATTTTTAAAAAATCCACTATTCAAACCTTTCTAAAATATCATATGCTGTGTTTCTTTTTGCAGGGTTTTCTCCCACATCTTTGATCAGATTTATCATTTGTTCTTGATTCATACAGTTTGTAGCACCAGCTGCTGCTACAACGTTTTCTTCCATCATTGTACTACCAAGATCATTTGCTCCATAAAGTAGTGCCATCTGACCTATATAACTTCCTTGGGTTACCCATGAACTTTGTATATTTGGAAAATTATCTAGATATAATCTTGATACTGCTAAAAGTCTTAGATATCTGTTTGAGCTTTGTGGTTTCATATCTGGAATCTCTTCAAGGAGTTTTGTATTTTTACCTTGGAAACTCCACATAATAAAGGCTCTAAATCCACCAGTTTCATCTTGAAGTTGTCTGATTCTATCCCAGTGCTCAACTATCTGCTCATCACTCTCTACTGATCCAAACATCATAGTTGCAGTTGACTTTACACCTATTTTATGTGCTTGCCTATGTACATCTAACCAATCATCTGTATCAAGTTTTCTTGGAGCAATGATATCTCTAACTTTATCACTTAGGATTTCAGCACCTGCACCAGGGATTGAGCTAAGTCCTTTATCTTTTAGTCTTTGTAAAACTTCACCATATGATATCTTTGATCTTTTTGCTATATAATCAATCTCAATAGCAGAAAAACCATGGATAGTGATTTGTGGATATTTTGTATGGATATGAGATACTAAGTCTTCATAAAAATCTATTTTTAGTTTTGGATGTACTCCTCCTTGGAAAAGGATTTGTGTCCCACCAATCTCTAAAAGCTCATCTATTTTTTTATCTATTTCATCATATGATAAAACATAAGCATCTTCATCTTTTTCATGTCTATAAAAGGCACAGAACTTACAATCTACCCAACAGATATTTGTATAATTGATATTTCTATCTACCACAAAAGTTGTAGTTTTTTTAGGGTGAAGTTCCCTTTTTTTTGCCAGTGCCATACGACCTAATTCTATTAGATCACCATTTTTTATTAAGTCAATCGCTTGTTCATTCGTTAATCTAGCCATTAGAAACTACCACCTAAATTAAATTCAAAGTTTGATGTATCATCTTTTGGTCCAGGATTCATTGCCCTTGAGAAAATAAATTGTAAAGGACCAACAGGTGAGTACCATTCTATAACGGCACCTCTACCCATTTTTCTTATTTCTCTAAACTCTTTTTGTCCAATCATACCATAGTCATAAAATAAAGACCATCTCATTCTTGCACTTGGAATTAAAGGAAAATTAAGCTCAACAGTATTTGCAAAATATTTTTTATATGGAGCATCACTTGCACTATCTGGACCAAATGCATATGTTTCGTATCCCCTAACAGATCTAGGTCCACCTAGATAAAAAGATTCACCTTGTGGGATATTTCCTGTATCTTCTAAGATCTTTAGATTTGCTTTATATCTTAAAATAAGATCATATCCTGTAGCATCTTCTAAGCCACAAAATGATTTGAAATAAGTTGAGTATTTATTGTATTCAGCTTCTCCTCCAAACATATGTCCTGCAACTTGAACACTACCACCTGTTTGTATCCCTGATCTTGGAATATAGTAGTCATCTGTATTGTTAAATGAGATATATGGAGTAACTGAGCTAAGGATATAGTCTTGATCTACATAGTCTTTTTCATTTACTACTGAAGTATTTACATCAGTATATTCTACAAATACATCATCATATGTATAGCTAATACCTATTCTCGCAAATCTTGATATTTCTCTACCTGCACTAAGTGTAAAACCTTTTACTTTTCTATCTTGATCATAATTAGTACTATCTATTTCTGATCTATTATTATGAATTTCAATGCTACCATTATATATACTATCATAAATAGCTGGGTTACTTAAAGTTGTAGAAAAATTATCTGTTTTATCTGAATGTGTTGTTGAGAAGTTTAAAGATAATCCACTACCAAAGATATTTTTATCTCCTACAGATGCATTTATACTCCATCCATCATATGATCCATATCCCCCACCAATGGAAAGGCTTCCTGTTGGAGCTTCTTCTACTTCTACTAGCAGGTTTACTAAAGTATCACTTACTTTAACTTTTTTTAGTTCTGCTTTCGTAAAATATCCTGTCCTTTGAAGTTTGCTTTTGGAGTCTTTAAAGTCTGTTGCATTATATAAATCTCCTGGTGCTAAATATACATTACGTCTTACTGCACGATCTAGAGTTTTATTATTTCCTGCGATGATTACATCATTGATATAAACTTTTTCCCCTGGGATAACATTATAAATGATATTAGCTATTTGTGTTTTTTCATCTTTTCTAATATCATATTTAACATCAGCAAAAGCATATCCTAAATCACCAAGTGCGGTTTTGATCATCTCCACATCTTTTCTAAGTTTTGAGATATCAAAAGGTATTCTATCCCCAAAGAAATTGATTGAAGGGAAAAGCCAACAAGTACCTCCTGATACATTTTTATTTAGTGTGAGTTTTGGATATAAGGTTTTTGGATCAAGGATATCTGCATTTAGATAAATAGTAATATCACCTACAAAGTATTGTTCCCCTTCTTTTATAAAAAAATCAAGTTGGGCTTGATTTGAAGCAAAATCAATTTTCATAAATGGTTTTTTTACATTTGCATCTAAATATCCATTTTGGTAATATTTTTCTTTGATTCTAAAACTATCATACTCTAATTGTTCAAGCATAAGTTCACCAGAGTTTTGACCAAAGAACCAACTTACACTATCTTCTTCTTTATTTGCAGTTATCTCTTCAAAATCATTAATATTAAGTTCTTTTGATCCATGATAAGTTACTTTTTTTATAACTATCTCTTCACCTTTATTTACATTAAAAGTGACTGCAATTGAGTCTTCATTGATCTCTTCTGTTTCTATCTCAACTACTGAGTTTATATAGTTTTCACGCTCTAACTCTTTTAAAAGGGCTTTTTTAGCATGTTCAACTCTTTTTTTAGAATACATACTACCTTTTTTAAGGTTTATAGCTGAATATATAAGATCTAAATCTTCTTCTCTTTGTTTGTATCCATTTATTGTAAGTTTTCCAATAGTTGGTTTCTCTTTAAAATAAAAGTTTACTATACCATTATCCTCTTCAACTCTAATATCATTGAAGTAACCTTGTTTATAAAACTCTTTTATAGCTTCATCAACTTTTTTTATATCTAGTTGATCACCTTTTTTTAAATCGATTGATTCATTCGCGATTTGTTCTGATATTCTTGATATGTTATGAAATTTAATATCTTTGATTGTTGTTGCATATAGGGATGCAAACATAATAGAAAATAAGATTAATACCTTCAAAATAGTATACCTTGTCCTTAATGTAATAAGTTGGGATGTTATCTAAAATAAATTTATATATCCATTAATGGTATTAGATAGTTTTTTTCCAATAGTTTTTTCTCTAAGTTTTGTAGTTTTTCTTCACTAGCTTTTAGGTGTAGTGTGATGTTTGCATTAAACTCTTTATTTACTATTTTTATCTCTAAATTATTTAGTATAAATTCAATTTGTCCTAAGATATCATAATCAACACATAAAGATTTTAAAAACTCTTTTTCATATTTGATTAGATTAGCTTCACTTATTGCTAAATTTACAGCATCTCCATATGATTTTACTAAACCACCTGTTCCTAGTTTTATACCACCGAAATATCTTACTGTGATGATAGCTGTATTGATTAGCTCTTTTCCAGCTAAAACTGCTAAAGAAGGTTTGCCACTAGTGTTTTTAGGCTCTCCATCATCACTACAATTTTCAACTATTTGATCAAATTCATTTAGATATCTATAAGCATAAACATGATGTCTAGCTTTGGGATGGTCGTTTTTTAGTTTTTTCATAACTTCATCAAAATCTTTATATGGAAATATATGGGTGATAAATTTTGATTTTTTAACTTCTAAGGTAGTGTGAGAATGATTGTCTATAAAATGCATAAACTATTATAGCTTATTTAGATAAATATAGAAATAAAATTTTATTCTAAAAATTATCTTTATTTTATTAGTTAGATTTTAGTTTAATATTCATTTCAGTATAATCTCTACTAAAATAATATAATTTTTGGAGAGTCTATGAATAATGGGCAAAATGGGCAAAATTACATATCAAATAAAAAATTAATCTTTAAAATAGTTTCCTACATAATTTTAGTAAGTATTATAGCAATAATTGGTTCTAGTTTTTATATTAAACAAGCAGCACTAAATACTCTAGCAGCAGATGATGCTCATAAAACAAGTGAATTAGTTTTTGAAACTATGAATACCCGTATGCAAGAGGGATGGGGTAAGGATGACCTAAATAAGATTCTAGATAGATTAGAGCATATTCGAAAGGGAATGGTTGTAAAATCTTATAGAAGTGAAAAAGTAGAAGAGATATTGGGTGTAATTCCTGAAGATAAAAAAGTAGTAGAGTCTGATCCTTTGATCAAGGAGGTTATGAAAAAGGGAGAAGAAGTATTTTTAGTACAAGAGGATGGAAGTGTAAGATTTCTTTATCCTATGATTGTAAAAGATGAATGTATCACTTGCCACTATAATGTAAAAGTAGGTGATATAAATGGAGTTCTTGATATCTCTTATCCTCCTAGTGATATTAAAATCTCCTTAGATCAAATGACATACTATTTTATAGGCTTTTTTATTCTATTTATGGTAGTTTTCTTTTATATCTTTTTTATAATAATCAATAAAAAAATGGTAAGCCCTGTTGTTAAATTTACAAATGAAATAGAAAAAGTTGCATCAAGTAATAATCTCAATCGTGAAGTAAATGTGGAAACTCAAATCTTAGAGATAAAAACTCTACAA
>CAYFGQ010000097.1:0-11308 GCA_964342525.1 uncultured Arcobacteraceae bacterium
TAATCTTACAAATGCCTATACTTTTTAATAATACTTTACGTTTTAATATCACAATGGGTGATGAAACTATTACCGATGAGCAGATTTATGAAGCTCTTAAAATTGCTCAGCTTGAATCTATGGTAAATGATATGAGTGATTCTTTAGATACTCTTGTAGGTAAACATGGTATCAAACTTTCAGGTGGTCAAAGACAAAGACTCTCAATAGCTAGAATGATCATAGCAAATCCATCAGTGGTAATATTTGATGAGTCAACATCTGCTCTTGACGTGCATACTGAAGCGAAACTTTATAATGATCTTCAAAGCATTTTAAAAGATAAAACTGTTATCACAATTGCTCATAGATTAAGTACTGTAAAAAAAGCAGATATGATATATGTACTAGAAGCAGGAACTCTTGTGGAAGCAGGAACCCATGAGGAACTAGAGCAAAGTGAAGGACACTATAGGGAGTTTTTAAATAAGCAATTGATTGGAAACACAATTAACTAAAAAGTAAAATCTAAAATCTAAAAGTTTTTACTTTTTAGCTTTTAGATTTTAGCTAATACTTACCGTTACCTAAGTATTTATTG
The DNA here is from genome assembly GCA_964342525.1 of uncultured Arcobacteraceae bacterium. GTDB lineage: Bacteria > Campylobacterota > Campylobacteria > Campylobacterales > Arcobacteraceae. The sequence goes on from CAYFGQ010000097.1 coordinate 581, forward strand.
AATATAATCCATACACTAAATTAAGGGAAATCCCCACTAAAGGTTATATATGCTTGTAGCACCATCGATATTATCAGCTGATTTTGGAAAACTAAATGAAGAGATTACAGCCATCTGTGATGGAGGATGTGATCTTATCCATGTGGATGTAATGGATGGATATTTTGTTCCAAATATGACTATTGGTCCAGTTGTTGTTGGTCCTGTTGCAAAGGTAGCAACTAAACCACTTGATATACACTTAATGGTAGAAGATAACAATTTTTTTGTAGATCTATTTGCACAATATAAACCAGAGTATATCTCTTTTCATATAGAGAGTGAAAAACACCCACATAGACTTATTCAAAAGATTAAGAATTTAGGGATTAAACCAGGAATTGTACTAAACCCACATTCAAATCCAGCTAATATTGAGTATCTATTAGAAGATCTTGATATGGTTTTACTTATGTCTGTAAACCCAGGGTTTGGTGGACAAAAGTTTATTCCAAGTGTAGTGCAAAAAGCAAAACAACTAAAAGCTTTAATTAGTGAGCGAAATCCAGAGTGTAAAATCCAAGTGGATGGTGGGGTAAATGATAAAAATATTCATGAACTCAAAGATGCTGGAGTGGATATTGTAGTAGCTGGATCTTATGTATATGGAAGTAATGATTACGCTAAAGCTATAAAAAGTTTACAGGTATAAATATGAGAATAAAAATCTGTGGAATAACAAACTTAGAAGATGCACTAGATGCCATAGCTGCTGGTGCACATGCTTTAGGTTTTGTTTTTTATGAAAATTCACCAAGATATATAGCTCCTGCTGAAGCTGCAAAAATTATCGATCAATTACCACCTTTGGTTCAAACGGTTGGATTATTTGTAAATAAATCATTTTTAGAAATAGATGATCTTTGTGATGTAAGTAAAGTAGGGCTTGCTCAAATCCATTTTGAAGCAGATGAACACACTTACAATAACCTAAGATCAAAACATCTAAAAGTTATCCGTGCAAAATCAAAAGAGGATATCTTACAATTTGAAGATGAATATAGACTTGTAGATGCTTATGTTGAAGGATATGGAGGAGCAGGTAAAAGGATCGCTTTAGAGTGGTTTGATGATGTTGATTGTTCAAAGATTATCCTTGCAGGTGGACTAAACCCTGAAAACTTATCTGAACTTGAAGGTTATAACTTTTATGGTGTAGATGTAAGTAGCGGTGTTGAGAGTAATTATGGTAAAAAAGATAAAAACAAAATGAATGATTTTGTGAATGCAGTAGGCGATCTTGAAAAAAAGAAAAAAGCAACAAATTAGTAAAATTGATCAAATCACATCAAAATTAAATAAAAAAGATTTACCTCTAAATGAGTTTCTATCTTTATTGATGAATAAAGATACCTTTTATCAAACAGCAGATTTAGAGTTAGAACTTTTACTATCCAATGGATATCCAATAGAAATAGCTGATGATATAGTTAAACTAAAAACAAAATATACTGATATAAAAGATGAGATATTTTGTATAGTAGATATAGAAACAACAGCAGGAAATCCTACAAATGGGCAAATAATAGAACTAGGTGCAGTAAAAATAAAAAATGGCCAAATCATAGATGAATATGAGAGTCTTGTAAATTGTGCTGAAATTCCAAAACATATACAAAATCTTACAAAAATTACACCTAATATGCTTATAAATAAGCCAGACCTTCAAACAGTACTAGAAGAGTTTAAAATCTTTTTAGAAGATTCTGTATTTGTTGCCCACGATATTAAATTTGACTATAAATATATTTCCGAATCATTTACAAAGTTTGATCTAGGAAAACTAGAAAATAGAAAACTATGTACAATAGATCTAGCAAAAAGAACAATAGATACCCATAGATATGGATTAGATCATTTACGTGATTTACTTGAAATAGATGTGGAACTACACCATAGAGCTTTAAGTGATGCTAAAAGTACTTTAGAAGTATTCAATAAAAGTATATCAAGACTGCCTGAGGATATAAATACCACAGAAGATTTAATTAAATTCTCAAAATCTCATAACGTAATAAATAGTTTTAAAAGCACCCAAAAATAGGTGCTCTTCTTATAATTCTTTTAATGGATTAATTGATAAATATTCATGCGCTAAATAAGAACTTCTAGCATATGGTGTAGAGTGTACAAATTTAAATCCTAAATCTAGGGCTAATTCTTTATATCTTTTAAATTGCTCAGGAGTTACAAACTCTTTTACTTTCTCATAAGCATCAGATGGTGCTAGGTATTGTCCTATACTTAAAAAGTCACATCCAACCTCTCTAAGGTCTTTAAATACTTGGATCATCTCCTCTTCAGTTTCACCAAGTCCTACCATTAATGCAGATTTTGTATATACTTTATCTCCACCAAGCTCTTTAGTTTTTCTTAAAACTTCTAAGCTTCTTTCATAATTAGCATTTCTTCTGATATGGTATAGTGATGGTACAGTCTCAATATTGTGTCCAATGATCACAGCACCACTATCAACTGCTCTTTGGATCGATTCTTCTTTAGCTTTAAAATCTGGGATAAGAATCTCAACTTGTGTATCTGAACACTCTTTTAAAATATTTTGAGTTACTCTGTAAAATTGTTCAGCTCCACCATCTGGTAGATCATCCCTCGCTGGAGATGTGATAACCACAAATCTAAGACCTAGTTTTTTTACTGATGTTGTTACACCTTCGATCTCTTTTAAATCTACTTCAGTTGGAACTCCTGTATGTACATTACAATATGTACATCTTCTTGTACAGATATTTCCAAGAATTAAAAATGTTGCATTCTTTTTTGAATAACACTCAGAGATATTTGGACATTTTGCCTCTTGGCAAATTGTATGAAGACCATGTTCACCTAGTAGCTCTTCCATCTCTTTTTGTGCATTTGGCACTAATTTTTTTCTTAACCATTCTGGTTTTCTATAACCTTTTTGCTCTCTAAAGTTTGTCACTTGCATAGTCATATTTATCCTTTAAAAGCTCCTCTTTGGTTTTGAACTCTTGGGGACTTAAAGATGAGTTTTCACATTCAACGTTGAAACTCTCTTTAAAAGATTCAATAAGAAGCTCTGATGCTTTTTGATAATCTATCTTTATACCTATATCTTCAAGGCTTATTCCCGTTTGGGGATTTATAATACCATTTATACTAGTACTATAAATAGGAATCGAGCCATGTTGGAATATAGCTTTTTTAGTTCTTCTTTGGGCATTCCCACCAATTTTTTGACCATCTACTAATATATCATATGCTTCATAGCCAACTTGGCAATAGGCACTTTTTGATAACTCAATTTGGTCATTGTCTTTAGCGAAACAGGTTTTTAATCCTAGTTTTCTATAGAAAGTTAGAATAAAACTACATATCTTTTCGTAAGATTGTTTAATAGTATATTCTTTAAGAATTTCCGTTGGAATAATTAATGAGTATGATAAATCATGCCCATGATAAAGTATTCCGCCCCCAGTAATTCTTTTAGCATAAGTATCATTATACTTATGTGCAAGTTTATAATCAGATAGTTTTTGAGATGCTCCAATAGTTAAACTATCACTTTCCCAAGTATAAAGTCTAAATATCGTTGAGTCATTATATACAAAATTTTTCAATAATGCCTCATCTGTTGCCATATTTTCTGCAGAATTTGCACAATGTGTTTCGATTATTCTCACTTTTGTTTTTTCGTGTAACATTTTCCTACTTTTTCTTTACAAATTTTTTTATTTTCATTAGAATTCTACCATCTAATTAGAAATACAGATATAAAATAAGTTTGTTAAAGTAAATAGTTAAAATAGTAATAAAAATCTCTACTCTATAAATTAATTGCGCCTCTATTTTAATTTAACTTTGGTAAAATAAAACTTATTCCTATCTTTGGTGCGTATATATATAGCCAACATTAATCTTTAGAAATAAAGATAAACTAAATTGTTAAATCCTAAATCTCAAAAATTGAGATATATTATATAGTGTTATACTTATGATATACGGGATTGGTAAAATTTCAATAATTTCTTATATGAAATTTTATCAATCTCATATGTTGCAGTGGTGTATACTAAATGAGAATCTCTATATAAAAGTTTTAGGTTAATTATTAACTATTGTTATTATTCAAGGAAGCATAAATGTCAGAATTATTAAATGATGTAAATCCAGAAGAAACGTCTGAATGGATTGAGGCTTTAGAAGCAGTTATAGAAGAAGAAGGTGCGGATCGTGCACACTTTCTTTTAGAGAAACTGATTGATAAAGCAAGAAGAAATGGTGCATATCTGCCTTACTCTACTACTACAGCGTATGTAAATACTATCTCAGCTGATGACCAACCAGCAATGCCAGGTGATAGAGATATTGAGCGAAAAATCAAATCTATTATCAGATGGAATGCTCAAATTATGGTACAAAGAGCATCTAAAAAAGACTTAGAACTAGGTGGACATATCTCATCTTTCCAATCTTCAGCTACTTTATATGATGTTGGTTTCAACCACTTCTTTAAAGCACCAAATGACAAAGATGGTGGAGACTTAATCTTCTTCCAAGGGCATATTGCTCCAGGTATCTACGCAAGATCATTCGTAGAAGGAAGAATCACAGCTGATCAAATGGATAACTTTAGACAAGAAGCATTTGTTGATGGTCTATCTTCATATCCTCACCCAAAACTTATGCCTGATTATTGGCAGTTCCCAACAGTATCTATGGGACTTGGACCAATTCAAGCTATTTATCAAGCAAGATTTTTAAAATACCTTACAAATAGAGGTATCAAAGATTGTTCAGCTCAAAAAGTATATTGTTTCATGGGTGATGGTGAGTGTGATGAGCCAGAATCTCTTGGTGCAATTGGACTAGCTGGTAGAGAAGGTCTTGACAACCTAATCTTCGTAATCAACTGTAACTTACAAAGACTAGATGGACCAGTTAGAGGTAATAGTAAAATTATCCAAGAACTTGAAGGTCAATTTAGAGGTGCAGGTTGGGAAGCACTTAAAGTTGTATGGGGTAGTGGATGGGATTCATTACTAGACAAAGATAAATCAGGAAAACTTCTTGAGCTTATGGAAGAAACAGTTGATGGTGAATACCAAAACTTTAAACAAAAAGGTGGTAAATACACTAGAGAAAACTTCTTCAATAAATACCCAGAAACAGCTGAGCTTGTTAAAAACTTAAGTGATGATGATATTTGGAAGCTTAAAAGAGGTGGACACGATCCTGTAAAAGTTTACGCAGCTTATAAAAAAGCAAATGAAACAACTGGAAAACCAACTGTAATCCTTGCAAAATCTGTTAAAGGTTATGGTATGGGTGATGCTGCTGAGGGTAAAAATATCGCTCACGGTGTAAAAAAAGTAGACGTAGCTAACTTAAAACAATTTAGAGATAGATTTAATATCCCAATCTCAGATGAAGAGATAGAGTCATTCCCATATTATAGACCATCAGAAGATTCTCCTGAGTACAAATATATGATGGATAGAAGAGCTGAACTTGGTGGTGCAGTTCCTCAAAGAAGACAAAAATTCTCTGAAGCACTAGAGATTCCTGCATTAGATAAATTCTCTGCAGTTACAGGTGGTAGTGGTGATAGAGAGATCTCTACAACTATGGCATTTGTTAGAATCTTAAATGTATTAGTAAAAGATAAAAAGATTGGTAAAAGAATTGTTCCAATCGTTCCAGATGAAGCTAGAACATTTGGTATGGAAGGTATGTTTAGACAACTTGGTATCTATTCATCAGAAGGTCAAAAATATATCCCTCAAGATAAAGATCAAGTATCTTATTATAAAGAGGATAAAAAAGGACAAGTACTTCAAGAAGGTATCAACGAACTTGGTGCTATGGGTTCATGGGTTGCAGCTGCGACTTCTTACTCTGTAAATGATTGTCCAATGATTCCATTTTATGTATTCTATTCAATGTTTGGATTCCAAAGAACAGCAGATATCTGTTGGGCTGCAGGGGATCAAATGGCAAGAGGTTTCTTAATCGGTGGTACATCTGGTAGAACTACACTTAATGGTGAAGGTTTACAACACGAAGATGGACACTCTCATATCTTAGCTAATACTATTCCAAACTGTGTATCTTATGACCCTACATTTGGTTATGAGCTTGCTACTGTTGTTCAAAATGGTATTGAAAGAATGTATGGTGAAAATCAAGAGGATGTATTCTTCTATTTAACAACATTAAATGAGAACTATAAGCAATTACCAATGCCAGAAGGTAGTGAAGAGGGTATCATCAAAGGTATCTATAAACTTAAAACTGTAGAAGCTAAAAATGACTATAAAGTTAAACTTCTAGGTTCAGGTTCAATCTTCCAACAAGTATTAGCTGCAGCTGATATTTTAGCTGAAGAGTATGGAATCGCTACAGATATTTACTCTGTAACATCATACAATGAACTTACAAGAGAAGCACAAGCAGTTGAGAGAGAAAATCTATTAAATGTTGATGCTGAAGATAAAGTAGCATATGTAGATCAAGTACTTGGATCAGACGATGAAAATATCATCATCTCTACTACAGACTACATGAAGTCTTACTCTGAGCAACTAGTACCATTCGTAAAAGGTGATTTTAAAGCACTTGGAACAGATGGATTTGGTAGATCAGATTCTAGAGCAAACTTAAGAAAGTTCTTCGAAGTTGATACAAACTTTATCGTATTTACAACATTAGCACAATTAGCTAAAGCTGGAAAAGTTGAGAAATCAGTAGTTAGTGAAGCAATGAAAAAATATGACATTGATGCAACTAGAACAAACCCATTAAACGCGTAAGGAGTAAAAAATGAGTACATTAGTAGATATTTTTATTCCAGATTTAGGTCCAGATAAAGATGTGGATCTTATCGAGGTTATGGTTAGTGTTGGTGATGTTATTGAAGAAGAAGATGGACTAGTTACACTAGAGACTGATAAAGCTTCAATGGATGTACCAACGACACACGCTGGTACTGTTAAAGAGATTTTAGTAGAAGTTGGAGCTAAAGTAAATTCAGGTGATTTAATCGCAAGAGTTGAAGTAGCTGGTGAGGCTGCTGCTGAAGAAACAGCTGCTCCAGTTGCTGAGGCTCCTGCTGCTACACCTACACCTGCTGCAGCTGGATCAGATCTAGAAGCTGCAGAGGCTGAGCTTAAAGCTATCTCTGAATCAGGTGCTGAAGTATCTTGTCAATTTGTAAATGAGCAAACAATTTGTTCTGTAGTTGAAGAGGTACATATTCCAGATCTTGGTCCAGATAAAGATGTGGATGTTATCGATGTAATGGTTCATGTTGGTGATCACGTAGAAGCTGATGATGGACTTTTAACACTTGAAACTGATAAAGCATCTATGGATGTTCCTGCACCATTTGGTGGAGAGATTATTGAGTTCTCTATCAATGTAGGTGATAAAGCAAACTCTGGTGATTTGGTTTGTAAAATTGTTAAAACTGTTGTTATGGAAAGTAAAGTTCCAACACCAGCAGCAACACCAGCACCGCAACCAGCTAAAAAGACTGAGCCAGCTAAACCAGCAAATACACTTCAAGCTGCAGTAGCAACTGCAAGTGCAGTTGTTGAAAAAACAGAGTCAAGTGTACTTAGCAAAAAAGCTAAAAAAGTATATGCATCTCCAAGTGTAAGAAGACTAGCTCGTGAGTTTGGTGTAGATCTTGGATTTGTAAAAGGTACAGGTAAGAAAAACAGAATCTTAAAAGATGATGTAAAAGCTTATGTAAAAGAGCAATTAAATAAACCTGCAAGTGCTGCTCCTAGTGGTGGATTTGGATTTAATCTTCCAGAAGCAAAAGAGATCGATTTCAGCCAATTTGGTGAGATTGAAGAGGTTGAATTATCAAGAATTCAAAAAATCTCTGGACCATCATTACATAGAAACTGGGTTGCAATGCCTCACGTTACTCAATTTGATGAAGCAGATATTACTGAACTTGAAGATTTTAGAAAAGCACAAAATGCAATTGCAGATGGATTTAAATTATCTCCATTAGTATTTGTTGTAAAAGCTGTAGCTAAAGCACTTTCAATCCATCCTAAGTTTAATGCTTCATTAAGTACAGATGGACAAAGTTTAATTATGAAAAAATACTTTAATATCGGTGTAGCTGTTGATACTCCAAATGGTCTTGTTGTACCAGTTATCAAAGATGCTGATAAAAAAGGTTTCAAAGAGATCGCTCTTGAACTTGGTGAATTATCTGCTAAAGCAAGAGAAGGTAAACTAAAAGCAGCTGATATGTCTGGTGCTTGTTTCACAATCTCTAGCTTAGGTGGAATTGGTGGTACTAAATTTACACCAATTATCAATGCTCCTGAAGTAGCTATCTTAGGTCTTTCTAAATCTGAGATGAAACCAGTTTGGAATGGTGAGACGTTTGTTCCAAGATTAACTCTTCCATTATCATTATCATATGATCACAAAGTGATCGATGGTGCAGATGGTGCAAGATTTACTACAACTTTATCTAAGTTACTAAGTGACATTAGATTGTTAAGTCTGTAAGGATAAAATATGAGTAATATTGTTGATTTAGTTATCCCTGATTTAGGTCCAGATAAAGATGTAGATCTTATTGAGATCATGGTTGAAGTTGGTGAAGAGGTTGAAGTTGAAGATGGTCTAGTTACACTAGAAACTGATAAAGCTTCAATGGACGTACCATCAACTGAAGCTGGAACTATTAAAGAGATTTTAGTAAATGTTGGTGATAAAGTAAATTCTGGTGATGTAATCGCTAAAATTGAAGTAGCAGGAGCAGCAGCTGCGGCTGAGGCACCAGCTGCTAAAGCAGAGCCAACTCCAACAGCTAGTGTTGCACCAACAACTGTAGCTGTAAGTAGTGATGCAACAGAGATCAAAACGCAAGTAGTAGTACTTGGTGCTGGTCCTGGTGGATATTCAGCTGCATTTAGATGTGCTGACTTAGGTCTTGATGTTGTTTTAGTTGAGAGACACCCAACTTTAGGTGGTGTATGTCTAAATGTAGGATGTATCCCATCAAAAGCACTTTTACACGTTGCAAAAGTTATCGATGAAGCTAAACATATTAACCATGCAGGTATTAAGTTCCCTGCACCTGAGATCAACTTACCAGAAGTTGCAGCATATAAAGCTGGTGTAGTTAAAAAACTTACTGATGGTTTATCTGCAATGGCTAAGATGAGAAAGGTAACTGTTGTTCAAGGTGTTGGTAAATTTAGTGATGCAAATACTATAGTTGTTAACCATACTGATGTAGAGGGTAAACAAACTACTGTTAAATTTGATAACTGTATCATCGCAGCTGGTTCACAGTCATCTAAGATGTCATTTATCCCACACGAAGATCCAAGAATCTGGGATTCTACAAATGCTCTAGAAGTTAAAGAAGTACCAAAAAGACTTCTTGTAATGGGTGGTGGAATCATCGGGCTTGAGATGGGAACTGTTTATAAAAGACTTGGAAGTGAAGTTGATGTTGTGGTTCGTGGACCACAAGTGATGACTGGAACTGACAAAGATATTGTAAAAGTTTATACAAAAGCAAATGAGAAAGATTTTAACTTTATGTTTAAAACAACTACTCAAGCTATCATCCCTAAACCAGAGGGTATCTATGTAGAGTTCAAAGGTGATAATGCTCCAGCTGAGCCACAAGTATATGATGCTGTACTTGTTGCTATGGGTAGAACACCAAATGGATTAAATATAGGTCTTGAAAATACTGGTGTAAATGTGGATGAGAAAGGTTTCATCGCTGTAGATAATCAAATGAGAACAAATGTTCCTCATTTCTTTGCTATTGGTGATATTGTAGGTCAACCAATGCTTGCACATAAAGCTGTACATGAAGGTCATGTGGCAGCTGAAAACATAGCTGGTCACAAAGCTTTCTTTGAGCCAAAACAGATCCCTGGTATCGCATATACTTTCCCTGAGATTGCGACTGCTGGTATGACTGAGATTGAAGCAAAAGAAGCTGGTATCAACTATGAAGTAGCATCATTCCCATGGTCAGCAAGTGGTAGAGCACTTGCAGCAGACGTGGCGGATGCTGGTATGACAAAACTTATCTTCGATAAAGATACTGACCAATTAATCGGTGGTGCTTTAGTAGGAGATAACGCAGGAGAACTTCTTGGTGAGATCTCACTTGCACTAGAGATGGATTGTGATGCAGAGGATATAGGTCTAACTATCCATGCTCACCCAACTTTACATGAATCTGTTGGAATGTGTGCAGAGATATTCCATGGTTCTATTACAGACTTACCGAATAAGAAGGCTGTAAAGAAAAAATAAAACTGTAAAGGGAGCCTGACTACTCCCTTTGTAGTACAATGATATATTTTGACAAAATTTGTGTTTTCGCTACAGAGATATCGCACCCTGAATTTTATTTTTTGTGGCTTTTTTTGTGGAATATATGCTTTCAATTAACTCCGTAAATAGGTGAATTTATTCACCTATTTATATTTTAATAACTACTCATCTATTAATATTTCATCTAATATAAAAAAGAAATCTTTAGTATAATCATTTTCATAGAAGTTAATGTGCTCAGTTTTACCTCCCTCTGATGCATATACACCACTATCTTTTGCAATTATTCCTATTGTCATAAATTTTTCAATAGCACATATTTGTGAATAGTCATCATATTTAGGTGAAGGTTCTAGTAAATTATAAAGGTGT
>CAYFGQ010000098.1:0-10934 GCA_964342525.1 uncultured Arcobacteraceae bacterium
ATAAGAATTGTATAAAACTACCCTAGAGCCCATATACCAGTACATACAGAACTTTTAATTCACTAAATATTAGATTAAATTTTTCTAATATTTAGAAATGTTTTGTAAATTTTGCATATTTCAACACCTTAAAATTAGATTAAATTGTATTTTATTGCATAAAAAAAGGCAAGCTTGATATCAAGCTTACCTTTTAAAATACATATAAAATAATTGAATTTTTAAAATTTTAAATCTCTTAGATAGTTTTCTATAATAGGAATATAATCTTTTCTACAAATAAGATGAGTATTTAAATCACACTCTATCTCTGTAAGTTTTAGATGCTGAGTATATCCAAACTTCTCTATTATGTTTCTAGAAAATAAAGCTATACCATATCCAGCTTTTACACATCCTAAGATAAGCTCATAGTTTTCTAAATTTACCATCTTATATTTATTTTGTGAATTTTCTTTTACATATTTTTCAAGAAATATTTTATTTGCACAACCATTTTTATATGAATAAATAGTATTTTCAGGTTCTTTATTTTTTGCTTCAACTAAAACTAAATCATCTTGAAATATATTTAACACCTCTATATCTTTATGATTTGGATTTCCATTTACAAAAGCTATATCTATTTTATAATCCAGTAGCTGATCTATAAGATTTAAACTACTATCCACTACAAACTCTAATTTCATATCAGAATAATCTTCATTTAACTTTTCTAAAAACCTAGTAAGTCTTATTGTTGCATTTGTTTGGGTTGATCCTATTTTTAAAAGTTCCATATAGTCAATATTTCTTATCTTCATAGTGGCTTCTTCCACTTTTTTTAATATCTCTATGGCATAAGGGTAAAGTTTCTCTCCTTCTAGGGTTAATACCACTCCCCTATTTGTCCTATGAAAAAGATCATAACCCAAACTTTTCTCAAGTTGTTTTATTCTCAAAGTTACATTTGATTGAGTATAGTTTAATTCCTTAGCGCCTAAAGAGATACTTTTTGTATTTGCAACAGAGATAAACACTTTTAATAAATTTGAATCCATTCTTTTCCTTATAATGTTTGAACAATCAAAATAGAAGCTATTATAAATAATAAAACTTTCAATATCTTAGTATATAGTTTTGCATCTATTATCTTTTTTAGTTTTATACCTAAATATAAGCCTAAAATCACACTAAATACACCTAAAAATGAAATACCAAATGTCTGGCTATCATATACGCCATAATAGAGTAAAACTACAAATTGCCCTATCTTAGTAAATAAAAAACATAAATTTGATAATTGTATAGTATCTTTTTTTGTATATTTTAATTCTAAAGTATAAATTATCATCAAAGGAGCAACAATATTTGTAACTCCACTTAATATGCCTCCAAAGATTCCTAGACCATAAGTTGAACTTCTAGGATATTTTGCAATAAAAGCAGCTTCTATTTTAACTAATGATTGAAATAAATATACAAGGATAATAAATGCTAATAGTAGTTTAAAATATTCAGAATTTGCATATAAAAGCATAAGTGTTCCAATAGAGCTACCTATAATCATAAGTAAGATGATAAACCAAAACTTTTTAAGTGCTTCAAAAAACTTTCCTTCACTTACTATACTTACAATATTTACAAGCATTGTAGGAAGTACTATATAAGCGATCACACTTTGAATATCAGTAAGCAAGGCAACTAAAGGAGTGGAGATCATTCCAAAGCCAAATCCTATACTACCATGTACAATTGAGGAGAAAAAAACTATTATTGAGAAAAGAAGAAGAAATTCTATATCCATTATGAACCCTTTTAATATTACTTATTACTATGTGTAATACCAAAAGATATTACTAAGCATTATATCAAAGAGTTTTTAAAGGAAGATAAAGCATAAAAAAAGGGAGAAGCATAAAAAAAGGGAGAAGCATAAAGCTCCTCCCTTTTTAATCATTTAATAGTTTATATTAAAATGCTTTAGACATTACAGTATTTAGTCTTCTTGTAAATGCGATTGGATCTTTGATCTCAATCCCTTCTGCCATCTTAGCTTGATCTAATAGAAGCCAAGATACATCTTCAATCATCTTATCATCAGAACAGTCATTTAAACTATTTACAATCTGATGGTCTGGATTAATCTCTAAGATTGGAGCTGATTCTGGCATCTCTTGTCCCATAGCTCTCATCATTTGTTGCATCTGTTGCATTTGTGCGTCACCTGCATCTTTTACAACACAAGATGGAGAATCACTAAGTCTAGCTGTAGTTCTTACATCACTTACAGCTTCACCAAGATTTTCTCTTACTTTCTCAACGATAGATTTGAATTTCTCTTCTACCTCTTTTTTCTCCTCATCAGATTGTTCTGTCTTTGGAGCTTCGCAAGAAGTGATATCTTTGAATTCCCACTCTTGATATGCACCAATTGTTGGAGTGATGATCTCATCGATCTCTTTATCATCTAAAATAAGTACTTCGATATTATTTTTCTTATATGCTTCTAGTAGTGGAGAGTTTCTAAGTACATTCTCATCTTCCCCTACGATATAGAAGATAGCTTTTTGCTCAGAATCTGCTCTTTCTTTATATGCAGCTAATGAAGTCATATTTTCAACATCATTTGTTGATTTATATCTTACTAGCTCTAAAATCGCATCTTTATTTGCATAGTCTTGATATACACCCTCTTTAAGTGGTCTATTGTACTCAGCTGTGAACTCTTTATATTTCTCTTCATCTTTAGCAAGCTTTTTGATCTCACTAAGAATCTTTTTAACTGAACCTTGTTTGATATTTGCTAGGATTCTATTTTCTTGTAAAATCTCTCTAGATACATTTAAAGGTAAATCTTCACTATCAATAATACCTCTTACAAATCTTAGGTATGTTGGTAATAGTTCTTTTTCATCATCTGTGATAAATACTCTTTTAACATATAGTTTAACACCTGGTTGGTAATCAACTCTATACATATCCATTGGAGCTTTTTGAGGAATATAAAATAGTGTAGTATATTCATTTGTACCCTCTGCTTTTGTATGAACATATGCCATTGGGTCTGAACTATCGTGAGAGATTGACTTATAAAACTCATTATAGTCATCTTTTTTTAGTTTTGCTTTTGGTTGTGTCCATAAAGCTGTAGCTTCATTTGCTTTTTCTCTTTTTTTCTCGATAGATTTTTTAGGCTCTTTTCCAGCAGCTTTATCTTCTTCACTTAACTCTTCAGTTACCTCTTCACTATAGTTTAAGAAGATTGGGTAAGCGATATGGTTAGAGTATTTTTTGATGATAGTTTCAACTCTATGCTTAGATACATAATCTTCAACTTCATCATCATTTAATTTAATATAAATAACAGTACCAGAAGATTCTTTTATACAAGGAGCTAGATCAAACTCACCTGATCCATCACTTGACCATTTATAAGCAGTCTCTTCACCAGCTTTCTTAGAGATAACATCTACCTTTGATGCTACCATAAATACTGAATAAAAACCAACACCAAATTGACCAATTAGGTTTGAATCTTTTTTAGCATCACCTGTCATAGCTTCAACAAATGATTTTGTACCAGATTTAGCAATAGTACCAATAGAAGCGATTAGGTCCTCTTCATTCATACCAATACCATTATCAATAATAGTGATAGACTTATCTTCCTCATCTAGTTTGATATTGATCTCACCAGACCAATTAGCATATTGTTCTTTTAGTTTATCATCTGTAAGTTTTAAATAGTTTAATTTATCGATTGCATCACTTGCATTTGATACAAGCTCTCTTATGAAAATCTCTTTATTTGAATATAAAGAGTGAGTCATTAAATGTAGTAGTTGACCAACTTCTGTTTGAAATTGATGTTTCGCCATGAATTTCTCCTCAAGAATTTTAATTTATTTTGAGGAATTTTAACAATAACTTTATAAAACTAGGCTAAAGTTTTACAAATAATTAGCACTCTTTTAAATAAAGTGCTAATTATGTTTCTATTTTGTCACTAATAGATATTAAGAGTTGAATGCTCCGATGATAGTTTCACCAGCTTTAACTTTATCACCAATCTTTACAAATACCTTCTCATCATTTGATAATTCAAGTACAACAGATCCATTTAAAAATATACCAACTCTCTCACCCTTTGATAAAGATGTGATATCTTTAAAATTTAGTGATCTATTGAAAAATCCACTTAGAAGATTTACTTTTATTTTTCCAAAATCTAAAGTCATTCTCTCATTTAGCTTTTTTGCTTTATATTTAAAAGCTGGTAAATTTAAACCATGTACATGATCTATTACATGTAAATCAGCATCAATTGGTGATCTTAAAAGGTGTACATTACAAAGTGATACATCAATATAAACAAACTTTTTACCATCTTTTATATCGATAGAATTGATCTTACCATCAACTGGTGACAAAAACTCATTTTGATTTGTATGTACAGTTCTCTCAGGGTTTCTATACATAAATATAAAAGCAATTGTTAATAGATATAAGATTATCGCTAAACAATCAAAACCAAATATAAAATCAAATACCAATGCTATCCCTAAAGTTATGATAATCGATTTATATCCCTCTTTTGCTAAAATATTTATATTTTCCATTCTCTACTCTTCTTCTTTTTTATTTTCTTCTGATTTAACTTCTTCAGTTTTAGGTTCATCATTTGAATCTTCAACTAAAGTTGTTTTCTCTTCTGGTTTTTCTTCTACAAGTTCATTATTTTCATCAACTGCATCACTATGAAGATCTTCATCTTTATATACTGTTCCACCATTTTCTTCAATGATCTCTCTTACTCTTTGACCTGAAATAACTTCCACATCAAGTAATTCTCTAGTCATTTGCTCCATAGCATCATTGTTATCTCTTAAAGATTGTTTTACAGCTTCATATCTTTCATTTAATACTGTTTTAATATGATCATCAACTAACTCAGCAGTTTTATCACTAAAATCTTTACTTGCACTTCCTCCACCAAGGAATTGATTTGTTCTTTTTTCAAGTACCATAAGACCAGCAACATCGGTCATACCATAAATAGAAGCCATAGATTTAATAATATCAGTAGCTCTCTCTAAATCGTTTCCAGCACCCGTTGAAATCTCACCAATAAATACTTCCTCAGCTGCTCTACCACCAAGTAGTGTATCAACTTCAGCGATTAACTCATGCTTTTGCATTAAGTATTTATTCTCTTCTGGAGTATTTAGTGTATATCCAAGTGCAGCAAGCCCTCTTGGTACGATAGACACTTTATTTACTTTCTTAGCACCTTTTGTGATTTCAGCCATAACAGCATGTCCAGATTCGTGGTAAGCTACGATTTCTCTCTCTTTTGGAGATATTCTTCTACTTTTCTTCTCTAATCCAGCGATTTGTCTCTCAACCGCTTCTTTAAAGTGTTCTGGTTTTACATTTTCACTATCTGCTCTACCAGCTAAAAGTGCCGCTTCATTGATAATATTTGCTAAATCTGCACCAGCTAAACCAGCTGTCATAGTTGCTACTTCTCTTAGATCAACATTTGGAGCAAGCTTTACATCTTTGATATGTACATTTAAGATCTCGATTCTTCCCTCAAGATCTGGTTTATCAACAAGTACTTGTCTATCAAATCTTCCTGGTCTTAAAAGTGCTGGGTCAAGTACTTCTGGTCTATTTGTAGCAGCTAATACAATTACAGGAGCAGCGTCTGAACTAAATCCATCCATTTCTGCAAGAAGTTGGTTTAGAGTTTGTTCCCTCTCATCATTTCCACCCATATTTCCTGCACTTGCTCTACTTTTACCAATAGCATCAATCTCATCGATAAAAATAATAGCTGGAGCTTGTTTTTTAGCTTGCTCAAATAGGTCTCTTACTCTAGATGCACCAACCCCAACAAACATCTCAATAAAAGATGATCCTGTTACAGATAAGAAGTGAACATCGGCTTCACCAGCAACTGCTTTTGCAAGAAGTGTTTTACCTGTACCTGGAGGTCCTACTAATAATACACCCTTAGGGATTTGTGCACCAAGATTTACATATCTATCTGGCTCTCTTAAAAAGTCAACTACCTCAGTAACTTCCTCTTTAGCTTCTTTATTACCAGCCATATCATCAAATTTAACATTTGGTTTTTCAGAATTGATCATCTTTTTAGCACCACCAATTCCAAGAAGGCCACCGCCTCCTCCACCACCCATGCTTTTTTGCATACGGTTAGCTAAGAACATCCAAATACCAAAGAAGATTAGGATTGGTAAAACCCATCCAAATAACATATCAGCAAATACATTCTCTTCATTTACTCCACCATAATTGATACCTTGTTGCTCAAGTAAAGGGATTAATGTATCATCTGGGATTACTTTTCTAGCTCTATAAACTGTTTGAGCTCCACCCATTGGTTTTGATACAGCTTTAATTGTAGTTTGTCCAATACCAACATACTCTATTTGACCACCTTTTATAAGGTTTTTAAGATCAGAATATGCCACTTGTTTATTTTGTGTTTGAGCACCATATTGTGTCATTCCACCATTTGCATTCATATCATCACTTGGTACAAATGTTTTAAATGCCATAATAGTTACTAGTGAGAAAAGTATAAAAACTAATATAGGATTTTGATTAAAAAAATTCTTATTGTTTTTATTACCGTTATTGTTTGGCTGTTGATTATCTGCCATTAGTTGTTACTCCTTTTAAGTATTAAAGTTACCCATTCATTTTTTTGTATAATTTCTAGAGTTTCCATATCGGAAAATTTGGATAAAACTTTATCTTTAAATTTATCAAGTATCCCTGATAGGATCAAGACTCCATTTTCATTTAAGCTTTTCTTTAAATCAGAAGATATAAATACCAATACATCTGCCACAATATTTGCTATTGTCACATCATATTTTTTATCACTCATAGTAATTGATCCTACCCATGAGTTATTTGCTTTTACACCATTTGAATCAAAGTTTTTGATACTATCTTGTACAGCTATTTCATCTGTATCACAAATATCAACATTAACACCTTTTTTAGCTGCACCTATACCTAAGATTCCACTTCCACAACCTACATCAACTACTTCCATACCCTCATTTACATATTTAGATATAGCTTCAAGACATGTACTTGTAGTTTCATGGTGACCTGATCCAAAAGCTAAAGATGGTTCAATCAAAATATTTAGTTTATCTTGCCTTGCTTCTACCCATGATGGGTGGATAAAAAATTCACCCACTTCAACTTCACGTACAGAATTTTGGTATTGTTCTACCCAGTCGATGTTTTCTTTTTGCTCCAAGATAAGTTCACACTCTACCTCTTCAGCCAAACTTTCTTTTAGGCTTAAAGTAAATACCTTTAAACCATCAACAATATTTTCTAAGCCCTCTTCACTACGAAGGATCAACTTATCATCAAGCTCTTCAATGGCATCATCACTTAATTGATTCAAAAGATCAATATATAACTCTTTATGGGAGTTAGGGATAATTGTAAGTTCATTATAGTATTTGTTCAATAATGCTCCATTTATAATTAAATAGCGCGATTATAGCTAAGTTCTTATTTTAGGTTGTTTAAATTCTTAAAAGGAAACATTCAAACTATTAAAAATGGGCTATTAATAATTTTATCAGCAAAATTAAAATTACAATTTGATAACATTAAGGGCACCTATAAAAATTATAGTGTTCAGAAACATTATAGGAGGATTCAGATTTTAAAAAATTTTAATGTAAGACTAGCAGGGCTAATTCAAATTAAATTTTTTTAAAATATGGGTTCTCCTATATTGCCCTTCGGGTAGCACATTGAGGTACAATCTTCTTAAAAATAAATTCTTGAATTAGCGTGGCTAGTCCTTCAAATTTATTTTTAAAAACCTTGCACCTCACTGAGCTATTTATGAATACTCTAATTTTTATAGGTGCCCTAATGAAATAAATTAAAAGGACAAAAATGCATTTAGATGTAACTGCAGAAATGCTACTATCAGATTTAGAATACACAAAAACTGATACAACAATATCTCAAATGGAAGGTATTATAAAAAATACAAATGGTTTCGATAAGTTTGCAAAACATATTATTAGCCTAAATAATAATTTAAAACATATGAAAGCATATATTGCTATGTCAAATAGTGAAAATCTTTTAAAAATAAAATGTGAAAAAGATGATGCACCTGAAATTTTAGAAGAGTTTCATGAAGCTATCGCAAAATGGTCTAATAAATACCATGTGGAAGTTGAAAAACTACCAAATAAAGAGGTTTATTACATCAAAGGTATAAACTAAACCTAACTACTAAATCCTATTATAAGCCCTTTTTAGATAAAATCGCGACTTTTATCTAAGGGCTTTTCTTAAAATTCATATTACCATAATTTTTTTGATGCCTTAAAAAGGACATATATTGTTAAATATTAAAGGCACTTTCGTTGGTCAAAGTGCAAAAAATGATATCCTATCGGGTATAGTTGTTGCTATAGCACTAGTACCTGAGGCGGTGGCATTTTCATTTATTGCTGGTGTTTCTCCACTAGTAGGACTTTATACTGCATTTATCTTAGGATTTATCACTGCAATGGTTGGTGGTAAAGCGGGTATGATATCTGGTGCTACTGGTGCTGTTGCTGTTGTACTTGTGGGTCTAGGGGTAACAGTAAAACAAACTGTACCAGGAGCAGATGCGGAGATGATTCTCCAGTATATCTTACTAGCTACTATTATTGCAGGTATTATACAAGTAACATTTGGGGTACTTAAACTTGGTAAACTTATCCGTCTTGTTCCTCAACCAGCTATGTATGGATTTGTAAATGGTCTAGCGATTGTTATTGCAATGGCACAATTTCCATTATTTGAGGGGGAGAGCTGGATCATGTATGCACTTGTGGTTGCGACTATGCTTATAGTTGAATTTTTCCCTAAAGTATCAAAGGCAATCCCATCAGGACTTTTAGCTATTATCGTAATCTCTGCTGTTGTAATCATCTTTGATCTTGATACAAAAAGAGTTGGTGATCTAGCAGATATTAGTGGTAATCTTCCAACATTTGCATTGCCAGAGCTTAAAATTACTATGGATGCAGTTTTAATGGTATTACCATATGCTGTACTTGTAGCATTTGTAGGACTTATTGAATCACTTCTTACACTTTCAGTTCTTGATGAAATGGGTGGTAAAAGAGGAAGTGGAAACCAAGAGTGTATCGCGCAAGGTACTGGAAATATCACTTGTGGTTTCTTTGGTGGTATGGCTGGATGTGCTATGATTGGTCAATCAATCATTAACTTCTCTAATGGTGGATGGGGAAGACTTTCAGCTCTTACAGCTGCTATTTTACTTATCTCATTTGTTGTGGCACTTAGTCCATATATTGCAATGATCCCTGTTGCTGTACTTGTTGGTATTATGTTTATGGTATCTATTGGTACATTTGAGTGGGAGAGTGGACATAGAATCAAACATATGCCAAATGCTGATAAATTTGTACTTGTAGCTGTTACAGTTATCACTATCTTTGCTGACCTTGCTATTGCTGTTATCTCTGGTATCATTGTATCTGCACTTGTATTTGCTTGGCAACATGCTAGAGTTTATTCAAAAACAAGATTAGAAGATGATGGAACTAAAATCTATGAATTCCACGGACCACTATTCTTTGGATCTTGTACATCTTTTAATGAACAATTTGAACTAGCTCACGATCCAAAAGATGTAGTTCTTGATTTTAAAAGCACTAGAGTTATGGATATAAGTGGTGTTGAAGCTATTGATAATATCACTAAAAAATACCAAGAAGCAGGAAAAACACTTAAAATAAGACACTTAAGTGAAGATTGTAGAAAAATCCTTAAAAACGCTGGACCATTCTGTGAGTATACAGAAGATGATCCTTACTACAAAGTAGCACACAACTATTAATTTAGTTGTGTAGCACTATATCAAATTATAAACACTAGCAACAAATAAAAATCCTACTGCATTTATAAAAAAACTCAATCCCATCATAAAAAAGAAAACCTTATAAACTTCCTTACTTATATTTAACATCATCAACCCCTTAATAATTTCAATAGTGAAATTATCGCAGAGCAAAGTTACAAGATAATTTGTTTTTGATTACAAGATAGAGATGATACCAGCAAATCTACCACAAGTAGAATCATTACGATAGGAAAAATAATCCTCTCCATTACACTGAGTACAAATAGTACTTATATTTATATTTTGCTCTTTTATACCCATATCTAAGATTTGTTTTTTATTTATCCCTTGAAGGTCAATATTTCTTCCCTTACAAAATTCTTCACCAAAATTGCTTTTTACTATTTCTACCATCTCATGAGATACTTCATAACAACACTTCTGGATACTTGGTCCAAGTTCTACTTGTATATCTTTAGGATCACTACCATAATTTTCACACATTGATTCTATGGTTTTTTTAGCTATCTCTAAAAAAGTACCATTTCTTCCTGCATGGGCTACACCTATAGCCATTTGTATAGGATCGTAAAATAAGATACCGATACAATCTGCACTCATTATCATCAAGGGAGTATTTTTTTTATTTGTTATAAGGGCATCACAAGTATATTTTTCATCTTCATTCACGACAATCACATCATTGCCATGGATTTGATCCATATATTTTAAATTTGAAATATCTAGATTATAAGTTTTAGATAATTTTTCCCTAGCTTTTTTTACCTCAGCATGATCCTTTTCATCTACTACATGAAAAGCTATATTTTTATCATATTTAGTAGTAAAAAAAACTTTTACTTTATCATCAAATATCATAGGTCACCTTTAAAAATTAGTATGTTCAGAAACAATATAGGAGAGCCCTTCGGGTAGCACAGAGAATCACAATCTTTTAAAAAATAAATTATCGAATTAGCCCTGCTAGTCCTTCTAATTTATTTTTTAAAAT
>CAYFGQ010000099.1:0-10778 GCA_964342525.1 uncultured Arcobacteraceae bacterium
CTAAAATTGAAGCTGGAAAACTCTCTTTAGAGAAGATTGAGTTTAATCTTTGTGAAACTATTGATGATGTAATAAATCTAATAGAGTTAAAAGCTCAAGAAAAAGGTTTGACTCTAAAAGTAAATTATGAGGATTGTATAGGGAAAACTTTTAAGGGGGATTCTCTAAGAATATCTCAGATTTTTACAAATCTTTTGAGTAATGCTGTAAAATTTACAGACAAAGGTGAAGTAAGTATATCAATTACACAAACAAAGGAAAATAGATATAGATTTGAAGTAAAAGACACTGGGATTGGTCTTACTAAAGAGAAACAAGATAAATTGTTTGAGCCTTTTTCCCAAGCAGATAATAGTACCACTAGAAAATATGGTGGTACAGGTCTTGGTCTAGCTATTTCCAAACAACTTGTAAATATGATGAATGGGGATATTTGGGTAGAGAGTGTTTATAAAGAGGGGAGTAATTTTATTTTTGAGATACCCCTTAAAGAGATAAAAAAAGAGAAAGAATCTAAAAAGACTACCATAAACCTACAAAGTGATTATAAAGATCATCTACAAGGGTTTAAAGTACTTTTAGCTGAAGATAATGAGATAAATCAAGAGATACTAGTGGATCTTTTAGAAAAAGTAGATATTTCAGTGGATATTGCTGTAAATGGTAAAGAAGCTTTAGATAAGTATCTTGCTGATGTGCATGCTTATTCTATGATTTTTATGGATATTCAGATGCCTGTGATGGATGGATATGAGTGTACAAGATATATAAGGGAAAAAGATAAAAATATACCTATCGTCGCTTTAACTGCAAATGCTATGAAAGAGGATATTGAAAAAACAAATAAAGCTCTTATGAATGAACATCTAAATAAACCAATTGATGTGGAGCTTTTATATGAAACAATATGGAAATATTTAAAAGATAGCAAAGCTCCTAAGATCAAGATACAAAAAGAAGATTGTACTTTAGAGTTGCCAGATTTTAAAAATATAGATACAAAAATAGGTTTATCTTATATGCATAGTAAAAAACTATATCTAAAAGTATTAAGAAATTTTGTAAGAGATTTTGGGGATTTAGATTTTGAAAACTTTGATAGTGAGACAAAAAGAAGAGAGATTCACTCTATAAAAGGGCTAAGTGGTAGTATTGGAGCAATAAAACTTAATCTTTTAGCAACTAGTTTGGGACTAAACTATGAAGAGGAAACTTTTAAAGAATTTGTAAAAGAATTAAAAAAAGTGCTAAAGGAGACTAAAGAAAAACTTTTTTCTGATAAAGTAATAGAAAATAAAAAAGAGTTATTAGACAAAACTAAAACAACTGAACTATTTGATGAGCTTTATAAGGCAGTTTCTACCCTTAGACCTAAGCTTTGTGCACCAATAATAGAAGAGATAAATAAATACCAATTGGATAAGAGTGATGAAGAGCTTTTCCAAAAGGTAAAAAAATTAGTTGAGGAGTATAGTCTTTTAACCGCAAAAGAATTATTAGAAAAGAGGACCTAATGGATGAGCAATCAACTATTTTAATAGTGGATGATACAAAAACAAATTTAGATATTTTATTAGAGTTTTTAGATGATAGTTATGCTGTTATACCTGCACTAAGTGCTAAAGATGCCTTAGATACCCTAGATAATTTTAAAGTTGATTTGATTTTATCAGATATAGTAATGCCATCAATGGATGGCTTTGAATTATATGAAAAGATAAAATCAAGTCCTAAACATAGAGATATCCCTATAATTTTTACAACCTCCAAAGATGATGGTACTACTATCGAAAAAGCTTATGATATAGGTGGTGCTGATTATATAACTAAACCTTTTAAATCAAAAGAGGTTAAATCTAGAGTACGGATGCAGCTAAAATTAAAAGATACTATCAAACATTTAGAATATCTCTCTTTCCATGATGATCTAACTAGAGTTTATAATAGAAGAAAATTTTATGAGTTAGCAAAAGAGAAATTTGAATGTGAAAAAGAAAAACTTTATGCTGTGATGATAGATATAGATAGTTTTAAATCGATCAATGATACCTATGGACATCCTGTTGGGGATAAGGTTATAAAAAATATATCTGAGATAATTGATAGTTTAAAACCTGATAATTCTATTTTTGGAAGATTAGGTGGGGAAGAGTTTTCTTTGCTTTTAAATGAAAAAAATGAAGCACGTATAATTCAAATAATAGAAACTATGAGAAAACAAATCGAAGAGAAAAATATCTATACTAAAAAAGGTGATACCATATCTGTTACTATAAGTATAGGTATAAGTAAATATAGTGATAAGTTTAAATCAATAGATGAGTTTTTAGAAGATGCAGATCTTGCTTTATCTGATGCTAAAAGTGAGGGGAGAAATAAATCTACTTTTAGGGGAATAAAATCAAGGGATAATAAAAAAGCAAATGTATTAGTTGTGGATGATACTGTGATTATGCAAGATATTTTAGCTGACTTTTTAGAACAAGAGGGTTTTAATGTGGTTGGTTTTGCTGAAAATGGGCAAGATGCATATGAAAAGTATTGTGAGCTAAAACCAGATGTAGTAACTATGGATCTTGATATGCCTATAATGGATGGGGAACAATGTAGTAAAAAAATACTAGAATTTGATAATAATGCAAAAGTATTAATGGTATCAGCCCATGGTCAAAGTAGACTTAAACAAGATGCAGTGGCACAAGGTTTAAGTGGTTATATCACAAAACCTTTTGAGAAACAAGTGCTTATAAATGAAATGAATTTAGCCCTACAAGGGGTAAGTGTATAAAAGCCAAAAGGCTTTTATACTATTTAAATAAACTATCCCTTGGATAGATGAAAGTTAGAGTTTTTTCTAATTTAATATTTGGATCCTCTTTTGCATAAAATGTAGCATTTATTTTAAGTGGAATATCCTTCTCATCTGATAATCTCATATGTTCTGTTGTTTTTATGATAAGTACACTTTTTACCCTTCTATTTGGTGTAAGGATAGGTGAATTAAATCTTTTAATCTCAAATCTTGGATCGTGCAGTTTTATATCATAGCTATAACTATTATTTTCAGCTCTATTGTGTAGAGTGATAAGGTAGTTATTTGTAACAAGTTTATCCTCTTTTATAGCATATAGCTTTGTGGTACGGTTGATATTTACTAGCATTGATTCTTTTCCTGCTGCAAATACACCTGCAAGTATTAGTGAAACAAGTAAAGCTGCTATGTAAGTATTGTTTCTAAAGTTAAATAGGGTGTTTTTAACACTATTTATCACACCATTTGTGCTTCCCCAGTAGATAAGTGAAGGTTTACCAAGTTTACCCATAACTTTAGAACAAGCATCACTACACTCTAAACAGTTGATACACTCTACTTGAAGACCTTTTCTAATATCGATATGAGTAGGACAAACCTTTACACATGCTTCACATGTTGTACATTCTTCATTTGATGCCCATTGTTTGATATTTGTGATATGTTTAGCTCCATCTTGGTAGATATCTCCACCTCTGTTTGTATTATAAACCACTTGTTGTGTATCATCATCATAAAGTACAGATTGGATACGTGAATAAGGACAGGCATAAGTACAAAAATCCTCTTTCATAAAAATAATATCAAAGAATAAAAGAGTGATTAAAGTCACCATAAATAGGATCATAAATAAGTGCTCTTTAGGTTCTTGTAGGTATGTAAAGAAGTCTTCTGGTGGTACAAAATACCACATAAAGTTTGCAGTGATTATTGTAGATAAAACTATCCAAATAAAAATAGCGATATATTTTTTTATGTAATTATGATCCTTATCATAATTTATATCTTTTTGTTTATTATCTATTTTTCTCATCTTTAAAAGTTTTGTCTCAATAAGATCTCTGTATATAACTCTAAAGATAGTTTGTGGACATGCCCATCCACACCAAACCCTACCAAACATTGCAGTAAGGGCAAAAATACCAATAAATAAAAACATTAATAAAAATGGCATAACATATAGCTCATTCATATTATATGTAAATCCTAAAAACTCAAATCTAAGTTTGTCGAAGGAAAGTAGTAACATATGGTTTCCATTGATTGTAATAAATGGTAACACAAATGTGAAAACAGTAATTAAACCGTAGGTAAGATACCTTTTTTTAGTATAGTTCATCTATAGCTCCTTAATGAAATCTATCTTATTTTAAGAACTATAAAATATTTTGGTGTTCATTTGGTGGTATGTTAGTGTTTTATTTAAATTTATTTGAAATTTTCTTCTCAATTAGTTCAATATGTAAGAAAAGATTGTAGTATTCTCCCATATATGAAAGGGGTACTTTGGTCTTTTGTGAGATTTGATCGTGTAGCTCTTGTAATTTTCTTTTTATATCTTCTATCTCCTCTTTTGTTTTTGCATTATCCACCTCTTCATCTAGCTCATTTAATCTATCATACCATTTAAATATCTTTGATCTTATGGTAAATACATATAAAGGAATAATACTTTTTGATAAAGGGATCAAAAGCCAAAGTAGGGGAATAAGAAGTATTTTAAGTCTATCAATATTTGAAGCTATCCAATATGGAAAGATAGTCTCAAGCCATGAATCTCCTTGGGTGAGATAAAATTGTGCTTCAGCATTTATTTGAGTATTTAGATTTTCTAGGGATGGGAATATGGTATTTTCTTTAAAAAAGTTTTGATTAGAGTGTATTTCACTCACTTTTTTTAAAAAAATACGGATAAGTTCATCGGAGACATTTTTATGTGCTACAAGGTTTTGAGTTGTACTTAAAAGATCCACTTCAAAATTTGGTATATTTTTATATAGATCAAGACTACCTTCATAAACTAAAAGATGATCTAAATAATCAAACTTTTGTACATATGCCTTTGCTCTTTTAAGACTTAAAATCTCAATATTTGGATCAGCTAGAAGTTCATTTATATATTGATTTTGTTCACTAGCAAGGGTGATAAAGATATCAAGCTCTTTATTTTTTAGCTTATTTATAGCATTTTTATCAAATAGATACTCAAAATTTGTATTTGATTCATCTATCCCATTTGCTTCTAAAATCTTTTTTGCAATATCATAAGTACCATCATTTGTAATACTTACACCTATTTTTTTATCTATGGTTTCAATAAGATAGTTTAGCTTATATCCATCATTTCTATAAAAGATCCATAGGGGTTCATAATAGGCACTTGCTAAGGATTCAAATTGATAGTTTGGTTTATTTATAAGTATGCCAGAGTTTATAAATCCAATGTCAGCTTGTTTATTATTGATATAGCCAATAGTATCTAAAGAACCATTTGTAGGTAGTAGATTTAGTTTTACTCCATCCTCTTCTAGTAGTGCTTTATAAGATAGTCCATAAGCATATGAATCACTACCTATCATACCAGTAGCTAGGGTGAGTTCTCTTTTTTGTTTAGGGGTATTAAATTGGATAATTATATACAACAAGAGTATAGAAAAGATAGTGATAGTTACCCATACTCTTGTTTTGATATTCATATTAGAAAAGCTTTTTTAGTTTATCAGTATCAACAGCTTCTTTTGCTTTTTCCATGTCTACACTTTTTTTTACATCATCAAGTGTAACATCTTTACCTTTTTCATAAGCCTTTTTAGCTTCCTCTTTATTTATAGCTTCACCAGCTTTTTTTGCATCAATTGCTTCACTTATTTTTCCAAAGTCAAAACCAGCAAAAGCGATACTTGATAATATAAAAAGAGATAAAATTAGTTTCATCTTATTTGTCCATTTCCATATACTTTAAATTTATAAGTTGTAAGGTCATTGATCCCCATTGGTCCACGTGCATGAAGTTTATTCGTACTGATTCCAACCTCTGCACCAAATCCAAAAGCTCCACCATCAGTGAATCTTGTACTTGCATTTGCATATACACAAGCTGCGTCCACAGAATTTAAAAACTGCTCAACGGCACTATAGTTTTCACTTATGATTGCTTCACTATGACCTGATCCAAATTTAGCGATATGAGCTATTGCCTCATCCACATCTTTTACTATTTTAATAGATAAGATATTTGCTAAATATTCAGTATCATAATCCTCTTCAGAAGCACAGTGGATATCGATAACTTTTCTTGTAAACTCACAACCTCTAAGCTCTGTCTCATACTCCATAAATGCTTCATGTAGTGGTGGTAAGATAAATGCAGCGATATCTTTATGTACAAGCATACTTTCCATAGCATTACAAACACCTGGTCTTTGACATTTTGCATTTATAGCAATATCTATAGCCATCTTTGCATCTGCATCTTTATCGATATATACATGACATACACCTTTGTCATGTTTTACCACTGGTACACTTGCATTTTCACTTACATATTTGATAAGTGCTTCTCCACCCCTTGGGATGATAAGATCAACATATTTATCTTGTTTGATAAGATTTGCTACACCCTCTCTAGATGAATCTGGTAGTAGTGAGATAGCTTGCTCTGGTAGACCATTTTTAGCTAGTACTTCTTGTAAAACTCTAGCTATAGCTTTATTTGAGTGTTCAGCTTCTTTTCCACCTTTTAGTACACATACATTTCCACTTTTAAAACAAAGTGCTGCTGTATCTGATGTAACATTTGGACGTGACTCGTAAATGATACCAATTACACCAATTGGGATACTTACTTTTTGTACATTTAAGCCGTTTTCTAAAACCCATCCATCAAGGATTCTTCCCACAGGCTCTTTTAATGATGCAATCTCTTTTATTGCATCGCTCATAGCTTTTATTCTATCTCCATCTAATAAAAGTCTATCCATAAGTGCATCACTTAAACCATTTGTTTTACCATTGTCCATATCTTGTGCATTTCTAGTAATGATATAATCACAGTGTTCTAAAAGGGCATCTGCCATCTCATTTAGAACTCTATTTTTTACCTCGCCACTAAGATTTGCAATAGTTGAACTTATTTTTTTAGACTCTGCTAAAAATTGTTTCATAACTGTATCCTTAAAAAATGTTCCATTTTTTAAGGGACCAATAGTTTTGACTACTTTTTAAAAGTAGCAAAGCAAGCTCTTTAGAGCGATGCTTCCTTGAAAACCCTAAAGAGAACAACGAGTTGTTCTTATTAGTAAGTCACCTTATTTAGAACTATTATTTTTATATTTTTAAAACTTATGATGTTGAATATGTGTGCATTTTATCAAATACCAAATTAAAAGAGATTTAGCACTAGATGTAAGGAGGTTTTTGAAGGAGGGAAAAAGATTGGAAAAGTTTCCAATCTTTTAAAATAAATTATATTTTAACTAAATATCTTCCCACTGCTTTTCCATCAATTAAAGCTGCATATGCATCTTTAACTTCATCTAATGAAATCTCATTTGTTAAATCATTTAATGTCTCAATTGCAAAATCACCAGCTAATTTTTCCCAAGCTGCTGTTTTCTTTTCAATTGTACACTCAACTGAATCAATACCTATAAGTCTTACACCTCTTAAGATAAATGGAAATACATTTGTTGGTAATTCAAATGAAGACGTTAATCCACAACAAGTAGCTACACCATCATATCTAACTACTTTAAGTGCTTCTGCTAAGATATTTCCACCAACTGTATCAACTACACCAGCATATCTTTCACTTCCCATTGGTCTTTTATTTTCAACATCAAAATCTTTTCTTAGGATTACGTCACTAGCACCGATAGATTTTAAGAAATCAATTTTTTCTTCTTTTCCAGAGATAGCTACAACTTCAAATCCTAATTTAGCTAAGATAGATACAGCGATACTACCAACACCACCAGTTGCACCTGTAACAAGTACTTTACCTTCAGTGATTCCGTTATTTAATAATTCATTTACAGATAAGGCTGCTGTTAAACCAGCTGTACCATAAGTCATGATCTCTTTATCAGTAATTCCTGCTGGCATTTTTACTACCCATGAAGCTGGAACTTTTACAAATTCAGCGTGTCCACCATCTGTATTCATACCCATATCATAACCAGTTACAAGTACACTCTCACCTTTTGCAAAATCAGATGAGTTAGACTCTTCAATTACACCAGCTACATCTATACCTGTAACATGAGGGAAATTTCTAGTAACACCTGGGTTTCCTACTGAACTTAAAGCATCTTTATAGTTAAGTGATGAATATGATACTTTAATTAATACTTCATTTTCTTCTATTGTTGGTACATCTATCTCTTTTATACCAGATTCAAATACTTTTTTTTCAATTTGTTCAACTACGAATGCTTTCATTTTATTTCCTTTTAAATAGTCCTTATTATATGGGACCTAAAATTATTAACTACTTTTATAAGTGGATGTGAAATCTACTTACTAGTAATAAAACCCTAAAGAGAACAAGAAGTCGCTCTTTGTCTTTAATTTTATATAGATGTATGATCTCTTTTTCTAGTTATATTTTACACCAAAAAAATAAATTTTAAAGGGGTATTTGTTTTTACCCTTTTAATTTATGTTGAAATTTTAGCAAATATATGCAATAATAGCAAGAACATACAAAAAAGAAATGTACTACCAAAAAAGTAACTAAACGGAAAAAAGGGACTTGAAATGACTAAAAAGATAGAAGAAAAAGAAAAAATTGAAAAATGTCCAGTGGAAACATCCCTAGATGTTTTAGCAGGAAAGTGGAAAATTTTGATACTTTGGTATCTAAGAGGTAAAACTTTAAGATTTAATGAACTACAAAAAATGCTTCCTAGAGTTAGTCAAAAGATGCTTATTCAAAAACTTAGAGAGCTTGAAGAGGATGGAATTGTTCATAGAGAAGTTTATCCTGTAGTACCACCAAAGGTTGAATACTCTTTAACTGAATATGGAGAGACTTTAAAACCTATATTAAAACAGATGTATTTTTGGGGTGAGATTCATAAGGAAAAGTTTAATAAATAATCACTTTGATTTTTCTTTTAATAGGAAATAAACTATTGCACTTATTCCAGCAGAAGATAATATCATAGTCATAATCATGATTTGATATCTTACTGCTATAAGTGGATCGATTCCTGATAATATCTGACCAGTCATCATCCCTGGCAGTGCCACAAGTCCTACAGCTAGTAGGGCATTTATTTGAGGGATCATACAGGCTTTAAAGGCTATCTTTCTTGCTTCAAAGAAATCATCACTTCTAGAATATTCCTTTTCAAATCTCTCAATGGCTAAGGATAGGGCATTCATAGTGTTGGCAAAGATCATTCCTGCTATTGGTATCACATATCTTGGTTCATAAATAGATTCTAGTTCTAAAACAAAACCTATAATTAAAAATAGATTTAGTAAACCAGCTATGGTAATAGCAAAAAATATCTGAGTATAGTGGGAAATGGAGTGATCTACTGTATTTCTTATGGTGATAAAGGTGGAGACTATCATCATAAAAAATATGATAGCCCCACCAATAAATATGTTTTTTTCTTCAAATAGATATAAAAGTACATATCCAATTGCTACAAGTTGTACAAGCATACGAACTGTGGAGTAGATGATCTCATAATTATCATTCGTCCACTTTTTATAAAAATACCACACTAAAATCAAAGGGATCAAAGTGAGTGATAGATTTATAAAAGATATGGTTTGCATAGTAAAATTACGATTTTAGTAAGTCTTTTAGACTCTCTTTTGGATCTTTTCCATTAAGGATAAGTTTTACTTCCCTTGCTATTGGTGTATAGATTTGTTTTTCATTGGATAGTTTATATATGGCTTCAGATGTTTTTACACCTTCTGCTACTTCTCCAAGCTCTTCAAGTATCTCTTCAAGGGTTTTACCCTTTGCTAGACCCAATCCAACTCTAAAGTTTCTACTAAGTGTAGAACTAGCTGTCAAAAATAGATCCCCAGCTCCACTAAGACCTATAAAGGTATCAGCTTTTGCTCCAAAGTGTTTTGAAAATCTTTCCATCTCCACAAGGCCTCTAGAGATTAAAGAGGCTCTAGCATTATTTCCAAGGTTTAAACCATCACTAATACCACTAGCTATAGCAAGTACATTTTTATATGCTCCTGCGATCTCTGCACCTATTACATCATCACTATAGTATGTTTTTATAAATGGTGGGAAAAATGGATAAAACTCTTCAAATACTTCTCTATTTGAAGCATTTAAAACTAGTGCTGTTGGAAGTGCTTTCATAACCTCTGCTGCAAAAGATGGACCAGAGATAAAAGCGATATTTTCAGCTGGAACAAACTCTTCATAAATCTCTTGAAGAAATTTACCAGTGCTAGCTTCAATACCTTTTGCTGCTACAAGTATCTTTTGACCTTTAAATTTAAAACTATTTTTTAACCATGATCTTATTTGTTGGGATGGTATTGCTATAACCAAATATTCACATTCAAGTGCTGTGTCTAGATCAACAAAGTTTTTAATATCTTTTTTTGTTCTATTTGTGATATAAGCCTCAGGGGTAGTTTGTGATATGGCAAAGTGAAGTGCTTGACCCCATTTACCTGCTCCAATAACTGCAATCTTACTCAAAGTGATACCTTTATTAGGGCAACTTTAAAAAATTATAGTGTTCAGAAACAATATAGGAGGATTCAGATTTTAAAGAATTTTGATGAAGGACTAGCCGTAGCTAATTCAAATCAAAATTCTTTGAAATATGGGTTCTCCTATATTGCCCTTCGGGTAGCACAGAGAATCACAATCTTTCAAAAAATAAATTATCGAATTAGCCCTGCTAGTCCTTCTAATTTATTTTTTAAAATCTTGCACTTCTCTGTGCTATTTATGAATACTCTAATTTTT
>CAYFGQ010000100.1:0-10718 GCA_964342525.1 uncultured Arcobacteraceae bacterium
TTCTGAGAATATGGAATCTACGCTACAACAAGCTACTATAGAATATGT
Source organism: uncultured Arcobacteraceae bacterium (assembly GCA_964342525.1). Classification (GTDB taxonomy): domain Bacteria; phylum Campylobacterota; class Campylobacteria; order Campylobacterales; family Arcobacteraceae. The sequence goes on from CAYFGQ010000100.1 coordinate 49, forward strand.
GAATCATGAAAGAGCTGTAAAAATTATCGATGATGATACTTTACAACTATCTAGTATTTATGATTGGTATGGTGTTGATTTTGGTAAAAATGAGAAAGAAGTTATTACAAAAATTGCTAAAGATGCTAATCCTAAATTAGCTTCTTGGTTAAAAGCTAATCCTGAACCAGATATAGAGTATGAATATGATTGGGGATTGAATGATATTTTACAATAATTACAAAACCATACCACAAATCCTCCAAACTCCAAAACTTGACCTAGGTCAATGAAATAAACCCTAAAATCCGTTAAACTCATATCAATAACATTATTTTGGATTAGCATGGAAAGAAGAGAGCTTTTTGGCTCTCTTGCTTCTAGATTTAAGAAGCAAGAGAATACGCCAAACATTATTAGACCACCCTACTTTGAAGATGAGAATGATTTCATTGAAAATTGTGTAGAATGTGATGCTATGTGTGTGGATGCCTGTTATGAAGAGATAATTAAAATAGGTGAAGATAAAACTCCATTTATAGATTTTAGTGTATCTGGATGTACTTATTGTGATGATTGTGCTGATGCTTGTGAGCCTGATGTTTTACAGATAGAGCATAAAAAAAATATATCACAAGAGATTGAAATAGATATGTTAAAATGTGTAAGTTGGCATCAGGTTATGTGTTTTTCTTGTAAAGATCCATGTCTTGATAATGCTATAGAATTTTTAGGGATGTTTAGACCTAAGATCGACTTGGACAAATGTACTAGCTGTGGTTTTTGTATAAAATATTGCCCAGCTGAAGCAATAACTCTTAAAGGATAAAAATGGTTGAATTAACAGCAAATATTGAAGAGGATTATTCTGGTGGATGGTGTATCAGACTAAGGGATACACTTGAAGAGGATGAGATGATGTGTGCAGATTTAACTGTATTTTCAAATAATGTTGAAGAGATGGGTGCTAGATATGGTGGAGAGATCAAAGTGACATGGACTAAAAATAGCGATCTTAGTGAGGAGCACTTTATGGAAGTTCACCAAGAGATGGCTAAAATCCAAGAAGAGTTAAACGATCAACAATAATAAAATAAATGGATAATTAAAATGAGAATTCTAGTTTTTATTTTTATAAGTATCAACTTTTTATTTGCACTAAAAGATTTAAGTCCCACTTATACCTTAAAAGCAAGTGGAAATGTACAAGCTCTTTTTTATGAAAAAACTAAGTTATATGCTGCTTCAGATAATGGTGTAGTTGAGATTTTTGATACAAATACAAAAGCAAAAATAAAAACCATAAAAATACCAAAGATAAAAGACTTTATGGGTGATATCATCGACCCTAAGGTTTATTCTATCGATAAAATAGATAATAAACTACTTATTGTTTCCCAAGGGATGAGAGGATATAGAGATCTTTGGATATATGAAAATGATAAGTTAGAAAAAGCTATCGATATAAAGAAAAAATACTATATCCAAAAAGCTTCATTTATAAATAAAGATACGATCTTATTAGGCTTACTTAGTAATCAAATGATAGTTTATGATATCGTAAATAAAAAAGTTTTAAATTCCATTCAAGTTAGTACTTCATCTTTTTCCCATTTTATGATGGATGAAGATAGAGGCTCTTTTGCCACAACTGATGAGAGTGGTATAGTTAGGGTTTTTTATGCAAATACTTTAACATTAAAAAAAGAGATCCCTAGTAAAAATGTGGACAAGGTCTTTAAACTAGATTTTAAAAAGCATAAAATATTAACAGCTGGGCAAGATAGAAGAAGTGTATTTTATGATAATAGATCAAGCTATTATTTAGAGTTTGGATTTTTACTTTATTCTTGTGCTTTAAGTGCTGATGCATCGATAGGGGCTGTAGCATATAATGAAGAGAATGATATTTTAGTTTTTGATACAAATACTCAAAATAAATTATATAGATTAACAGGTAGTGAAGCTACTTTAAATGAGATCATTTTTATATCAAAAGATGAGCTATTTTCAAGTAGTGATCACAACAATATACATTTTTGGAAATTAAAATAAACAAGGAGTTAGGATGAATATTTCAAGTATCGTAGTACAAACATTACCAAAGTTTTTGGATGAAGTTGTAAAAAGCTTAAAAGAGTGTGAGGCATGTGATTATCATATGCATGATGAAAAGGGTAGAATCATTGTAACTATTGAAGGAAAGGGTGTAAAAGAAGAGCTTCAAAAACTAAGTGTAATTGAAGCTATCCCTCACGTAATAGCAGCAGATATGCAAATGGCATATAGTGAAGATGAACTAGCAGAGCATATGGAAGTTTTAGATAATGCGGATGCTGTACCGAAAATGCTAAATGATGATATAGATCTTGATAAAGTTGTTTATAGAGGAGATCTAAAGAAAAAGAACCTTGAAGGTTTTGCAGCGGAATTTGATAAGGCAGAGTGATGCAATTTGATAAGAGTGAATTCTTTATTGAGACAATAGTCCCTGAAGATGAGTTGATCATCTCAAGAACTAACCTTTCAGGTATAATCACCTATGCAAATGAGACCTTTGCACAAATTAGTGGTTATGATATAGATGAACTTGTAGGAAGACCCCATAGTATGGTGAGACACCCTGATATGCCAAGTAGTGTATTTAAAGATCTATGGGATAAGCTCTCTAGTGGAGCTAGATGGTCGGGTTATGTAAAGAACCTTAGAAAAGACACTGGATACTACTGGGTACATGCTACCATAAGTGGAGTATATAAAGATGGAAAACTTGTAGAATACAAATCCATAAGGGTTCCCATATCAAATGAAGATAAACTAAAATATCAAAAAAAATATGATGAGATGAGAAATATAGATAAGGAGAGGATTAGGACTGTAGTTTATACAAACTAGTCCCCTCTTTGGGTAATAAACCCCACTTACAAAATCACAATTTACAATATTTAGTGTAATAAAGTTGTAAATTTCTACTTAATTCTTATTTTAAATAAGATACAATATTTTTAAGCTAATGTTTCTTATAAAGAAAAAGTTTCTAAACATAATAATAGGGGTTTTATTATGGATAAGAGTGAAGTAAAAGATTTTCTAAAAGATCATTTTTTTGATATTTTTGATCAAGCGGGTAATGGTATCATTATCACAGATCCAAAACAAGAAGATAATCCAATCATTTATGTAAATAAAGCCTTTAGTGATATTTTTGAATACAGTTATGAAGAGTCGATTGGCAAAAATTGTCGCTTTTTACAAGCAAGGGATATTGAACAAAAAAATATCAAACTAGTACGTCAAGCTATTAAAAATCAAAAACAAATACATACCATTTTAAGAAACTATACAAAATCAGGAAAACTTGTCTACAATGAAGTAAAAATAAGTCCTATTTTTGATGAAGATACAAAAAAAATAAAATTTTTTCTATCTATACATAAAGATATATCAAACCAATTTGAACTTCAAGAGAAACTAAAAAAAGAGCATGAATCAAACTTAGAACAAGAAAAATTTATACTCAAACAATCAAAACTAGCCTCTATGGGTGAGATGATAGATGCTATAGCTCACCAATGGTTAAATCCACTCACCTTGATAAAACTATTTTCCCAAGAGAGTGAGAGATTATTAAAAGAGGACAAAAAACCCTTAAAAAAAGAGAGAATACTCTCACACCATGAAAAACTAATCGTACAAATAGATCATCTTGTAAGCACCCTAAATGAATTTAGATCCTTTTATAGACCAGATGAAGACTCCCAGTGTATTTCAGCTAAAACAATGATTGAATCCACCCTATTACTTATAAAAGATGATCTACTAAAACATAAAATCCAAACCACTGTAGATGTAAAAGAAGACTTTGAAATTAAGGTAGTAAAAAACCAATTTAAACATGTGATCTTAAATCTATTCTCAAATTCTAGGGATGCCTTTGAAGAGAAAAATGTAGAGCAAAAAACTATAAATGTATTGATTACAGAGGATGAAACACACCATATTATAAAAGTGAGTGATAATGCAGGAGGAATTCCTTCAAATGTGATAGGGAAAATTTTTGAGCCAAACTTCACCACAAAATCCAGTGGAAAAGGTAGTGGTGTGGGTCTTTATTTATGTAAACAAATACTAGATAAATTTCATATCATCATAGAGGTATCAAATGAAAATGATGGTGCGTGTTTCACCATCAAATATCAAAAAGACCTCCATAAGATATGCTAAGACTTACAGTTTACTAGAAGTTTATCTAGCTCCTCTTTTAGGTTTTGAAGTTTTTTAGTTGATTTTAAAAGCTCTTCAGAAGATTCTATAACTATATCTTCACTCTTATCAAGTTGAGAGATGATTGTCTTATCATTCATCTCTGTTATGATCTCATCAAACTCATTTGTAAGTTCAGATAATTTATCAGAGGCCATCTTTGATTGATCTAGGGCACTTTGAGAATAACTCATAGCTGAATTTACCTTATCGATAAAACAGTTGATATTTGTAGCAGCTTCAACAATCTCAGTCTCCCCATCAACTTCTAATGGTTTTATCTCATTTATCTCTGAAGAACTCATAGCTTTAGAGATATCTAAAAACTCTTGGGCATGGGCTTCTATTGTTTTTAATTTTAAAAAGGCATAGGAGATAAGTAAAAAAATAAAACCTAAGGCAAAATACTGAAAATATTTTATAAATGTAGTTTTATCTTCAATATGTTTTGTATATAAAGATACAATCATATCCACATTATCTAAAAGCTTATTGTTTGAGTTAGCTATATATGAAAATGAACTCTCCATAACTTTAGCATCACCATTTAAATTTGCTTCTTTAAATACTTTTATATTTTGATAAAAAGTTTCCCAAAGAAGTTCTACTTTAGCTATTTGGGCATTTATCTCATCTGTTGGTGCTTTCGCAATTGATAATAGACTACTTCCATTTTTTAAAGTTTCAACTCCAAATTTAAACTCATTTACCGCCACATCAAGCTCTGAAAAATCGTGTTTCTTAGTTTGATATAAATAAAGAACAGATTTAGATATCTTTTGGGTAAGCATACGCTGTTTACCTGCAATATTTACTATTGAAGCATCTTTTATATTTTTTTGATTTAAATAGATTGTCACTGAGATCACAAAAAATATACTGATCATCAATGCTGAACCTAAGATTTTTATTTTTGTACTAATTTTATTTGATTGCATTATCCTATTCCTAAAAATATGGATTGTAATTCATCTGCATTTAAGATGCTTACAATACCTTTTTCAATACTTATTATTTCATTTCTTTGAAGTCTTTTTAAAACCCTTGATAGGGTTTCTGGTTGAATATGAAGCATAAAAGATACTTCTGTTCTTTTTATCTTATTAAACATCTCAAGATCATTAAAAAGCATAAAAGCTACTTTTGATGTGGCATCAAATACAAGCTCCCTATTTACGATACATTGAAGTTGTCTATTTTTATTTATGATCTCCATTATAAATTTTAAAGTGAGTTCATCTTTTGCTAAAAATTGTTCTTTAAATTTTCCAAAATCTATAGATAAGATTTCACCCTCTTCTATAAACTCAGCATTTGAAAAACAGTGAATAGTATCACTTTGAAGATTTGATAATTCTGATATCATGGAGTTTTCATACACATAGTATAAAAAGATCTCATTATCAAATTTATCTACTTTATAAACTTTTATCATCCCTTTAACTAAAAAAAGGAGTTTATTAGTACTTTCACTTTCATAATACAAAATAGATTCTTTTGCATATTTTTTAGTGGTACTAAATGAAGCTAATTTGTCTAGTTCATCATCACCTAAATGATTAAAAAGACTTATGTTTTTTAAATAGTTTTTTATATTTATCATTTTTACTCTTAATCTAACAGTTATTAAAACACCTAAATCTATTTGTTATAAAAGATTTTGCCATACTAACTCGGAATTATATCATAACTTGAAAGATTATTCATTGACTCATATCAATATTACTTTAAAGTTACAGCATAAATTATATTTCAATTTTGTAGCTTTAGTAAACTTTTATTTACTTTTAAATTACTGTATATTAGAATTCCAAGAAATTTTAGTAAATAATACTTTACCATTTTTATTTATTATTAAAGGAACTTAATGTTTAATTCCCTCTCACTTACGAAAAAGCTAACACTATTTTTAATAGTGATACTTACTGTTGGATTTTTATCTTTCACACTTTTTTCAACATATTATGCCCAATCAATTATAACACAAAAGGTACATACTCAACTGACAAAAAGAGTAAGTTCCATAAAAGATATGATGATGATCTATGATGATTCTTTAAAAAGCATTGCAGATGACCTATTTAATGCTTTTTCTTCCCAGTTTGATAATATCCAAATTGATGCGTCACAAACAGTAACAGTTGAGGGTGTACAAACTCCCCTTATCACAAACAATGGAGAAAAACTAAATCTAAATTTTGACTTTGTAGATAATTACACAAAAATCAAAGGCTCTACGGCAACAGTATTTGCAAGAATGGGTGATGATTTTGTTAGAGTTACAACGTCCCTTAAAAGACCAGATGGTTCTAGAACATTAGGAACATTTTTAGGTACAAAATCACCAGCCTATGAAAAGATAATGAACAAAGAGAAATACTTTGGTACAGCCCACCTATTTGGAAGTGATTATATGGCTGTATACAATCCTATCATAAAAGATGGCAAAGTTATAGGTATTTTATATGTGGGATACAACTATACAAGTAGTTATAAAAAACTTATAAAAAGAATCAAAGATATTAAAATCGGTGATACGGGATATGTATATATTTTAAGTACAAAAAATAAAACAAAAGGAAAAGTGATCCTACACCCAAGTTTAGAGGGTAAAAATCTTATAAAAATAGCGGATGAAAAGGGTTATGATTTCGTAAAAGAACTTTACAAAGGTGATAAGGGAAGTATTGATTACCTTTGGAAAGATAAAGTAAAAAGTGTAGTGTATGAAAACTATAGTGAGAGGGGATGGAAGCTAGTTCTTGGAACAAATATAGAGGAGTTCTTAGGGGAGAGTTACCTTATGCAAAATATTATGTTTGCTCTAAGTATAACACTTATAGGTGTGGTTGCGTGTATACTATTTTTTACAATTAGATCACTTGTAATTAAACCACTTCACAAATTACAAATTGGACTAAATGAATTCTTTGACTTTTTAAATGGTAAGAAAGATAAGATCGATGATATAAAAGCAAGTTCCCAAGATGAGATAGGTCAAATGGCTACACTGATAAATAAGAGTATCCATGAAATTGAGACAAATATAAACATAGACAATGAACTTATAGCAGATACAGTAAAAGTTTCATCTAGTGTAAGCAATGGATATCTAGATCAAAGAATAACAAAAAACTCAAATAATGCAAAACTAAATGAGCTTAAAGATGTGGTAAATAAAATGCTTCAAAATATCCAAAATAGGATAAACAATGTTCAAGATGTATTATCTTCTTATACCGAGTTTGATTATACTGCAAGTGTAAATACAAGTGAAGTACAAGCACAAATAAAAGAGCTATATGAAAGTACAAATAATCTAGGAATTGCAACAACACAGATGCTAAAACTAAATCTTCAAAATGGACTTAGCCTTGAATCAAACTCAAGTGAATTAAATGAGATTATTGATAGATTAAGTACAAGTGCAAACACTCAAGCCTCTTCACTAGAAGAAACAGCAGCATCCCTAGAAGAGCTTACATCAGCTATGAACTCAAATGAAGAAAATATCCATAAGATGCTAAGAAACTCAAAACTTCTATCATCTGAAGTATCAAATGGACAAGCCCTAGCACAAAATACAGCAACTGCTATGGATAATATCAATGAACAAACCCAAGCAATTGCTGAGGCGATTACAGTAATTGATCAAATCGCTTTTCAAACAAATATCTTATCCCTAAATGCAGCAGTAGAAGCAGCAACAGCAGGTGAAGCAGGAAAAGGATTTGCGGTTGTTGCAGGAGAGGTTAGAAATCTAGCATCAAGATCAGCAGAAGCAGCAAAAGAGATCAAGGATCTTGTAGAAAATGCTACACTAAAAACAGATGAAGGGAAACAAACTGCCCAAAGTATGATAAGTGGATATGAAAAACTTAAAGAGAATATTGAAACAACAACTACAATTATCACAGATGTTACAAATAACTCAAAAGAACAACTAGAAAGCATCCATCTTATAAATAATACAGTAGCATCACTAGATACTCTAACCCAAGAAAATGCACAAGTTGCAACAAATGCAAATGAGATATCTAGAAAAACAAAATCAATAGCAAATATAATTGTAGAGGATGTAAATAAAAAGAGTTTTTAATCAATAATCTAGAGGTAATTCAATCATAAATTTTGCACCATTTTGAGTATTTTTTACGAAAAGTTTTCCCTTTAAACTCTCTGTAACAATCCTATAACTCATATGTAATCCCAAGCCTGTACCTTGGGATTCATGTTTTGTGGTGAAGTATGGCTCAAATATTTTTGAGATTATATTATCAGGGATTCCCCCACCATTATCTTCTATACAGATCAAAACCCTATTTTCTATTTTTTCCAATGATATTTTTATCCATGGATTTTCCACTTCATACTTAAGTAGAGCATCTTTAGCATTAGTGATTATATTTATTAAAACTTGGGAGAGTTCACCCATCACTAGTTTTATCTTAATAGGCTCAGAATAATCAATATGCTTTATTAACTCTATAAAATTGTTTTTAAGGGTGTGTTCTACTATATCTATGGCATTATCAATTCTATCTTGTAAAATAACCTCATTTATCTCTTTATCTTCCCTAACAAAATTTCTAAAAGTATTTATGGTCTCAGATAAATATTGGGCACTTTCATTGATTTTATCCACTGAATAGTATAAATATTTATCATCCAATTGATCAAAATCTTTTTTAAATTTTATCCCTGTAGCAGCTGTAGATATTACAGATAGAGGTTGTCTCCATTGATGGGCAATATTACCTATCATATCACCCAAAGAGGACATTTTAGCTTGTTCTAAAAGTGTGGTATTGGCACTTTTTAACTCTTCAATATCTATATTAAAACCAAAAAATTTATCTTTATAGATAGTACCTTTGGCATTTATCCATTTTTGAGTCCCCTCTTTTGTGATGATCCTAAACTCCACATCATATTTTTTATTTTTTCCTAAAATATGATTATAAAATGCTGTTTCCACTTTTTTTAGATCTTCTGGATAAACTATCTTTTCAAAAACTTTTTGGGTTTTAAGACCTTCAAAATCCTCTTTATTATAGTCCAAATATTTATACCAACCATCAGAAAAATAAAGGGTATCCTCTTTTAAATCAATCTCCCAATATCCAGCCAATATAGTGTCTGCAACAAATTTAAATCGACTCAAAATCTCTGATATATCCCTAGATTTAGCTTCAATTTTTTCTTCTAAACTCTCATTTAGTTCATTTAGCTCTTTTGTTCTTTCATCTACTTTTTCTTCTAGGTTTTTATTTGCATCTTGTAAAAGATCTGAATAGTTTAAAAACTGTTTTTTTATCTTATTTATTATATACACAGAACTAATCAATACACATATCAAAGAGATAAATACAAAAATATAGATTCTTGTATAAAGATCTTTCATCTTATCTTCATGTAAATGTTTTTCATCATCAAGTATCTTTTTTATATCATCAAAATATACTCCAGTACCGATGATCCAATCTAGCTCTTTTATATATTTTACATAACTTATTTTTTTATAGCTTTCATTTTCCTTGGATGGCTTTTGCCATAAATACTCTATAAAGATTCCATTTTGATTTTTTAAGGCTGTATCGACGATATTTTTAATTACAAAATCCCCATTAACATCTTGGTAAAAACTTGCATCTTGATCTAAAAATTCTTTTTGATTTGGATTTAATATGGTGATATAATTTGAATCATATATCCAAAAGTAGCCATTTTCTCCATAAGAATAAGTGGAGATTCTTTTTATAATCTCTTCTTTGTTTTTATAAGAAAAAAGCTCTTTATCTATTAGATTCTCTAATTCTTTTTTAGTCCAATGTTTTTGTTTATCTAAAAGTTTTTGTGATAACTCTTTTAATTGTTGTTTAGAATAACTATCTATAGAAGTATGAACTATAAAGATCAAACTACTTAATAATACTAAAGTAAAAAATATAGGATAGAGTAATGTTTTTTTATCAATATCTTTGATAATTTTTTGGCCTTGTCTACTTATAGTTTATTCCTTAAAGAGGTATGGTGTTTAAATTTGAGTAGATATATTATCACGACACTCTTTGTAACTTGTTTGTAAAATCTTAGTAATCTTAGGAATTGAAAATTATTTTTGTATTTAGACCCTCTTTTGCATTTGAGATTTCTAACTTTCCATCCATATGCTCTTCAATAATAACCTTTGACATATACATCCCTAAACCAGTACCATCTTTATTACTTTTTGTTGAAAAATATGGTTCACAAATTCTAACAAGATCCATAGGTTTCATACCACCACCGTTATCTTCTATCTCAATAAGAATCTGAGAGTCTGTTTGTTTTAATATGATTTTTATCCACTTATATTTTTCTTCACTCTCAATAAGTGCATCTTTTGAATTATTTAAAATATTTAAAATTACTTGCCCAAGCTCATT
>CAYFGQ010000101.1:0-10319 GCA_964342525.1 uncultured Arcobacteraceae bacterium
TGATCATTTGAAAAATTCATATATCTATATTGATCATCCAAAGCAAAAAATATACACCCATTTATATTAATTATAGAATCTAAAATATTTTTATTCATTTTATAAGTACCTAGAGAGATTTTAGGGAATTATATATGATTTAGATATAAGATTACTTACTCAAAAAATCTAATTTTTTAAGTTTACTTAGTTTTATTATTTTTCATACAAAGTACTATATACTCGACTATTATAGTATGATTTTATAATTATTTATCTTGAAATATGGAGTGTAAATCCATTTGAAGAAGAGGTACTTAAAGAATCAGATCCTATCTTTTTTCGAATCTTAAAGATGAAATTTTTTAGTGCTGCACTAGTCATAACACTATCTTTCCAAATAGTCTTTTCAATCTTATCCTTTGAAACTATTTGATTTTTAAACTTTATCAACAATTCCAAAAATAAAATCTCTTTCTTAGTTAATTTAATCTTTTCATCTTCACTATAAATACACTTCTCAATTATATTAAATCTATGACCATTTTGAAGTTTTACCTCAAGTAATGAATTTTCTTTAATAACACCCACAACATCTTTAAGGGTAGATATAAGATTCTCCTCATTGATTGGTTTTACTATATAGTTATTTAGATATAAAGGCACCGCTGTCAATAAAAGATGTTTTTCTGTATGTGCAGTAAGAACTATGATAGGAATTTTTTTATCAGATTCTCTTATCTTTTTTACTAATGAAAGCCCATCCATTCTAGGCATTTTGATATCTGAGATTATAAGATTTGGTTTATGCTTAGTATAAAGCTCATATGCTTCTACCCCATCCACTGCCGAAATATATTTATCAGTAAACAAAGATATAATCTCTTCTAGTTTCTCCCTTTGGGCTGTATTATCCTCAGCAATTAGTACTGTTAAGTTTTGTAAAATCTCTAAAAATTCTTTTTTCATAATTCTATTTTATCAAAAGATTACTTATCAAGCTGTCACAAAGATGACGATATTTATATCGCCATCTCAAAAACTCTTTTAAATTTTATCCTCCTGATACATCTTCTCTTCAAAATAAACAACCTTATTTCTACCAGTCTCTTTTGCATTATATAATGCAACATCAGCATATTTAATTGTTTGCCACGCTGTTTTACTATCATCTGGATAAGAAGCTATACCCACACTAAGGGTTTTTGAAAAGTTTGAAATGGATGATTTGAATACTTTTTTAGAGAAGTTCTCCCTTATCTCATTTGCAATCTTTTGTGCTGATTCCATAGAAGTATCATAAACAATAAGTAAAAACTCTTCCCCACCAAATCTTACAGCTAAATCTGATCCTTTGATACTATTTTTTAGAACCTCAGCTAGACCCCTTATCACATCATCTCCCACATCATGACCATAAGTATCATTCACATCTTTAAAGAAATCCACATCCACCATCATAACAGAAAAGTTTTTCCCTTCATAAAGACCATTATCAACATAATTATCTAAAAACCTTCTATTATATAATCCAGTCATAGGATCTTTTAGGGATTTTTCTCTTAACTTATCCATTAATAGTTTTGTCTGAAGAACTGGTGTTGATATCTCAATATAGTTTGAGATAATAGGAACTATCTCCTTTACCTTTCTTAACTCAGCTTCATTATCCACATAAATAAGTAAAGTCAAAGTGTTATCCTCAGAGATATTAAAAGGAAGACAAACAGATTCTTTATTTTCCTTATAACATATCTCACAAACCTTATGAAAATCATTTGAATAAACTGTCTGTTTAGTCCTAAAAGCTCTACATGTTTGAGTAGACTTTCTAAACTCTTTTAATTCACTATCAGAAAAATTATCAGAAGCTATTACTACAGATCTTTTTTTATCTAAAATACTATTTTCATATATTAAAAACTCTTTTAGGTGTAGATTATGCTCTAAGATATACTTTATTCTTTTATATATCTGCTCTTTATTTTTATCTAACTCTATGGTTCTTTTAAATCTAAATATCTCTGATAGTTCATTTAACCTATCTGCAACCTCTCCTGCTTCATCTGAAAGAGTAGTTTGTACATGATAAGTAAAATCTCCCTTATATGCCTTAGATATCCCCTCTTCTAAATCATCAAACAATTTAATATATGGTTTAATAAAATAATTTGATACAACAATAGCAATAATTAAAAATAATAGAGTAATAATTATGGTTTTCTCAACAGTATCAAAAGTGATCTCTTTCACATCTGACATATCAAGCTCCATACTAATAGCCCCTAATATATCTCCCTCTTTTACATTTGCATGACAAGATAAACAATTTGGATTTGAATATTTTGTAGCTGTATAAGGTATGGTGATACGTAAAATATGTTGTTGTTTTTCATTTTGGATCAATGAAGTGATCGTCTCACCTTTAGCCAAAACCTCTTTTTCAATATCATCATATTTATATGGATCGATTCTACCATTACCAAACTCATTTATAACAGACTCTGCCCTTAAAACTCGTAAGGTTTTCACATTTTGGTGTTTTATCATATTATCCAAAAATAGATCTCTCTTATCCATTGCATTTAACGCCATATGAGCTGTTAAGCCATCCCTTACAGACTCTGCAATAGATTCTGCTTTTTCAATAGTATTTTTCTTACCAAAATCGATAAAATTAAATCCAACATTTACAATTGTTGCAACTGATAATAAACCAAGTATTACAAATACTATTACAAGTACTTTTTTATTAGTCTTCATTCACTCCCCTAAACTTGATAAGTTTATTATACTTAAATTCTTTTAAGAAAATAATTTAATAAATAATTTTCAATCCCTTTTTATTTAAATTTCTTTTTTACAAAAAAATACTTATCAAAACAAATAATGTGACCACAATGTTTTTGCAAGATTTTAAAGGAAAAAATAGATACTATTTCACCCATGGAACTTCTAGACAATGTACATAAAATCTATCTTTTAGAAGAGAATAACTTTAACTTCCCAACACTAGAAATGATGAAAGATGATCTAGTAGCAGTAGGAGGGGACTTTCACCCACAAAGACTACTAAATGCATATGAAAGTGGGATATTCCCATGGTTTATAGATGAATACAACTATATCCATTGGTTTAGCCCAGCAAAAAGAATGGTACTATACCCACAAAACTTCAAAGTATCAAAATCCCTTCGTCGTACTTTAAACAATAAAGGCTACGAGGTTAAATCAAATACAAACTTTGAACAAGTGATGAAAAACTGTGCAAACATAAAAAGAAAACATGAAGATGACACATGGATAAGTGAAGAGTTTATCATAGCATATACCCAACTTCATAAATTAGGAATAGCCCACTCTATTGAGACATATTTTGATGGTGAACTTGTAGGTGGTCTGTATGGTGTTATGATTGGTGATGTTTTTTGTGGTGAAAGTATGTTTGCTAAACAAAGAGATGCCTCAAAGGTAGCTTTTTATTATCTAGCTGAACAATCAAAACAAAATGGTATAAAAGTGATAGACTGCCAAGTGTACAATGAACACCTAGCAAGTCTTGGAGCCTATGAGATAAGTAGAGAAGAATATATTAAGATGCTGACTTAACAACCCTCTCAAATATCTCTAAATTTTCCTCAGATGAAAATACAAAATTAACTTCCATCTTCACATCGTGCCTTATTAAATACTCCATAACAGTCTTATAAGCAATTCTAGCTGCTTTTCTTTTTGGATATCCAAATACCCCTGTAGATATAGCAGGAAAAGAGATAGAATCACACTCCAACTCCCTAGCTATATTTAAAGCATTTTCATAACACTCAGCAAGCTCCATCTCACATCCAGCACCACAATTTGGATATACTGGACCAACCGTATGGATCACATACTTACAAGGCATATTACCACCACTAGTATGTACTGCTTTTCCCGTTGGAAGACCATCAGGATATTTATACTGTCTGATCTTTTTACACTCTTCAAGAATGGTAGGACCACCAGCCTCATGGATAGCAGCATCAACACCACCTCCACCCATTAGTGAAGAGTTCGCCGCATTTACTATCACCCAAACATTTTCCTGTGTGATATCTGCTACTCTTAGATTTATTTTCATATGTTTACCCCGTCATACATAAACTAACTAATATAGTTTTAAAAAATTAATTATACATTCTTATATAGATTTTAAATTGTGAGAGTTTTGGATCTGATTTCTTTTAACTCTCTTTTAAACATTAACGTAGATAAACCACTATATACCCCATGGTTATATCACTGATACTGCTTAAAATAAAGTTACTCTTTAATAATTAAATAGTTAACTTATTGCATATTATAGCTTATTAACTTTATATTTAGCATTTTAGTGGGAAATTGTTATGGAATGGTTGCATAAATGTTTATAATAGGTACAAATTTATTTTATGTTTTTATAAAACCTATCTTATCAATATCACTATCATCTTTTGCCATAAGATGATTTAGTATCTCTATTATTTGACTATCCTTTCTTTCTCCATCTTCTACACGAGATTCTATCTCATCTATCTTTTTAGCCAATTCCTCATAGGTAAGAGCATATCTTCTTAGAGCTGTGAATGTTCGCATGATTTGTTTTGTAACTTGCACTGCTATATCACTATTTATAACAGTAGCAAGCATATAGACTCCTTGCTCTGTAAATACAAAAGGCATATATCTATGTCCTCCCCAACTTGAGGTGCCAATTTGGCACCTCAAGTTTTCAAACTCTTCTTTAGTAAGTTGAAACATAAAATCTTCTTCATCAAATCTTTCAATATTTCTATTTACTTGTCTTTTTAAATACTTTGTTTCTACCTGATAAATATCCGCTAAATCCCTATCAAGCATGACCTTTTGCCCGCGTATTTCAAATATTTTTGAATTTATATTCTCAGTAGGTAAGTTTTCCATAATATACTCCAACTTTTTGAAGTATTTTAATATATTTTTTGGTTATGTTTTAAAAGTATTACAGATTGTAATATATTATGGTCACATTTTATTTTGATATGGGTATGTTTATTATTATAAAAACATCAATTAAGATTTATGAAAATAAGATAACTCCTTTATAAAATAATTATAAAAATTTGTTCAATTCAAATCTATAAAAATCATCAACAGAATTTTTATATTCTTCAAATTGTTCATTCTTCACTATATTGTTAAACTTATCAATTTTAATATTATCTAACTGACCATCTTCCTCTAATCTAGAGATAAGACTTCCACTTAAACCAATTTTTCTTAATGATGATTTATCTTTATTCGTTGTTCCATAAATATATGTGTTATATTCATCTTCACTAATAAGATTAAAATCATACAACATTGTAATAAATTTATTTAATTGAAAACTTATAAAATCATCTTCTATTTTTAATTTTACAATTGCAAGATTTATCAATTCTTTTTTATTTTTTTCTTTCAAGTTTACATAAACTTCATTACTTGAATTAGGATAAGGTTCTGTTGACTTAGAAATTTCACCATATGTTTTTCCAATATAAAACTCATGATTGACTTTTCTTTTTTCTAAAAAAAAATTATACATTCTAGTGATATTTTCACGTAATGTATACCTATGAGAATTACTTATATGCATTTCATAATATTTTCTAGCATCACTATTTTCTAATCTCTTAAATTCGAATTCTATAATAGTATTTTCAAGTCCTTTAATAAATAATAAATATATTTTATCCATCATATTAAAAGTAATCCACTTCTCTCTATTTTGTTTTATTCTAATTCTTAAATTAATAATATGCTCAATAAGAGTTTTTCCATTATTATAAATACTATAAATCCCAACTTCAATTAGATATTTTTTAATTTCATCAAATTCATTTTGAGGTTCATTTGTAATAAACTCTTCTTCATATTTTATTTTTAATGGTTTTAATTTTTCTAAATCAGGCAATTTATCGATATCATATGATTCTAAAGTAGGATTTTGAATTTTATCTTCAAATATTCTACTTCTAAGTAATTTTATCTTTTCACTCATATTACTTTTTTTTCTATTATAAATATTACTATTAATAAAATGTATTTTGGGTAATAACTTACCTAAATTATTTTCTCCATCTTCTAAAAATATTTGATTTAACCTATTTGCTCTACCTATCAAATTTGTTAATTCTTTTGCATGTAGAGAATGAGTATTTAATATAAAAATTGTGTCAATTGGAAAATTAATTCCTTCTAAAATCACAGTATTAGCAACAATATAATTTAAATTATCTAACTCCTTAAATTTATATTCTAAATACTCTTTTATTAGATCAGGCATTTTCCCATGAATATATAATATGCCTTTTCTTATATACTCTACACTATAAAAATCCTCATGTATATTTTCTTTTAAAATATTTGATAATTCTTCTAACTTTGAATCATAAATAATATTTTTTTTATTATCTAATAATTTAGAAAATCTTTCTATTTTCTTAGGAGATCTAATATAAAAGAAATTCTTTTTCTGTGATTTTTCATTTATGTAGTCAATTTGATTTGAATATTCATCCAAAAAATAAAATTCATTAGTAAACCGATTATATTGATATACCTTATTATCTAATCTATACTCAAAGATATCTGGTTCTTTTATATTAAAATGTATTCTTTGTTCTGATATTTTTTGGGAAGTATCATATTTTAAATTATTACTATTCATTATTAGTGGTGACAAATATATAACATTTTGATTATCATTTAAGATCTTATTTTTCTTAATTAATCTTGATAATAATACACTCCGTGATGATTTATCAAATAAATTATGTGCTTCATCAATAAATAATGTATCAAAATAGATAGCATTTTTATTTAATAACCTTAAAGCTCTTTCTTGTGTAAATATTGCTATAAAAGAGTCTTCATTATCATACATTTCGTCATGTATAAGTATTCTTTTTTCTATACCTAATTCTTTTACTAATTTATAAGTTTGTGACAATAATGATTTAGTAGGTACAATAATAGCTATTCTCTTATCTTTTGTGTATTGTAGATATTCAATAACTATTGAACTTTTACCATATGAAGTTGGTGCAATATAGCTTTTCTCATTTTCCTTATTTGATAATAAATTAATTCGTTGTTTTTTTTGTTCAAATGTTTCTATATAATCATTGTTTTTGAAAACTTCTAAATTACTATTTATAAGAGCATCTTCAATAGTAATATTATCTAATAATTCTTTTTCAATTATGTATTTAGAAATAGGATAAAAACCAAAATTTGTAGATATATCATAAAGTGGCTCATAATCACTATATTTAAAAGTGTATTTTAAAATAATATAATATGCCATTTCTAAATAACTTGTATAGTTTTTATTATTTTCATAAGTACGTAAAAATAAAATTGCACAACTTAAAATATATGTTTTTTCTTCATCTGCTAAATCTTCATTAATCGTTAATTTTTTTATTACTCTATTAAATAAATCTATTTTGTTAATTGCAGTTAATGCTATTTTCTCTGATTGTTCCATTATTAAACCTTATATTTCCAAATAACTTTTAAATAAATCCAAAGATTGTTTTGTTACACAAATTATATTTAGTTTTTTAAAATCTAAACTCTCACTTAATGATTCTAAAGTATCTATTATATTATTTGAATATTCATCTGTCCAAATATTATTTAAGAAAATTGTAGATGATGGAATAATATTAAAATCTTTTATATCATGATATGTCGATACTTCATATTCATCAGACAATTGTTTTATATTTTTTCTTATACTAGAAGTTGTGCCAACATCAATATGAGAAGCATGATTATAAGCATTTTTCCAAGGGTTATTTTTACTCTTTCTACTTTTGCCTGCTAGATTATTTTTTAAATCATCATAAGCATCTTTAATTTTATCTTCATGTTTGATTGAATCTGTAGAACTTAAACCAGATTTACTTTCCATAATATATTCTTCATTATTAATTGAATAATAACCATCAAAACCTTTTTTTATTGATCTTTCTTCTAAATTTAAGAATAAACATTCTTGGTTAAATCCTATACTTTTTAAATATAAATGAATAAAGAATTCTGCAGTAGCACCCATTTTTGTTCGAAAATCTTTTGTTTCTAAAAAATCTATAATAATCTTTTTAACAGCATTTAGTTTACTACCTGAATCCCCCTCACATATACTTACAAAATGATCATCAAGATAATTTTTTAAATCTATAGATAAAATTTTTATATCTATAATATGAATAATACAATTTTCATTTACTTGTTTTTTTCTAATTTCAAACATAAACCTTTAAACCTTTTCAATAATATCCTTAATTTTAATATTCTTTTTTGAAAAGCTTAATTCTAGAGAAAAAAAGTTGGTAAATAGTCGCTTTTATATCTTTATTTATATATTTTCTAATATTTTAAATATTATGATTCAAATTATCCTCATAAAATAAACTCTCTGGATTATCTTGAAGGGCGTTTAGCCTTTCCCTCTTGATACTTTTACCTTTAAGGATTTAGTCACTCTGCTCCAGCATGTATTGACGAAAAGTATCAAAAACGAAGTTTCCTTGAAAAACAACCACGGCTTCGAAGCCAAAGGTTCCTAAAAATTTCAAATATTGTTTACTTATCTGCGAAACTCAGCAAAAAACGTGCATTTAGCACCTTTTTTACTTTAAACATTCTCGACCTGTTACGTAATCAATATTTGAAATTTTTAGCTTCTGTAGATGTGGACTTACACTGTCGTAGTTGATAAAGTTCCAATTGAATTCGATTTTCTCTTTTATTGTTGGTTCTCTCACTTTAAAATATCTATTATCCCCATGAATCAATCAAAAAAAGAAAAATGACCGTCAAAGAAAGAATCCACCCCTTGAAAATGCCAAGGTGGAGCAAAATATTTACGGGAAACAGATGCAGCATGTTTAAGGGAAAGAAATGTCCTCAAGGGACGTTTTTTCCCGAGTTCTGCATCGCAGTAAATATTTTGTGGAATCTTGGAAAAACATTTTCATCGGGTGGAGAGGTTTTTGCACACTTTTTACCGGTATAAAAAGTGTGAGGAATCAAAGTGATGTAACTATACAAACTCACAGTCTATTTTGTCTAGGAACTAACTTTCAGTAACAATAAAATATCTATTTATCGAGGCTATTAAAAATATTCACAGACTCAACATCCATCTTAGAAAAATCAAAAACCTTTTTCCCTAAATCCTTTAAACTAGCCCCATGCAGCGAAGCAAATCCACACTTGCAAATATGATAAACCTCAATATCATCAATAATTAAAAACCTATCATGAAAATTTTTATTGATTTTTATATCTATCTCTTTATATTGTTTATTATATTTTTCTAGATCAACTTTTAAAGATTTTGAAATAGTATGAGTATAAATAATTACACTTATATTTTGATTCTTACTAAATAGACTTAAAGTAGCATCATCTATATAATTATCAATAAGTTTAATACTACTTTTTGCTCCTCTTATCAAATCAGATACAAAATTACGAGCATCAAAACTAGCTAATGCGGTTTTGCGTGACATAGCAAAAAGTTTCCTGTAAATATCTGTCCATTATAAAATATACCTTGTGTTGGTAGCGTATGATTATCTTCAATAATATTAATTTTCTTTTTTAATATATTCACATCATTTTCTAAAGATAAAAATCTATCATTAGTAATCTTTTCGGAATTTATTGAATATCCATTTTGAATATAATTTTTAAGTACAGAAGTTGCCCACTGCCTAAACTTAGTTGCCTTAAGTAAACTCACCCTATAACCAATAGAGATAATTGCATCTAAATTATAATGTTTTATTTTTCTTTTAACTGTTCTATTACCCTCTTTTCGAACTATCGAGAAATTCTCGACAGTTGAATTTATATCAAGTTCTTTCTCTTTATAAATATTTTTTAAATGTAAACTAATATTATCTACACTTGTATCAAATAAATCTGATATTTGTATTTGGTTAAGCCAAATTGTATTATTATTGATAGATACTTTGAGTTCTAATTCACCCTCACTATAAACAACTATATTTTCCATGAAATCCTCCTATCATTGAGTCACATACTTTATCACATAAAAAGAATTTACCTAAAAAACATGTCAATATGCAATATTCTAAAATACAAAACTTTTCATTCTTTTCAACTTTTATATATTTTGCAACAGTTGCCATCTTTCAAATTCCAAACAATTCAATAAATTAAAAATAACTCAGACCCCTCTAAAAAGCAAAGAAAGCTAAAAACCAAACACATATACAAATAAACTCTAAAAGAGAGAAATAGAGTATAAAAAAGCAGAA
>CAYFGQ010000102.1:0-10240 GCA_964342525.1 uncultured Arcobacteraceae bacterium
ATGTAGCAATATCTTGCAATACTAAAAGCTCTTTTAAAGTAAGGCACTCGTAACAGTTTCTTTCCATCTTCTCTTCTTCTTTATTTAATTAATTTAACTTATTAATATTATATATTAAAACATCGATTATTTTTTTACAAAGTTGTATAAAAATTAATCAGCTATCTTTTTACAAACTTCTTCTTTGGGTAAATTTTTGGGTCCAGGTTTGATCCACCATGTTTCACCATTGCTTAATTCAACCTCTCCACCCCAGTTGCCATCATCGCTAAACTCGATGGTTTCGATAGTTTCTTCCATATCTTTTTTTGCTATATAAAAATAAGTCTCCCCATTTGCTTCCCTTAACATTACCTTTGCCATTCTCTCTCCTTTTTTTAATTATTTTTTATTTTTAATACAATCCATTTGTAAAAACTATACTTTTGAGGATACATGGATAAGTTGCAAGCAACGTATGCCATTTTCTCTCCTTTTTTTAGTTATTTTTCATATTTTTTAATCTTTTTTCAAAGATTTACCTAGGATAAAACCTTCTATTTATCCCCTAACTTCTCTCCTTTTATAAAATTGGATTTATTTTTAACTAGTGATCATAAACTTCCTTATTCTAGTTAAAAGGCTTTTATCCTCTTTCCATACTTTAAAATGTCCTCTTTTTATCTCATTTATCAATATCGGTTTTTTGTATTCTTCTTGAATTTTTGGATAATCATCCCTATGATGTGAGCCACGGCTCTCTTTTCTTTTTAGAGCTCCTAGTACTATTGTCTCAGCAATTACAATTGCATTTCTAAGTTCTAAGATAGCGATAAGTTCCACATTGTTTTGTCGACCCTTATCTTGGGCATGTAGTGTTCCTGCCTCACGTCTTAAGTATTTTAGATAATCAAGGGCTTTTGTAAGTTTCTCCTTATCCCTTCTAATTCCTGCAAGTTCAAACATTGTCTTACCTAAAGATACACGCATAGCATTGAAGTTTTTAGTTGTATCCATATCAAAAATGTGATCTACCCATTTTTGATCATCAGCCACTATATTGTAATCGATTGGTAAAAACTGTTTATTTTGTACATACTCTAGAGCTTTTTGTCCTGAGAGCTCACCAAATACAGCCCCTTCAAGTAAAGAGTTCCCACCTAGCCTATTTGCCCCATGGATATTATTTGCAGAACACTCACCACAAACATATAAGCCTTTCAGTGTAGTCTCACACATATTTGCTTTTATACCACCCATACTATAATGTGCTACAGGTTTTATCTCCAAAAGCTCTTCGCTTACATCTATACCAGCTTGCATATAAGCTGCTTTATAAAGGCTTGGTAGTTTTGTCTCAATATGTTCTTTTTCAAGATGTCTAAGATCGATATATACCTTTTGTCCTTCATCTATTTGTTTAGATATGGCACGACTTACAACATCTCTAGTATCAAGTTCATCTACAAATCTATCTCCCTCACTATTGATAAGATATCCACCCTCACCACGAGCTGCTTCACTTACTAAATAGCTTGTTTTTGGAAGTCCAGTTGGGTGAAACTGTACAAACTCCATCCCATGAAGCTCTAAACCCGCACGAAGTGCTATGGCAAACATATCACCCGTATAATCAGGAGCATTTGTACTATTTCCCCTATATATACCTGCATATCCACCTCCAGCTAAGATCACAGCTTTTGCAGGATATACCATCACTGATGAATCAACACGCCTAAGAGCAACTATTCCACTTACTTTATTTTCTATTTTTGTAAGATTCATCACGAAGTTATTTACTAGAAATGTTACTCCAGCCATTTTGGCTTTTTTGATAAGTACTTGTGTGATAGCTGAGCCAGTTTTATCACCCACATAACAAGTTCTTTTAGAGCTTCCCCCTCCAAAACTTCGCTGAGCTATATTACCCTGCTCATTTCTATCAAACTCTACTCCATAAGATACGAGCTTTTCTATAATAGTTGAAGCACGATTACACATATAAGATACAGCTTTTTTATTTCCTAAGCCTTTGGATCCTTTTAGGGTATCATTTATATGTTTTTCAATCTCAGCTTTATTATCAGTATCAAGTACAGCATTTATACCACCACTTGCCATGGAGCTATTTGATCTAAAGAGATTTCCTTTTGTGATTAGGGCTACTTTATTTTTTTCTGTTTTTGCTTCTATTGCAGCCATAAGACCTGCAATACCACCACCAACAACTATTACATCATAAATCATAACTACAGCCTATATAAAAGATCGTATTTAGCTTTTGGAGTAGCTTTTATCTTTGAAATCTCTACATTTTCTCTAATATGAATCGGAGCTTTTGATCCAAAGAGTGAGCTTACAATCCCTGGTGTTGATCTTACAAACTGCAGTGCAAGTTGAATATCACTCTTTAAGGTCATAGAGTCATCAAGGATAGCACCAGTCTCAGCTGAAAAAGACTTTTTAAATAGATTCATCTGTAAAAGAGAAGATGAGCTAATAACCCCAATCCCAAGCCGATGTGCCGCTTGTAGCAGTGTACAGGCCTCTTTATCCACTTCTTGGGTAGGTGTTGTAAAGATACTTGTTTTTGCCATATTAAAAGGTGTCTGGATATATTTAAATCTATGATCTTTCCCACCAGCTTTTAGTGCACAATTTACAAGCTCTTCAAGATTTATCTGCTCATCATTTTCACTTATAAAACCATTCCATACAGCCACGCCATATGTTTTTATAAGACCAGAATCACACATTTTCTCAAATCTTTTAAATATTTTCTCAATCTTTTTATAAAACTCTTTTTTACCTAGCTTTAATAATTGCATCTCTGGATTGTGTAGATAAAAAATATCAAAAGATTTTACACCCACATTCTCTAAACTTCTTTTACAAGACCACTCTAGATAATCTGGAGTCATACAGTGTTGATCTAGCTCTATATCTTCTTTTGTGGCTAAATTATTATCTAAAATATTCTCTTCTATCCATTTATAAGGATTTTCAGGAAATGGATAATCAAGCTGAATAAAACCAGCCTTTGAGCAGATGATAAGATCTTCCCTTTTAGCTATATTCTCTTTTTCAATCTCTTTTATAGCTTCACCTATTTCCCTCTCACTTTGACCATATCTATAGTTACTAGCTGTATCTATTAGGTTGATACCATTTTTTACAGCCTCTTTTACACCTTCAATATAGTGAAATACATAGTTTTCCTCTTTATAAGGCTCTTTATTAAATGTCCCTATTCCCAGTTTTGAAAATACTAGATTATTGCTCATAGTATAAAAATCTTTATAGTGGGAGAACTTTTTTGCAAAATTATAAGTAGTATCTTTTGTAGCAAAATTCATTTATATCACCTTTATTTAGCGTAGCTTTTATTTGTGTATAGGATGATCCCTATTATATATAAGCTTAAAAAGCTGATTAGTATTATTTGCTCCATTGTGCACTCCTATAAAATATAATTGTTATATTACTTGCAAGAAGTGTTCCTATAAGAAAAAGTATGAAATTTATTTAAATCTATTAGTTTTAGGTACTTTTATAAAAGAAGTTTTTGTACATTTTTGTATTTTATTGAAGTTCCTTACAAAAAATACTACTTTTTTGTAAGGAGAAAATATTTGTATATATTATGAGTCTAAAAGTTGTGTTAGATTTTCCATTGGTCTAGCGATAACTGCCTGATTATCTTTTATGATGATAGGTCTTTCTACTAGTTTAGGTGTAGAGATTACTAGCTCTATAATCTCATCTTGAGTTTTATTTTCATCTGCTATATTTAACTCTTTATATTCTGTCTCTTTTGTTCTTAACATCTCTCTTACATCAGAAATTCCTAGCATTTTTATGATCTCTTTTATATCATCTTTTGAGAAGTTATTTTTAAGATACTCAAATACTTCATACTCATTACTAGAGTTTTCTAGTATTTCTAGGGCTTGCCTTGATTTTGAACATCTACTATTGTGCCATATTTTTATATTAGCCATTTATATCCTTTATTTATCAAATCTATGTTTATAAGTACACTTTTTACAAAGCTCTTCTACAGCTTTAAAATCTTTAAAGCCCTGTGTTATATCCAAACTCTTTTTAGAGTTCAATATATCTTTTAGAGAAGTTTCATATATATTGCCAAGATTAATATTACCATCCATATCAAGACAACAAGGCACCACTTTACCTTCTGCTAAAATAGCAAGCTGAGAAGATAAACCATGACAAAAACCATCTGTATTATTTGTACTTTTCATGGAAGGCCATTCAAAATATTCATCAAAATGGATAAGTACCTTATTGGCTAATCTAAATGGATCTTTATAGTTACAAGTAGATAGATTAAACTCAAAATCTTTTCTTAGAGTATTAAATACAGAGTTATTAAATTCATCCTCACTATTTCCTTTATCCAAATTCCAAAGACGAAAGTTCACAAAGATACCACGACGATGTTCATTTTTGTATTTAGCAAATTCTACAATTTTGTATAAATACTCTTCAAGGCTTATAGATAGATCATTTTTATTAAAACTATTAAGAGAAAAGTTTATCTGTTTTATAGCTGGATGCACAAGAGTAGAGTAAAAACTCTCCTTTAAAAAGTATCCTGTAGTGGTAATATGTACATTTAGTTTATACTCTTTTGCAAGATTAAGATACTGAGATAAATTACTCACCACCAAAGGATCACCCACCACATGTAAAGCTATATCTTTAGTATAAGGATTCACTTCTTTTAATATATGCTCAAATTCTTTTAAAGATAGAGTTTTATTTGGTTTTGTTTTTGGTGGGCAAAAGGTACATTTTAAGCCACAGATGTTTGTTAGTTCTATGTATACTTTGTGGAATTTAGGCATTGTTTTCTATCATCCTAAACTGTTTTAATATATCTTGTGTTAGTTTTGAATGGTTTCTTTTATTTATATCATCTTTTTTTAAATAATTACAAAAAATCATATTTTTTACATCTTCCTTTGTATATCCCATATCTTTATAAAACTCATTATAAAGTTCCTCGATTCTACTATCATTATAATATTGTGATTTATGCCATATTTCTTTTGCGATATCATTATGCTCTTTATATATTTCATTAAGCTTAAATCTATCAACGGACATTTTTGATTTATCATCATAAGTTTTTAAATCGATATCAAATTCTAATTCGTTTTCAAAACTTCTCGGTTTAATATAAAATTCTGAATTTTCACTAAAATCATCTCTATAAGGATGTATTATCTTTCCTTCATGTTCTTCATTGCCTTTAAATTTACTATTGCAAATATAACAAGATGGGATCAAATTATAAAAACTAAGAGATAGATGAGGATATTTTGATTTTGGATAGAAATGCTCTAAAGTAGCTATTGTTTTTCTTGGGTTTTCATCATTGTAGAAATATATATAGTTATTGTTGCAAAATGGACAACTTTTTATATTTAATTTTTTAAAGTGTTCCATGAAGTTATCTTGTTGCCTATGCCAAGCATAATTAAAAGCTTTTTTTATTTCTTTTTTTTGCTCTATTGAATCAAAAGTTATATTTTCTTTATACTCTTCTATTTTGTTAACGTCCGCAATTATTATTTCTTCAAGTTCATTTAAAAATGAAACTTCTAAAAGTTCTAAAGAATCTCGTATAGAAGTTAAATCAATTGAATTCAAATAACTTTGTAAAAAATCATCATTTACAATTGATAAATCAATCTTTTTCATTTGAGTTAGCCTTATTTTCTTCTCTTTTTATTTCTTCATCTATTTCTTTTTGTTTTCTTTTTAACTTTTCTAATTTTGATTCATTTTTGTATATTTTATTATCATACATATTTAATAGAGTATTTTGAAGAGCAGGTTCCCCAATTATATCTATTATTTTTTTAGCTTCTTCATTTGTTTTTATTTCAGATTCTTCTTTTCCATTTAAATATTTAATTAATTCATTAATCTTATTTTTTGCAAATTCTCCGATAAGTCCATCATTCATAAAAAAACCATTAGCTAAAAGAGCATGTATATTTGCTCCAAAAGTTTGTTTTATACTAATATGCTCACTTACATTTATACAGTTTCCATCTTCTAGATTACTAATATTGTTTAATTTAGGATATTTTTTTATTGTATTTTTATCTTTTATATCTAAAAAAATTATATTTTCTTTAGGTAAATCCGAAAGTATAAATGGAGAATGTGAAGATACTATGATATTTGCTTTTATTTTAAGCTCATTTATTAAATTTAAAAATATTTTTAAAAGCTTTTTTTGCCAGTGAGGATTAAATCCAGTTTCTATTTCATCTAAAAATATATTAAAATATTTGAAACCTTGCCGTTTGAATAGATCAATATAATAAATCATAGAATATATAAATAAAATCATAAGCTTTTCCCCGTAACTATAATCATTAAATAAGATATTATTTTCATCAATTAGTGTTATATCAATATAACTTGGTAAAACAGGAATAATTTGTATTATGTGGTCTTTATTATTAAGTTCATTTAATAATATATTGGGATTGTTAATTTCATTTATTCTATCTATTAATTTTGCAGTAAGTAATGTATCTTCATTTAAATTTTTCATTCCATTCCCTAAGGATTCTTCTAAATTTAAATTAAAAATCTCTGATATATTATTTAAAAGTCTAATAGCAACTGACTTATATGTGATATGAATTCTAGTATTGTTTTCATCTTTTTTTTGATTTATTCTAATATATTCTTTTTCTTCATCAATTGCTTTTTTAAAGAAAAGTTCCAAATCTTTATTTTTAAAAAAGTACCCTTCTTCTAAAAATGGTTTTTCATTATCTACTTCAATAACTGAACAAATTGATAATACAAAATATTTATATAAATTTTTTAAACTTAAATCGTTTGTATTTTCAAGTAATACTTCTTTTACATATCCTATTTTCATTTGATATTCTAAATTATACTTATCTAATTTAAATTTTACTGATTTTGGGTTAAACAACAACTTTTGATTATTTTTAAATGTTTTTAGTATTATTTGATAAAATTTACTAGATAGTATTTTTTTTACTTTAAACATATTTAAAATATTAATATTCTCATTTTTTAAAATATTAATATTTTTATCTTTTTTTGATGGAAAACTAAAGATATTTAAATCTCTTGGTTTATAGTCATATTCATAAATAAATCCATAATATTCTTTTGTATTTTTACTTAAATAATTTAAAAAAGATGTACTTGGTAATTCTATGGATGGATTATAATAAAGATTGAAAAAATCTTTTTCTTCTATCCAATGAAAATATTGTGAATTAAATTCAAATTCTGTTAGTTTTTCATCATAAACCTTAATATTATTAAAAGAGATATTTTCTGCATATAAAGCTGAAATATATAGTTTATGGTCGTCCTTTTCATAAAATAATGCCCAATTTGCAAAAATCTTATCATGATCTTGTCTACTTCCAAAGCAAGAGAGCATCAATAATTCTAATATTCCACTTTTACCACTCCCATTTGATCCATTAATCGAATATACATTGATATCTTCTGTAAGCAAATCTGGGTATACCAAATTACCTTTTTTTATTTCTATTTCTTTTAATTTAAAATTATAATCACATTCAAATCTAGGAGAAAAATTAAAACCTTGTTTCTTTATATTTTTATACTCTTCTACCCATAAATAAACTAATTCCATATTTACAACTCCTCTTTATTTAACTCTGCTTCAATATCTTCTATTGTAGGTAGATTTGATTTAAGTTCATCTGGTAGTATACTAGTGAGTTCATACTGAGATACTCCCATTGGTTTATGTATATCACTTAGACTATATTCTACTATGGTTTTATCTTTGTTTTTACATAGGAGTATCCCTATAGTTGGTTCATCTTTTATATCTTTTATCTGCTCATCTACTGCTTTGATATAGAAGTTTAGTTTTCCTGTGTATTCAGGCTCAAACTCTCCTGTTTTTAATTCTACTACAACATAACAGTGCATTTTTGTATGATAAAAAAGTAAATCTATATAAAAGTCTCTTTGCCCTACTTGAAGCTTTTTTTGTTTTCCTACAAAAGCAAAACCACTTCCAAGCTCTAATAAAAACTTTGTGATATGATCAAGAAGTGCTGATTCTAGCTCTTTTTCTTTGTAGTCTTGACTTAGAGTTAAAAAGTCAAAATTGTAAGGGTCTTTTATAAGTTCATTTGCTAGGTCTGATTGTGGCTTTGGAAGAGTGTTTTCAAAGTTTGAGATAGCTTTACCACTTCTTTCATATAGTTTACTTTCTATTTGATGTACAAGTATACTTCTACTCCAAGCATTTTCTATGGTTTTGTTTACATAAAAAAGTGCTTCTTTGGTATCTTTTGATTTTGATATTATTTGTATATTATGTCCCCAAGGGATTTGTATCAAAAGTGGCACAACTTGTTCCACTTTTGGATTTTCCAAATTGGCAACAACTTGTTGCCAATTTGAATAAAATGAATACCATTGTTTTATTAGCCTTAAATTTCGATATGAAAAGCCCTTCATATCAGGGAACTCAGAGCTTAGATCAGAGCTCAACTGCTTTAAAAATCCACTTCCCCAAGTACTATCTTTTTGTTTTTCTACTATTTGGGATCCAAGTTCCCAATAAAATTCAAGTAGTACAGTATTTACTTTTAGGGATGCTTTTATTTGAGATTGTCTTAGTTTAGACTTTATCTCTTTTAACCATGAATTATACTCACTAGATTTTATAATACTATCCATCTTATACCACCTTGATATTTTTGGATAGTTTATCATTTAAATAAAGATTTATTGAAAAATATGTCATTTTGTAATCTCTAGTTGTTTTATTCTCTTATAATATTTATATAGCGTCATAAATATAACCTATTCTTTTTTTATTTAGTTGATCAACTAAACAGCTAAGTAACTAAATAAAATGTTTAGCTACTTAACTAAACTATCTCTTTATCATTCTCCATAAAAATTTAAAAATAAAACTCCATCTAGACAAAATAAAGTTGAATAACCAAGGGATTCCAAATCCTAAGATTAGCTTTTTTGTTGTGGGTGGGAGTGATTTAAACTTTTGTATTAGCCAATATATAAGGTATAAAACAAATACAATACTTAGGATATATAAAATAAGTTTTAGCATTTAAGCCCTTTAAATGGCTTTTATATTTGGAGCAAAGGCTTTTGTACCTACAAGTACTTTTTGCCCTATGGTTAGATCCTCTATCTCCTCAGAGCTTACAACTATCTCTACAAGTTGTTGTCCTATTGCTACGATGGCTACGATTACTACATCAACACAAACGATATCTAAAAGTTCACCTTCAAAGGCAAACTTTTGTGTACCACTTGTTTTAAGAAGTACATCTTTTGCACTACCATCTTTTATGATCTCTCCATGCTTTAGCTCAATCACCCTATTTGATAGTCTATATATCTCACTTGGATCATGGCTTACCATTATGGTTGTGGTATTAAATTTTCTATGTAGGGTTAATATTTCACTTTGGAGTTTTGTCCTCATAGCTGGATCAAGGGCAGATAATGGCTCATCCATAAGTAGAAGTTTTGGTTTGTTCATCATTGCGCGACATAGACTTACCCTTTGTTTTTGACCACCACTTAGGGTATTTGGCATCCTATCTTTTAGTTCAGTTAGCTCTGTGATCTCTAAAAGTTCAGATGCAAGCTTTTTATCTTTATTTACATATAAAAGATTTTCTATCACAGACATATTGGCAAATAAAGCATAGTCTTGAAATACAAAACCAATACTTCTTTTTTGTGTAGCTAGTTTAGTAGATTCATTTTGCCAGATTTCATCCCCTACTTTTATCTCCCCTCCAGCCTCTTCAAGACCAGCAAGGATTCTAAGAAGTGTAGTTTTCCCACTACCACTTTGTCCAGCAAGGGCTACAAAATCACCCTGCTTTATCTCTAAATCTACATTTAAATCCATTTGCCCATTGGCACCATGGAGTTTTTTGAAGATATCGATTTTAATCATCTATAGAATCACTTTGATCTTCATCGTAAATACCATTTTCAGTATGGTAGATGATGTACATATAAGTATTTGATAAAGCACTTACAAGAAATACTGTTATAGCTATATTTAAAAGTACAAGTAAGATATTTAGATCAGTTGATATTGTTGCTGCTAGAAATTTTATCACTAAAGTATATATCCCACCACCTATGATAGAAAAAAGTAGTGGAAATATGATGATAGTAGTAAAAGAAAGCATTT
>CAYFGQ010000103.1:0-10196 GCA_964342525.1 uncultured Arcobacteraceae bacterium
CAGGGATACCGCCACCATTATCTTTAAATTTTATTGTGATTTTATCCTTAGCAATTATCTCAGAGATAAAAATAAATCTATCCTCTTCATCATTTGATAAAAGGGCATCTTTTGCATTATTAAAGATATTGATAAAACACTGAATCAGTTCATTTGGATATCCCCTAACCACAGCACTCTCATCCATCTCATCTAAGATCACTACAATATTATTTGATTTGATTGTACTATCTATTAATTGTAAAAATTGAGTGGTATCATTTTTAAGATTAAAATCTTTTATATCAGAATTACCCCTCATAAAATTTCTAAAATCATCAATTGTTCTTGAGAGATATTGTACATTGTCATTTATCTTATCCATCTCATTTAAAAGATCATCTAGTTTGATCTCCATATCTAGTTGTTTTTTTGCTTTATATGAAGTTGAGATCATAGAGATTACAGATAGAGGTTGTCTCCACTGATGAGCAATATTGGCAAGCATTTCACCCATGGCACTCATTTTTGATTGGTGGGCTAAGATAGCACGTTGTTTATCATTTTCTGAGATATGTTCAGTTATCTCATTTTTATATTCATCAAATTTTGCTTGAAGACTTTTTGAAATATATATGGATATGAATAATAAAATTACCATTAATAAGATTCCAAATATTATTACATTTTGGATATAGCTATGAAACTTATTCTCTAAAGTTTCTTTTTTTATGGCTAAACTCTCATGAAAAGCATCTTCATAAAAACCTTGACCAATAAACCAATCCCAATTATCAATAGCTTTTATATAACTTGTTTTCTTTACAGGCTTTTGGGTATCAAACTTCTTTTTTTGAATATATGAGATATAACCTTCACCTTTTGTTTTTGCCATTTCTATGGATTTTGAAACTATATTATTGCTATTTCTTACATCATTAGCACTATTTTTGCCTTTTTCAATTAAACCATTTTTTCCAATTATCTCTTTTTTGATATGTTGTAAATATGTTCCATCATATCCTACAACAAAGATATAATTATTATCCACATATTTTAATGTCTTCACATAATCTAAAGCTTGTTTTTTTACATCTTGTTCAAAATCATCTAAATACTCACCTGTACCTATAAACCAATTAAATGGCTCAAAATGTTTATTAAACCCTATTTTTCTATATGCATTATCCCTATCATTTGGTTTATAAAAATGCCAAGACATAAAACCCTCACCCTGAGCTTTAACTTGAGATATAATATCCCTTGTAAGGTATTTGCCCTTACCATCTTTAAAGTTATAAAAACTATTTCCCTCAATACTTCTTTTTAGAGGAAATAATATACACTCATAATCAAAAGAATAAATATAAAAATATCCCCTTCCATTATTAAACCTAATATCCACTAAAGCATCTTTGATCATTTTAATTATGGTTTGTTTATCTTTATCTTTATTTTCATTGTAGATACGCATTGCAATAGTATGGGCTTCATATACCCTATCTTTTATGGATTCTTTTAATTTAGCTTCTGTATTTTTTTGAAGTTCCATAATTGTATTATAGACAGTATTTACATTTTGTTTTACCGCTTTTTTATTGAACTCTACAAACTCTTTTTCAATTACATTTTTTTCTTGATTATAGGAATTTAGATATTCTAAATATAAAAAAAGTATCAAAAATAATGACATTGACACAATAAATATGGGAGGGGTATATTTGATAATCTGTAAGATTGTCTTTTCATTTTTATAATTCATAACAAATCTTTTTTTATTTAATTATAGGGTGATTTGCCTTATAAGTGTATATAAAATGTAACTTACTCAACTTTGATCAAAATAAATATATTACTTTATGAAACTTCTTTTAATAAATAAAAAAAGTCTCAAAAGTCATTTGTGTAGAATTTAAAACCCAAAATCTTCAAGTCTTGTTTTAACTTGATTTCTACCTTTTTCTTTTGCTTGATAAAGAAGATTATCCACCTCTTCATACATTTGATTTAGTGTAAAATGCCCAGGATTTGAGAAGTATATAAAACCTATGGAAACCGTTACATATTTCGAGACTTTATTCTCTTGATGCTCTATTTTTAATTTCTCAACATTTTTTCTTATCTTCTCCACATACTCACAAGCACTTTTATAATCATCATTATAAAAAATAAGGGCAAACTCTTCTCCACCTACCCTAAAAGCAAAATCATATGATCTTTGAGATGCTTTAGCTAAAACACTACCCACAGATTTTAAAGCAAAATCCCCTTGTAGATGTCCATAAGAATCATTGTATTGTTTAAAGTAATCAATATCAAGAAGTAATAAACATAAAGCTTTTTTCTCCCTATTTGCCCTATTTACTTCAATAGGGAAGATCTTATCAAAATAGTTTCTATTATAAAGTTTTGTAAGATTATCAGTGATAGAAGTCTCTTCAACTAATTTTTTATCGGTAATATCTTTTAGTATCACCTTATATCCATTCACCTCATAGGCATTTGAAAATTCTGGTTTTATCAAAATATCAAACCAAACTACCCTACCATCTATAATCTTTTTTAATTCACTTGAGCACTCTTTCCCTGAATTTATCAGATTCATCATGTTTTTATAAACTTCTGTATCTTTATCATCAAAGAAAAAATCACTTTTTGTTCCCACTAATTTATTTTTTGGAGTATTTAAAGCACGACATAAATGTTGGGTGATATCTATGATACAAAGATCCTTTGAAAACTTCGCATACAAAATATTTTGATCAATCATATGTAGATATTCATCTTGATACTTTTGGGATATATTTAATCTTCTTATTACAAAAAAAGCGATCATAATGGCAAAAACAGTAACAAAAACTGCTAAAATAGAAACCAATACTATGGACTGATCTCTTTTTGTTTTTGATTCATTATAAAAAGTTATGGCCTTATTATTTGCAAAGTCTAAAAGTTTATTGATCTTTTCATTTAGATTTAATACATAATCTTCCCCATCACCATGCATCATCACTTCAACTTCAGAATATTTACCATCTTGCATAAGATAGATAAGCTCTTGACGGATAGGTCTCCAAGATTTAAAAACATTAAAACTAGTATCTATATCTTTTTTATCCCCTAGATATCTATCATAAATAAGATTGTATGATTCATAAACACTTCTTTCATATTGATCTATCTTACTAATAGAATCCCAAAAAGTCGATTTATCTTTACTCTCAATCATATTGTGCATAAGAAGTTCCATATTTAAAATATCACTTTTTATACTTCTTACTGCATTACTTACTTTAAATGGGTGATTATAGATTTTTATAGTACTTTGGGATATATCTACTAGTTTAAATATAAGAAATGAAGTACTTAAAATCATCAATAAAATAATGGTTGCAAAACCTAAAACTATACTTTTTACTTTATTCATAACCAAACCTTAACCACTTTATAATTTAATTTAGCTTTAACTTAAGATTAAGTAGTAAAATAAAAATTATTTAATAATTTTTTTACTCAAAGAAATAATTCTCTAAGAGAGTGGAATTTTAATAGTAAACTGTGCACCTAAATACTCAACTCCCTCATAATTATACTTTTCATTTGTAGCTAGAATACTTCCTTTCATACCATCTACTATTAGATTATAAGTCATATGAAGACCAAGTCCTGTACCTTGACTTTGATGTTTTGTAGTAAAATATGGCTCAAATATTTTTGGCAATACATCAGTAGCTATACCACCACCATTATCTTTTATCTTAATTACTAAAAACTCATCTTCAACTAGTGACGAGATAAATAGCAATCTTCTATCATCTATTTCATCTAAGGCATCTTTTGCATTATTAAAAATATTCATAAAACACTGGATGAGTTCATTTGAAAAACCATATAGTTTTGTACACTCCACGAGATCTAGTTCTACCTCTATCTCATGCCTTTTAATATTTCCTGCTACAAGATTTAAAAAGCTATCCACCACATCACAAATGGAAAAATAGTCTTTATGTCTATCCCCTTTTATAAAGTTTCTAAAATCATCTATGGTTTTTGAAAGATATTGGGCATTTTCATTTATATTATCACAAGTGGAGAAAAATAGCTCATCTTTTAGAGTTCCAAACTCTTTTTGCATCTTAAGACCTGTAGCACCTGTAGATATCACTGATAGTGGCTGTCTCCACTGGTGGGCAATATTTCCTATCATCTCTCCCATTGCCACAAGACTTGATTGTTGAGCCATAATCTCTTCATTATGTTTTCTTACACTTATATCTTCCACTATGGACCAAACATATTTTTTACCATCTTCATTTGTGATAAGCATACCATTTAGATTTATAGGAATTAAGGTTCCATCCTTTTGGATAAACTCTTTTTCATATGAGCTAAAAAAACTATTTTTTAAAAGATATTGTAATTGTCTATTTTCCTCTTCTTCATATTCTTTAGGTGTAAGAATCCTAGAATCAAGTTCTAGAAGCTCCTCTTTTGAATATCCACATATTTTTACAAAAGAATCATTAAACTCTATAAACTTACCATCCATATCAATAAGAGCAATACCAAGTGGGGATAATTTATAAAGTCCCATAAGTTTATCTGTAGATATTTTTAATCGTTTTTCAGATTCTTTTCTTCTTTTAATCTCATTTTTTAATTTTTTCATCCAAAAGATAATAAGTGCAATAATAATTATAAAAAATATAGTAACTAAAATAGTAAGGGTATAATCTATACTCCTTTCAACTTTTGTGGTTTGTACCCACTTTGAATATATCTCTTTTCTCTCTTTTGATGTTATTGAATCGAAAGTTTTATTTATGATTGATAAAAGGATTGGATTATCTTCTTGAACTAAATAATGGTGTTCAAATTCAAACTTTGTGATACCAGATACCTTTAAGTTTTGCAAATGAAGCTCAGATAAATAATACAAAGAAGTGGCAATATGCCCCACAAAAGCATCCGCTTTTTTCTCCTCTACCAATAATAAAGCCTCAGGAATATTTTTAGTAGTGATAAGTTTAATATCTGGATAATTCTCAACTATAAAATTATAACTAGTATAGTGTTGTGGTACTGCAACTACCTTATCTTTTAAATCATTTAAATTATCAAGATAAGTAAAACTATCATCTGTAACTATCACCATAGGATATTTTGCATACATCCTTGAGATGGAGCCAAGTTCAAGCTCTTGTGGACTTGATCCAACCCCTGGTACAAGATCAATTTTTCTCTCCTTAAACTGCTCTAAAACATGAAACCAAGAATCTGAAGGAATAAACCTAAATTTTAGATTTGTTTTTTTCGCAACAATATCTAAATAATCACCCATAATACCTTTCATTCTATTATCTTCTATAATAGATAAAGGTTTCCAATTTATCTCACTATAACTCACCACTGGATTTTCTTTAATCCAATCTAACTCTTCAGCTGTAAAATCAATAATTCCAGATAAATTGTTTTTATTTTCTAAATAAAAAAGCCTTTCATTACTTTGTCTTTCATCTATCAAGCCTAGATTAATAAGCTGTTTAAATCTTTTTAAAATAAACTGTTTATCTATCTCACCAATATCAAATAGTTTTAAAAGCATAAGCTCCTTTGAGATTCTACCTTCATATATCAAATGATCAACACTCTTATTTGGCTGATATTTTTCATGGATAATCTTAGCACTTTGTTCTATATTATCTATAGCATATCTCCACCCTTGTTTTGTAGCTTCTAAAAACCTATGTACCTGATCTGGATTTGTATCTATTTTTTTATGGGAAGTAAAAAGATTTATAGCATTTGTAGAAAAACCATAATCAGCAGGATCTATCACATTATAATCTATACCCATTTTTTCTAATAGATACAATTCATTGGATCTAAAAGCAGCAACCCCATCAACTTTCCTATCTATAAAATCATTTATATCAAATGTTGGCTCTATATAATTTGCTGTATTTTCATTTATATTAAAGTGATTAAGTAACCTTGCTAAAGAACCACTATATATATTGCTCTTTGTCATCATAAGAGTTTTGCCAAGTAAATCATTTGGTGTTTTTATCTCAGGTTGCACCAAGATAATATATGGTGATCTTTGAAAATATGTGGCAATCAAAGAGATATCATCTAGCTTTCTATTCTCAAAGGATAATAAGGTATTATTTACACCAAAATCAACCCTACCAGATTCCACATCTTTCATAATATTTGTATTATTGTATTCCAAGATCTCCACATCAAGACCAAAATCTTTATAGTAGCCTTTCTCCTTTGCCATTATAAATCCAGCAAATTGAAATTGAAATTTCCATTGTAATTGTAGTTTTACTTTTTCAAGATTATTTTCCTGTGCAAAAGTAAATATAAATATACTAAGCATTAATAAAATATATCGTCCCATAGTTTACCCCTATAACGACTTGTTAATTAATTTTACTACTAAAAATAAAATTAAACCTTATGCTATATAACTAATTACAGGGAAATTACTTTTTTTTAATTTTCTTGATTTATAATATTTACTGATACCATTTTTGGCTATAATTGAGTATATATAGATATTAAAATAACGGAGTAATCTGTGAATCAAGATGAACTAGAAAACTATTATAAGACAGAAGATATAAATAAAACAAAACTCTTTAATGATCTAAAAGAGTTAAATAAAAAACTTGATATATTTTATTCCATTTATCTAAAAGAAAAGATACAAAAGATAAATAAAACAAATGAGAAAAACTCAAAACTAGAAATCTATGCTTCAAATGATATAAATAAAACCTCTATTTCAAATACTCTAGAAGAGATAAAAAATAATTTTTATGAACAATATATAAATAAAGAAGATCAAGAGATATTAAAATATCACGCCATTATAAAGTTTCTAGAGTATTTTAAAGAGTTAGATATTTTACATTGTAAAAGGGAAGATATGGAGTTACAAAGTTCCATAAAAAAAGAACTATCATCCCTTCAAAACTCCCTAGGAGAATCCATCTCCTTTGAAGTTAGAGAGGTTTATCAAAAATTTATGACTTAGTTATATACGCTGCCCTATCAGAAATAAGCCTTGCAGTAAAACTATACACATCTATAAAATCATCAGTATTTACCTCAGGATCAAATACATCTTTTTTCGTAACCTTTGTAATCACAGGTATATCATCCCTTGTATCCTTAACCACATGGGAAATAATCTCAATAGACTCCACATCATGTAAAGCAATAACTACAGCTTTAGCTTTCATAAGACCTGCTTCTAGCAAGATAGTTTTTTGAGTAGGATCACCAAATACCACATGTTCCCCATTTGCTAAGGCTTTTTCAAAAAAGTCATAATTATTTACAATCCCAATATGTTTTACATCTTCCTCTTTTAGATTTTTAATGATTTGTTGACCAAATCCACCATATCCACAAACAAGCACATGCCCATCTAACTC
Organism: uncultured Arcobacteraceae bacterium; assembly: GCA_964342525.1. Lineage (GTDB taxonomy): Bacteria > Campylobacterota > Campylobacteria > Campylobacterales > Arcobacteraceae. The sequence goes on from CAYFGQ010000103.1 coordinate 7,431, forward strand.
TTCTTCTTTTACTTCTGATTCAATATGTTCAGGATGTTCATTTAAAAACTTATCTGTTAAAAATGGAATATTTTTTAATATAAATGGTGTAATAATCATCGATACAATAACTGCCAAGGTCAATAATTGAGCAGTATCATTATCTATAAGTGATGTTTGTTTTGCTTGGGTAAAAAGTACAAATGAAAACTCCCCCACTTGAGATATAGCTAGAGAGGTTTGAAAAGCAATCCTTTTATTTGTAAATAGATATATAATACCAAAGATAATAGCAGCTTTAATTAACATCACAACTAAACTAATACTAACTATACTTAAAATATTTGATATAAGAAAATTCACATCAATTTGCATACCAACTGTTACAAAGAAAAATGCCAAAAATAGATCCCTAAAAGGGATAAGATCAGCTTCAACTTGATGTCTATAGTGGGTCTCAGCAATCAACATACCACCAATAAATGCACCTAAAGAGTAAGTAAATCCAAATGAGTGAGCAAGTACACTAGATCCAATAGCAATTATAAGTACCACCATGATAAATAGCTCATGGGTTCTAGCTTTTGTTACATACTTAAAAATAGGATCAAGTAAATACCTACCAAATACAATCATTACAGCTAAAAGTGCAATACCAGATAAAACAATATCAGTGATCATATCAGTAACAGATCCACTACTATCAGCTAAGATAGTAAGTACAAGTAACATAGGAACAACCATCAAATCTTGAAAGATAAGAACCCCAAGGGTATTTTGCCCATAAGATTTTGATATCTCATTAGAATCATTAAGTAGCTTCAATACAATAGCAGTAGAAGATAAAGATAAAGCAGCTCCAATTACAATGGATGTGGGGAATGAAAAAGAAAATACAAAATAAGTAATAGCAGTAAATAAAACCCAAGAAAGTCCCACTTGAAGCCCACCATAAGAGAATACCTGCTTTCTCATTTGAAGTAATCTCTCCAGTTTTATCTCAAGTCCAATGGTAAACATCAAAAACACTATACCAAACTCAGCAATTTGCTCTAATAAATGGGCATTATGCTCATCCGTTGCACCAATTATATAAGTGATAATAGTACCAGAGAATATATATCCTATAATTGGTGGGATATCGTATCTTTTCAATAGTATCCCAAGTACCACAGCTATAGTACTTGTGATAAGCATCATTGTTATAATTAATTCCATTTTTATTCCAGTTAATTTAAAATTAACGGATTGTACCTAATGATAAATTAAAAAAGTAACTTTTTTGTTATTAATTAAGAATTCTTCATTTTTAGTTTTTAGTTTTTAGATCAATTATAAAAAGACTTCCATCATCTATCTTTTCATAAATCAAGTTTCCTTTAAAATGATCCTCAACAATAAGTTTTGACATATAAAGCCCTATTCCACTTCCATCATCTTTAGTAGTAAAATATGGCTTAAAAATATTTTTTACTAAACTATCATCTATACCACCAGCATTATCGATTATCTTTACACTATTATGCTCTAGAGATATTTTTATAATAGGATTTGGAATATTTCTATTTACCAAAGCGTCTTTAGAATTTGTAATAAGATTTAAAAATACTTGAGAAAGTTCACCCTTAAATCCAATCACACTAAAACTCTCACCAGTGATATTTATATCTATTTTCTCTTTTTTCAAAGTAGCAGATATGATTTGTAAAGTATTATATATCTCTTCTCTTACATCTATTTGAGTCTGCTCAGTTTTTGGAATATAAAAATCTTTAAAGATATCTATTGTACTTGACATATATTTTAGCTGATCTTTTGCTTCTATGGTTTTATTATTTAAATATTTAGTATCTAATTTATTATGCTCATGGGCTTTATTTAGATTCATAAATATATAGTTTAAGTGGGTTAGAGGTTGTCTCCATTGATGGGCGATATTGTTTATCATCTCACCTAAAGATGCCAGTTTATTTTGATGAACTAACAGCTTCTCTTTTTCTATCTTTTCCTCTTCACTTAATTTCATAGAATAAGATAAAGCGATAGCTAAAAGTAAAGACTCTAAAGGTAAAATTATATGTAGAAAATCCACAAGATTTATTTCAAAAGGTATAACTTTTATCAAAAATACCTCTATAGTAATTAACACCACACCAAATACCACTATCCCCCAAGCAAGGATATATATAAGTATCTGTTTTTGTCTAGTTTTATAATAAGACATAATCCCACTAATAGGATAAATAAGCATTGTCAAAGATAAAGGAAAATACTCACTTATAAGGAAAAACATATCTATGATAAAAAGTACTATCATGACATTATATATTTTATGTATAAGGGGTAGATACTTTTTAGTTTGTAAAAACTCTTGAGCAAAAAGTATAGAGAATACCACAAACCCTGTAGATATAAAATCATAAGGCAGATAGTTTGATTGTTGAGAAAGGAGCAATAAACCAGCTGTAGAAATTTGAGTCAAAGAATAATATAAAAAACTCTTCTTTCTATTAAAAAGATAAAACAATAGATAATATAAAAATGCAGTAAAGGTTATCCCTTGGGCTATACCATAAAGTTTACTTTTAAAAACCTTCTCTTGAAAATATGATTTTTTATCCAAAACTTCAATGGAGACATTTACATTACTTTGGATATTTATGATCTTAAAATATAGTAGTTCGGGCATAGCTTCATTTATCTCAAAAACATTTTTATCTATCATATGCTTTTTTAAATCAGCTTGTATTTGAATGGCAAGCTTAGTTGACGTCATGGCACAAGAAG
>CAYFGQ010000104.1:0-9378 GCA_964342525.1 uncultured Arcobacteraceae bacterium
AAAAAGAAGTGAACTGCTTCACTTCTTTAGGCTTGAAACCGAGACTATCGGAACGAAGTGAAGTAGTCGAGGCTGGGAGTAGGTTAGTGCAACCTATAAACATACCAACTAAGCTATATTAGTATAAACAGCTTGAACATCATCGTCATCTTCAAGCTTTTCAATTAATTTACCAATCTCTTCTTGCTCTTCTTCAGTAAACTCTTTTGGATTATTTGAGATTCTCTCTAACTTAGCTTTTGTAAGTTCAATCCCCATATCTTCAAATGCTTTATTTAAAGTACCAAAATCAGTATAATCAGAAGTAACTAATACAATACCTTCTTCCTCTTCAATCTCTTCAAGACCAAAATCGATAAGTTCTAACTCTAGCTCTTCAAGATCCATATCTTCAGTTTTATTAAACTCAAAAATAGCTTTTCTATCAAAGAAAAATTCTAAAGAACCAGTTGGTGCTAATGAACCACCATTTTTATTAAAATACATTTTTACATTTGCTACTGTTCTTGTATTATTATCTGTTGCAGTCTCAACAAATATTAATGAACCATGAGGTCCTTTACCTTCAAAGTTTACATCTGTATAGTTTGCCGCATCTTTTCCTGTAGCTCTTTTAATAGCCGCTTCAATATTTGTCTTTGGCATATTTTCAGCTTTAGCATTTAAGATTGCTGTTCTTAGTGCTGAATTCATCTCTGGATCTGGACCACCAGCTTTTGCTGCCATCTCAACTGCTTTTGCTAATTTAGGGAAAACTCTAGACATCGCTCCCCATCTTTTCATTTTTGCTGCTTTTCTATATTCAAAAGCTCTACCCATTAAAATCTCCTATTTAGTGAATAATGAACAGTGAATAATGAACAATTAAGGAGTTGCTTTGCAACAATATTTAAAAAATTGCGAACGAAGTGAGCTCAATAATTGTTCACTGTTCATTGTACACTGTTAATTAAAATTAATTTTCGTGGATTATAGCAGAAACATACCCAACTACTCTTGAAGTATCCCCACTTGCATCCGCACTTGTTCTATAATCTATGATTTTACTTTTCATATTTTGCTTATTTGCTGAACTAATTATTGCCTTTACACCAACTATTCCACAAGCCTCACAGCCCTTATCAAATGTAGGCATATCCATTTGTTTTATTGCCTCTATACATATATTATCTATATGCTTAGCTTCTTTTTGTGTATAAAAGTGGCTAAGGTCTGTACTTATGATTATAAAATTATCTTTATCTTCTAGTAGATAATCTATAACTTTAGATATATCCTCATAATCAATTTTGCCATAAATAAGCTCTATCACCTTTACATCTTTTTGATATTTTTTTATAAATGGAAATTGTGTTTCAGTTGAGTGTTCTACATGAACTTTTGGATAAAAATCTATAAAATCAAATTTATCGTCTAGTTTATTTACAAGATTTGTATCTATTGGAAGATTTCCATACGGTGTTTTATATTGTTCATATTTAGAAATTGATAAGCCATCTAGATAAACCCTATGACTTGGACCTATTACTATTATAGTTTTAGGTGATTTCTTTTCCAGATATTTAAACCCTGCATTTGCTGTAAATCCACTATAGATATATCCTGCATGGGGAGAGATGATAGCTCTAATATTTAGTGAATCATCTAGCTTAAAATTTGAATTTTTTAAAATAGAATCAAAATGCTTTATATATTTATCTATTTCTTTTTCATTATCAGGATAAAAAGATCCTGCAAAGGCTGTATCTCTTAGATTCATTTAAAAACTCCTTCTAGTTTTGTATCACAATTTGGGCATCTATCTTCATCTAGGTTTTTTGAGATAGTTTTAAAGTTCTTTCTATATATTAGTTGTTCTCTACATTTAGAGCATTTAGTGATATTATCTTGTCCTGCATTTCCTATATATACAAATTCTAAACCATTTTCTTTTCCAATCCTATATGCTTGTCTTAAAGTATCAAGTGAAGTTCTAGGTAGAGATTGCTCTTTGAAGTCAGGATGAAAGGCAGATATATGCCAAGGGATAAAAGTTCCAAGTTCTTCAGCTATAAATGAAGCTATTTGATTTAACTCTTCTTTCGAGTCATTTTTTGTTGGAATTACAAGGGTAGTAATCTCTACCCAAATACCATTTTTAACAAATAGCTTTAGATTTTCTAATATATTATCCAATCTTCCACCCATCTTTTTATAATATTTTTCATCAAAGGTTTTTAGATCAATATTCACAGCATCTATTATGCCTTTCATATCATTGATCATTTCCGTTGATTCAAAACCATTGCTTACAAAAATATTTTTTAGTCCATTTTGTTTTGCTAAAAGGGCAATATCTTTTGCATAGGGATAAAATATGGTTGGTTCATTATATGTATAAGATATAGATTTACATTCATGATTTAATGCAATATCAACTATAGCCTCTGGAGCAAAATAGTTTTTACTTTTTATCTCTTTTTCTTGGGAGATACTCCAGTTTTGACAAAAAGAGCACCTGAAATTACAACCAATAGTTCCTAAAGATAAAGAGTTAGAAGAGGGAAAAAAATGATATAAAGGTTTTTTCTCTATGGGGTCAATATTTATTGTACAGGGATATCCATATACTAAACACTCTATTTTGTCTCCAGTGTTTTTATTTACTCCACATATTCCACTTTGTCCTTCTCTTAATCTACAATAATGACTACAAAGAAGACAAACTAGTTTTCCATTATCCTCTTTAAAGTAATTCATTTTATCTTCTTAGTTTGATAAATATAAATTTGTGGATGATTTTCTAAGCAGTTTTGATTTAATCTAGCTTTATTACAAAGGTGAGAAAAGAAAAGCTCAAATGTAGGAAGTTGTTCCCAAACTGATGGTAAGAATGTTGCTTGATAAGCTCCATCTTTTAAAATAACACCATCAATTCCAACTCTTAATTTATTTTTTAGATCATTTATATCTGTATATTTAAGTAGGGTAGGGATAGTAAGTATTGATATCTCTATATCTATATTATTAAACTCTTCTGTTGTAAGGGGAGGGAATCTTGGATCTTCAAAAGCTGCTGCTTTTGCATTATGAACTAGATCATCAAAAAGTGATCTTTGTGGTAGTAGTGATCCTATACATCCCCTAAGATTTCCATTTAGGTTTAGAGTTACAAAAGTAGCTCTTTGTTCATTTAGTTCAGGATACTTTTCTTTTAGGGAAAAATCAATAGTAGTTTTACCCTCCAGCTTATCATTTATTGATCTTTTTACCAGTTCAAGTAAACTACTATTCTCCATTTTATACCCCTATGTAATCTTCAATCTCTTTTGCTATATCTTCTATATTTTTACTTGCATCAATTATAAGTGCATCTATATCAAGTGATTTTATTACTGTTTTCATTCTGGATTGAACCTCTAAAAGATATTCTATCCCTCTTAATTCTATGGCATCATTCTCTTTTGCACTTAGTCTATTTTGAAGCTCTTGCGGACTTAGTTCAAGCATGATAAGTTTATCAGGCATCTCCCCATCAAGAGCTATTTTATTAAGCTCAATTGTCATCTCTATTGGAAAGTCTTTAGCATAAGCAATCCCAGATACAAAACCCCTATCACTTATAAGAATCTTATCTTTATTTTGTTTTACTATTTCCTCTGTGTGTTCAGCACGATCTGCTAAAAATAAAAGCATCTCAGCTACTTTACTTTTTGCACGTCCTGTAAGAACCATCTGCCTTAGATCAACTCCAAGTTCTGTTCCACCTGGCTCTTTTGTAAAGATTGCATCAGGGTATTTTTGGTTTAAAATATCTAGCTGTGTAGATTTCCCTGCTGTATCAATCCCTTCAATAATTATATACATTTATTTAAATCCTCAATTATATTTTTTGGTACAAGGTGAGTAAAATCACCCTTAAATCTTATAAGTTCTCTCACAATAGATGAGCTAATAAAAGCGTTTTCTAAACTAGGCATAAGATATATGGTTTCTATCCTTTTATCAACAGACGAATTTGCATATCCCATTTGAAGTTCATACTCAAAATCACTTACCGCTCTAAGACCCCTTATAACATGAAAAATCTCCTCTTTTCTTGCAAAATCTACAAGTAAAGTATCGAAGTGTTTTACCTTTACATTTAGTCCCTCAGTTGCTTTTTTTACTAGTCCAATTCTTGTCTCAATATCAAACATTGGCATCTTTAATTGTGATGTAGCTACAGCCACAGTCACAGAATCAAACATAGTAAGTCCCCTTTTAATAATATCTAGATGACCTTTTGTAATTGGATCAAAAGTTCCACTATATATTGCTTTTCTCATCATGTCCCCATCTTTTATATAAATCGTTTGGAATCTTTAATAGATCAAGCCATTTACCTATTAAAAAATTTTCCATATCCCCTAGGGTTTTTTGTCCTGAATAATACCCCAAAACAGGAGGAGCAATTATAACCCCATAAGAAGAGAGTTTTGTCATTTGCTCCAAACTAATAGTTGGATATGGTATCTCTCTTGGTGTTAAGATTATATCTCTTTTCTCTTTTAACATCACATAAAAAGCTCTTGTGATAAGTGAGTCACTTATACCTGATGCACACTTTGCTAAAGTATTCATACTACAAGGTACGATGATCATCTTATCTGCTCCAAAAGAACCTGATGCTAAACTTGCTCCAATATCATTATCATTATATAAAATTACATCATCTTCTATTAAATCTTTTATATGTTTTTGATTTTCAAGATTTAGCGTTTTTTTCGCGCTATTTGATACTATTAAATGTTTTTCTACATCTTTAGGGAGTAGTTTAAGTAGCTTAAAACCTATCTCTACACCACTAGCACCAGTGATTGCTATTATTAATTTCATATAAATCCTTATTAAGATATTTTCTATTTTATCCAAAAACTACTTTTAATAAAGGAAAAGAAATAAATTATTCATTTCTTAAGATTAGTTTAATCTTGAAAAGGTTATCATTTCGTATAACAATTAAAGAATATACTTAATCAAATTGTTATACAATTCGATTTTGTATTATACAAAATGTATAAGGGTACTTATGGAAAAGTTTATAGCATTTATCAGAGTAAATAAGAACAATGTTACCTACACTAAAGAACAGGTTTTTGGTCTAAAAAAATATGTTGATGAACATAATATAGTAGATTACGAAACTATAGATGTGGAAATAAATCTTCCAAGTGAAGAAGAAAAAATATCAATTTTACTTCAAGATTGTAAAAAAACTTGTACACTTCTTGTGTATGATTTAAATGTATTTGGTAGAACAACAGAAGCTATTTTAAATACAATAAAACAACTTGTTGAAAAAGGTGTTAGGATCATAGTTACTAAACAAGGACTGGATTTATCTAAGGATGACATGCTTTCTCAAATTGTAGTAAAAATGATAAAGATGATGGTAGACCTTGAGAAGGATCTAATGAGTATCAGAACCAAAGAAGCACTTAGTGCGAAAAAGATGGCTGGTATGAATTTAGGTAAACCAAAAGGTACTATTCAAAAATCTAAATTTGATGAACAAAGGGAAAAAATTGAAGAGCTTCTTGCTGTTGGATTATCAACTAGAAAGATTGCAAAACTTCTTGGATATAATAATCATATTGGATTAAATAATTATATTAAGAAAAGAAATATTAGGCAAAAAGTTGCTGAAGATAATTCAGAACTTCACGCTAGCTAAATCAAAATATTTAAATATTAAATCAACTTAAAATTAGAAAGCTTTATTAAAAGCTTTTCTAATCTTTTACCTCTTTTTTTGTATCATTCAAAAATTTAAATTAAAACATGAAAAGGGGATTCTTGAAATACATAATAATTTCACTACTTTTATCCATCACACTTTATGCAAAAGAGTATATTTACTTTTTACCTGCAGATGCAAAAAAAGCAAAAAATCATATTGAAAAACTTATCAAAAATTCAAAAAGTTCAATAGATATTGCTATGTATAATTTAGGGTATAAAAAGTTTATCAAACAATTAAAAAAAGCAAAGAAAAAAGGTGTTGAAGTAAATATAGTTTATGACAAAGGTGCTGATCTAAGAAAATTAGATGCTAGAAAACTAAAAGAAAAACTTCATACAAAGTTAGCAATTTTTGATAAAAAAACTGTAGTGTTTGGAAGTGCAAACTGGACAAAGGCAAGTTTTAGTGAAAATTATGAGATTATCTATATCAGTGATGAAGAGAATCTTGTTTCGAAATTTAATACATTCTTTAAAGGATTATGATGTTAGAAATATTTATCGTAGGATATTGTTTATATTTTGCATTAACAGTTTATACAGCTTTTATGCAAATAGGGTATGTAAAAGATGCAAAACAAAAAGAGGCTGTTATTTTAGATGAAGCTAAATATAAAGAAGCAGCAGATTATGCAGTGGCAACACAAAAGGTTTCCATTGCAAGTTCTTTTTATGGTTTTATTATATTTTTTATGTGGATTGGTTTTGGGTTATCCCTTTTAGATTCTGCTACGGCATCCCTAAACGGATGGTTAAAAGCAGTTGTATTTGTTGATCTATTTATTATAATTAATTGGTTACTTACACTACCATTTAGTTTATACTCAACATTTAAACTTGATAAAGAGTTTGGCTTTTCGAACATGACACCAGTATTATTTATAAAAGATACAATTAAAACAGGAGCTTTATTTTTAATATTTGGATCAATCGTAATTGCACTTCTTTCTTTAATTATTGATAATTTATCTAATTGGTGGATTTGGGGATTTGCTTTTATTTTTGCTGTGATCATTTTAATAAATATGCTTTATCCTATTATTCGTGATAAGATGTTTGATAAATTTGAGAGTTTAAAAGATAAAGAGCTTGAGCAAAAGATTGAGAAGTTACTTGATCAAGTTGGATTTAAAAGCTCAGGAGTATTTTCTGTAGATGCTTCAAAAAGAGATAATAGACTAAATGCATATTTTGGTGGATTGGGATCAACCAAAAGAGTTGTATTATTTGATACTTTAATTGAAAAGTTAACACATGATGAACTTTTAGCGGTACTAGGACATGAACTAGGGCACTTTAAAAATGGAGATATCTTAAAAAATATAGGTATTATGGGTGTTGTTATGTTTATATTTTTTGCTATTTTTGGGAATCTTTCAGATGAATTATTTTTATCATTAAATCTTGCCAATGAATCATTTGCTCAGTTGGTTGTTTTTTATATCTTTTCAGATATTTTCTTTTTCTTTGCAATGCCTCTAATTTCTTTAATTAGTCGTCATAATGAATATGCAGCAGATGAGTTTGGATCAAACCTAAGTACAAAAAATAATTTAGTCTCTGCTTTATTAAAACTGGCAAATGAAAATAAATCATTCCCTTTATCTCATCCTTTATTTATATTCTTTTATTATTCCCATCCACCTTTAGTTGAAAGACTTAAAGAGCTTGGATATAAAATCGAAAAATAAAATTACTTAATTATACTATCAAACTAGTGGAAATTAGTTTGATGGTGTAATAACTAAATTCAATAAAATTAAAATACTTTCTGTTTAAATCGTGCCCTTTTTATACTATAACTATTACAGATAGCCAGATAGTAATATTAGTAAATTTATAAAGTAACTTGCTATAATATATCAGTGAAAAAATAGTTAGGAGTTATCATGTATTTAAAAAGAGTACTTACAGGAACTATAGCCTTAGGATTAGCAAGTTCATTATCTGCTTATGAGATGAAACCAATAGGTTTTAAAGCAACTGGAATGGGTGGAACAGGTGTAGCAAGTACAAGAGGAAGTTTAGCTGGGTATTATAATCCAGCACTTTTGAGACTTAGTGATTATACTACTGAAATTAGTTTAAACGTTGGTGCAGGATTTAGAGAATCCAATATGGCAAATAATATGGATACTTTATCAAACATTAATTTTCAAGAGACACTTGATACTATTGCTAAAAATGCAGGGAATAATGGATCAAACTCTCAAACTGATATAAATAACTTAAAAACTGCAAAAACAACATTATCAAGTATCAGTGCAAAAAATGCATTACAAGTAGGAGCCGGAGTATCTTTAGCTGCTCAAATGTCTGATGCTGTAGCTATAGGTGTATATCTAGATGCTGATGTAGGGATGCAATTAAAGATTGATGCTAATAGATTAGATTTAATATTTAAGAAGAATAATTCTTATTATTCATATGATCCTGATACAGATACCTATACAGCTACTACCCAAGCTAAATATGAAAGCTCATCTTTAGAGTATGCTGTAGATAATGGACACTCTTATGTTCAATTGGATGCGTTATTATTAGGTGAAGTTCCAATATCTTATGCAAAAGCATATGACTTTTCTAGTGGTTTTTGGAGTTTTGGTCTAAATGTAAAATATATGAATTTAACTGGATATGACAAAAAGGTTGATTTAGGTAAAAAATCTGGAGATGCAAATGATGAATCAGATAGCTCAGCAAATGAGATTACATATAAAGATACATTTGGTTTAGATTTAGGTTTAGCTTATCAACCTAAGGGTACTGATTTAACTCTAGGTTTAGTAGGAAAAAATATTAATTCTCCCAAATTTGAAGTTGATACCGTAGGATCAGCAGTTACAAAGTCTAGCGATTATAAGCTTGATCCATATTTTAGAGTAGGTGTTAGTTATCCAATATGGGATGATAATATAGAATTTGCTCTAGATGCAGATCTTCAAAAGAGTGAAACTATTATCCCAGGAGAAGAAACTCAAATGATAGGTGCAGGTATTGAACTTCATCCTGCTTCATGGTTTGCCCTAAGAGCTGGTGCAATGACAGATCTTGCATCTGACATTTATGATGATGGCGTGATTGCAACTGCAGGTGTTGGATTTGGTTTGAAATGGTTCCAATTTGATCTTTCAGCAATGATGTCAAATAAAAGTGGATACTATGATGGTGATGAGATACCAAGATATGCTGCAGTTAATATTTCTCTTCTTTCAAGATGGGGAGATGGTTATAATAAAAAAAGACCAACTGTATATAAAACAAATGAAGAGGATTTTACAGAAAATGAAGCTCCTACTCAAATCTTAACAGATGAAAAAATTAAAGAGATGGAAAAAGAGCTAGAAGAAGAAGCTGAACCAACAGAACATGAAAAAAGAATGAAAGAAAGATTTGGCATCTAAATTAGAATTTAGAAATGAGAAGAGGGGAGTCAATTTATTGGCTTCCTTTTTTTATGTTTAAAAGAAATGAGAATCAAGAATTAGATAAGTGTAAAAATCATAAATCTATAAAATATTACTAAAAACTATAAAAAAATAATAAAAAACTAAAAAAAGCAAAGAATTCCAAAATTTAAGGAAATAATAAGAAAAAACCCTTGACAAGTGAAGA
>CAYFGQ010000105.1:0-9220 GCA_964342525.1 uncultured Arcobacteraceae bacterium
TAACCTACTAACCTACTAACCTACTAACCTACTAACCTACTAACCTACTAACCTATTTTCTAAAAAGTTACAAAAATGACACTATTTTAGTAAACTTTTTATAATTCTTTGATAATATATTATTTAGTGTAAGTTTTTCAATCAACAATCGAATATATAATAAACAATAAAATTATCAAAGGGGACTCATAATGAAAATAATTCTATTATCAATATTTTTTTATAGCTATTTTTATGCCTCAGCCCTTTTTATGCCCCTACCTCAAAAAATTGAATATGATGAAGATGTTGTAAAATTAGGAAAAGCTTTATTTTATGATCCAATTTTATCTAGGGATCAAGATATCTCATGTTTTACTTGTCATAATACCTATGGTGCTGAAAATAGACAATTTAGCGTAGGTACAGATAAAAAAATGGGAGATATGAACTCCCTATCAGTTTTTAATCTACAATACAAAATAGGATATTTTTGGAATGGAAGAGCCACAGATTTAGATGAACAACTTCTAGGTCCCCTTTTAGCAAAACATGAAATGGCTGGAGATAAAGAAATTATAATAAAACGTCTAAAAGCTTCACCAAAATATAAAGGAATGTTTTTAAAAGCATTTAGCTCCCCTCCCACATTTGAAAATATGCTTGAAGCTATATATGAATTTGAAGAAACCCTTTTAAGTATTAATTCTAAATTTGATAAATACCTAAGAAAAGAGTTAGAGCTATCAAAAGAGGAAGAAAAAGGTCTTGATCTATTTATCTCCTATGGTTGTGTATCTTGCCACAATGGTATAAATATAGGTGGAAACTCCTACCAAAAATTTGGTTCGGTGATTGAAAGAACCACAGTTGACAATGACTGGAAAGATAGATATGATGTAACAAAAAAAGAGAGTGATAAAATGGTATTTATCGTGCCAAGCCTTAGAAATGTGGATAAAACCGCACCCTACTTTCACGATGGGAGTATATCTAATCTAAGAGATGCTATCACACTAATGGGCTTTTATAATATTGGTGTAAGATTACAAGAAGATGAAGTGGTAGCAATTGAATCTTTTTTAAGAACTTTAACTGGAGAGATTCCAGCAACTTTTATAAGGGATTGATTTGAAGCTTGATTATAGATTTATTGGTATTACTCTTTCAATGTTTATAATCATAGTTTTAGCAATGGATTATAATAAAAATATAAATAGCTTTAACTCCACATATCTAAAAACAACAAATCTACTATATCAATTAAAAGACAATATCTTTAAACATGAAAATATTGTAAGTGAAGCAGTAATCAAACTATATTTTAACAATGACAAAACAACAAACAACTTTAAAAGATTTAAAGAAATAGAAGAGCTATTAAAACATGATGAGAATCTAAATACAAACTATCCTGAAGTGACAAAACAACTAAATAAAATCTTTGAAAAACAAAACAAAATCTTAGAAAATACAAACGATTATATAAAAAGAAACTCTAGGGTAAAAAACTCTCTATCAATCCTATATAGAAAAATAAAAAGAGATGTTCAATATGAAGATACATATTACAAAAACTTTGTAAAATTTATAACATCAGCAATGTATCAACAAAACAACTTCCTAAAAAATCATATGATACAAAAGGAGTTATTTAAATATTTTGAAGAAAACAAAGAAGAGAGTTTAGATTATAGACTTAATTATATGCATATTAGAGTTCTCTACACTGAGCTACCAGAACTTAAAAAACTTATATCAAAATTATCAGAAAACACAATAATAGCAGAGTTTGATACGATTATAAAAAATTATGAATCAAAATCAAATATCTATAAAAAAGATATTCAAGATAGATTTTATTTTATCTTAGCTGGAACCATGGCATTTTTTACAATTATCTTAGTACTAATTACAAATATAAAAAATCACCTTGAAGAGTTACGTAATAAAGATAAACTAATCTTCAATCAATCAAAACACGCTGCTATGGGTGAAATGATAGATGCTATTGCACACCAATGGGCACAACCAATTAATATACTTAAAATGAGAACAGAGCTACTTACAGCTATGAAAGAACCTGGTGAGCCTATTTATAGTGAAGAGATAGAAGAGTTCCAAGAAAAAACAAATGAACAATTAGATCATATGACAAAAACTCTAAATGAATTTAGAAATTTCCTTCGTCCAAATAAAACTACAAAACTATTCTCTGTAGAAAAAAGTACCGAGAGTGTATTATTACTATTAAATGACGAATTAATAAAAAATCAAATAAAAACAAAAGTAGATGTAAGGGCTAATTTTGAAATAGATGGAATTGAAAATGAGTTTAAACATGTACTTATCAATCTGATCAATAACTCAAAAGATGCCTTTGTGGATAACAAAATCAAAAATAGAACTATCCTGATCATTATAGATAAAGATGAAATTCTCATACAAGATAATGCAGGAGGAATCCCTGCAAACCTTATAAAAAGAATCTTTGAGCCAAACTTCACAACAAAAGAAGAAGGTAAAGGTACAGGTATAGGTCTTTATATGACTAAACAAATCCTTGATAAAATAGATAGTGGAATATGTGCTAGAAATGTTGAGGATGGTGTTAGATTTACTATTAGAATTAATAGGGAGTGTAAGGGTTAAAATAACCCTTTAACAATCTCCTGTGCTTCACTTTGAATTGTTTTTAGATGATCCTCAGATATAAAACTCTCCGCATAGATTTTATAAACATCTTCAGTTCCAGATGGTCTTAGGGCACACCATCCATTTTGTGTATTTATTTTAAGTCCACCAATTTTTGCACCATTACTTGCTGTTGTTAAAATTGACTCTATTTTCTCACCTGCTAAAGTATCTGCTTTGATATCTTCTGGTGTTAGATTTTTTAGTTTTGTTTTTTGCTCAGAATTTGCTGGGGCATCTATTCTTGCATAGATTGGATTTCCGTGTTTTTCAGTAAGAGTATCATAATACTCTCCAGCATCCATTTTTGTAGTTGCTAATATCTCTGCTGATAATAAATTTAAGATGATACCATCTTTATCTGTAGACCAAACAGCTCTATCAAATCTTAAAAAACTAGCTCCTGCACTCTCTTCTCCTCCAAAGAACACTTTACCATCAACTAAAGGTTTAACAAACCATTTAAAGCCTACTGGTGTCTCTAACACCTCTTTAGAGTTATCAGATGCTACCCTATCAATCATAGAAGAACTTACAAGTGTTTTTCCAATACCAAGTCCATCAAATTCACGATTTTTACTTAGATAATCAATTGCAACACTTAGATAATGATTTGGATTTAAAAGACCTTTGCTTCTTGTAACAATACCATGTCTATCAAAATCTGTATCATTCCCAAAAGCTATATCAAACTTATCTTTATACTCAACAAGCCCAGCCATTGCAAAAGGAGATGAACAATCCATTCTTATCTTTCCATCCTTATCACAATGCATAAATGAAAAAGTAAAATCTGCACTATCATTAAATACTTCAATATCTAAACCATACATCTCTTTGATAAGATGATAATACTTCATACCACTTCCACCCATAGCATCGGCACCAATTTTAAGTTTTGCATCTTTTATAGCATCCATATTGATCACATTTTTTAAATCACTTACATATGGTGTAGCAAAATCATACTCTTTTAAGTTTCCAGATTGTAAAGCTTCATCTATCTCTAAATAAATCACACCTTCCAATTTAGCTTTTAAATATTCATTTGCCTTATCTTGAATCACTGAAGTGATATCTACATCTGCAGGACCACCATCAAGTCCATTATATTTAAATCCACCATCACATGGAGGATTATGTGATGGTGTGATCACAATACCATCAGATCCTTTATGATTTAAAATAGCGTGTGAGATAACTGGTGTAGGTGTATATTCAAAATCTTTTGCATAGTATACTTCCACGTCATTTGCTGCTAATACTTGAAGTGCTGTGTTATGTGCTGGAATCGATAAGGCATGGGTATCCATACCTATAAAAAGTGGACCTTTAATATTTTGCTCTTTTCTATAATCAACAACGGCTTGAGTTACTGCTAAGATATGAGCTTCATTGAAACTATTTTTTAAAGTGCTTCCCCTATGCCCTGAAGTACCAAAACTTATTAATTGATCTTTATCTCCCACATCTGGATAATTTAGATAATATTTACTAATAAGACTTGGTATATTTTCCAAGATCTCTTTTGGCGCTTTTTTTCCTGCTAGTTCGTTCATTTAGATCCCTTTTGATTCTATGGCAATTTATAAAAATTATGCTTGCCCAAATTTTTATGAAAGTATATCAATTTATCCATTAAGCTATATATTTTTATTTGTTATCTATTTGTTTCTTTTTCCATGTAAATAATTTTAATCAAGAAAAATCTAGAATCACAAAATGCTATAATTTGCAAAGTTATTTTTGCATTTTAATTATATTATGCAAATAATTTATCTGCCCAAAAATAGCACATTTTTCACAAATTTTCATAAATTTTAATTATGTGACGTAGGGGGTGACGCTAAATAAATATAATGTTACAGAAAGGTTTAAAGTGGCTTTAGTTATACAGAACATTATTAAAGAAACTAAAAAGTTCTAAAAATAACCATTTTACGGTACTTTACATGGGCTTAGAAAGGGTTTCCGTTATAAAAATAATTTGTAAATAATTTGTTTTTAATAACATATTTTCTTATAAAATTAAATCACTATAAAAATTATTACTTTGCAAAAAATTAGATGGGGATGGGTATGGTTAAAAAAAATTATAATCTTTTAATTGTAGATATAAATTTCACATATGCCCAGAATCTAAAAAATTATCTTAATAAAATTGGGTTTAATGTATTGGGCATTACAAATAACCATGATGATACAATAAAATTTCTTGAACATAACCCTGTGGATCTTATACTTATCGATATAGATATAAATGGAAGAATAGATGGTATAGAATCATGCAATACTATTTATAAACGTTTTGAAATACCATCTATTTTTGTTACCTCTTTTTATGATGAAGAAGCATTACTTTCTATAGAAAGTAGCTCTGCTTTTGGATATATAATAAAACCATTTAAAAATGAGATTTTAAAAGTAAATATACAACTTATCATGCATAGGGTTAAAAAAAAGGAATCTAAGATAATCCAAAACAACAAAGTAGGCCTAAAAAATGGATTTAAATTTTGTACAGACAAAAAAGTTTTATATAGAAACAACTATGAAGTAAATATTACAAAAAATGAGAAAAAATTGATCGAGACATTGATAAAACATAAAAACAATATTATTACCCATGAACAACTCTATTTACATATTTGGGAAAATAGTAATTTTTGTCTAAATAAAATAAGAGGAGCCATCCATAGACTCAAAAGAAAAATACCAGACCTTCAAATAACAAATAACTACGAACTAGGTTACAAAATAGAATAATACTTTATTTTACTATAAACTAATAATTAAATGTAATATAAAAGTAACTTTAGAAGTACTTTTATAGTATAATAGTTCATGTATAAAATATTGAACTCTTATTTTTTATTAACCTTTATTATTGTTTTATTTGCAGTTGTTTTTAGTGAACTGCTTGTTTATATTCAAATAGAATATTTTTGGGGAAAAGGGCATGATGAAAAATCATATACCATAGGCTTTTGGACACCTTTAATTGATTCTATATTTGTTGTAGCTATTTTGCTTTATCTTAAATCCTTTTATGAAAAAGAGTTAAAAAGAAAAAACCTTATCCTCGAAGAAGCTAAAAAAATAGCAAACCTTGGAGAATGGGAGCTAAATATAGACACAAGAAAAGCAAAATGGTCTAAAAACATAGTTGATATGTTTGGTTTAACTTCAGATGAGGAGCATGGACCAGATCTACTACAAAAACTTATGTATAAAGAGGACTGGAAAACTTTTGAAAATTCTATGAATAATTGTATCCTAGGAAAAGCGGATCATCACTGTACATATAGAATAAAACGCCAAGACAATAAAAAAACCATATTTGTGGAATGTAAAGGGAAACTTTATCCTGAGATAAATACTATTCTAGGAACAGTACAAGATATCACTGAGATAAAAAGAAATCAAAAAGAGTTAGATAACTATATAAATCTTATAGATAAAAATATAGTAAGCTCATCCACAGACCTTGATGGTAATATCACCTCAGTATCAAAAGCTTTTTGTGATATAAGTGGATATACAAAAGAAGAGCTAATAGGAAATACCCATAGAATGATCAAACACCCTGACCTACCTGATTCCTTCTACTCTACAATGTGGGATACTATCAAAAAAAATAAAACATGGACAGGTGAAATAAAAAATCTTAAAAAAAATAAACATACATATTGGGTAAAAGCCTCAATCTCCCCTACATATGATCTTAGTGGCAAAAAAATAGGATATACAGCCATAAGACAAGATATCACTAGCAAAAAAAGACTAGAAGAGATATCCATAACCGATGGACTAACAAATATCTACAATAGAAGATATTTCAATAGTCAATTTCCAAAGATTATAAATGGAGCAAAAAGAGAAAATGAACTGGTTTCATTTCTTATTCTAGATATAGACTTCTTTAAACAATATAACGATAACTATGGACATCAAATGGGAGATGATGTACTTATTAATGTAGCATCTTGTCTTAAAAACTCTCTAAAAAGAGCTGAGGATTATTGTTTTAGACTTGGAGGAGAAGAGTTTAGTATCATTTTTAAAACCGATACAAAAGAAAAAGCTATACAATTTGCAAATACAATTAAAACAAATATAGAAGAGCTAAAAATTCCCCACAAAAAAAATGAAGTAAGTACTTACATTACAATTTCAATAGGTTTAGTATCCATAAATGCTGAAGATATAAAATCTACAGATAGTTTATATAAACAAGCAGATGATCTTCTATATAAAGCTAAAAACACTGGTAAAAATAAAGTCTGTCATTTTTAGTTGATAAAAAGATCTTTTTTAATGATATAATTAACTCATGTATATAGAATTTAAAACTTTTTTAGAAAAACTAGTTTCTATTGACAATGAAGAATGGAATTGTATAAAAAAACATTTACATCTTAAGAAATATAAAAAGAGAGATATTCTCCAACATGCAGGAGAGGTATCAAAAGAGATAAGATTTATAAATTCTGGCATTGCAAGGATGTACTATATAGATGAAAAGGCAAAAGAATTAACTTGTCAAATTAGTGCAAACAATAAAAAACTAAATATAGAAGATAGATTTATCGGAGACTATAATAGTTTTTTACAGCAAAAACCTTCAAATTTATTTATAGAAGCCTTATCTGATTGTGAAATCATCGAAATAACCTATGATGATTTAAAATCTTTATATAAAAAGATAAAAAAAATAGAAACTGTAGAGAATATTATAAAATCTAAATGGATCGAATCTATGCAAAAAGAGATTATGGAGAAAAAAAGTTTATCTCACATATATCAATATGAAGAGTTCCTAGAAAAGTATAATGATCTTTTAGATCATATACCACAATATATAATTGCTTCATTTTTAGGAATCACACCTGTAGCATTAAGTAGATTAAAAAAACACTTATAAAATTAACCAAGTATAATGAAATAGTTTTTTAAATTTGTTAGTCTTCATAAAAAGGAAAATTTATGAAAAAACTATTAAGTTTAATACTTTTAAGTACACTTTTATTCTCAAAATCTGCAAAATTTGAAATAGAAGGTATTCCATTTGCTTATATTTATGATGGATATCATATTAGTTTAGGTATTTCAAATAATGAATATAGAGTGAGATTAAGTTGCTTAAAAATTGGTTCTTATGATATTGAAGAAAATTCAGCTGTAAATGGTTCAAAAAACTTTGAGAGATATTATGATCATGGTTCTTATGGTTTATTTTTAGGATATTATATATACCAAGGCTTTCATATATATGGATTTATTGAGTCTCACAACTGGAAAATTAAAAATACAAATACAAATGAAAGTTCTAATATGAAAACAATTGACATCGGTCCTGGTATTGGATATCAATTTTTTATAAATAAATCTTTATATATTCAA
The DNA here is from genome assembly GCA_964342525.1 of uncultured Arcobacteraceae bacterium. Lineage (GTDB taxonomy): Bacteria > Campylobacterota > Campylobacteria > Campylobacterales > Arcobacteraceae. Next base: position 8,077 of record CAYFGQ010000105.1, read on the forward strand.
CCAGCATATCACATATATTTTAGAAAACGAAAAAAAACTACAATATCAAATGAAGAATATAAAATACCAAATATAGATAGATCGTTTATACTTAGAATAGGATATAGATTTTAAGTATAAAAATACAGATTAATTTTTATGATATAATTTTCTTATGAATAAAAAAATAGTTTTTTGTGATTCTAGTGTAAATCCACAAGAGAAAATAGGCTTTGGTGCATATCTAATACTTGATGATTTAAAATCAATAGATAAATCAAATATAAAAACAAAACTCTTTTATGATACGTCATCTACAAAACTTGAACTTGAAACCCTTCTTTGGGCACTTAAAAATATATCAGAAGATACAACAAAGATAGATGTATATACAGATTGTCAAAATATAATCACTTTAGAATCAAGAAGGGAGAAGCTAGAAAAAAGTGAGTACAAAACTAAAACCCAAAAACCAATAAAAAATACTGAACTTTATAAAGAGTTTTTCAAACTACTAGATAGCTATGAGATAAATTTATATAAAGTAAAAGGTCATAAAAAAACAAAAATAAAAGATGAAATAGATAAGATATTTACTCTTGTAGATAGAGCATCAAGAAAAAAACTAAGAACATATAAAAATTGTGACCAATAAGATCACATAAAAATAAACTTATTACTCTTTTTTTGATACTATTTCATAAAATAATTAAAAAAGGTACATAATGAAAAAACTGGTTTTATTGTCTATGGCATTTTTCACAGCACTTTTTTTCACAGCTTGTGGTGATAAAAAAACTGATATGAAAAGTGAAGAAAACACTCAAAAGAAAGTACTAAAAGTGGGTATGGAGCTTGCATATCCTCCATTTGAGATGAGTGAAAAAGATGGTACTCCATCAGGTGTATCTGTTGATTTTGCAAAAGCTTTAGGTGCTCACCTTGGACGTGAAGTTGTGATAGAAAATATCGCTTGGGATGGACTTATCCCTTCACTTAAAACTGGCAAAATAGATATGATAATCTCTTCTATGACTATTACTGAAGAGAGAAAAAAATCTATTGATTTTTCTATCCCTTATGCTCAATCTTCACTTGCGATCTTAGCAAATAAAAATTCTGGTGTAAACTCTATAGATGATCTAAACCAAGCTGGTAAAAAAAT
>CAYFGQ010000106.1:0-8897 GCA_964342525.1 uncultured Arcobacteraceae bacterium
GGTTGAAAAATACTGTCTACAATATGGATTAGAAAATGAAGCTATGTTCTCTCATCAAAAGATGGCTTTAGGTGTTGGAGCAAAAGAGATCGATTTTATGAAGAAAAGATATGAAGAGTTTGTAACACTTTTCCCAAATCTTCAAGTATGGAATAAAGAGCAATTAAAAGAGATCGAGCCTAAGCTTGTATATGATGAAGAGGGTAATGAAAGACCAGAAGATATCATCGGTGTTGGTTCACAAGGTGAATGGACAACAGTTGATTTCGAAAAGATGGCAAACTCTTTAATTGAAAATGCTAAAGCTCAAGAGGGTAAAACTGTAGATGTATTTGTAAACTCTGAAGTTAAACAAATGTTAAAAACATCTGAAGGAACTTATGAAGCAAGAACTGAAACAGCTACTTATGAAGCAGACTTCATCACAGTAAATGCTGGTGCTCACTCATTATTCTTAGCTCACAAAATGGGATATGGACTTGATATGAGTTGTCTTCCTGTTGCTGGTAGTTTTTATATGACAAATGAGAAGATCTTAAAAGGTAAAGTATATATGGTACAAAACCCAAAACTTCCATTTGCAGCACTACATGGTGATCCTGATGTATTAGAGGGTGAACTTACAAGATTTGGACCAACAGCACTTGTATTACCAAAGCTAGAGAGATTTAAGCCAGGTACATATATGGACTTCTGGAAAACATTAAGATTTGATGGACCAATAGTAAAAATTCTATTTGATCTTATGAAAGATAGTGATATTAGAAACTATATCCTAAGAAACTTCTTATTTGAGATTCCATGGTTAAACAAAAAGCTGTTTGTTAAAGATGCTAAGAAAATCGTTCCATCATTAACAGAAGAGCAAATTAGATATGCTACAGGATTTGGTGGGGTAAGACCACAAGTTCTTAACAAAACTCAAAAGAAATTAATGCTTGGTGAAGCATCAATTGATACAGAAGTAACAGGTGAAAACCTAATCTTCAATATGACACCATCACCAGGTGCAACATCTTGTTTAGGTAATGCTAGAAGAGACCTTAGACAAATCGTTGAGAAACTAGGTAAAAAATTCGATGAAGAGAAATTTAACTCTGAGTTAATTAACGACTAATTAACAGTCTTAGAGGGCATTTAAAAGGGTAAGAGGCTATGTCTCTTGCCCTTTTTTTATATGTAGTTATAAAATTGTTTAATAAAAAAGGCTAGGGTAAATCCCTAGCCTTTTAGTAAAATAATTTTTAGTATTTAATCTTTAATACATCTAACTGGTAAACCAAATGCCATTTGAGCATATTTAACATTATATATACCATTTGAAACGCTTGTAGAATAAGTACTTGTATATTGTACTAAAAGGGCTGAACTTGTATTCGTATCATGATTATTTTGTGTCCAATAAGCTGCTTCACTTCCTTGATTAATAAGTCCACCATTTACAAATTCTCTATGTCCCGCTAGAGAAAATTTTAAATTACTTTCAAAGTTTTTGTCATCATATGGAGTATCACTACTAAATTCATCTTGAATCTCATTAAAAGTTGGTACTCTATAACCTGATGGGCAGATTACTGAACCATCTGTTTTTGCCCAATTGCTTTGTCTTATATCACCACTACTATCTGTAGTTGACCAATCATAACTACCAGTTAAAAAGTTACTACCAGCATTTGTAATTACTGCTACTTGAGAATTTACTACTGTACTATTTGACTTTTCATGACCATCAGTTTCTCTTCCCCATTGATAATAATCTCCATAACAAGCACTATCTGTTTTTGATGTACATACTTGTGAGGCTCCTAAGTTTTTATTAAGCCATGTTTTACCTGTTTTTGAAGATTTTACATCTGTATAGGTGATTCCTTTAAATGTAACACTACTAGATGAGGAGGATTCATCATCGCTACCACATCCTGTGAATAATATGGAAACTGAAATTGATAAACCTATTATAATCCCTTTTTTTAGCATTTGAATCCTTATTTCTATAAATATAGATTATTTTATCAAAATAAAAAAAATAATGTGTAAAATTTTTGTAATAGATAGCCTAGAATAGGGGATAATCGTATATGAATTGTGAGTTTTTTTTAATTATTTAATATAAAAAGGCTAGAAACGAAGTCCTGCCTTTATTATATAATTTAATTTTTAATACACCTAACTGGAACACCATATGCTCTCTCAGCAGATGAAGTAGCAGATTCTTCACTAGTAAAGAATATTACTTTAGAAAGATTACTATCAGGTGTTTGAGACCAATATGCACCTTTTATTGCAATTTCATAAGAATTACCTGAACCATATAGTCTGTATCCTGTTAGAGCAAGCTTTAGATCAGTTGCAAAGTTGCTATCATCGTATGGTGCAGTACTACTTAATTCATCTTGGAGTTCTGTAACTGTTGGTACTCTATAACCTGATGGACATATCGCAGAACCATCTGTTTTAGCCCAATTTGCTTGTCTTGTTGATCCATTAGTATCTATTGTTGACCAATCACTACTACCAGCTAAAAAATTACTACCTGCATTTGTAGTTACTGCTACTTGAGAAGTTATCACTGTACTAGTGTTTTTTTCATGTCCATCAGTTTCTCTTCCCCATTGATAGTAATCCCCATAACACTCACTATCAGTTTTTGATGTACATACTTGAGATGCACCTAAGTTTTTATCTAACCATGTTTTACCAGTGGCAGAAGATTTTACAGCTGTATAAGTGATCCCTTTAAATGTAACACTATTAGATGAAGAACTATCATCATCACTACCACATCCACTTAAAAATACACTAGATATAATACTTAGTGTAAATAAAAGTAATTTTCTTGATTTCATAACTTGCCCTTATTTTTATTTTGTTTTAATCCCAAAGGAGAGATTCTCCTCTTCACACTCAAACACAAAGTGTAAAAGTATATACTAAAAGTGTAATGAAGTGTGATTAAAAGCTACTCTGAACTTTGATTTATAGATAAATAATACAAAAGAGCTATGCAAGAAGAATACCTCTTTTGTACTATAGAAATGTCAAAGTGTAAAATTTTGACAATAAAAAAGGTTAGAACCGAAGTTCTAACCTTTTTGAAAAATAGTTTTGCTAAAAATTATACAAATGAGATAAAAGCCATTTGTGTAGCATCACCTCTTCTGATTCTAGTTTTAGTGATAGCTGTATAACCACCATTTCTACCTTCATACTTAGGTGCAATTTCATTGATCAGTTTTTTAACTGATTCTTTATCTTGAAGAGCTGCAAATACAAATCTGTGTGTATTTAAATCAGCATTTCTTGATTTTGTAACTAATTTTTCAATGTAACTTCTAAGCTCTTTTGCTTTTGGAAGTGTTGTTTCGATTTTTTCATTCTCAATTAAAGCGATAGCCATATTTTTTAGTAACGCTTTTCTATGAGAAGATGTACGATTTAGTTTTCTATATCCGTGCTTATGTCTCATATTTTAACCTTTTAACTGCTCTAGCTTTCTTCTTAAAGCTGATGCGATATTTTCTGGAAGTGTTTGATCTACTGGGTAACCTAATGATTCTAGTTTATCACTAATCTCATCAAAAGATTTTTTACCTAGGTTTTTGATATTTTTCACTTCCACTTCACTCATAAGTACTAATTCACCAAGGAATTTGATTCCCGCTCTATCTAAAGAGTTGAAGCTTCTAGCACTTAAGTTTAAGTCTTCTACTTTTTGAATAAGTTCATTTAAATCTACTTGCTCATCAGCTGAATCAACAATTGTAGCTTCATTTAGGTCAAATACTTTATTAAATACTGACATTTGGTTGTACATTGTAGAAACCGCTTCTTTAAAAGTGTCAACTGGACTAATTTGTCCATCTGTTTCAATTGTAAATACTGCTTTTTCAAAGTTAGGGTTGTCTTCTACAAGCATTTTTTCGATTGTATAAACAACTTCTCTAACTGGAGAGAAGAATGCATCTAATGGAATATAATCCTCAGATACCATATCTCTTATATCTTCACTTGGCATATAACCAACTGCTTTTTGTACAATAATTGAGAATTTTAATTCACAATCACTGTTGATTGTACAAAGGTGGTCTTCTGGGTTTACCACTTCAATATTAGCATTAGTAAGATCAGATCCTTTGATCTCACCAGCTTTATTGAATGTATAGTCAACCTCTAATTGAGACTCGTCACCTTTGATTTTAAATCTTAACTTTTTTAAGTTAATGATAAAAATCGCAACATCTTCAAGCATTCCTCTAACAGAGTCAAACTCATGTGTTGCACCTTCAATTTTCACAGCAATTGGAGCATATCCAACTGAGCTACTCATTAGAAGTCTTCTTAGCGGGTGTGCTAATGTGATTGCATATCCACTTTCAAATGGATATGCAGAAATTTTAACAGTATTGTCATTGATACTTTCAATTTCAACTTCAGTAGGTAAAAACGGTGCTTCTGTAAATTTTTTCATACTTAACCTTAAGTTTATTATTTAGAATATAACTCTACGATTAGTCTTTCTTCAACTGGAATAACTACCTCTTCTCTTGTTGGAACTCTTGTGAAGATTCCAGCTACTTTATCTTTATCTACATCAACCCATTCAACCATACCAGTTTGGTTAGTTAATTCTAGTGATCTTATAACTTGTGGGTTAGTTTTTGATTTTTCTTTAATCTCAACTTTATCACCAGCTTTAACGATGTATGAAGGGATATCTACTTTTTTACCATTTACTAAAACGTGACCATGAGTTGTAAATTGTCTTGCGTTTGCTCTAGTTGTAGCATAACCCATTCTATAAACAACGTTATCTAATCTTGTTTCGATTAAAGTAATTAAGTTAGATCCTGTGTTACCTTCAGAAGCCGCAGCTTTTTTGAAGTATTTTCTGAATTGTTTTTCAGATACACCGTATAGGATTTTAGCTTTTTGTTTTTCTTGAAGTTGCATACCATACTCTGATAGTTTACCTCTTCTTTGTCCGTGTTGACCTGGTGCAAATGGTCTTTTTTCTAAAGCACTTTTACCGTTAAGTCTTCTCTCACCTTTTAAACCAAGGTCAGCGTTAAGTCTTCTTTCTAGTTTTTCAACTGGTCCTCTATATCTTGCCATCTATTGCCCCTTACACTCTTCTTCTTTTTGGAGGTCTACAACCGTTGTGTGGTAAAGGAGTTACATCTTTAAACCATTTAACAGTGATTCCCTCGATAGAACCAATTGATTTTACAGCTGTATCTCTACCGCTTCCTGGTCCTTGAATTTTGATACCAACATTTTTGATACCATGCTCAATTGCTTTTTGTAAAGCATCTTCTACTGCTGCTTGAGCTGCGAATGGAGTTGATTTCTTGCTTCCTTTGAAACCTAAGTTTCCAGCAGAACTCCAAGAGATAGCATTACCAGCATTATCAGTTACTGTTACCATAGTGTTGTTAAAAGTAGCTGCAATATGTACTATACCGTCAGCAATATTTTTCTTTACAACTTTTTTTCTAGTTACTTTTCTTTTTGCCATTATCTATACTCCAATTACTTAGCAGCTGCGCCAACAGTTTTCTTTTTACCTTTTCTTGTTCTAGCATTAGTTTTAGTCTTTTGCCCTCTACAAGGTAAACCTCTTCTATGTCTTAAACCTCTGTATGAACCTAAATCCATAAGTGCTTTAATATCCATAGCAACTTTTTTTCTAAGATCACCCTCAACCATATAAGTTTTTTGGATCTCTTGTCTGATTGCAGCAGCATCATCTTCACTTAATTCGTGAACTCTTTTGTCGTAATCAATTCCAACTGCATCAAGGATTTTTCTTGAAGTATGTAAACCGATACCGAAAATATAAGTTAGTCCATACTCAATTCTTTTTTTCTTTGGTAAATCAACACCTGCGATACGAGCCATTGCTTATCCTTGTCTTTGTTTATGTTTTTTAGTTTCGCAGATAACTCTCACGACACCTCTTCTTTTTACGATTTTACATTTATCGCACATTTTCTTAACCGAAGCTCTTACTTTCATGTAGCCTTCTCCTGCTTGATTTTTACCAAGTCTAACAGGCATCTATCTTTTTATGGATATTGGATATCCAAACGATATCCGCCAAATCTTTGAAAAATTATAAAAGTTAATTTGTCAAAAACTTCATTTGATGTTAAAAATGGAACTCGGATTTTATCCAAAAGATTCTTAAGGTTTAGTTAATGTGATAGAAATAGGGCTATAAAACCTTATACAACATGTAACTTAGTATTAAAGTGTATAAAACTATATTATATTTTTTAAAATGGGTGATGTGGGTTCGGTGTTTTATTTTGATACCATAATATACACCTATAAAAGATCCCAGTCCAACCATAGCACCTTCAAAAAGAAGCATTTGACCATTTATGCTAAAGGATAAAAATCCAGACATTGAAGAAAATATAACAAAAAATAATCCTAAAGAGGAGGCGTGTTTAAGATTATATCCTAAATATGCAGCTAAAATAGGAGTGATAAGGATAGATCCACCTATACCAATACTCATGGCAAGCATCCCTACAAATACACCAATAAGCATTAAAAGATAGGGATGGGTTTCTTTTGTTTCATTTGTATGTTCATCTTTTGTTTTGATAAATAGTATTTTTATAAGAGTATATATAATAATTATGGTAAATAGCATCTCTAAAAAGTATGAGCTTACAGCTGCTACAATAAATCCACTTAGCATACCTCCTATAGCACCACCAAAACCTATTAGTAAACCATCTTTAAATATGGAATTGTATGTTTTAGAGTTTAAATAAGAGCCATATATGGAGCTAAATAGCATCTGCATGATAGAAATAGCAACAGCTTCTTTCATATCAAAGCCAAGAAATAGTAAGATTGGTACAAGAACAGTTCCCCCTCCAATACCAAAAAAGCCAGAGATGAGTCCGACAAGTATACCAAGGGGAAGTAGCTCTAATATCATTTAATTAGTTTTCTTTTTTTTCTTCTTCTAAATCTTTGTTATCTGTTTCCATTGCAGTGATAAAGTTTTCATAAATCATCTCTAGTTTGTGGTCTTCTTCACTTAGATCAATACCATCATGATCTTTTAGAGCATGTTCAATTACAGCAACTCTTTTAAGCAGATAAGAGAACATCTCTTTATTTACATCTGGTAGATCATTGTGATCCATTAGATCTTTTTTTAGTTTCTCTTTACAATCTTTTGGTTTAGAAGTGATGATTCTAGCTGGTACACCAACGGCTGTAGAGTTATCTGCAACATCTTTAATAACTACAGAATTTGCTCCAATCTTACAATTTTCACCAATAGTAATATTACCAAGTACTTTTGATCCACTACCAATTACTGTATTTCTTTTAATAGTAGGGTGACGTTTCCCCGGATCAAGACTAACTCCACCAAGAGTTACCCCTTGATATATAAGTACATCATCTTCAACTATAGCAGTCTCACCAATCACTACACCAATAGCATGGTCAATAAATACACCATTTCCAATAGTAGCTCCAGGGTGAATATCTGTGTGTGTTAAAAATGAACTAAGCCCACTTACAAATCTGGCAAGTTTTCTCCATCCACTATTATATAATTTATTTGCAACCCTATAGTTTGCTATGGCCCAAACACCTGGATAGTTGAAAAATAGTTCTAGCTTTGATCTTAAAGCTGGATCATTTCTCATTGGTGTACCAAAATCATTTTTAATTTGTTGTAATAAAGTCATTTTATTCCTATCTTTAAATAGTTGTTATCATTTAATATATTTTTTAATATCACTAATAATTTTTCATCTTCTAGTTTATCAAATAAACTTTTCTGTACATCTTCCATACCATAATCCATATCTTCTAATATATCATAAATATTTTGTGATGGGATAAAATCTCCAATTTGATATTTTCCTTCAGAAAAAGTTATATTTACCTCATGGGGTGAGCTAAATAGATTATGCTTCATCCCTAAAATATCTTGATATGCTCCCACTAAAAAGAAACCTAAAAAGTACTCTTCTTTATCTAAATCTATATCGTGTAGGTATAAAGGTCTTTTAGGATCAAATGGTATCTCCCCATCACTATCACAAGTGATATCCCATAATGTAGCACTTCTTGTTGCTTTTTTATCAAGATTATGTATCGGCATCACAGGAAACTCTTGATCAATACCCCAAAAATCTGGTAAAGATTGGAAAATAGAGAAGTTTAAAAGATACTTCTCTTGTATCTTATCCTCTAAACGTTTAAGTTCTATGTAGTCTTCATCTGATAATAGGGTAATTGCTTTTTTTATAATAAGATGGGTTAATATCTCAGCATTACTTCTATCTTGAAGATCAATATATCCTAAAGAGAATAGGGTAAGTATAGAATCAAGATGCTCTAGGGCATCATGCATATATTCCCTTGCCATCTTTTTATTCATAGAGGTATATAGATCATACATCTCCATAATAAGTGGAGGATCTGTAAGATTGAAGTTTTCAATCTGATGTTTTAGTTTTAGATTCTCTAGTTCATATTCAGATGAAAAAAGCTCTAATACTGGTGTGATAAGTATTGATGATGGTGCAGCTATAAATCTTCCTGATTCTGTGAAGATATTTGGCTGTGGTACACCTTTTTGTCTAGAGATCTCTTTTAGGGTAAATACAACATCATTTGAAAACTCTTGCAATGAGTAGTGTTTTTGTTTCTCAAACTGATTATACTCTACACCTAATCCACCGCCAATATTAATATTTCTTAGATTATCTGCACCCATACTTACAAGTTCTGCATAGATATGTCCTGATTCTTTAAGTGCTTTTTTTAGTGGCATGATAGATGTCATAGCTGAGCCAATATGAAAGTGGATCATATATAGATACTGAGTCATATTATATTCTTGAAGTTCACCAAAA
>CAYFGQ010000107.1:0-8831 GCA_964342525.1 uncultured Arcobacteraceae bacterium
TTCCTTCTTGAATAAGATCAAGGAAAGGAAGACCTCTATTTGTATATCTTTTTGCAATAGATACAACAAGTCTAAGGTTTGATTTTGCCATTCTATTTTTAGCATCATCAGTGATCTTTTTACCACGTTTGATTTGCTCTAGTACATCTTTTAGCTCTTCTGGTTCTAGATCAAATCCATCTTTAGATGCTTCTTTTGTTTGGAAAAGCTTTTTGATCTCCATATAAGTACCAACCATTGTAGCCTCAGGAACTGCAGCAGCAATTTGTCCCTTTGTCATATTTAAGATATTTTCTAGAATCTTTTGGTGATTTTTTACTAGGATATCATTAAATAGTGGTAGTTTATATTCAAGTCTTTTAAGCTCAGAATCAAAACCAGTATCAGATTTAAGAGCAGTCTCCATAGCTTTTACGATTTCTGTAATAAGCTTAGAAGTTGGTCCTAAATCAATAAGTGCATCTTTAAGACCTTTTTTCTTAAATGCGATTGCAAGGTTATGTTGCATTTGATCCACTTCATCTTCACTTGCAGCTTCTTCTTTTGCAATAAACTTTTGCCAATCTTTTTTTGCTTTTTCTAGAGTTTTAAATGATGCGATAACAGATTCAGCTCTTTTATCAAGTTTTTTCTGTTTTTTCTTTTTTCCACCATCTTCATCAACTTCTTCAGTTTCTTCAACCTCTTCAACCTCTTCTGTTGTATCAGAATCACTATCTTCATCATCATCAAAGTTTTTAAATAGCTCTTTTACTTTTCTCTCACGATTTACTAAAGGCTCTTTATACTCTAAGATAAAATCGATAAGATATGGTACTGAACAGATAGCATCAAGGATAGCATCTTCACCAGTTTCTATTTGTTTTGAGATTTCAATCTCTTCTTCTTTTGTAAGTAGAGGGATTTGACCCATCTCTCTAAGATACATTCTTACAGGAGAATCAGATCTACTCCACTCAAGAAGATCTTTATTTTTAAGAAGGTCATAAACCTCCTCATCACTTGCGTTTTTTAGTTTGTTTCTTGCATCTTCTCTTTTCTTAGCATCAGCTTCGTTCATTCTTTTAGCTTGTTCTTGAGAAGAGATAAGTGTCACGTTATAAAGTTGCACTAGAGCAAGTAGTTTCTTAACATTTGTTGCTGATGGAGCTTTTGGGAAAACTTTGATCAGTTTTTCAAAGGTTAAAACAGAGTCTTTATTCTCTTTAACTACTTTTTCTATTGCCTTATTTAAATCTTTTGCATTCATATTTGTTAGAACCTTAAATCTTTTAAGTTTTTAAAAAGTATATATTATACCGAAAATTGTTGAAATTAGGATTAATTTGATTACTTAATAAGAATTTTTCTAAATTTTGGATAAAATGCCTTGATTTAAAAAAAAGCTGTAATAATTTATAGTTGTAAGATAACATAAACTGTGACTATATTTTAAGCTTTATATTTAGGAATATTAATGAATGTAATTACTGGAAAAGTTTGGAATTTTGGGGATAATATTGACACAGATTTAATCATCGCTGCTAGATATTTAAATAGTAGTGATCCTCACCATTTAGCAAAATACGTTATGGAAGATGCTGACCCTGAGTTTGCCTCAAAGGTTCAGCCAGGTGATATTATTGTTGCAGGTGAAAATTTTGGATGTGGAAGTTCTAGAGAACATGCTCCAATCGCACTAAAGGCTGCTGGTGTAGCAGCAGTAGTTGCTCCAAGTTTTGCAAGAATTTTTTATAGAAATGCTTTTAATATGGGATTACCTATATTTGAACTTAAAGAAGCGGGTGAAATTAAAGAGGGTGAGCTTATCAAAATCAACCTTGATAGTGGAGAGATTGAAGATGTAAATAAAGCTAAGACTTACAACTTCAAACCAATCCCACCATTTATGCAAGAATTATTAGCAAGTGGTGGTTTAATGAACTTTGCAAAAGAAGAGATGCTTAAAGCATAAGAGGGGGAAGAATGAAAAGTTATAATATTTCAGTTATAAAAGGTGATGGAATTGGTCCTGAGATAGTTGATGAGGCTATTAAAGTTTTAGATGCTGCTTCAGCTAAATGTGGGATCACTTTTAACTATGAAGATTATCTTATGGGTGGTATCGCCATAGATATGACAGGAACTCCACTACCAGATGAAACAGTACAAGGTGTACTTAAATCAGATGCTTGTTTATTTGGTGCTATTGGTGGTGAAAAATGGGATAACCTTCCAAGAGAGCAAAGACCTGAGTCTGGACTTTTAAGATTTAGAAAAGAGATGGGTGTATTTGCAAACCTTAGACCAGCTGTTGTTTATGATGAGCTTGTAGATGCTAGTGCTTTAAAAACAGAGATCATCCAAGGTGTTGATATTATGGTTGTAAGAGAACTTATCGGTGGTATTTATTTTGGTGAGCCTAAAGGGAAAACTGAAGATAAAGGTTGGAACACTATGGTTTATACAAAAGCTGAGATTGAAAGAATCGCTCACGTTGCATTTAAACTAGCAATGAAAAGAGAAAAAAGAGTTTGTTCTATCGATAAAGCAAATGTTCTTGATGTTTCTCAACTTTGGAGAGATACTGTTAATGAAATCGCAAAAGAGTACCCAGAAGTAGAAGTATCACATATGTATGTTGATAATGCTGCTATGCAACTTATCGTAAACCCAAGACAATTTGATGTTATGCTTACAGGAAATATCTTTGGTGATATTTTATCTGATGAGGCTTCAATGCTTTCTGGATCAATTGGTCTTTTACCGTCAGCTTCAACAGGTGAAAAAACAGCTGTATATGAGCCAATCCACGGATCAGCTCCAGATATCGCTGGACAAGGGATCGCAAACCCAATCGCTACAATTTCTAGTGCAAGTATGATGCTTAGATACTCTTTAGGTGAGAGTGAGGCTGCTGATATTATTGATGCTGCTATCAAAAAAGCACTTGCTGATGGATATAGAACAAAAGATATCGCTGCATTTGATGCAAAAGAGGTAGTAAGTACTGCTGAGATGGGTGATATCATAGCTGGATATATAAAATAAGACTCGATAAATATATTTTTGAAAAATTTGATCTTCAAAGCCGAAATAAGGCTTTGGAGCTTATAAAAGATGGTAAGGTATTGGTTAATGGAAAAACAATACTAAAGCCATCTTTTTTTGTGGAAGAAAACTCCCGTGTTGAAATTCATGTGGAACAAATTTATGTGAGTCGTTCAGCAAATAAATTAAAGTTTTTTTTAGAAGAACTATATGAGATAAAAGATATTGATTTAAAAGATCTATCTGCTTTAGATATAGGATCAAGTACAGGTGGATTTACTCAGATACTTTTAGAGTCTGGAGTAAGTAAGGTTACTTGTGTAGATGTGGGATCAAATCAATTACATGAATCTTTAAAACAAAATGAAAGAATAGAGTTTTTTGAAAATACTGATATTCGTGATTTCAGGAGTGATGATAGATTTGATATTGTAACTTGTGATGTATCATTTATAAGTTTGAATGATATATTAGAAGATATAAATAGATTAGCTTCAAATAAGATTATAATTCTTTTTAAACCACAATTTGAAGTGGGGAAGAATGTAAAAAGAGATAGAATGGGTGTAGTGAAAAACACTCATGAGATTGAGCTTGCAACAAAAAGATTTGAAGCTAATTGCACAGCCCTTGGTTGGAAACTTATATATAAAAATATAAGTCAGGTTAAGGGTAAAAAAGGAAATTCTGAGGAGCTTTTTTATTTTGAAAAATGAAGTAACTTCAATAGCAATAGGTGGATTTGATGGTATGCATTTAGCCCATCAAGAACTTTTTTCTAAACTTGATGAAAAAAGTGCAATTGTAGTGATTGAAACTGGATATGCAAACCTTACACCAAATAGATATAGAGAAGAGTATACCGATTTTCTTGTATCTTATTATCCCCTTGAGAATATTAAACACCTTGAAGGAAAAGCTTTTATCAAATTACTTTTAGAAGAGTTTCCTAAACTAGAAAAAATAGTTGTTGGTTTTGATTTTTGTTTTGGGGCAAATAGAAAACATTGTATCGATGATCTTAAAGAGCTTTTTGATGGTGAAGTAATAGTTGTAGATGAGATAAAATATGAGAATGAGGGGATACACTCCCGTATCATTAGAAAATATATTGGTGATGGGGAAATAAATATTGCCAATAGATTTTTAGGCAGAGATTATGCTATAACTGGTACAGTGATAAAAGGTCAGGGGCTCGGGAAAAAAGAGTTTGTTCCTACTATAAATCTAAGTGTAAATGACTTTTTATTACCAAATGAGGGTGTTTATATTACCCATACAATTATTGAAGATAAAGTATATAAATCTGTATCATTTTTAGGTCATAGGGTGAGTACTGATGGTAGTTTTGCCATAGAAACTCATATCTTAAATGATGATATAGAGTATGTAGATTCTAAATATGTAAAAATATCTTTTATTAAAAAACTAAGGGATAATAAAAGTTTTGAAAACTTTACTCTTTTAAAACAACAAATTGACACGGATATTACACAAGCTAAAGCTTACTTTCAAATATAACTTTTTTCTTTTTTAGTTTACAAAATATTAACCATTTAGATGCTATACTAGACTCTCAAACTTGAAATATATCAAGGAGTAATTATGGTTTCTGTCATAGGAATAGCCTTAGTTGAGACATTAACTAAACATATGTTTGGAAAGTTTCTTGATGAGAGGGATAAGGTAGAAATAGGTGGTGCGCCATCTTGGTATATGGTTGAACTTGAAGATGATCTATGTACCTTTGCCCATAAAAGTGGTGGGTACGATTCAATAGAGATAGCCAAAAATCGGGCTAATTTTACAATGGTAAAAAAGATTGGTGAAATAGTTGAGATAGTTATCCATGATAATATGAAAAATGTATCAGGGGTAAAAGAGCAATCTATTGTAGATAAATGGAAAGAGGATGCAAATCTTCCTGTTTTCGTAAATAAACATCTTGATTATAGCATGGTTGCATATGAAGATGAAGTTGATACTACATTTGTAAGGGCTTGTATTCCAAGAGATGTGATCAATGACTATGAGAAACTTAGATTACAAAATATTGAAAGATTGGTATTATCACAAAAGAGTCAAAATGCTATGGATGAGCTTGATAGTTCATTTGAAGATGATGACAAAGATGATAAATTTAAATTTTAAAACTTAATAAAGGATAAAAATGAGAAGTATACTTAAAGCAGGTTTAGCTGCAATTACATTGGCATTTGTTTTAGCAGGTTGTTTTGGTAGTTCTGAGCCAAAAACATATGTAGATCCTGAATTTGAAGGAGCACCAAAGTGGGTACAAGTTCCTTTTGTAGCAGGAACTATTTCAGAAGTTGGTAGTGCTAAGAAAAACGCTGGTAATGATATGGGATTCCAAAGGGAAGAAGCTATGGCAAGTGCTAGGGATAATATCGCTAGACAAATTAGTACAAAAGTAAAAAATATGTTTAAATCATTTAAGTCTTCTACAACTGCAGGTGGTGGGACTTTTGATAAAACAGTAGAATCAGTTTCTAAACAAATTACTCAACAAACCTTAGTTGGATCAAGAGTTAAAGATATGTGGAGAAGTAAAACAGGAACTCTATATGTATTAATGGTACTTGATTCGAAATCAGTTTCAACTCTAATGGCAGATTCTGCAAAATCAGCATATAAAAATGATCAAGCTGCTTACCAAAGATTTATGGCCGCAAAAGCTCAAGGTGAGTTAGACGCTGAGCTATCTAAGTAATCTAGCTAGATTACTAGATTCTCATGGAGAGATTTTACCATCTCTTCATGTTTTTCGTAAATAATATTTAAATAGGCTCTAATATTTTTAGGGATCTTATTTTTTCTACAAACCTCTTTAAACTCTTTCATCATACCATGACTTGATACGGGTGATATCCAGATTCTATATTGTGCAATAGAGATGGCAACTTTACCACTTATCACTATCTCATTTTGAGCTAAGATTTCATCTCTAGTGGCTTTTGATACTAAGATACCCCTTTGTTTTAACTCTTTATCAATCACTTTGATAGCTATATTTTTATCTCCATTAAAACTATAAACACTTAGGCTTTTTTTCTTATATATTAGTTTTGAGAGTTTATTTAGGGAGTCTATGTCGTTTTGTATATAATCAAAACTATTTATGATGCCATCTTTAAATTCACTTATTAGTTTATTTGCATATTCAAGTCTAAAATAGTTTCTTTTAAATTTTGTATCAGTATTTGTATCATCTATGAAATAAGTAATTTCTCTCTCATCAAGGTACTCTTCAAGCTCCTCTTTGCTTTTATCTAAAATAGGGCGGACAAGTTTATATCCATCCCTTTGTTCACAAGCATCAAAACTTAAAAGTTCACTTACCCCAGCACCTTTAGTAAATTGCATCAAAAACCATTCAAGACGATCATTTAATTGGTGAGCTGTGATAAGGTTATCATAACCATACTCTTCAATGATCTCTTCAAAAAACTTATATCTAAAATCACGGGCAAGTTTTTCATTGAATTTTATATCATCATATAGTTTAAGATAGATATTTTTATTGTATTTTTCAGCTAGTTTTTTTGCATAAGTCACTTCAATTTTTGATTGATCCCTTACTCCATAATCAACAATGGCTATATCAAATTCAATATTATGATCTTTTAGAATATAAAAAAGTGCAGTGGAGTCTATCCCTGCACTAAAAGCTAAAAGATTTTTATCATCTTTATTGAATAATTGTTGCAAGTAGTTTATCCCCAGCAAGCTCAGTGATTTTTACTGTATAGATTTTCCCAAATTCTATCTCATCTTCTATCTCTTTATCATTGATATAGATTTCACCATCAATATCAGGTGCCCAGATAAGTTTTCTTGCACTTAAAAGATACTCATGCTCATCACTTTCTCTATCTACAACAACTTCATATGTTTGCCCAAGCTCTTTTTCTAAAGAGTTCATTGTAGTCTCAGAGATGATTTCACCAAGAATTTCAGCTCTTTCGTCAATAAGTTCTTGATCAACCTTGTCTTCTCTATCATAAGCAGTAGTTCCTTCTTCATCAGAGTAGCTAAACACATTTGCTCTATCAAATTGATAATCTTTTAAATACTCACATAATTCATCAAAATCAGCTTGTTCTTCTCCTGGATGACCTACAATAAATGTAGTTCTTACAAAGGTATCAGGGATTTTTTTCATCTCATCCATAAGCTCTTTTAGTTTTTCACTACCTTTACCACGTTTCATGATTTTTAACATATTTTGTGAGATATGTTGTAGTGGCATATCAAAATATGAGTGGAAGATTTTTGAGTTTCCTATTTTTTGGATTAACTCTTTTGTTGTTGTTGATGGGTATAGGTAAAGAATTCTAGCTGATTTTACACCATCTATTTTTTCTATTTCATCTATTAAAAGCTCTAATCCATTATTGATATTATGATCTCTTAGGTATGATGAACTATCTTGAGATACAAATGTAAAATCAAAATACCCTTTTTTTACTAATGCTTTTACCTCTTTTACTAAAGATTCTAGTGTCCTTGAAAATAGTTCCCCTTTGAACTTAGGAATGGCACAGAAACTACAGGCTTGGTTACAACCTTCACTTAGTTTGATATAGGCATGGTAACTTGATCCTGAGATAACTCTATCATCCTCTTCTGTTGTAAGGAATACTTTTTTGCTAAATTGATTTTTTTTGCTATTTACAAGTTCATCAATTTTGTCATAATCACCCACACCAGTAAAGATATCTACCTCGCTTAGCTCTTTTTGAAGCTCCTCTTTATATCTCTCACTAAGACATCCTGCCATTACTAAAGTAGAATCTTCTTTTCTATTTTGATCAAGTTCAAAAATTGTATTTAATGACTCCTCTTTTGCGCTATCAATAAATCCACAGGTATTTACGATAATAAGATCAGAATTTTCTGCATCATCAGTGATCTCATAATCTTTTAGTTTTGACAACATCACTTCACTATCAACTAAGTTTTTTGTACAACCAAGACTTACTAAGTGCAGTTTCTTTTTTTGTGTTGTACTCCAGTTTAATTTTTTTTCACTCATCTTTATATCCATATATTATCTAATAATCTTGTTGCACCAAATCTTGCTACTATTAAGATTATAGAATTATTTTTTTCTATTTTATTTATTTTTTTGAAATCTCTATCTACAAATTCTAGGTATTCCACATCTAGATCTTTTAGAATTTTATCCATAGAAGTTTTTAGTTTTTTTGTATTTAACTCACCAGATTCAATAAGCTCTTTAGCATGAAAAAGTGATTTTGAGATATTTAATGAATCAGCTCTTTGTTGTTCACTTAAATATACATTTCTACTACTCATTGCAAGACCATCTTTTTCTCTAATGATTTCACACTCAACTATATTTATATCTAAGAACAAATTTTTAACCATTGTTGATATCATGGAAAGTTGTTGAGCATCTTTTTTACCAAAATATGCATTTGTAGGTTTAACTATATTAAATAGTTTTAAAACCACTTGTAATACTCCATCAAAATGTCCAGGGCGTTTTTCCCCTTCCATTGTATATGATCTTAAAGTTGGAGCTTTTATAAGTACTTCATCTTTTTCATACATTGTAGAGATTTCAGGCATAAAAACTATATCTACATTTTCTAGCTCACATTTATTGAGATCTTTTTCAATAGTTCTTGGGTATTTATCTAAATCTTCACCCGCTAAAAATTGAGTAGGGTTTACAAAAATAGAAACCACGATTATCTCATTTTCATTCCTTGCTCGTTTAAAAAGGGAGATATGACCATCATGCAGAGCACCCA
>CAYFGQ010000108.1:0-8669 GCA_964342525.1 uncultured Arcobacteraceae bacterium
ATCTTTTTTAGTTTTTATCTTTTATTTTTAGTGTTTTTTAAGGTGGCAACTTTTGACGGTACAAAAGTAACAGGAATCAAAGTGATGTAACTATACGCACTCACAATCTATTTTGTCTTGGAAGGGACTTAGATTGATACTTAGTATTCTTTTAATTCAAATAATTCAGCAGACAAATCACATACAATTTTATCTGAAGATTTAATGTCAATTTCAAAATTTTTATTAAATATATTTACTATGGCTATAGATAATTCTTCCACATTTGAAGACTTATCAATCATAGGTAAAATCTTTGAAATTTCTTGATCATATTCATCACTAGGAAAGCCAAGATCAATTAAACCTATTAGATCATATTTATTAAATATCTCTCTTACTTTAGTATATAATTCTTTATACTCTGATTTTCTTTTTTTCATCACGAACCTAGTTTTTATTAATCAATTATTCTATAAAAAACACTCTTAAATCTATATTCCTAGAAAATAAAACAATAAATATAATAAACTACATTACCGAATAAAACTCCTATTTTCAAGAGTTTTACTAATTTTTTATATTTATTTATATTTTTTTACAAGATATTTAATTATCCTCTTTCCAAAACTAAGCTAAAATCCCATAAAAGATTAAGAGGGAAAAGTGAAAGACATATTTTTAAACGAAGATGACCTTATAGATGAACTAGAAAACAAGTTTCAAAACAACATAAAAGAAGGAAATCTAGACGACATATTCGAAGTAAAAATAGACTACGAAAACAATGACCTATTTAATACCCTAACAGAAGATACAAATCTAAATATCTCCATACCAAATGATGAAAAAGAAGAAAATACAAATAAAATAACCACCTCAAATAAAGTCAAAAGAGGACGCCCAAAAGGAAGTCTAAAAAAAGTATCTAGAGAAAAAATCGTAGATAAAAAAATTACCATCAGTTTATCACTAGAAGAAAAAGAAGCCTTGGAAAAAAAAGCAGCACTAGAAGATAGATCAGTAAGCTCATTTATAAGAGTAAAACTAAAAGAACTAGGAGTGTTTAAATAAACACCAAGAATTATTCAATCCTTGTAACCATCTCGTAAGAATAAAAATAAAAATTATGTAAAGTTATTTTCTTGTAATCCACATATGAGATAATTTTCTGACAAACCAACAGAGAAAAGAAGAAAATGACACAAGAAAACATACAAAAACTAAACCTTGAAATCTATGACTACATAGATAAAGAACACACCTTTAAATATGATCTAAAATCACAATTTGCCCAAGCAGGCTCATACCTAGTTACAGCTGATCTTATCAAAATAGTAAAACTATTACAAAGAATAAATATAACATATCAAATAGACTCAAATAAATTTATACAGATACAATAAAAGTTCACCTTTGATATAATCCCCTATATCTAAATCAAAGGATTCAAATTGACATCAGTACTACTAGAATTTACTATGTTCCCTACAGACCATGGGGAAAGTAAAAGTGAATATGTATCACAAATCATAAAACTTATAAAAGAAAGTGGTCTAAATTACCAACTAACATCTATGTCAACCATAATAGAAACAGACAACCTAAGGCAAGCACTAGATTTAGTGGAGCAGTGTTATAACAAACTAGATGAATTAGGTTGTAGTAGGATTTATAGTACTCTAAAATTTGATATAAGAAAAAATGCAGAGAATAGAATGGATAATAAAATAAAATCCATTGAGGATAAAATAGGTGAAGTTAGAAAGTAGTCTATACTACTTTCACCTAATCTAATAAGACCTTCCCAATAAGATTAATACCACACTTTATCCTTTTAGTAATAAGACTATTGGATATTAATAAAGTTCTCCAGATCTTAACTCTGAAGAAGAACTATCAATATCAGCTAGTAATTGTTTCATTTTTATATAGTTTACAGATGAGAAATACTCCTCATGAAGTTTAGCAATTGCTTTTTCTTTCACATCGATTGGCGCACTACTTGTTTGATAACTTTGTAATTGTCTCTCAAAAACTTCTCTTGTCATTTTAAATCCTTAAAATATTTATGAAAGAATTATAATAAGCTTGAAATACAGTTTAGTTACAAAATCATAAACTAAATTATTTTGTAATTGAAATGTAATTATTATCTAGGAGAGTAGAATTCTATGGAGTTTTTACCAGCATCTTTTGCCTTATACATTGCAATATCCGCTTGTTTTATCACTTCATTTGTATCTATTGAGTATGTTGGGAAAAAGGTTATACCAATACTAGGGCTTGTGAATAATTTATGATCTTTTACATACAGTGGTGTATCTATTTTTGATCTTACTTTTTTAGCTATCATAGAGGCTTGCTCTTTTGCTTCACTTATTTGCTCAGAAAGATTTGAGATAAGGATAAGAAACTCATCACCACCAAATCTTATCACAGAATCCTCTTCACGTACACAAGATTTTAGTATATTTGCAATCTGTTTTAATAACTCATCTCCTATATCATGACCTAAGCTATCATTGATATTTTTAAAGTTATCAAGATCGATAAACATCAAGGCACCTATTTTTTTATGTCTTTTTGATATTTTTATAGCTTGTGATAATCTATCTTTTAACACTATCCTATTTGGTAAACCAGTAAGTGCATCATGTCTTGCTTGATAGGTGAGTTTTTCTTCACTTTTTTTAATATCACTTATATCATAAAACTGTGCTATATAGTGGGTGGTTTCATTATTTCTATTTTTTATGGCAGTGATTGTGGTCTTTTGAGGATATACTTCTCCATCTTTATGGCAATTGTATATTTCACCACTCCATCTACCTTTTTTATTTAACTCTTCCCACATTTTTTTAAAGAATTTTGTATCATGATAATCAGATTTTAATATCCTTGGATTTTGTCCTAAAATCTCATCCCTTTTATATCCAGTGATTTTTGTAAAGGCATTATTTACTTTAACAATATTTGCCTCTTTATCTGTGATCACCATAGCCTCTTGGGAATCAAAAGCATAAGCAGAGATTATTAACTCCTCCTCATACATTTTATGTAATCTTTTTTGCACTGCTTTATCAAGACCAAAAGATAAATATCCACCCATCCTCTCAAATAAACCATTGATATCCGTATCAAAAAACTTATACTCTTTGGAGTAGATTACAAGTACACCTACTATAGCATTACTTTGCACTAAAGGATATGCCCCAGCAGAGTTTAACTCATGCTCTTTTGCAAGATCAACCAATAAGGATAGGTCAGTTTCACTAACATTATCGATAATAATATTTCTTGCTTCAACTATAGCTTGACCACCTAATCCTAGTTGGGATTTTTTATTGTTTTTGATAGTAAGGTTTAGATTTTTTAAATAGTTTTGTAACTGCTCTTTTCCACTACTTGCTACAATTTTTATATTTTCATCTTGATCAAGCATACCAATATATGCCAAAGATAAATCCACTTCATTTACAGCAATATCACAAACATTTTGGAAAACCTCATCCATATCATAATCATGGATGATCAACTCATTTGTTTTACTAAGTACATTGTATAGCTGTTTTTGTTTTATATGACTTTTATAAGATATTCTCTCTCTTCTTACTATATTGTTTAATAAAAATACCGATACAAAAAATCCTACAATTCCTACTATCCATATAACTAAACTAAAAAGAAGACTTCTTTTTGCTTTACTTACTGCTACTTCAGCATTAAAAATAGTTTTATCAGATATTTCTTGTACAACTTTTCCCAAAGACTCCACTCTGATAGTAGCGATATCCCACCACTCTTTAGAATCTTTTTTCAAAGAACTTATATCACCATCTATAAGAAAAATATCCCTACAATCTTGAATCTCACTAACCACTGTAGAATCTATCCTATCATAAAAAAGAATAGTATTATCTATAGAGGTTTGATTTAAAAACCTTTTGATATCTTCATCTTGAACTTGTATTATATGTTTTACATATTTTTGAATATCTTTATTATATTTATATGACCTTGGATTTTCAAAGACATTTGTCAAGATAGCCCTCTCAACTCCAGCAAGATCTTTTATCTCTATAAGTCCAAGAAGGGAATCTATCTCTTTAAAGGTTTCTTGGGATAGTTGATTTGCTAATAACATAGCAATGGAATCGATTATATTTGTATTTATATTTGTATATCTTTGAATATCTTCAAAAACATCCATATTTACAAGATCAATATCTTTTCTAAGCTCACTAATCTCAAATAAATCATTTTGAATCTTTTTTATTTGTTCAATTAAGCGTATATTATTTTGAGAAAGAGTTATAATATATTTTTTATAAAAAGCTATAGCTTGATCAGTTTTGAGCCTTTGATCTATTAGCTCTTTTGTAAACTCATCTGCATTTGATCCTAAATATCCAGCGGAGAGACCTCTTTCTTTTTGTAATTCATGAAGTAGTTTTTCACTGATCCTTAAGTATTCAATGGACTCTTTTTCAACATCCATTTCATTTAATATATTCATCTTTTCTTGTACAAAAGTACCAGTAAAAAATAACATCCCAAGAGCTGGGATTAGAAAGATAAGTAGCATCTTTGTGAATATATTTTTCATAATATATATTCTACCATAGAATCTTATAATTTTTCACCCAAATCGTGACATAAAGATTTGTGCTATAGTGCTTATGCTTGGGATATAGGGGTTTGATAAAATTTTGAAGGACTACCCCTAGGTAATTCAAAAAATTTTATCAAACCCCTATGTTTCAATGATGAGTACTAGAGTATGGATTTTTATTTCAAGAGTTGGGTTTAGATTACTGATCTCTTTATTGCATTTATGTAACTTAGATTTGAGATTTTTTCTTTTTTGTAAGCCTTATCAAAAGCAGTACCATGATCTACAGATGCTCTTTTTATAGGAAGATTTAAACTTACATTTATCCCCTCTTCAAAATATAAAGCTTTTAGAGGTGATAAACCTTGATCATGATACATAGCTACAAAATATCTATAGTTTTTTCTTACATTTGGTGTAAAAACTATATCAGGCACAAGTGGTCCAGTGAAGATATTTTTTCCTATCTTTTTATTTATTTTTTGAATAGCCCTTTGGATTTTAAATTCTTCAGTACCAAGTACCCCATTATCTCCAGCATGTGGATTTAGTCCAAGTACTGCTATTTTCTCATCTGGTTTATCTATGGAAGTATAAAAATCATCTAAAAATGATACAAGCTTTTTAACCTTTACCTCTCTAGCCACTTTTTTTAATGGTATATGTTCAGTATATAAAGCCACAAACATTTTCTCACATCCAAGCATCATAATGGCATCTTTTTTAAAGATATCACGAAGCATATCCGTATGCCCCACATAGTTTATACCAGCTTTGCTCCATGATTCTTTATTGATAGGCATAGTTACAATAGCATCTACCTTTTTTTTAGAAGCCAAAGAGATAGCCTCTAAAAATGATTTATATGAATAATCCCCAGCTTTTTTTGAAACAAGCCCCGGTTTTATCTCAAAACCACCCCTTAGACCTGTCATTTTAAAATCTTTTGGTATTTTTAATCCCAAAAGTTTAGCACCTTGCTCTAGAAGTTTTTGGTTTATACAATAAATAGGTTCACATATCTTTTTTATTTTACTGTGGGATTCTAGGGCTATTTGAAGCCCTATACCATTCAGATCTCCGATGCTTATTGCAACTTTTCTCATAAATTTGCCTTTATTTTGTCATAAATTTCCATTGCCTCTTCCTCTGTCATATCTTCAGTAATCTTAAGTTCTTCAATATACTTTTTATGATCTAATAATACTTCTTTATGAAGAATTTCTTTTTTTATAATAGTTCCATTAAACCAAATACATTCTAAATAATCATTATCTAATATTTTATTAATTAGCATTTTAGGAGACAAGCCTTCTTTCAATTTTACTACTGTACCAATATTCAAAACAACAATATCCAATAGATCACTTATTAACTAACTCTTTCATATCAATAATTGCCTTTTCAAGTCCAGTAAATACTGATCTAGCAATAATACTTTGTCCAATATTTAACTCTTCTATCTCTTTTATAGCTACCATTGCATCTACATTTTGATAGTTTAGACCATGACCAGCTGCTACTCTAAGACCAAGTTCTGCTGCTAATTTAGCAGACTTTTTGATCTCTTTTTTACTTTGTTTTAAAAGGCTATTTAATTCTTTTCTTGGTAATTCAAGCTCTTTGATTGAGTGGTGAGAATTTGATAATCCCCCGTAAAGCATCGCATAGATATTTGCAAAAGTACCTGTGTGAAGTTCTATCCACTCCACTTTTAGATCACGAGATAATTTTATCATCTCTTCATTTGGATCAATAAATAGTGATACTTCTATCTCACTTTCTTGAAGTCTTTTTATAGCTTTTTGTATTTTTTTATAGTTTGATTTTAGATCAAGACCACCTTCTGTTGTCACCTCTTCCCTATTTTCTGGTACAAGTGTCACGCGATGTGGTTTTAATTTACAAGCTATATCTATCATCTCATCACCTATAGCACACTCTAAGTTTACTGGTAAAGATGAAAGTTTTATAACATTTTTTGTATCATGATCATGGATATGACGTCTATCTTCCCTTAAGTGGATAGTGATTTGATCTGCACCAGCAATCTTACAAATACCTAGTGCATCTAATGGATTTGGATCATTTATTTTTCTCGCTTCTCTTAAAACAGCGATATGATCTATATTTACTCCAAGTAACATATATTTATTTCCTTTTATAATGTCCCATTACAAAAGGGACCTTTTTATTTAGATAACTACTTTTATCACAATTTGTAAAAAATTGTTAAAGTAGGCAAACCCTAAAGAAGACAACGAGTTGTCTTAATATCTTCAGATGATAATTATATTATCTTTTAACTATAGCATTTATTATGCTAAAATTAGAAGGTATATTAATAAGGAATCTATTATGAAAAAATTTATCTTTTTTATCTTTTTATCCACAAGTCTATGTATGGCAAACTCCATGGATGCCTTTGATGATCTTGACAAAGAGTTTGACAATGAAGATATGGAGTTTAAAAACTTTAAACAAAATGTTGAAGATGATTTTGATACCTTTAAAAAATCTATAGATGACGAATTTTCTGCATTTTTAAAACAAACATGGCAAGAGTTTGAATCTTTAAAAAACCCAAAACCATATGAAAAACCTAAACCAAAGATATCACCTATTGTAAAGAAACCAAGTACACCTAAAAAACAGGAGATCAAAAAATCACCTATAGTAAAAATCACTCCAATAAAAAAAGAAAAAGAGATAAAAAAATCTAAACCAAAAATATCAAAATATGAAAATAAAATCTCCTTTAACTTTTATGGTGAATCCATATCTCTAAACTACGATAAAAGTGTACTTTTTAATCTATATAAAATAGATAATAAAGCCATAAGTAATGCATGGCAAAAACTAGGTCGTGCAAAAACCACTAAACTTACAAAACAGATAAATGAATACATCTCATTTTTAAATCTAAATGATTGGGCGAAATATCTTTTTATCCAAAAAGTTGGGGATAAAATCTATAAAGATAGAAATAAATCAAATATCTTCACTTGGTACACTTTGGCAAAAATGGGTTATGATATAAAAGTGGGATACAATAAAAACTCTATCCATCTTTTATCACGAATGAATCACAAACTTTACCAAGTACCTTTTTTCACTATAGATAAAAAAACCTACTATCTTTTATCAAAAAATACTAAAAATACCCCTACCCTATATACATACAAAGGTAATTATCCAGAGGCTACAGATAAATTATCCTTTGAGATAAAAAAACCTTTAAAACTTGATGGAGATATACAAAATAAAAAACTAAAGTTTAAATTTAAAAACAAAACATATACAGTAAATGCAAAATACTCAAAAAATCTTGTAAAGTTTTACAATACCCTACCTCAATCAGATTATAGGGTTTATTTTGCCTCAAAAAATTCACCTCAAATAAATGAATCGATTCTAAAAGAACTCTCAAAATATATCAAAGGAATGAGTGAACTTGAAGCGGTAAACTTTTTGCTTAGATTTACTCAAAAATCTTTTGAATATAAAACAGATGGGGATCAATTTGCTTATGAAAAGGTGATGTTTCCTGAAGAGACTCTGTTTTTCCCATATAGTGATTGTGAAGATAGAAGTATTATGTTTGGCTCTTTAGTTAAAAACCTTTTAGGACTAAAAGTGGTAGCTCTAAAGTTCCCAAATCACCTAGCAACAGCAGTAGCCCTTTCAAGTAAAGTAAGTGGTGATAACTTCAAATACAAAGGTACAACATTCACAGTAACTGACCCCACATATATAAATGCAAATGCAGGTATGACAATGCCTCAATATAAAAACTCAAACTTTTCAGTAATCGAATAGTCACTACAAGAGCACATTTAAAACTATACCAAGTTAAATATAAACTAGAGTTCTAAATAACATAAGTAGTATTCAGTTAGCTCTTTTTTTGGATGAAGGACTAGCAGGGCTAATTCGAATCCCAAAAAAGAGCTAAATGGGTGCTAATTATGTTACCCTTTGGGAAAACAAATAAACAGCAATCTAGCAAAAAACTCTATCTCGAATTAGCTACGGCTAGTCCTTCAATAGAGTTTTTTACTATCTCACTATTTAT
>CAYFGQ010000109.1:0-8353 GCA_964342525.1 uncultured Arcobacteraceae bacterium
TGTGAATTTAAAATAGCTACTATTTTTTATAAGCCTACTGCTGTTATTGATGCGGATTTTAAGATTAAGGAAGCTGATAGATGGATTGATTTCTTTTGGGAGATAGACATTTAGTCTATCTTCTTTATCTATTTCCTTGATACTCTAATTCATCTTCATAAATTCCAATATCTTTTCTAATATTTGATAAAACCTTTAATCCCCTATTTCTAAACTCAATAAAAGAATACTCTTCTTTATTTTCAAAACAATTATATAAATAATCAATTAAATCATTAAATGAATGAAAAACATAATCAGGAGCAAACATTGTCAATTGTGTTATTATTTCTAATCTTTTTAAATTAAAATCTTTTTTTGTTTGTAATGATACTTTACCACCTTGTTCTATTTCAGCTATTAATTTTATTATAGGCTCACTTACAGATTTATATAGTTCAATTTTCTCTTTATAATTAATAGATCTCTTTTCAGATTCTTCTTTTAATTCATTCTTATAGGCTTCAATATCTTTATTTAAAACATTTACTACTATTTGTTTTATTAGCCAAGCAATAGCACTAGATAATATTAAAACTAATCCTAAAAATTCAAATATTTCTTCCATTCTAAAATCCTTAATAATATTTAAAACTATTATATAATATTAATTTCCTTGACAAGATAAATTGAGAGTGCGTATAGTATCATCATTTTGATTCCTGTCACTTTTTCTACCGGGGAAAAGTAACCAAAAACCTCTCCAGCCGATGAAAATGTTTTTCCAAGCGTGGATTTTTTTTCTTTGGTACACATTCTACTTTGAATTAAAAGATAATGGGAGGTAATAAATATTTTAAAAGGAAGATTATATATTTATTGGTACTTTATAGGATTATTTAGTTTAAAGATATTAAGGAAAAGAGAAAAGAAAAAATATCAACTAAGAGAACCAAACAATTCAAAATAAAATGAACGTCACCAGCAAAAATCTCACCCTTTGGAAATGCTGAATTTCCTTCAAATATTTCCGGAAAAGATGGCAAACTGTTTGAGGGAAAGAAAGGTGCCGGGGTGCACCTTTTTTCGTGAGTTTTTGCCATCAGGAAATATTTGAAGAAAATTCAGGAGCACATTTCCAACCGGGTGAGAGAGGTTTTTGGTTACTTTTTGCCGGAACAAAAAGTGACAGGAATCAAAGCAATTGTCAAACACCAACTCACAAGTAATCTTGTCTTGGAAATAGTTTATTAGAATCCAAACAAATTATAAATTCTCCATTTAGTAGAATTCTCCAAAAAATAGAATCAATATATAGTTGCCCTATCCAACTATCCTATAATAATTGAACATAACCTCAGCCTTCTTAGCAAAAGAATCAACCTTAGCATATTTACTAGGATCATCAATAATAGAATTTAAAACAAAAATAAAATCATGATTTGAAGGAGGATATTCTAGCTCGTCATAGGCTCGCTGAATTGCCATATGAAACTTTCTTTGATCATCTATACAAAATTCAGTATGAAGCCACTCCTCTTTGATAATAGCCTCTAATCTCTTCATATACATAATCACCACTCCTTATTTTTAAGAAAAGGATTATAACCATGAAAAATTACATTTTGAGCACAGATCAGTTACAATCTAAAGTGATAATAAATTCAGCACCCCTAAGAGTTAAATCATCATATTTAAACTCCACATTTTGAACCTCTATCTCACCACCCATAGAAGAAGTGATCATATTATTTGTCATATGAAGACCAAGACCTGTACCATGATCTTTCTCTTTTGTGGTAAAGTATGGTTCAAACACCTTTTTTATGATATCCTCAGGGATTCCCCCTGCACTATCTTTGATACTTATTTGTATCTTATCATCTATCTTTCTTGTTTTTAAATATATGATTCTTTGTTTTATATCTGGGTTATTTTGTTTTAGGGCATCTTTTGCATTATTTAAAATATTTACTATAGATTGGATGAGAGCATTTTCATAATTTGATATTTCTAAATCCTCTTCAAAATCATATATCATCTCTATATAACTTGATTTTATTGAAGCATTTGTAATTGATACTGATTTATGAATAGCATCCTCTACAAAAAATTCTGTTTTTTCCATATCACCGCGGATATAATCTCTAAAATCATCTATAGTTTGTGATAAGTGTTTTGTCATATCCATCACTTGATTTAAGGAGTGATCTAGGGCTTCATCATCTAGCTTACCATACTCTTTTCTTATGATAAGTCCACTTGTTTGAGTAGAAATCACAGATAGAGGTTGTCTCCATTGATGGGCAATATTTCCCATCATCTCACCCATTGCAGCCATCTTTTCTGCTTCAAAAAGTTTTCTCTCCATCTGTTTTACATGATTTACTTCTTCATTTACTTTTTGCTCTAGGTTTTCATTTAACTCTTTAAGCTCTTTTGTTTTTTTATTTACTTGTTCTTCTAGATGTATTTGTTCATTTTTTTGTTGCTCTATTAATTTTTTATTTGCATTGTTTTTTTCTATCTCTAAGATTCTTATCTTTGCAGCTAAAGCAATAGAGAAAATAAGTGCTTCCACTACTATAGCAAACTCAACAATATAAGGGCTAAACTGATATATATCAAAAACACCTACACTTGATAAAAACATAAACACAGCAGCTAAGAGCATTATACTCCATCCAAAAAGTATATAATACGCTTGTATATTTCTTTTGTAACTTGCATATATTGTTATAAGAACTAGATATGTAAATAATAATAGAGGTACTAAAGTTCTATATTTGGTAAAAAAATCTGTAGCTATCACAGCTATTGTAAATATTGGTACAAATACTAAAAATAGATTTAATCCCATATCCCAATATTTATACTGCTTTGTATTTAAAAATGTTTTTGTAAAAAAAGCAAGTGCATATATAGGTAAAGCGACAAAAATAGCAGCAAACTGGGTAATGTTTGCCCTTAGCTCTTCACTAAAAAGATATAGATTTCCGATCCCTACATAAAGTACATGATGAAAGGTTATACCTATTATATAAATCACATAAAATAGATAAGATATATCTCTAGTGATAAAATAGATAAATAGATTATATAAACCAAGTACAATCATTGCACCAAAAAATAAAGCTAAAATAAACTGATGTTTTATCTCTTTATCATAAAATTCTTTATGATCCCAAAGTTTTAATTTAACGATTAAAGTTGTTACATAAGAGGTAGCTTTTATATAATATATTTTTGATTCATCAGGCTGTAGCTCTATGAAAAATACAGGATTTTTTGTAGATCTTTTTTCATCTAAATAATATGAACCCTCTTTTATACTTGTAAATGTGCCATTATTTTTTTCAAAAAATTCTATGCTTGTAGTGAGGGTATTATCATATTCTAATATATTACGTACTATTTTATTGGATGGATTTGATAAGGTAAACTTTACCCATACATCAACATCTGGATCATAACCAAATCCTAATGCTGATTGATTATTAGATCTAAAATCTTTTGTTTGAATTGTATTTATATCTAAAGTTCTAGTTTCATCTATATAAATTTGAGACTTTGAAAGAATATCTATATATTTTGTATTATTATCTATTGATATACTATTTGCATTTAAAGATATTAAAAAAAGATTAAGTAATAATATAAAGTATAAAATTTTATTTTTCATCAAAACATTTTAATACAGCTTTGATTACAATAAAATTTAATACTCTGTTATTTAATTATTTTTTTGTAATTTGTTACGAAATCATTACATTTCGTAATAAATCTGAGTGAATTTTTCCATTTGTGGCAACGATACACTTGTCGTTAAATATATCAAACTCATTTCCACTATGATTTGAGACTTTTCCACCAGCTTCATTTAGGATGATTATACCAGCACTTACATCCCAAGCTTTTAGATTAATCTCATAATATCCCTCATACATACCCTTTGCCACATAACAAAGATCAAGGGAAGCAGATCCAAGACGTCTTATATCTTGACATTTTGGAAGGATATTTCTTAGACTTTCTATAACTGTATTTAGATCATTTTCATCAGTCCCACTTGTATATGGAAAACCTGTAGCTAAAAGTGCCTTTTGAAAATTATCTTCGTCTGTTACAGATAGTTTTTCACCATTTAGATAAGCACCTTCTCCTACTTTTGCAGTATATAATTCATCTAATACAGCATTATAAACTACACCAATGAAAGGCTTTTGATCTTTATATACACCTACAGATATAGCACAATGTGGCACACCATTTACAAAATTTGTAGTTCCATCAATTGGATCAATGATGATAGAATCTTTAAACTCTATATTTTCATTGTCTGATTCTTCAGCTATGATATTAAACTCTTTAAATTCAGATGAAAATTTCTCTTTTAAAAAGTTTTCTATACCCACATCATATTTTGTTACAAGATCTTTTTTTGCTTTAAAGGTTACATCTTTTGGGGCAAAGTATCCCTCTTTTAGGATTTCCCCTGCTTCTTTTATGATTTCAACTAATTTATCAATCATTATAAGCTTTTATAGATTTTATCAAGTTGGTTATATAGAGTTTCAAAATCAACATTTTCCATACTCTCTAAAACCTCTACAAGGATTACATTATCCTCTTTTCCATCCCAAGTTTTGATATATGTACCCTCTTTATATCCATTATCTTGTCTAAATTGATTTAGACAGTTTTTACCAATATAAAGTTTTTGAAGCCATGTAAAACTAAGTCCTGAAACCTTACAAGCTCTAAAGAACTGATCTATAAATCTCTCTACACCAGTAAAGGCTGGCATATTTCCAGTTTCAATTGCTAAAGAGATATATGAAAGTTTTTCACTCTCTTTTACCATCTGCTTTACATCTACATTTTTTACAGGCTCATAGATACAGTGAGTATTTACTAAAGATACTGCTTTAGGGATATTTGTCTCTTGTAAAATATAAGACATTAAGAAGTGCCAAATATCTACAAGCTCAACATGGATATTATTCATATCAGGTTCAGCAGCAATGTTTTTCCAGTGTTTCCATGGAGTTGAGTCTATAAGCTCAGCTACTTCCATATGGATACATCTAAGCCAATTGATCTCTTTATCAAACTTATTTACCCCAAGCTCCCAGTTTAGTCCATTTGTACTATCATTTAGTTTCTTTTGAAGTAAAAACATCTCTTCAAGTTTGTGAGGAAAACTTGATGCTTCTTCTAAAAGCTCAGCAAGTGGTAAACACTCTTCAATCACATGGTCTAAAGAGCTTGTTTGAGGAAGCTCCTTATCCCCTTTTAAAAGATGAACTATAAGTGATACTGTATAAGGTACTTCATCTTTATCTTCCCATTCTAATATCTTAGAAGGTGTTACTCCAATATACTTTGCAAAATCTTCTAAGCTATTAAATCCTAATGCTTTTGTTGCAGTTTTTAACTCTTCATATAACAATATATAACTCCATATCAGTATTTGTTTATTTAATTTATTTGATTATAAAGGCAATCTAATTGTGAATTGTGCACCATCATTTTTATTTTTTACTATGATATCTCCACAACAATGGTTTTCAATAATCGTTTTTGCCATGTATAGACCTAAACCTGTACCATTTTTATTTGACTTAGTACTAAAATAGGCTTCAAAAACTTTATCTATGATCTCATCTTTTATTCCACCGCCATTATCTTGAATCTCTATTATACAATATCTATCCTCTTTATATGTTTTAATAGATATTGCCCTATGATCCACATGATTTCTCTCTACTAATACATCCCTAGCATTTTTAATTACATTTATAAATACTTGAACTATCTCATTGGTATAAGTGTTTACTATTAGATCATCTTTGATATCAATATCAAGCTTTATATTATCGACCTTAACCATATAAGCCAAAAATTCTATGGTTTGATCAACGATCTCGCCTATCTTTATATCTTCTTTTTCCTTATCAGGTTTGAAAAAATCTCTAAAATCATCAATAGTACTAGACATATAATTTAATTGGGACATGATATCATTTACAGTGTCATCTATAAACTCATCGCTTAGTTCCTCTTCAAGCATTTTTGTGATTGGTATTTTTTGTGCTAGTAAGGAAACTGCTTGTAGAGGTTGTCTCCATTGATGGGCTATCATTGATATCATCTCACCCATTGCTGCAGATTTTGATTGTTGAACTATAATACTATGTTGAGATTCAAGCTCTTTATGATCAGTGATATCTAGTCTTAAAGCCGTATATCCTGTTATTTTACCATCATTATCAAAGTTTGGCTCTATAATAGTACTTACCCAATAATAAGCACCATTTTTAGTTTTATTTTTAATATCACCTTTCCAAACTTTTCCAGCTTCTATTGTGGTCCACATATCTTCAAAGATTGCTTCTTTCATATCTTCATGGCGCACAATATTGTGAGATTCTCCTAAAAGCTCCTCTTTTGTATAACCACTTATTTTACAAAAAGCTTCAGAGACATTAGTAATAATCCCCTCTTTATCAGTTTGGGAGATGATCACATACTTATCCATAATTTCTAAGGATTTGTCTTGGATAGATTTATCTAGTTCTAAATACATAATTTATTTTCTTTGTTTTAGTTCAAATAGTTTACAGTCCTCTCCACTACTTTGTTTTACTATAATGGAAGGCAATTTTCTAGACTTAAAACCATAAGCTTTACAACCATGAGGTTGGGCTTGGATCCAAGTTACATAATAATATTTACATTTTTGACATACTATTCTATTCATTGAAATCTATTTTACATTATTTTTATTTAAAAAATGAAATTTTGATTCTCTAAAACCAATATATACTCGAGTAAAATAGTAAGATTTTTGTCATATTCTAAAAATTATTCTTTAAAATTTTTTTAAAGCTTGTTAAGTTTTTAAATGATAGAATTTTTAGATATATAAACCTGTAGGAGAATTTAATGTTTGGACTAGGTGGTGGCAATAATACAGATGTTCTAAATGAATATTTTATGGAATTTGTTGAGTTTGTACAACAAAAAAGAAATAAAATACAAACAAGAGAACTTAGATATGATGCAAAAACAAATGCAATCTTAAAAGAGTGGAATGATAAGGTTGAACAAACTGTAAAAACTATGCAAGATGATATGAGAATCATGGGAGAAGTGGTACTCGTAACAGATAAAGCAGAACAAGGTATCTTTAAATGTAGAGTAAAAGCAAGCTCTAATAACTTCTTACTTATGAATCTAAAAGCAAATGTAAATAAAATGCTTGATGAGATTGAAAAAACTATGAAAGAATTATCAGAAGTCGTTTTATCATATGCAAATGATGACTATAGATCAAAGATAAATATTTCAGAAACAATGAAAGCAGAGATGAGAGTTGTTTTAGAGTCTGTTAACAAACTAGGTGACGAATTAGCTGGTTCTGCAAAAACAAATCTTCAAAATGGTGAAACACTAGAATCAAATGCTACACAAATGAATCAGTCAGTTCAAAATGTGGCACATAAAGCAAATGAACAAGCTGCATCCCTAGAAGAAACAGCTGCAGCAGTTGAAGAGATCACATCAATCACAAGAAACAATGCAGACAATGCATCAAAAATGGCAAACCTAGGATCAACCGTAAAATCAGCTGTAACAACAGGTCAAGGACTAGCAACGAAAACAGCTAGCTCCATGGATGAGATAAATACAGAAGTAAATGCGATCAATGAAGCGATAACAGTGATTGATCAAATTGCATTCCAAACAAATATTCTTTCACTAAATGCTGCAGTTGAAGCTGCTACAGCAGGTGAAGCTGGTAAAGGTTTTGCGGTTGTTGCACAAGAGGTAAGAAACCTAGCAGCAAGATCTGCAGAAGCTGCAAAAGAGATTAAAGATCTTGTGGAAAATGCAACAGCTAAAGCAAATGAGGGTAAAAATATCTCTGATGAGATGATTAAAGGATATGAAGAACTAAATACTCATATTACTGAAACTATTAGTATTATTGGTGATGTAAGTTCAGCTTCAAAAGAGCAAATGACAGGAATTGAGCAAATTAATGATGCGGTAACAATGCTAGATAGAGTGACACAAGAAAATGCAAGTGAAGCAAATAGTGTTGCAAATATTGCAAATGAGACATTAACTATGGCTAATTCTTTAGTTAATGACGCAAGTACTAAAAAATTTAATTAATAAAAACTGGGGGAGGACAAAATGGCTGGAGAAACAGTATTAGATGATAATGCATTCCTAGTGAGTGAAACAGATGCAAAAGGGATAATCTCTTTTGCAAATGATGATTTTTGTAAAGTAGCAGAATATGAACTAGAAGAGTTAATGGGTAATCCACACAATATGGTAAGACACCCAGATATGCCAAAGG
>CAYFGQ010000110.1:0-8301 GCA_964342525.1 uncultured Arcobacteraceae bacterium
TTGTAAAATAAGATTTTCTACAAGTTTATTTTTTATTAGGTTTTTATTTATACCAAAATTGTCTTTGTAAAAATGGCTAAACGTATTATACTCTGTTTCAAAAGTATTAAGAACATCTCTTAAATAGTATTCCTCTGCAATTAAATTACCTTCTAGTTTTGCCAATGAAGCTTGCGTGATTTGTTTATATGCTTTATATTTTATTTGCATATTTGGTCCAGAATAAGTCCATAAGTTATATGCTATTTGATTTCGGGTATAGGATTCTTCTTTTTCTCCAATTTCTGCATATAAAAAAGATAATACTGAATTATATCTTGCTTTCGCAACTGCTGATCCACTTTTAGGGATACGCCATTCCACATCTTTTAAGTAATTTGTGATTTTTAAATAATCACCTAAAGTAAAATAATCTGAAGCAAGATTTAATGGTCTATCTGTAAAGGAATAAGTATCTTTAGTTTTTTCTAATTGAATAATTGATTCACTTAATTCTATATTTCTAAGCTTATTTCTTTCTTGGCAATTTATATGTTTATTTGTTTCATTTATTGTACCAAGTGTATATATAGCTTTTATATCATCAATAGTTCTATATGGTGGAGTATAACTTGAGGTTTTAAACTTTAAAGTATGCTCTTTAGCTTCTTCTAAAGACATGGTCTGAAGTGAACTAACACCACAACCACTAATAAATATTCCAATAGTAAGTATTGATAAAGATTTAAAAAATAAAGACATATCTTTCCCCTATGATTTTAATAGAAGCATATTAACATAAAAAAATTAATTATTTAGTTGTATATGTATAAAAGACAAAGGGGATTAACCTTTATCTTTTTGGGATATTTAAATCTTTTTTAGCCGTCAAATTTACCTAAATAATCCTCACCTACATAATTTAGACTATCAAAATATCCATCCACATTATGTAAAGCTTCAGCTAAATTAATTGAAACAAAATTCCAATTAACAATACCCCACCATTTACTTAGATATTCAGGTCTAGCATTTCTATAATCAATATAGTATGCATGTTCCCAAACATCACATGTAAGTAAAGGCACTATTCCATCAGATACTGGTGTAGCGGCATTTGAAGTATTTATAATCTCAAGCTTCCCATCCTTAAGAACTAGCCATGTCCAACCAGATCCAAAGTTTTTAGTGGCAAATGCTATAAATTGTTCCTTAAGCCCTTCAAGAGAACCAAAGCTTTTATCAATAAGATCACTTAGTTCTAATGAGGGTGATGCATCACCTGATGTAAGACCAAGCCAATAAAAATTGTGATTGAACACTTGTGCAGCATTATTAAATATTGGACCATCTGAAGTTTTTATAATATCAATAAGTGATTTATCCTCAAACTCAGTTCCTTCAATAAGTGTATTTAATGTATCCACATATTTTTGATGGTGTTTACCATAGTGAAAACTTATTGTTTCCTCTGTGATTATTGGAGCAAGTGCTTTTTCATCATAAGGTAGTTTTATTTTTTCATGTTTCATCTTTTATCCTTTTAAATATATCTTTTTATACACAGTGTGTATTCATGTGCTTAAACTTTCTTTTTACTGTCAATATTGTAACAGATGTGAAAATTTTAAATAATTATAAAATTAATTAGAAGGAAAACTAAAGTTAATAAAAAGAAAGTCCAAAATTAGTGTTACTTTTTGTTATACAACTTATAAATATATATTATTAAATGTTACAAATATAAATTTCTGTGATATGATAAATAAATTATTTTTAATGAAAAGGAATTATTAATGCAAAAATTTTTATATATTACAGATCAAAATGAATTTAGTGATAACAGTTTTATCGGTCCATTATTTGAAAAATATCTAACAAACCACTTCCATATCGATATTGTCTATTTTTCAAAGGTAAAAGATTCCTTTGAGTATAAAGATGATAATAAGATGATAGTACCTAAAGCAGATAAATTAAATGTTTTAAGTATTTTAGAAAAAAATGGTGTAAATCTAAAAGATTATGCTTTTGTATCAGTTAGAAATGACACAAAGATATTAAAAGAAGTACTTAAAGAGAGATCTACTTATGGTTTTAAAGTAGCATTTAGATTATCTTTCCCTAAAAGAATAGCTAAACTTCAAATAGACGAAGCAAACAATAAAAAAAGCTTCTTAGATGTGATAAACAATAAAATCCAACTACACCAAGAATCAAGTTTAATAAATGACTGTGATATATTCTTGCCAACAACAAGAAAAATGAGAGATGATCATTTAAAAGGTGTAAAAACAAGAACCTTCGTGATCCCATCAGCAATTGATCCAGAAACTTTAGAGGAAAATGTTCACCATACAGGTGAAGAAAAGAGATTTTTCTACGCTGGTACTTTAGATAAACTAAGAGAATTTGAGACTGTACTTGATGCTTTTGATGAGATTGAACCAGATAGTTTTAAGATCATGATCTCCACAAAAGATCCAGAGTATGTGGAAGATCTTTTAGCTAAATATACAAATCTAGTAGATTGTATAGAGATATATAATCCACAAACAAAAACTGAACTTTTAGAGCTTATAGCAAAAGCTGATATTGGGTTATCATTATTACCAGATATTGCTCTATTTAACTCTTCTGTACCTGTAAAAGTTATGGATTATTACTCAACAGCGATCCCATGTGTAATGTCCAAAAATGAGACAAATGAAGCAGTATTTGAAGATACACAAACTGCTTGGATGTGTGACTTTGATAAGGAATCTATAAAAGAGAAAATAGCTGATATCACTTCTTTATCAAAACAAGATGTGATAGATGTGGGTGTAAATGGTCAAAAAAGACTTTTAGATATTAGAAACTATAAAAGAATCGCTGATGATTTAGCCCATCAGTTAAATATCTTATAAAATAAAAAAGCATTTTTATGCTTTTTTATTAGCTGCTGCTTTTTCCCTTAATTTATCTTTTTTACTTTTTCTTTTACCTTTTACTGGTGCTGGACCTTTTTTCTTGATTGGAGCCTCACCTTTTAACTCAAAGCCTTCTATTTGCTCCCGCTCAAGTTTGATCTCACATCTTTTTTCAATCAACTTAAAATGATCAAAATCTTCAAAATCTATAAAAGATATAGCCACACCACTTTTGCCAGCCCTTGCTGTACGCCCTATTCTATGGGTATAATCAGAGGTTGATCTTGGAAGATCATAGTTTATTACACAAGAGATATCATCTATATCAAGACCACGTGCAGCTATATCTGTGGCAAAAAGTATCTTTACATATCCCTCTTTAAAATCTTCTAGGGTAGCGATTCTTTCTTCTTGATCTAAATCCCCATGGAAAGATTCCCCATCAAAACCATATTTTCTAAATTTAGCAGCTATATTTTCTGTAGCTCTTTTACTTGCCATAAATACTAATACACTTTTAAATTTATTATCTTTTATAAGTTTACGTAAAAGAGCACTTCGATTCTCTTTATTTACCTCTATAACCCTTTGATTTATAGTATCTACTGTTTGGTTTTGATCCTCTATCTCTACCTTTGTATACTCTTTTGATACTTTAGAGATGATATCAAGAACCTTTTGTGGGTAAGTGGCTGAAAACATAAGATTTTGACGTTTAGCTGGGATTTGATCTAAAATAGAGTTTAATTCCTCTTCAAATCCAAAATTTAACATCTTATCCGCTTCATCTAAAACAAAATATTTTAGATGTGATAAATTCATCTGCTTTTTTGTAAATATATCAAGAAGTCTACCAGAAGTTGCCACAACAACATCACAACCTTGTTGGATATCATATAATTGATCCCCTATCCCTTTTCCACCTATTAAAGATACCACCTTTAGCTTTTCATCAAAAAGTTCAAAATTTTTTGAGACTTGAAGGGTAAGTTCCCTTGTAGGTGTTAAGATAAGTGCTTTTATTTTAGCTTTACCCTCACCTTTTGTAGTTTGTATATGGTTTATAATAGGAAGTACAAAAGAAGCAGTTTTACCACTCCCTGTTTGTGCTTTTGCTACTATATCTTTACCTTCTATCACAAGCGGTATTGTTTTTTCTTGGATAGGAGTTGGTTTTTTATATCCATTTTTATCTATATTTTTTTGTATAGAATCTGATAGATCAAAATCTAAAAAGGTGGTCATTTTTTTATCTCTATCATTTTATTTGCTAAAGATTCAATAAATACTGTAGCATATGAACTTTTTGGTAATTCAAACTCCAATTGCATTTGATTCTTTTCAGCTATATATTTATTTTTGATATTTTGAGGGTATACCCAAGCATCACGTCTTGAGCCTTTTT
The DNA here is from genome assembly GCA_964342525.1 of uncultured Arcobacteraceae bacterium. Lineage (GTDB taxonomy): Bacteria > Campylobacterota > Campylobacteria > Campylobacterales > Arcobacteraceae. The sequence goes on from CAYFGQ010000110.1 coordinate 4,297, forward strand.
GATGTAAAAACTCATCATCAAACCTTTTCTCAATAGTCCTAGCTTTATCTTTTGCTCTTATAATTTTACGCCCTGGAAGAAGCCCTGTGATAGTTTTTCTATCCTCCAAAGATAAGATATCCCCTTCTAGTTGTTCTAGTTTATTTAGACCTTGCTCTTTACTTAGCTCTATTCTTTTATAAAGCCATGAGTTAAAAAAGTAGCTTTGGTATGTGGATACTAAAAGGTTCTCTACCTTTTTATCAGAAAAATGATCTTCCCCATAAGCAACTCTTTTTGCTTTTTCAAAGTTCATATCCCTACCAAACCTTTGGTATCCAAAATAATTAGCCATACCATGTTTTTGTATCTTAGAGATATTTTGATATATCACATGTACTGATTTTGGATCGATATCTTTTAGGGTGATTTTAAATCTATTCCCTTTTAAATCACCTAGTTTTATTTTTTGATCATCTTTATAGGTTTCAAGTATTTTTATATTTTTTGAATTTATAGCCTCATAGCCCCTACTTTTATTTAGTGGGATACTTATATATTGAGTTGTAGTTGCATATTTATCTTTTAATCCAGCATAACCAATTAAATTCTCAGGGATATTTAACTCTTTTGAAATAGTATAAATCAACTCCATAGTTGATAAATACTCTTTTTGTATTTTCATAATAAAAAAGTTTCCCTTATCTTTAAATTTACGTGAGGCTAACTCTTCAACTATAAAATCAAATTTATTTTGTGTAAATTTAAAATTTAAAGGTTTGTGGGTGTTTAGGTATAGTCTATCTGATCTCATTTATCTCTTTTTATTTTTTTGAAATCATACTATAACTTAGCTTTACTCCTATGAGTTAAATTCATCTTTATAGGTTTCTCTAATCTCTAAAAATTGATCAATATTATCTAAAAATATATCTACCAATTTTGGATCAAAGTATTTTCCTGATTCCTCTTTTAGGTAGTCTAAGATTCTATCCAACTCCCATGCATCCTTATAACACCTTTGACTTCCTAGGGCATCAAATACATCTGCTAAAGCAGTGATTCTTCCATAAATATGAATATCTTCACCCTCTAAATGATTTGGATATCCATTCCCATCCCACCTTTCGTGGTGTTCTAGGGCTATAGTTGCTGCTGCTTTCATTAATGGACGATCAGAATGATTTAACATCTCATATCCTATTTTTGCATGACTTTTCATCACCTCAAACTCTTCAATAGTTAATTTTCCTGGTTTATTTAATATACTATCAGGGATAGCAACCTTACCAATATCATGCATAGGACTTGCATCTTTTAAAAGTTTTGCTTCTTTTTCATCTAGTCCAAATATTTTTGCAAATAGATATGAATACTCAGCTACCCTTCTAACATGATTTCCTGTCTCCCTTGATCTACTCTCTCCTATGGAACCTAAAGTAAAGATTACCTCTTTTTGAGCACCTTCTATCTCTTCATTTAGTTTATGTATATTTGTAACATCATGTCTTACACTTATATACTCTTTTATCTCCCCATGTACGTCAAATATAGGCATCACTGTACTATCTACTATATAGAAGCTTCCATCTTTATGGCGGTTTTTAACTTCCCCTCTCCATACTTGTTTGTTTTTTACAGTTTTCCATAAATCTCTAAATGCACTTGAAGGCATATCTTCATGCCTTACTATATTGTGGTGTTTTCCTATGAGTTCCTCTTTTGTATATCCACTAGTTTGCTCAAACTTTTTATTTACATAAGTGATTTTTCCCTTAGGATCAGTTTTTGAGATGATATCACTCTCATCAACAATTCTTTTATATTGTTCAAGTAGAGTTTTATTTTCATCTAGTTTTCTTTTTAAATTTTTATATAGACCTATATGGGTTTTTACCCTTGATTGTAATTCTATTGGATTGTATGGTTTAGTAATATAATCAGCAGCACCCAATTCAAAACCTTTTTGAATACTCTCAAGGTCATCTGCAGAGGTATTAAAAATAATAGGAATATCTTGATATTTAGAATTACTCTTTACTCTTTTTGCAACTTCAAAACCATCAACTTCAGGCATAAATATATCTAGTAAGATAAGATCAGGATTGAGATCATCTTCGATCATCTCTACAGCTTTTTTCCCATCTTTTGCAATTGAAATAGTATAATTATTTTTTAGTATTTCAACTAACACTCGAATATTTTCTGTAGAATCATCAACGATAAAAACTTTTTTCTTATTTTCCATTCCATAACCTAAGTTTATTAATTTAGTTAAGTATATATTTATTCTACTTATTAAGTTATTAAATTTTCAAAAAGACTATTTTATAGGTTTTGTTGTTAATTATTTTACAATTTTATTACTCTTAGTGTAGAAGAGATTGAAGTTTATCTCTATCTAAATGCATCCCTTTGCCATTTACAGTATCTATTTTATATTTTGTATTTGTTATATTTAATAAAATTTTTTCAAAATGATTTTCAGTTTTATCAAAAAGTCTTTTATATCTATAAACAAAATGGCTATTTTTATCGCATTTTTCTAAACATCTATTTAGTTTTGGTATTAGATAGTTATCTTTAGTCTCTTCGAGTAAATTTTGATATAAAGATTTCGATATATTTCTATAGTGTAGTTTTGTGTGATTTGGATTTAGTGCAAAAGGAAATAGATCTAAAGTGATAAAACCATTTTGTTTAAAATATTTATACATCATATTTTTTTGCTCTATTGTAATTTTGGGTTTAGATATATTTTCACCCTCTTTTGTAAAAGCTTCTAAATCTTTAAAATAAAAAAATACACTAGGTGGGGTATTTTCATTATAAATATATGTTTTTGAATCACCAAAAAATGGAGACTCCGATACCATTATAATATTTAGTTTATCCATTTGATAAAATTGTTGCCACCAAAGAGACTCGGTAAATAAAAAAGCTTCTTTTAAATATTTTTCATCATTTTTAAAATCTTTTGATAAGTTTTGTTCTTTATAAATCTTTTTTAGAGATTTTGAGATTGGTTGCCAATCTATTGGGATGTTATTCTTCATATGAAATAATAAGTAGTTTTAACTTAAAAATGCTAAAGGATAGGAGAAGCTCCTTTAGCATTTTATTGGAGATTTAACAAAATTGTAAATTGTTTTTAATTTTAAAAAAGTACGTTTAGTCCTAAAGTTACATGACTAACATTTGTAGACATCTCACTTTTTTGCCCACCTGAGTATTCTATATCTTGCCAATTTATTATTTTCCCACGATAAGATGTTTCAAGTTCAACATTTTTTGAAAGTTCAAATAATAATCCTATTCCATAGTTAAAAGATAATCCAGATAATTCAGAACCATCTGATGAACCACTACCTGATCCATCAAATTTATATGAACCTAAACCAATTAAAGCATATGGTTTTACTTGACCTGCTGGTAACAAATATTGAAAATCTAAATTTATACCAGTATTATCAGGTTCTTTCATATTAAATAAAGTATAACCTTCAAGCTCTTGTTTAATAGTTTCATGAGATAAAATTATTCTTTGTGTATCACTTAATGTATATCCTAGTGTAAAAATTGTAGTAGTTGAATCAAAGTTAATATTTGCATTTTCATGACCAGTTACTTCTGTTTTTCCTGAACCTGTACCAAAAGAAGCTCCAATTATAACCTTTCCTGCTCCCTGCGCATAAATGTTTGTTGTAGCAAATAAAAGACCTGCTAATAGTATAGATTTCTTCATATAATTTTCCTTTTCATTTTATAATTGATTGGAATGCTATCAGAAAATGTGTAATTTTTGTGTCACTTTTGATAAAAAAATAATAAAAAATTTGAAATTTACCATCAGTAAAGTATCATCAAATTTACTCTTTACTTTTTTATCATTAAAAAACAATATTATAATTTTAATAATTATTAAAAATAGTGAGATTGTTTACTAATTTATTTGGATATGATTCTTATATGATTAGATAAATAGCATTAACTTAAAGATACTAAAGGAAAATGAGATCCCCTTTA
>CAYFGQ010000111.1:0-8187 GCA_964342525.1 uncultured Arcobacteraceae bacterium
TACTAACCTACTAACCTACTAACCTACTAACCTACTAACCTACTAACCTACTAACTAATTATATATCACTTCCTTTGAAATAACTATTTAAGTTTTTACTTTAGTTTAGAAAACAGTTCTTTATATAAGAAAAAAACTTATACTTTTAATTATTATTTATAAGGTTTTGTCCTTCTAAATTATTACAAAAAAATTACTAATCAGTTTTTTTTAACACTTATTTAAAGCATTTTAGCTAATATTATTAATAGTGTATGGAGTTAAGATGCAAGAAAAACCCTTAAAAAAAATAATGGAATTGATTTCTGATATTTTAGATATTGACCAATACCTTACAGGTGAAGAATATCTCAAAGAATTTATAAAAAATATTGCTATCAATCTAGATGTAAAATATGCCCTTATAGGTGAACCGGTAGATGATTCACTCACAAAAATCAAAACTAGTGTTGTATGGGCTGGAGATGGTTTTAGTGAAAATTTCACTTATGAATTAAAAGATACTCCATGTGAAATAGTTCTCTCTGGTGAGAGGGTTTGTATCCATCCATCAAATGTATCCATAGATTTTCCAAATGATAATCTACTCCAAGAGATGAATATAGAAGCATATATAGGTGCGCCAGTGATCTCAAAAAGAGACTCAAAGGTTTCTAGTATTTTAGTTCTTTTAGATGAAAAACCTATGGAAGATAAAGAGTTTTTCACTACTATTGTAGAGTTTTTGGCACTTAGGGCTAGTGCTGAGATGGAAAAAAACAATATTGAGGATAAATTAAAAGCTGAGATTGAAAATAGAAGCCAAAGACTTAATGATGCACAAAACCAAATAAAACTTTTAAATACCCACCTAGAGCTTAAACGCTCAGAGAAAAAATTTAAAATACTCTTTGAGAAATCCCCAATCGGTATGGCAATGGTAGATCAAGATACAGGTGAGTTTTTAGAAGTAAATCAATCCCTTTTAGATTCTACTGGTTATACAAAAAAAGAGTTTTTAGATTTATCTTTTTGGCAAATCACACCAAAAGAATATGAAGATCAAGAAAAACAACAACAAATCGAACTTGATGAAAAGGGAAGCTTTGGTCCAAATTTTAAAGAGTATATTAAAAAAGATGGCACAAGATATCCTATTAAAATTAGTGGATTTAAATTAACAGATACAAACAGTAGAAGGGTTGTTTGGGGTATAATAGAAGATATCACAAAAGAGAAACAACACGATATAATCTATACAGATAATAAAGATCTTTTAGAGTATATCACCCTTGAAAATGATCTTCAAAAAGTATTGGATAAGATTGTAGATCTTGCTGAGAAACACTCCCCAAATACTATGTGTTCTATTTTACTTTTAGATAAAACTAAAAAACATCTACTAAAAGGTTCAGCTCCTTCCCTACCAAAATTTTATAATGATGCTATCAATGGTGTTGAGATAGGAGAAAAAGTTGGTTCATGTGGAAGTGCAGTATATAAGAAACAAAGGGTTATAGTTGAGCATATTGATTCCCATGAAAACTGGCAACCATATCTTGAACTTACTCAAAAAGCAAATCTACACTCATGTTGGTCTGAGCCTATAATTTCATCAACAAATGAGGTTTTAGGAAGTTTTGCCATATATAGTTCATCACAAAAAAAACCAAATGAGTTTGAGCTAAAACTTATTGAAACCTATGCAAATATAGCATCTAAAGCCATAGAAAAAGATATGAATACAACACTTATCAAAGATAATGAGCACAAACTAGAAAAGCTTTTTAATAACTCACAAAGTGGATTGCTTTATATAGATGAAAATAGAAAACTAATAAGAGCAAATCAGAAATTCTCTGATATCTTAGGATATGATAGTCCTGAAGAAATGATTGGTTTAAGTATGAGGGAATTTCATCTAAGTGAAGAGCGTTTCATAGAGTTTGGAAAAAACAATTTTACAACTCTTATCACAAATCAAGAAAACTTCAATATAGAGTATGAACTTAAAAGAAAAGATGGTAGTTCTACTTGGTGTGAGATGTCAGGAAAAGCTCTAGATGATAATCTACCAGCTGATTTATCAAAAGGTGTTTTATGGACTATCAATGATATCTCTTTGAAAAAAAGATATGAGCTAAAACTAAGGGAAAATCAGACCCTTTTAAAAAGTATTATCTCCACTATTCCTGATATGCTTTGGGTAAAAGATAAAGATGGTGTATATCTTATGTGTAATGAGGAGTTTGAAAAATTCTTTGGAGCTAGTGAAGATGATATAGTTGGAAATACCGATTATGATTTTGTAGATAAAGAGCTTGCTGATTTCTTTAGGGATAATGATAAAAATGCCATGGAAAATCCTGATATGGTTTGTATAAATGAAGAATGGGTCACATATACTACAGATGAGAGAAAAGTTCTTTTAGATACTTCAAAAACAGCTATTAAAAATGATAAAAATGAGATAGTTGGGGTTTTAGGTATTGGGCATGATGTGACACAAAGATTTGAAAGGGAAAAAGAGCTTAAAGATTTAAATGACTTTGCAAACTCCCTTACAAAATCCCAACAAGTTCTTCTTTCACTTTTTGATAAGGGTGAATCTGTACTATTTAGATGTGATAACAATGAAAAATTTACTACAGAATATGTATCACAAAGTATAGAAAATCTACTTGGTTTTCCAATTGAAGACTACTATAAAAAAGAGCTTATGTATATAGATTGTATACATAAAGAGGATGTGATGAGAGTAAAAGAAGAAATAGCAAATGCAGTGGATAAAAAGCTAACCTATTTCCAACATAAACCATATAGGATAATCACAAAAGATAAACAAGAAAAATGGGTGATCACAAGTAATGTTACCCAAAAAGATGAAGAAGATAATATCACCCACTTTATTGGATATATTACAGATATAACAGAACAAATAAAAAGCCAAGAGATGATGTTCCACCAATCAAAAATAGCTTCTTTGGGTGAAATGCTTGGAAATATCTCCCACCAATGGAGACAACCACTATCAGTAATATCAACAATGGCAACAGGTACAAAACTAAAAAAAGAGCTTAATATGCTTGAAGATGAAGAGTTTTACTCAAATATGGATAATATAAACGATAAAGCTCAATATCTATCAGCCACAATTGATGACTTTAGAAACTTCTTTTTATCTGATACAACATCAAAACAAGAGATATACCTAAAAAATAGTATTGATAAAGTTCTAGCCCTTGTAAAAGATGCCTATAGAAGCTCAAATATAAAAATAGTAAAAAATTATCAATATGAAGATGCACAAACAATCTGTAATGAAAATCTTTTAATTCAAGGACTTATCAATATCTTAAATAATGCAAAAGATGCACTAAGTGATATTGAGGATAAAGAACATCAAGGGTATGTATTTATAAACCTTTTAAAAGATAATGATGATATAGTTATAGAGATAAAAGATAATGCCTATGGTATACCAAAAGATGTTTTACCAAAAATCTTTGAGCCATACTTTACTACAAAACACCAAAGTCAAGGTACAGGGATAGGTTTATATATGACAAACCAAATCTTTTCAAAACATCTAAAAGCAAAAATAGATGTACAAAATGTAGACTTTGAATACAATAGTAAAAACTATACTGGGGCATCTTTTAGTATAAAACTAAGGATTTTAAAGTGAGAAAAATTTATTTAGCACTATTTATGATTTTTGCAATAAATGCAAATGCAGTTACATGGTCTCAGGTGATGAGTTGGAAAAATAAAACAATAAAACCAGAAGCCCAATACTCAGTAGAAACAGAAGGATACAATGTAAGAGTATATGAGTTTACACCCTTAACTGATCCAGGTTCAACTTGTATTATGACTTTTACAAATGAAAAAATGGGAATGTTTTGTTTTGCAAAATCTAAAGATGCTCTAAGAAAAGAGGATATGGATAAATAAGAAAGTTTCACTTTCTTATTTAGGTATAGTAATTTTTACCTCTGCTCCATTATTTTTATTTGATATTTTTATCTTAAAGCCATGCTCTACCATAATCTTTTTAACTACACTAAGCCCTATTCCTAAACCTTTATGGGTTTTTGAGCTATTAAATGGTTTAAATATATTTGGTAATAAGTTAGGATCAACCCCTCCACCATTATCTTGAAAAATCAATACATAAGAGTTTTTATTCTCTTTTATATCTATACTTAAAAGGTTTGTGTCAAAATTTCCATATACATAAAATTGATCAATTGCATTTTCAATAATAGCTATAAAAGCTTGTTCTATCTTTCTATGGGCTGCTTTTATTGGGAATTTTAATTTTTCCCTATCTATATCTAGGGAGAAGAATTCATCCAAAAGTTTTATTTTTGTGATGTTTTTTGATTTATTATGGGTAAGTCGTAAAGAGATTATAAGTGCTCTGTATAGATTTACTTCTCTTATCTCAAATTCACTTATATCTGCCACTTCCCTAATTGACTCAGTGATATTTTTAATTCTATTTAGATTATCTTCAATTAAAGAGATATCCTCAAGCATATAATCCCTATCAGGGGTATTTTGTAGTGAAGCTACTGAAGCCTTCAACATCTCCATATTACCTTTTATCACAGTAAGTGGAGTATTTATCTCATGACTTAGACCAGCTGAGAGTTTACCTATGGCATTAAATTGAGCATTATCTATCTTTTCATCTTGCAATGAGTCATTTTGCTTTTTTAAAAGAACCTCATTTGTAACATCCCTTTGAACACCTAAAAAATATTTTAAATTTTTATCTTTATCAAATATGGGTGAGATAGTAAATTGATTATAAACTAGTTTTCCAGATTTTGTATAATTTCGTAAAGTTGCACTAACGGCTTTTCTTTTTAATATGGATTCTCTTATTTGTGAAAGTTCAGGTTGATCCTTATCTTCACCTTGTAAAAAGCTACAGTTTCTTCCAATAAAATCACTCTTTTCATATTCAAAGGTATCACAAGTGGTATTATTTACAAATACTACTGGATTCCCCTCTTGATTTGGATCAGATACTATGATACCTGTTTTTGATTGTTCTAAAAATTCTAATAGATACTCTTCAATATTTGAATCAATCCCTAACAAAAATTCCCTTTTCTCTTTTCATATGAGGCATAATTTATCCTATTATTACATAAATAAAGCTTATATTTTATCAATCACTTCTAAAGCTTCTTCAAACTGATAATATTCTAAACACTCACATATTTTATTAAATTTTAGATTATCCTCATCAGATAATCTATACCCTTTTATCTCATCAATTACTGCATTATATTTTTTAGGTCTTTTTGTTTTTATTGCATCAGCTAAAGATTGAAATAAAACTTCACTTTCATCTTTTGTTATAAAATCTAAATCCTCTTCATTTAAATCTGAAGATAAATCTAAACTTTTTTGTAATTCATCTAATACTATATTTAACTCTTTATATATTTCATCAAAAAGATCACGATTAAGAGTCTCTTCTAAATTCTTTGATAACTCAAACAATCTATTAGCTCCTATACTTAAAGATAAGCCTTTTAAAGTATGGGCTTTAAGTTCTAACTCTTTTTCATTTAAATTTTCAAATTCTAGATTATTGTATTGATTATAAAACCTATTTAAGATCTTTAGATAAAGCTCCTTATTTCCATCAAGATAAGATAAGGCAAGCTTTGTATCCATACTTTTAAAAACAGGTATATGGGTTTTACTTAGCTTTTTTTCATGATCAGATTTTTTAACTAAATATTTTAAAAGAACTCTATATAAACTATCAGCTTCTATTGGTTTGCTTAAGTGTTCATTCATTTGAGCTTTTTTGGTATTTTCTATATCATCTTTCATCACATTTGCAGTAAATGCAACAATAGGGATATCTTTATCTTTTTTTCTTATCTCTTTTGAGGCTTCATACCCATCCATCACTGGCATTTGGATATCCATAAAGATTAGATTATACTCTTTTTGGAAAGCCATATTGACTGCTTCTTCCCCATTATTTGCAATATCAAGTTCAATACCACTATTTTCAAGTAACCCTTGGATTATCTCTTGATTTATTCTATTATCCTCAACAAGTAAAACATTTGACTTTTCAAATACTATTTTTTGATCTAAATTATCTTCTTTGTCTTCTTTTTCAATATTTTTAATATCACCCTTCGGTAAAGGTATCTCAAAAATAAACTTACTACCAATATCTTTTTGGCTCTCCACCCAAATCTTTCCACCCATAAGCTCAACCAACTCTTTTGATATGGATAGACCTAAACCTGTACCTCCATACTTTCTAGTAGAACTAGCATCAATTTGTGAAAAGGATTTAAATAATTTACTTTGCTCCTCTTTAGAAAGCCCAATCCCAGTATCCTCCACACAAAAACGAACTTTATCATCTTCAAGTAAAGTTATATATAATTCAACCTTACCAGTATGGGTAAATTTTATGGCATTGTTTAGTAGGTTTATAAGTATTTGGGCAAGTCTTAGATTATCCCCATAAAATATATTTGAATCACTCTCATCAAATATTATATGAAACTCTAAACCTTTTTCTTGAGCCTTTAATTCAAGAATATTTTTCAAATCTTTTATCACCTCAGAGATTCTAAAATCAAATTTTTCTAAACTTAATTTACCCGCTTCAATCTTAGAAAAATCAAGTATATCATTTACAATGATCAATAATAACCTAGCACTCTCATCTATCTTCTTTAGATAATCACTTTGCTGTTGATCTAAAGAGGTTCTTAGTACAAGATGATTCATCCCTATAATTCCATTTATAGGTGTTCTTATCTCATGGGACATATTTGCTAAAAACTGAGATTTTGCCTTTGTAGCATCTAAAGCTTTTTTCTTTTCAAATTCCAATTGTATATTTAGAAGTTTTAATTTTCTAGTCCAATATATAAATAAAAGAAGTAATGCAGAAAAAACAAATACAATTCTCCATATCAAACCATAATCGATCCCCTTCTCATATTTTATATTTACTAACTTAGTCATCAATTCATTTTTTTGATTTATACTAATAGAATCAACTGCTTTTTGCATTATCAGGTGAAGCATGGGGTCACTTTTAGATGTTGCAACAGATTGTTTAGATATCCAATTTAATCCCCCTGTTATCTTTAAATCATGTAAACCATACTTTGTAATAGCATGACCTACAGATAAAGTAGTATCTATAAAACCAAAGGCTTGATTATTACTAACCATTTTAAGCCCTTCTAAAATAGTATCCACTTCAACTAGTTTTATTTCAGGATAAGTATCCCTTAAAAACCTCACTACAGAATCACCCCTTATGGATACAAATTTTTTATTAAGAACCTTTTTTAAATCATTTATAAATAGCTCTGAACTTCTTGTGGTAATTACATAATCCAATTCAATCAAAGGTGTAGTAAAATCCATATAAGATTTTCTATCAATATTGGCTTGAGCTAAAGATAATATATCACATCGATTATCTTTCATATACTCCAAACTTTGATTCCAAGAATTAGTTCGAACTAAATTAAAATTGATATCTAGGTTTTTTGAAAATAGCATAAATAGATCTGCAGCAATTCCCATATGTTTATCATCTTCACTTATGGCATCATAAGGCATCCAATCAGGTGCAATACATAAATCTAGAGGACCTTTTTTTATTAAATAAGCTTTCTCTTTTGGAGTAAGTTCTATTTTATTTAGCCCCTTATGATTAAAGATAAGATCTTTTGCTTTTACATTTACATCTTTTAAAATGCCTAGCTTTTCATACATATCGATAACTTGTTGTATTTTATTTTCAGATAGGGAACCAAGAGGATATACATTTGGTAAGATCACATTTTCTGATCTTCTTGCTTCATACATTAAAGCCTCTTTTGATTTATTTTGAGAGTTATATTTTTCTAAAATTAGATCAACAACTTCCTCTTTATTATCTAAAGCATATTGCCACCCTCTAGTAGAGGCTTCATGGAATTTTTTTACAATTTCTGGATTTTTATTGGCATAATCTTTATGGGTAGTAACAATAATACCATTAAACTCTATACCATAGTTGTTTACATCTATTATATTATAAGGGACTTTTCTTTTATCTAGTTCATATAATTCATTGATTATATATACCTGCATAGCATCAACTTTACCACTAATAAAATCTTCCAAATTAAAAGTTTGAGGTACAAATTC
>CAYFGQ010000112.1:0-8113 GCA_964342525.1 uncultured Arcobacteraceae bacterium
CTGAACTTTTAAAGCATACTTTTACAGATATCTCTTCACATTTTGAAAATGATGAAGAAGTAAGAGAAGAATTAAAAAAGATCTATGCACAAGAGAAAGAAAGTTTTGATAATACCATAGAAATAGCACAAAAATATCTAAAGCTTACAAAGTGGGATTATAAAAAAAGAGTAAAGGTTATGGAATACCTTTTAAATCTTGCTTTTATTGATGGTGATTTTAGTGAAACAGAAGGTATGATCACAGAAGATATTGCTCAGGCACTAGAGATCAAAACAAATGATTATAATGGCTTAGTGGAAAGATTTAAAGCATTTTATGCAAATCAACAACAAACAAAAGCACAATCTTTAGATAGCGCATATAAAACTCTGGGGGTTGATAAAGATGCTGATATGTCTACAATCAAAAAAGCATATAGAAAACTAGTAAAAGAGAATCACCCAGATATCGTAACAGGACAGGGTGCAGATCAATCTATCATAGATCAAGCGACAGCTAAACTTCAAGAGATCAATGAAGCTTATGAGCTTATCAAAAAAGAGAAAGATAAATAATTGCAAGGCTTTTCAAGGGATTATGAAGTATGCAATTGTAAAAATGTCACTTTAGGACAGATTGAAGATTGTATAAAAAAAGATGGAGCTAAAACTCTACGAGATATACAAGAACTTACCACTGCAGGGATAGAGTGTAGATATTGTATCTTCCCTGAGGCAGATCAGGGAAAAGTTAAGAAAAAAATTTATTATAAAAACATTTTAGATAATTATAAAGGTGATTAATGGCAAGAGAATTTCAACATAGTTTCGAAGTTTGTAACTGTAAACATGTAACATTAGGTGAAATAATCCATGCGATAAAAGAAAGAGACGCAAAAACTATAGAAGAGATTGGTGAGCTTACAGATGCTGGTACAGCCTGTGGTTGTTGTAAATCCAAAGAGGATGACTTTACAGGTGAGCAAGAGCTATATTTAGAAGAGATTGTAAAAAAGTTTGTAAAATAGATGAAACTAAACGAAGAAGACAGAGAAAATATTATAGAAGAGATACAAACACTTATCTCTACAGATGATGAACCAACACAAATAGAACCTATGCTTTTAAAGTATTTTGATGATGAAGAGCTTATCTCCACTAGAGATACTCTTCTTTCAAAAAAGATTCATTTAAAAGAAGAGACTATTAAATGGTTTGATGAATTATATGACAAAGTAAAAGAGGATAAATGATACAAAGATATCCAACTAAAAAAATATATGTGGGTGATGTGGCTGTAGGTGGAGATGCACCAATCTCAGTACAATCCATGACCTACTCAAAAACACAAGATGTGGAAGCAACTCTAGAGCAGATCAGACTTTTACATTTTGCTGGAGCAGATATAGTGCGTTTAGCTGTACCAGATATAGAAGCAGCAAATGCCCTAAAAGAGATCAAAGAGAGATCTTCTTTGCCAATTGTAGCTGATATACATTTTAACTATAAATTAGCTCTAAAGGCAGCTGAAGTAGTTGATTGTATTAGATTCAATCCTGGTAATATCAGTGCAAAACATAAAATCAATGAGATCATAAAAGCTTGTAAAGAAAGATCACTTCCTGTACGTATTGGGGTAAACTGTGGTAGTTTAGAAAAGCAGTTTGAAGATAAATATGGGCAAACAGCTAAAGGAATGGTTGAATCAGCTATTTATAATATCAAATATCTTGAAGACTTAGACTTTACAGATATAAAAGTATCCCTAAAAGCTAGTGATGTTCAAAGAACGGTAGAAGCTTATAGAATGCTTCGTCCTTTAAATAATTATCCATTTCACCTTGGGGTTACAGAAGCAGGTACAGAGTTTCACTCAACTGTAAAATCATCTATAGCTTTAGGATCACTTTTACTTGATGGTATAGGTGATACATTAAGAGTATCTATGACTGGTGCTTTAGAAAAAGAGATTGAAGTAGGAAAAGCGATACTAAAAGATGCTGGTATTGTAAAAGAGGGATTAAATATCATCTCTTGTCCAACTTGTGGAAGAATTGAAGCTGATTTAGTTACAGCTGTTGCTGAAGTGGAGAAGGTAACCAAACATATTAAAACACCATTAAATGTTTCAGTGATGGGATGTGTAGTAAATGCTTTAGGTGAAGCAAAAAGTGCAGATGTGGCTATCGCCTATGGAAAAGGATCTGGGCTTATTATCAAAAAAGGTGAAGTGATAGATAAACTTCCTACAGATAAACTTCTTGGTAAATTTTTAGAAGAAGTTGAAAAAGAGGCTAAAAAACAAGATGATTAGAATCATAGCTATTTTTTTATCTCTTTTTACATTTAGTTTTGGGGCAGTTAAAAATCTAGAGGGTATTTACAATATAGAGTATGGTATCTTTGGTAAGCTTGGAACTGCCGAGGCTAGTATAAAAGTTGATGATAAAAATAGATATGAGATAAAAGCAAAAGCTTATGCCACTGGATTTGCAAAGGTTCTTAGTGGAAATAGGGTAGAAGAGTATTTTAGTAATGGAAATTTTGTAAATGATGCTTATAAACCTGATTATTTTAAAAAAGTGATTAGAAAAAGAGATGATATAAAAATTACAGAATTTATCTTTGATCATCAAAATAAAAAAATTCTAAAAAAAGAGTATAAAAAAGAAAAAGTAAGAGTTATTGATCATAATGACTTTACAAATATACAATACACTTATAAAGAAAGCTCAAATGAGCAAACTTTGCCATTTTGGACCAGTGAAGATATTTTATCACTATTTTTTAATGTAAAAAGATATGTAGATACAGATAAAAAAGGTACAAATAGTATCGTAGCTGCCGTTGGTGCAAGTGATAAAAGACAAGGCAAAATAGATATAATTATCCCAAATAAAGATAAATATAATGAAATAAGCGAATATATCAAAGATGATGGGGATATTTTAATAGTAAAAGTATATAAAGAGATATTTGCTAGCAAAGATGGAGAGTTTTTCCTAAGTGTCGATAAAGATGGTCTTTGTAGCAAAACAGTATTAAAAGATGTGATGTTTTTTGGGGATATCACAGCCACATTAGAAAAAAAGAATAAAATTTAAAAGAATATAAAAAAGGTAAAAATTGGATAGTGTTTATAGTATAAATATTGAAAGGGCAGTTCTAAGCTCGATTTTATTTAATCCTGAAGAGATTGAGGATGTATTGGGAGTTTTAAAACCAAAAGACTTTTATCTCCCAGCCCATCAAAAGGTATTTGAGGTGATGGATCAACTCCATTCACAAGATTTACCTATTGATGAAGAATTTATTAGAAGAAGGGTAGACTCAAAAGAGGTTGATGATTCAATCCTTATTGAGATACTTTCAGCAAATCCTATCTCAAACACTATGGCGTATGTAAGAGAGATCAAAGATGGTTCTGTAAAAAGAGAGCTTGCTATACTTGCAACCACTATTAAAAAGGTAGCCATAGAAGATGATGTGGACGCAAGACAAGCGGTTGATACAGTACAAAATGAACTTTATAAGATCACTACAGATAGTGCTTCAACAGAATTAAAAGATATGCAACAAATCACTCAAGATACTGGTGAATATATCAAAAGAATGAAAGAGCTTGGTAATCAACACCTGATCGGAGAGACTACAGGATTCTTTGAGCTAGATAAGAAAACTACAGGGTTCAACTCTGGTGACCTTGTAATTATCGCTGCAAGACCAGCGATGGGTAAAACAGCCTTTGTACTTAATACAACCCTAAAAAACGTAGAGATGGGAAGTGGAGTGATTTTCTTCTCCCTAGAGATGCCTGCAGAGCAGCTTATGCTAAGACTTTTGGCAGCTAAGACATCTATCCCTTTACAAAACCTAAGAAAGGGTGATCTTGATGATAACCAATGGAGTGTCTTAACCCACGCTATCAATGACTTTAATACTAAAAAACTATTTGTGGATGATGGTGGTTCTTTAAATATTAACCAACTTAGAGCAAGGGTAAGAAAACTAAAACAAAATGATGATAACAATATCAAAATGGTTGTGATCGACTACCTTCAGCTGATGCAAGGTACAGGTGGAAAAGATAGACACTTAGAGGTGAGTGAGATCTCAAGGGGTCTTAAAATGCTTGCAAGGGAGATGGAGATACCTGTTCTTGCCCTTTCTCAGCTAAACAGGGGACTAGAAAATAGGCCCGATAAAAGACCAATGCTGAGTGACCTTAGGGAGTCTGGATCGATCGAGCAGGATGCGGATATTATTATGTTTGTATATAGGGATGATGTATATAAAGAGCGTGAGGAAGCAAAAAAAGAAAAAGAAGCCGCAGATAGAGGTGAAGAGTATAAATCTAAATTTGTAAATAAACCTGTTGAGGAAGCTGAGATTATTATCGGTAAACAAAGGGCCGGTTCTATTGGTACAGTAAAACTAGACTTCCAAAAGACAATGACAAGATTTGTAGATAAGGAGCATACAGGTGGTGCACCTATAGAGATAGTTTATGAGGGTGTAGCAGATGCTGGTAAGGATACTGTTGTAGATATGCCAAATATCTAAAAAGCTTTATTTATAGAGCTTGTTTAGTTATCAAACTAGATATCTCAATATGGTTTTTACCATTTGATTTAGCATATTTTAGTACTTTATAAAGATCATCTATAAACTCTTCTTGAGTGTGTAGATTTGATCTTATACAAACAGCACCACTCATGGTGATTTTCATCTTTTGGTCCTCATAGGTAAATAAAGACTTATTTAGAGTATCTAAAATATCTATAGCTCTTTTTGCAGCTCCATCAAGGGGAATCCCCGCTATAAGAATTAAAAACCTATCTCCCCCATGGCGACATATTTTTCCTATATCATGGAAATCTTTTATAAGTAATTGAGCAAAGGTAGATAATATCCTATCTCCCGCATCAAAGCCAAACTGTCTATTTACCATATCAAATCTATCAAGATCAAGTAAAATACCACAATAATCTGTTCGATTTGAAGAAAAATCAAGCTCATAAGCTGTAAGCACTTTAGAAAAACCTTCTTTTGTATATACTTGGGTTAAAAAGTCCACATCACTATCTTCTGCTGCACTTTTAATATGCTCTTTTAGATTATGAATCTTTTTGGACATAATATTTATATATTTTGTCTCTTTCTCTAGGCTTTTAGATAGTTTTTTTGCTTCATCTTCTATACTTCCAGCAATACTCATAAATTGATGTTTTAAAAGGCTTGTTTGTTTTGGGTTTTTAAAATCTATATCTTCAAAATCATGAAGTCTAGATTTTATCTTTGTCATTTTTGAACTACCATTTTGGTTTACATCAATGGATTTATTTAAACTTGTAGATATATTATCAGTGATAAAATTTAGCTCAGAGGTTTGGTGAATGATAGAGCGTCTATCAAAACTAGCACGACCCTTTACTAGCTTTTTGATAATCTCTTGGGTATCCTCACTTGTAAGAAGCTCTGGGTTATCTGTAATTTGTTTATTTATATCATCTATCTCTTCGCTATAGAGATTTCCCACAGATGGCCTTAGGGCATCTTTTACGATCTCAACTATACCAATAAGATCATCTACATTACTACATACTTGTTTGCTGCTTTGCTCATGATCTTCTTCATCATTTTTTTCATTGCTTTTTTCTTTTGCCAAATCGATCAATTCCAATTGAGTGATAAGAAGATCAAGTAAATTATCCATAGAATCGATATTTAATTTTTTTAGTTTTACTCTATTTTTATAAGAAAGGGAATCTTGTAAGGAATTTATAGAGTTACACTCTGTAGTGTAAAGTCCAAGTTTTCTAGCTTCCTCACAGAAGTATTTTCTATACATATCTGGAGTGGCAGGGATACCATCCTTATTAAGTCTGTTAAATGTTGTTTTTATGATATCTGTTAACATTTCTCATCCCTGTATATATATTTATCATTTTAAAAATTATATTACCCACAATATTAATTATATATTAAGGAATTAGACTTGTTGTTAATTATAGGTTAATTTAAAATGTTCTATAATTCGTGCCTTATAAAAGGTACGACAGACAATAGCTTGATATGATTATCGAGAGGAAAGTCCGGGCTGCAGTGGAGTATGGTTCCATTTAGATAATGGCTAGGGTAACCTAAGAGACAGTGCAACAGAAAGTAAACCGCCCCTTGTGGGTAAGGGTGAAACGGTAGGGTAAGAGCCTACCAGTGTTTTGAGCAATCTTAACAGCTATGTAAACCTAACCAGCAGCAAGAAGAGATTGGTAAAAGCTTCACATTTATGCTCTTCGCAAGAACCCTAGAGTAATCTAGAGTCTAGATAAATTATTGTTCGAGACAAAACCCGGCTTATCGACGTGCCTTTTATTATTTCTTTCTCAAGAAAAAATAAATTTACTAATTCATCTTTTGGAAGATTTCTGCTTCAAAGTAAAAATTCTATTCAGTCACTTACAGGAGTAAGCTCCTTTATATAATTTTCACTTTTCATTGAACTATTTCAAAATATGAATCATTAAATTGATTTTGATGGGTATATCAAATTTATTATTATACAATGATATTGTATAATAATTTTAATCCAATAAAGTAGCCTCATATCTACATGATATAATATAATCAGAGAGTTCAATAGAGTAATATATCGGATTCGCTGTCTAAAACAGTTAAATAAACTTAAAAGAAATAACTAGTTTGAGAGTCAGTCAGATAATTACATTATAAATTTAAGTAGCAACAAAATCAGTTTTTATTAATCTTATTAAATAGCTTATGATAAGAGAAAACTAGATTGTATTTTATGAGGTAATGTTTATATGTAAAACAATTACTTTAAAATGGGCTAGAAGAGTATTTAAACTTCTAGCCTAACGAACTCTCAAATTAAAAATATGAGGTTCGCGATGAGTAATTCTATCGGTTTAGATATTAGTAAAAAATTAATCAGTGTACATATCCCTATAAATAAAAGGGATATTGAGATACCAAACAATATTAATTATATTCAAAACTAAAAAAGCTTTATAAAAAAGATATTGATAATTTAATATTTATTTTTGAACCAACAGGAAGTTACTCTAGTATATTAACTAGATTTTGTTCAGAAAAAAAGATTCAATACTTTTTAATAAATCCAAAACGATTTAGCCATCATTCAAAAACTTTAGGTGAGAGAAATAAAAGTGATAAGATTGATGCAAGGGTTTTATCTAGTTCTTTACACTTAGCAAAAGAAGGACAAGTTAAAATACCCTCTTATGATAAAGTAGTTGAAGAGATTAAAGAGCTTATGGGATATTATAAATTTACTACTAAACAAAGAGTAAAAGCAAATAATCATTTAGAGAGTTTAGTTAGTAAAAATGGCTCAAGTTATGCTATTTCTGATTTAAAAAAAAAGATTAAACAATATAGACAAAAAGAAAAGGAAATACTAAAAAAAGTTCAATCTATTATCTCAAAAGATGAGAAACTTTTAAAGGGTTATAATAATATTAAATCATTAACAGGTATAGGGGAGATAGGAGCAATAGTATTACTTCATTTATTTATAAAATATCCAAATGCAAATAGAAATCAAATAGTATCACTTACAGGATTAGATCCTACAGATAAATCATCTGGTACATCACTTAAAACAAGACCAAAGATAAGTAAGACTGGATCAAAACTATATAGGGGAAGTTTATTTTTAGGAGTAATGACAGCTATACGTTATGATGAGAATTTTAAGAGCTTTTTTGAAAGGTTAGTATCAAATGGTAAACACACTACAGTTGCACAAATAGCAGTAATGAGAAAGATGCTGTTACATATGATAGTGAGTTTTACAAAAGAGCTACAGGGAAATAAGCTCTACAAGAATTTGATCTTGTAGAGTTTGTTGCTTATAGATATTTTTTAGTATAATTTTTTAAATTTGAAAATTTTTTAAGGTAGCAACTGTCCCCTTTTTCTTTAATTTAAATAAAAATAAAAAATGTGATAGTTGTAAACATGCTTATAAAGAATGTTTAACTGTATATGATTCTATTGAAAGGGATACTTTAAAAAGTGGAAATGATTGGATTTGTAAATAACATGGCAAACAAAAAAAGGCTAAAAATTAATTTAGCCTTTTAAAA
>CAYFGQ010000113.1:0-7846 GCA_964342525.1 uncultured Arcobacteraceae bacterium
AAGTTTTGCAATGATAGATAAAAATGAGTTTGAATCAAATAATATAAATCTACAAGTGGCAAAATCAGATATAAAAGTAAAAGATTATTATACTGGTATGATAAATGCTAAGTTTTTACCAACAGTGAATCTTACATATGATTATAGTAAATACCATGATAATGCAGGTGGAGCATATTCAAATGATAAATATTATGGATTTAATATCTCTGTACCTTTGGATCTAAATAGTATAGATGAGAGTGAAAGTACAAAGATAGATTATCTTCAATCAAAGATAACTTATAACAACACGTTAAAAAGTGAAAAGAACTTTTTAAAAAATAAGTTAGCAAAAATAAAGATGCTTGATAAAAAACTAAAGATCACTTATGATGATGTAGAACTTTATGATAGCCTTTTAACTGAAGTAAAAGAGCTTCAAAGTGTAGGTATGAGAACAGCATCAGATGTACAAACTTTTGCAAACTCAAAAGAGATAAAAACACTAGATATACAAATCCATAATCTTGATAAACAATTAGAACTTCTTGAAGTATATGCAAAAGTTTATAGGGCAAGTAATTAATGAGGTTTTCTAAATATTTTGAAGAGTGGTTATATGGAAAAGATGGCTACTATACAAAATATAACTCCATTGGAAAAGATGGAGATTTTTATACCGCAGTATCCACAAGTAAGTTTTTTGGGGGAACTATAGCTAAAAAGATAGTTGAAACTATAGAAAGTGGATTTCTGCCAGAGGATACCACTATAGTAGAAGTAGGTGCTCACCATGGTTACCTCCTCTCTGATATTATAGAGTTTATAAATACCCTAAAGCCAGAACTTATAGAAACACTAAATTTTGCTATAGTTGAAAGATTTGATCATTTAAAAGAGAAACAAATAGAGTATTTTGATAAGTGTTTTGGAGATGTAATCAAATTAAGCCATTATAGTGATGTAAAAGAGCTAAAACTAGATTCTGCATATGTCGTTGCAAATGAGATATTTGATGCTTTTCCTTGTGAATTAGTATATAAAAAAGATGGAAATAGGGAACTAGTAGCCATAGAAAATGATGAGCTTGGATTTGTAGAAAATGATGATGCTTTTTTAAATAAAATCTGTGATAAATACTCTATACAAAAGGGTGAGATAGCTTTAGGATATAAAGAGTTTGCAAAAGCCTTACATGATGGAATAGATAAATTTGAGTTTATCACTTTTGATTATGGGGATGAATACCATAGAAATGATTTCTCCACAAGAATTTATCATCAACATAAGGTTTATCCTATCTTTGAAGAGAATCTCAATTTAAAACAATATTTTGGAGATAGTGATATCACTTTTGATGTACACTTTAGATATCTTATAGATCAATTTGAAGAGGCTGGGGTGAAAAATATAGAGTACAAAACTCAGCTTAAAGCTTTGGTTGATATGGGTATCACAGATCTTTTGGAGATGGTTAAGACTCATGCTGGTGAAAAGGCTTATACAATAGAACTTGGAAAAGTAAAAACACTGATTGATCCATCTGGAATGGGTGAAAGATTTAAAATGGCTCTTTTTAGGAAAGGAATTTAATTTAAAATATGCAATATATATATGATGAAAATGCTTCAAAAGACACTATAAAAATAGAAGGTGATAATCACAAATATCTTTTTAAAGTAAGGCGTTTGAAGGTTGGTGATAGTGTAAATCTTAGAAATCTAAATGATGGTATTCTTTATACTTATAATATCTCTATGATAGATAGAAGATCTGCTACCCTAAATTTAGAGAATTCAGAAGAAAAAGAGGTGAAACCAAATAGATATCTTCACCTTGGATGGTGTGTGGTTGATCCTAAGACTATAGAAAAAACTTTGGCTTCGTTAAATGAGCTTGGGGTTTCAAAGATATCTTTTATCTATGCAGATTTCTCTCAAAAGAATTTTAAGATCAATTTTGAAAGATTAGAAAAAATACTTATAAATTCATCCATACAGTGTGGTAGAAGTGACAAAATAGAGTTTGAGATAGTAGATAGCCTAGAAGAGTTTTTAAAGGCTAATAGTGATGCTTATATGTTTAATTTCTCTCAAAATAAAATTATTGATAAAAAAGATGATATATCTACTATAGTTATAGGACCTGAAGGTGGTTTTTCATCCGATGAAGTTAAGCTTTTTGAAGAGAATAAAATAGTGGGTATTGATTCAAATATTATACTACGAAGTGAAACCGCTATGGTTTCTGTAGTGAGTGTATTAAGTAACTAATAGCCTTAGCTATTAGTTCTTATTTGTCTTGGTATCTATCACCTAGAAGTTGTTTTTGGTAGTTACCTGTAGCTTCTTTAGCTCCACCCATATTGCCAGTAGCAACCATATAGATAACCCATCCAATTCCACCAAGTAAAATTAGTTTAAATAAAAAATTTGCCATATCTTACATAATCTCCTTTGCTTTAATTCCTAATAGTCCTAGACCAACTCTTAATGTTAATGCCACTTGAGCTAGTACTTTTAGATATTGATTTTGCTCCGGTGCATCTACAATTTTATATTCATTATAAAATTTGTGCATTGATGAAGCTAAAGAGTTTAGATACTCTGTTACTTTTTGACATTCAGCTTTATTGAATGCTTCTTCTAATACAACTGGTAATAAAAGTGCTTCATAAAGTAAATCTTGAGCATCTTGGTTTATACCATCTAGAGATGTTTCAAGTACATCTTCCATAGTTACACCAGCTTTATTGAATAATTGATTTACCCTTGCGTGTGCATAGTTGATATAAAATACTGGGTTTGATGAGTCTTGTTGTTTTAACTGATCAACATCAAACTCTAGGTGTGTATCACTTTTTTTAGTTAAGAAAACAAATCTAAGAGCATCGCTTCCAATATCTTCAGTAACATCACTCATAAGGATAACATTACCAGCTCTTTTACTCATTTTATAAGGCTCACCACCTTTTAGAAGTGAAACCATTTGAGAAAGAAGTACATCAAGTTTTTGTGGATCATTTCCTAAGAACTTAATAGCTGCTTTTACTCTTGGGATATATCCATGGTGATCTGCACCCCAAATATTGATATATTTATCATAACCCCTATCGAATTTATCTTTATGATAAATAATATCTCCAGCAAGGTATGTAGGGATACCATTCTCCCTTACAACTACTCTATCTTTTTCATCACCTTCTTCTGTAGATCTGATCCATAAACGACCATCCTCTTCATAAAGGTGTCCACTTTTTTCTAAAACTGCTTTAGTATCTTCCCAGTTATCATATAGAGACATTTCACTTACAAACTTTTCAAACTCTATTCCAATATCTGCTAGAGATTTTTTAATGATATCCATTACAATATCTTTAGCAAAATCAGCCATCTCTCTATATTTACTCTCATCATGGAAAATATCTGCACCATGTTTTTCATAAATAGTTTTTGCAATCTCAACTAAATACTCACCACGGTAATAAGTCTCAGGATATTCTACCTCTTCATTTAAAACAAAGTCACGTCCAGCTAACGAAACAGAAAGACCAAGCATATCCATTTGTGCACCAGCATCATTGATATAATACTCAGTTGTAATATCATATCCAAGATGATTACCGATACGATTTAGAGTATCTCCAAGAATTGCTCCTCTAGCATGACCAATATGAAGTGGTCCTGTAGGGTTTGCACTTACATACTCTAAAAGGATTTTTTCATCTTTGTTTTTACCCTTTGCAAAACTACTTTCATCCTTTAGATACTCTTTAGTAAGTTTATCTAAGAAATTAATATCAAGCTTGAAGTTTATAAAACCTTTTACTGCTGTTACTTCTTTGAATATCTCAGATTCACCAAACTCTTTTGCTAAATCATCAGCAATCATCATAGGTGATTTTCTAAGTTCCTTAGCTAATGAAAAAGCCAAAGGAGTAGCAAAGTGACCCAGTGCTCTATCCTTTGGTTTTTCTAATACTATCTCTCTATCTAAAGTTTTTTCTATTGTTTCTTTTACGATATTTTGCAATGTGACTCTCTAAAATTAAACTGTTTTTTCTTTATCTGCAGGTGTTGCAGTTGTATCTTTTGCTTCTGCTTTATCTTGAATCTTTTCAGAAGGCGTAGATGAAGCTACCTCTTCATCTTTTTTCTCATCATCTTTTACTGCACTCTTAAAGTTTTTGATCCCTTGACCTAGACCCTTTGCAAGCTCTGGTATTTTTTTACCACCGAAAAGTAAAACGATTGCTGCGATTATAATAAACAGCTCAAAACCACTTGGCATACCCATGTTATTTCCTTTTAATTTAATATGTTAACATTATTTTAGCGTAAGATTATATCTTTTTAATATTTAACTTTATATTAACTTCTTTTAGATATACTATTTGGCTAATTATAAACCCGATATAAAGTAAAAATAAATTGGGATAAATAAATACTATTTAGGATTTTTCATGGAAAAAGCAAAGTATATATGGATGGATGGAGAGCTTACTCCTTGGGATGAAGCAAATATCCATGTATTAAGTCATACATTACATTATGGAAATGGTGCTATCGAAGGTACAAAAGCATATAAAACAGTTGATGGAAGATGTGCTATTTTCAAACTTGATGAACATACAAAAAGATTAATCAACTCTTCAAAGATGACATTAATCGATGTACCATTTTCAGTAGAAGAGCTAAATGATGCTCAAGTAAAACTACTACAAGAAAATGAATTATTTGAAGGTGCATATATAAGACCACTTGTATATCTTGGTTATGGTGTTATGGGTCTTTATCATAAAGAAGCACCTGTAAATGTATCAATTGCAGCTTGGAAATGGGGTGCATATCTTGGTGAAGAGGGATTAAAAAAGGGAATCAGACTTAAAATCTCATCTATGACAAGAACTCCAAATACTTCAGGTATGGGTAAAGCAAAGGCAGTTGCAAATTATCTAAACTCTCAAATGGCAAAATATGAAGCTGTTGAGGCTGGATATGATGAAGCTCTTCTTAGAGATGATCAAGGATATATCGCTGAGGCAAGTGGTGCTTGTTTCTTCATCGTAAGAAATGGTGTACTTATCTCTCCTCCAAATGATAACTCTTTAGAGTCAATCACTCAAGCTACAGTTATTGAATTAGCTAAAGATATGGGTATTGAGGTAGTAAGAAGAAGAGTTACTAGAGAAGAGATTTATATCGCTGATGAGTGTTTCTTAACAGGAACCGCAGCAGAGGTAACACCTGTAAGAGATGTGGATGCTAGAATCATTGGTTGTGGAAGTAGAGGTCCAATAACTGAAAAACTTCAAACAGCTTATTTTGATGCAGTATCTGGTAAAAACGAAAAATATCTACAAGATTTAACATATATTAATTAAGGGATTAAAAAAATGCCAATAGATAACGACTATTTTAAAAATAGGCAAAAACAACAAGGTAGCGGAAATAGCAATAATTCCGGTGGTGGAAACAATGGTGGAAACGGAGGAGGTGGTGGATACCAACCTCCTTTTGAAGCACCTGAATTCTTTAAAAACTTTGGAAAAAAAGCTGGGATTATCTATGTAATCATTGCAATTATTACAGTTCTTGTACTTTTTAAGCCATTTGTGATCATTGAATCTGGTCAAGTTGGTATTAAAGCTACAACAGGTAAATATGAGCAAGAGCCATTATTACCAGGATTTCACTTATATATTCCAGTGATCCAAAAGGTGATCGTAGTTGATACAAAAGTAAGACTTATCAACTATAAAACTATTGAAGACATGAGTGGATTTGATTCAGGTATTAGAATTAACCCGGCGATCAATATCTTAGATGCTAGGGGTCTTCCTGTATCTATCGAGATGACAGTACAATATAAACTTCAACCAAGCGGAGCTCCAAGTACAATTGCAAACTGGGGTCTAAGCTGGGAAGATAAGATCGTAAACCCAGTTGTAAGAAATATCGTAAGAAATGTTGTTGGTGGATATACTGCTGAAGAATTACCAACAAAAAGAAATGAGATCGCTACATTAATTGAGAGTGGAATTAGAACAGAAATTGAAAACTTAGAAGGTAAACCTGTATCTATCCAATCTGTTCAATTAAGAGAGATTGTTCTTCCTGCAAAAATCAAAGAGCAAATCGAGAGAGTACAAATCGCAAACCAAGAAGCTGAAAGACTAAAATATGAAGTACTTAGAGCTAAACAAGAAGCTGAGAAAAAAGCTGCTTTAGCAAAGGGTGAGGCTGATAGAAATAGAATTGAAGCAAAAGGTAGAGCGGACGCTGTAACTATTGAAGCTGATGCACAAGCAAAAGCAAATAAATTAGTTGCTCAGTCTTTAACTCCTAAGTTATTACAAATGCAACAAATCCAAGTGCAAGGTAAATTTAACGATGCACTTAGAGAAAACAAAGATGCAAAGATCTTCTTAACACCTGGTGGATCAACTCCAAATATCTGGGTTGATACAAAAGATAAATCAAGGGATACTGCAATCCATCAATAATAAAAGGCTAATAAGTGCAATATAAAATAAGAGTATATCTTCTCCTTGCACTTATTATAGCTTTGGCCTTTAGTTACTATCAAGGGCAAAAATACGAATCCTTATCAAATTTACTTTTTGATGAAAATACACAACTTAAACAAAAACTTGAAACACTAAAAGCAAATGATCTAAATAAAAAGATAAAAACCCTAGAAGAAGAAAATAAAGCTCTAAAAGAGCAAATCTTCCAGCTAGAGAGACAAGAGTTTTTATTTAAATCAAATGAACAGCCTAAGTATAACTTAGAAGAGAGCTTAAAGTTTCAAGATGATACCAAAGGCAAGGATATTAAACCTCTTAAAGAGGATAAAAAAGAGGAAGAGTATATAATAACCCCATCAGTTGATATAGACACTGAAAAAAAAGAGATAGATGGTTTAAAATTAAAAATAGAAACAAAATTTTAGGATAATTATGAATATAAAAATAGATTTTGAAAAACAAGGTGGACTGGTACCAGTAGTGGTGCAAGAGGCTAAAACAAATGAAGTGCTTATGCTTGCATATATGGATGAAGAAGCATACAATCTAACACTACAAACAGGATTTGCACACTACTTCTCAAGAAGCAAACAACGTATCTGGAAAAAAGGTGAGTCAAGTGGACACACTCAAAAGATAGTGGATATTTTAGTGGATTGTGATAACGATACAGTTCTATTAATAGTAGAACAAGAGGGTATGGCTTGCCATACTGGTAGAAAGTCTTGTTTCTTCACAAGTGTTACAAATGAAAAGGTTGTAAGTGATGTTCAGGTGGATACAAGTGCAGCATATGGTGTGATAGATACTTTATATCATATTATACTAGAGCGTAAAAATGATGATCCATCAAAATCATATACGGCTAAACTTTTACAGGGTAAAGAGAACTCAATGCTTAAAAAGATAGTTGAAGAGTCTGGTGAGTTTACTTTTGCGGTTAAAGATAATGATGAAGAAGAGATCATCTATGAGGCTGCTGATCTTGTTTACCATATGCTTGTGGCTTTAGCTTCTAAGAATGTTTCTCCTGATAGGGTTAAGCAGGAATTAGGTAGGAGATTTGGAATGAGTGGTATAGAGGAGAAGAATTCTAGAGTGGAGTCTTAGGACTCCTATAGAACTTTAGTTTCCAAAATGGGGAATACTTAGATTCTGAATTCTTTTGATCTTGTAAGTATTTTCCTAGACAAAATAGGTTGAGAATTCTTATTCAACCTTTTACTTTGATTCCCTTTCTTTTTAACCGTAAAAAGAAACAAAAAGCTCTCCACCCGAGTTGAAAATGTGCTTCCAAGCTGGAGCAAAATATTTACTGCGGGCTCGAACTCACGA
>CAYFGQ010000114.1:0-7688 GCA_964342525.1 uncultured Arcobacteraceae bacterium
TCTTTTTTAATGTTTTTTAATAAAATTGGTTTCTTTTGAAAAGCTACTTGTCCTATAATCCCCTCTTTTAATTTAAACTCATATGATAATTCATCTCTAATTACATGGGCAAAACTAGCATATTGGCTTAACTTCTCTTCCCTTTCATCAAAAATATAAATAACCCCTACCCCAGCATTTATATGGCTACAAATAAAATCGATAGATTTATCACTTACTGCTTGGATATCTTTTAGGTTAATAAGTGTTTGATTTAGTTTATTAACCCCATCTTTTATCCACTCATCAATATTTTTCTTCTCAATTGTATCTCTTACATTTTCAATTCCAGAGTTTACAACTGTACTCATAACACCAATTTCATCTTTTGAACTATTTTTAAGTAAAACTACCTCTTTTTTTTCTCCATTTAAATATTTAAAGAAATCAAGTAGTCCATTTTGGAAGTTTTCTAAAGGTGTAAAGATTATTCTTTTTGCTAAAACAAGTACTATAAAACAAATTAGAGCGATAATTATAGATACAATTAAAACTGTGATAGAGATAGTATGAACAATATTATCTTGTGCCATATCTTTCATACCATTTACAGAAGCTTCAATATTATCAACATATGCCCCAGTACCTACAATCCAATCCCATTGCTTAAAGTGAATCACATAAGAAAATTTTTGAAAAGCTTCCTCTGTACCTGGTTTAGGAGTTTTATATCTTATAAGTCCTCCACCTTGGTTATTTGATACCCTAGCGATCTCTTTAAATATGTATACACCATCCACATCTTGAAATTGTGCTATATTTCGACCTACTAATTTTGGCTGAGTTGGATGCATTAACATTATTGGTTTAGAGTCATTTATCCAAAAGTAGCCATCTTTACCATATCTTATGTTTTTTATTGCTTCAAGGGCATCTTTTTTATAATTCTCTTCATTTTTAGGGTCAGATTTTGCTTTTACATAAAATGACTCTATGGTTTTTATAGCTATTTGAACATTACTTTTAAGCTCTAACTCTTTTGAACTATAAGCCTCTTTTTCAAACTTTCCTGTAATAATCTCTGAGGTGTTATACAGTGCCATAATTGAATTTCCAAGTACCATTAGTGAGGCAATCAAAATTGAGCCAATTACCAAACTAATAAGTTTAACTTTAATAGATGTTTTATTCATAAACTCTCACTTTTCCATAAACCCTAAGTATTTTGGATTTAAAACTAATTTTTTTAATTATTCTAACATAATTAAACCAAGTAAAAATTAATGAATAAAAAAATGTAATATTTTTGTAATAAAAAAGCTCTAATTATACACAATAAGCTTATAATAAGTATAAAGCTAATTCATCTGCTAATAAATAATCATTTGAATAGATTTTATTGTTTATTTGTTTTATTTTATTCTCTTTTATAAGGTCAGATAATTTGTCTTTTTGATCTTTTGTAAATAACTCCATATCAACTCCAACGCTAGATCTTAATCCTAAAAGTACCTTTTCTACTAAGATATCATCATCACTAAGCTCTTCCGTATCACTATAAATAGTAGGATTTTTTATATACTCTTCTATGGATTTTTCTTTATATAGTCTTTTATTTCCTATCCTACCAACAGCTCCACTTCCAGCTCCTATATACTCTTCATATAACCAATATCCATAGTTATGTTTAGATTCGCTATCTTTTGATTTTGCAAAATTAGAGATCTCATATTGTTTAAAACCTATCTTTTTTAGCTCTTCAAAAATCTCAGCTGAGAGTTCTTCATCATCAATTTTTACATTTGGTGTAGAGTAAAATTTAGTATCCTCTTCAATAGTTAAACTATAAGCACTAATATGATCAATTGGCAAAGTTTTTATGATATTTATGTCTTCTAACATATTTTCTTTATTATCTAAATCACAACCATAAATGATATCTAGATTTATATGTTTAAATCCAACCTCATGTGCTTCATGTATAACTTTTATAGCTCTATTTCTTGTGTGGTTTCTTCCAAGGTGGTTAAGTTTATCAGTCCTAAAACTCTGAACACCAAAACTTACTCTATTTATCCCTAGCTTAAGGAGTCCTCTTAGCCATTCTTTACTTGCAGAGTTTGGATTTGATTCGATTGTGATCTCTTTTGTATAAGTTATATATGGCTTTAAGACCTTAAATATTTTTTCATAATGTTCTAGCTTCAAAGTACTTGGTGTACCTCCACCTATAAATATAGTTTCTATATTTTTATTTTTGTTTACATACTTATTTAAAGAATATTTTAGATCTTCAATCAAAGCATCAACATAAAGATCTTTTAGGTGGTATTTATCCACATATGAGTTAAATGCGCAGTAGTGGCATTTACTATCACAAAATGGTATATGTATGTATAAAAGCAATTTTTAAACCCTTTTTTTATATAATCTGCGAAATTATAAGGACAAAAAGATTAATGGCTAATAAAGATAAAAACTATAGACCAAATGTAGCAGCTATCGTTTTATCTTCTAAGTATCCTCATAAATGTGAAATCTTCATTGCTTCAAGAACAGATGTTGAAAATGCTTGGCAATTTCCACAAGGTGGGATTGACAAGGGTGAAACTCCAAGGGTTGCACTAATGCGTGAACTTGAAGAAGAGATTGGTACTAAAGATGTGGAAATTATAGCAGAATACCCTGAGTGGGTAAGTTATGACTTCCCTCCTCAAATTGCTGAGAAGATGAAACCATACGATGGTCAAAGACAAAGATACTTTTTAGTAAAACTAAAAAAAGATGCAAAAATAAGCTTAGATACTCATGTACCTGAGTTTAGTAGCTATAAATTTGTACAATACAAAGAGATAAACGAATATGTAGCTTTTTTCAAAAGAACTGTTTATAAGCAGGTATTGAAATACTTTAAAAAAGAGGGTTATTTATAAGAATGTTAAAGGTTTTAAAATTTGGTGGTACAAGTGTAGGGTCACTTGAAAGAATTCAAAATGTTGCCAATATCATCAAAAAAATGAGAGATGAAGGTGACCAAGTAGTCGCTGTTGTAAGTGCAATGAGCGGCGAAACAAATAAATTAATAGAATATGCAGAACACTTTAGTAAATCTCCAAGTGATTGTGAGATGGATATGCTTTTAAGCTCAGGGGAGAGAGTAACCTCTGCCCTACTTTCTATTGCTTTAAATGAGCAAGGGTATGATGCAATCTCTATGAGTGGTAGACAAGCTGGGATCAAAACAGATACTTCCCATACAAAAGCTAGAATTGAAAATATTGATACAACAAACCTAAAAGATACTCTAAATGAGGGTAAAGTTGTTGTTGTAGCAGGTTTTCAAGGTGTAAATATTGAAAATGGAAGAGTTACTACCCTAGGTCGTGGTGGAAGTGATTTAAGTGCTGTTGCTATTGCTGGTGCACTTGAAGCTGATCTTTGTGAAATATACACAGATG
Source organism: uncultured Arcobacteraceae bacterium (assembly GCA_964342525.1). Lineage (GTDB taxonomy): Bacteria > Campylobacterota > Campylobacteria > Campylobacterales > Arcobacteraceae. The sequence goes on from CAYFGQ010000114.1 coordinate 3,438, forward strand.
TGGATGGTATCTACACGACAGATCCAAGAATAGAGCCAAAAGCTAAGAAATTAGAGAAAATCTCTTATGATGAGATGTTAGAGCTTGCAAGTCTTGGAGCAAAAGTATTACAAAACAGATCTGTAGAGATGGCAAAAAAACTAAACGTAAATCTTGTATCAAGAAGTAGTTTTACTCCTGAGATAGAAGGTACACTTATAACAAAGGAAGAAAATATTATGGAACAACCGGTAGTTAGCGGTATAGCATTAGATAAAAATCAAGTAAGAGTAGGTATGTATGGTGTTACAGATAAACCAGGTATCGCTTCTTCAATCTTTACGGCTTTAGCTGATGCAAATGTAAATGTTGACATGATAGTACAAACAGTTGGCACTGATAGTAAAACAAACCTTGATTTTACTGTACCAACAACAGACCTTGAAAATGCAAAAAAAGTTATGGAAAACTTTAAAGATGATGCAGAGGATATTGATTATAAAGAAGATATTTGTAAAGTATCAATTGTAGGTGTAGGGATGAAATCTCACACAGGTGTTGCAAGTAAAGCATTTTCTGCATTAGCTAAAGAAAATATCAATATAAGAATCATAAGTACAAGTGAGATCAAGATTTCAATGATCATAGAGGAAAAATACGCAGAATTAGCAGTTCGTTCACTACACGATGTTTATCAATTAGATAAATAAGAAAGGTAAACGTGCAGGAGTTTTTAAACTGGACTATTGATACAGTAAGGGAAGATAGACTTCTTGGAAGCTGGCTTGAAGAGAAAAAATTTGAGTGGACATCAATAGTTTCAAAATTTATCACAAATATAATCGATAATAGCTGCTCTGTTATCATCATCACTGATGATGAAAGGGAGTGGTTTTTAGATTATATCTTATCAAACGTAAACTCATCAAAAGAGGGTCGACCATATTTTCCATTTTATGATTATAGATCAATTTATGGAAAATTTGGAAAGATGAGTTCTGATCTAGAGATCGATCTTCTAAAAGATATGTTAAGCATATCTTATCCAAATGGATACTGCTTTTGGTATATTGGAAAATCAAACCACAAAAGGGCAAATATTGCAAAAGTGAGCAATAACTCTTTTATGTGGATTATGGATGAAAATACACCAAATGCCTTTAATCTACAAAGTACCGATGAAGCTATAGATTTTAAGCTTATTCAGATGTTTAGGCTATTTAATAAAACACTTAGTGCTTCACTATTTGCTGAAATTTCATTGGATGCTTAATGAACTTTGTATCAAATACGATTTTAATTGTAAATGATATCGACATAATGGTAGAGCAACTCAAAAATGAGTTGCCTAGACATTATGTAAGAGTTATAAGAAATGAATCAAGTGCTACAGATGAGTTTCAAAAGGATCAAAAAGATCTAGCCATAAAAGAAGCATATATCTCTACAAATGCTACAAAATATATAATTCTTTGTGGAGCTACTTTTAGAATGGAAGCACAAAATGGGCTTTTAAAGGTTTTAGAAGAATCACCTAAAAATATAGTTTTTATTATAGTTACTACTTCTAAGTCAGCCCTACTTCCTACAATCCACTCTAGGCTTCAAATAAAATATTTAAAGACAAGAAGTGCTTTAAATGAGTTTGAACTAGATTTAGCAACCCTTGATTTAAAACAAGTGTATAATTTTTTAAAAGAGAATCAAAAGATAAGTAAGGGTGATGCTAAAAAACTTGTAGAATCTATGCTTTTAAAGATTCATAAACAAAAGATACAACTAAGCTCAAAGGAGCTTGATCTATTTTCTAAGTCCATAAGACTACTAGAACTTAACTCTAAGCCAGTAAATGTGCTTAGCACCCTACTTTTAACACTACTTCAAAAAAAGAGATACTAATGGATTTTTACAAAATCTCTTCAAATGATTTTGAAAAAAAGTTTTTAGAGTTAAACTGCGATAAAAGTGGTGCTAAAATCATGGCTAAAAAATCACAGCTTCATCACTTATATATCAAAAATATGCACGTGGGAGCAGCAAATATACTAAAACAAGATGCCCTATCAATAGGAGCTGAATTAGCAGTGCCAACAGGTGTGATCACCGCAAAAGAAAAATATGTGGATGGAATCCTAATAGGTACAAGTAAACATTTTGAAATATTAGCTAGAAAAGAGCTATCACAGCCTTTTGGACTAAAAGCTTTAGCAAAAGAGTTAAAAAGCTTTATAAAGCCCCTTAATAACAAAGTACAAATTATGGGTGTGGTAAATGCCAATGATGATAGCTTTTTTTCTGGGAGTCGTCTAAAAGGTGAAGCTGCTGTAAAAAAAATGATACAGATGAAAGAAGATGGTGCTGATATCATCGATCTTGGTGGAGTATCATCTCGCCCAGGAAGTGCTAAGGTTGACCCTAAAGAGGAATTAGCTAGGGTTAAACCTATTATTGACCTTATATCAAAAGAGAAGCTTTATAATGAATTAGAGTTTAGTATAGATTCTTATGAGCCTTTAGTGGTTGATTATGCCCTATCAAATGGTTTTTCTATCACAAATGATATCACAGGGCTAGCAAACTCTGAAATTGCCAAAATCACTGCTAAATATGATGCAAAAGTGGTAATAATGCATATGCAAGGCACACCACAAGATATGCAAAATGATCCAAAATATGATAATGTGATGCTTGAGGTGGACCAATTTTTTAAAGAGAGAATTGCAGTAGCAAAAGATGCTGGTATAAAAGATGAAGATATTATCTTAGATGTGGGGATAGGTTTTGGTAAAACCCTAGAACATAATCTAATGCTTTTAAATAATATGGATAGTTTCTTACACCTTGGGCATGAAGTATTATTGGGTGCTAGTAGAAAATCTATGATCGATAAAATAGTACCATCAACTCCATCTGAGAGATTACCGGGAACTTTAGCTATTCATCTAGAGGGTATCAATAAAGGTGCTAGGATCATAAGATGTCATGATGTAAAAGAACACTTTCAAGCCATAAAGGTACATCAAGCTATTAAAAATATATAAGGGAATATAAATGGATTCAGTAACTCAGGCCTCTTTAGGTGCTATTGTAGCATACGCTGCTTGGAATAAAGAGATGGGAAATTGGTCTTTTATGTGGGGTGCTTTTTTGGGTACTTTGCCTGATCTTGATGTGATTATAAGACCTTTTTTAAGTGATACTGCCTCTTTATATTGGCATAGGGGCGAATCCCACTCCATATTTTTTACGATAATACTCTCCTTTTTATTAGCCTTTTTAATCAAAAAAAGATATAAAGATAAAATCACATACCAAAGATTATATTGGGGTGTATTTTTAGTATTTGCTACACATGTTTTAATAGACTACTTTACAATCTATGGAACCCAACTCTTAGCACCCATATCGAGGTATGGCTTTGCCCATGGTAATTTTTTTATAATAGATCCAATATTTACTTTACCAATTCTTTTTGCAATTGTATTGATAGCTATTGCACCAAGATTCTTTGGGAAAAAGACTTTAAATATAAGTTTGGGATTTATTAGTATATATACCATATACTCTTTATTTGCCCATGCATACACTGATAGTATATTTAATGAAAAGCTAAAACAAAAGGGTATAGAAGTTCAAGATTCTTTTACAAGTGCTACTCCATTTAATACTATTCTTTGGAGAAATGTAGCTAAGGTGGAAAATGGTTTTTATATCTCTTATTATTCTTTATTAGCAGATAATGCAAATGATCCTATAGGTTTTGAATTTGTTCCCCAAAATAATAAACTTTTAGAGCCTTTTAAAAATCAAGAAAATATCTCTACCCTAAAATGGTTCTCAAAAGATTTTTATATACTTAGAAAAAGGGAGGATAAGATTATACTTAGCGATCTTAGATTTGGTGAAGTTAGAGAATATATGGATGAGCCTATGTCAAAATGGGGATTTGCATTTTCTTGGGAGATAGATAAAGAAGCTCATAGATTAAAAAAGATCGAAGATAGAAATAAAGATATGAAAAAAGCCCTAAATAATCTATACGCTATGATTATAGGGGATATAAAATTTCATACAAAGATACATAGCAATATTTAGGGCCTATACTTAGGGATAGAGATACAAAAACAAGCACCTTTGTAACTTTCCCCTTCTATTTGTTTGTCTACATTTTTAACAACAATTTTACCATGCATATTTCGCTCAACTATATCTTTACACATATATAGCCCTATTCCTGTTCCTTGGCTTTTATGTTTTGTAGTAAAGTATGGA
>CAYFGQ010000115.1:0-7571 GCA_964342525.1 uncultured Arcobacteraceae bacterium
TGAGATCCCCTTTAGTATTTATTAGAGAATTGACAAAATTGTAAATTTTAATGAGTTCTAAATTTACTATTAAAATAGTATGTTGAAACCAACACTTAAATATGAATGACTACCTGAAGTTTCACGTTTTACAGATCCCACTTCAACATCTTCCCATGAAACATTTCTAAAGTTATAAGATACTTCAAGTTCCATATTTGAAGCAACTTCGTATAAAAAACCTGCTCCATAATTTATTGAGGTACCTTTTAAGTCTTCACTTGAATTAGAAAAGTTAGAACCTGTATCCTCAAGAGAATAAAGACCTAAACCTAATGTCCAATATGGTGCAAAAACTCCACTTGGATAAGTTACTTTATAATCAAAATTATAAACTGTTGCTTCAGGTTCTGCTTTACCATACCATGTATACCCATCTAACTCAAACGTTAGTGATTCATATGAAAACTCTATTCTATTATCATTTTGTAAAACATAACCTACTTTAATTGATGTAGATTTTACATCTGTATCAACAGTTGTAGTTGAAGTAGTTTTTTCCTCAATTTCTCCTGATCCAGTATTATAAGCTGCTCCTACATAAATATTCCCCTCTTGTGCTGCAAATATATTTGATGTAGCAAATAAAAGACCTGCCAATACTAAAGATTTTTTCATCTAATTTTCCTTTTCGTTTAATAAAACAACTATTTATAAAATAATAGTCGATGAGAATAATATCTAAAAAATGGTATTAAAAGTGTAACTTTCAACAAAAAAATAATATTATTTTGTAAATTTAACAAAAAGCAAATAGCCCTTAATTAGCTATTTACTTTCAAATTGTGTATCAAAAGTTACTTTTTAATAATAATGTAACTTTTAGTTTTTTTAATACTATTTCTTATTATTAAAAAAACTAAAAACAATATTTTTAAATTAATAAAATTTGTGACGCAATAGTGATTATAATCTGCTATAGTATTGTATTTCACAAAAAGGAAAACAAATGAAAAAATATCTTTTAGGATTGATTTTAGGTGCCATCTCTTTATGTGCTGAGCCATTCTCTTTTATAGCTATGGGTGATACACCCTACTCTACGAAAGAGGAATTACGTTTAAAAGCTAAGGTAATTGGTGCAATACAAGAGTATAATCCTCCATTTTTAGCTTTTTATGGGGATTTAAAAGGTGGAGGTGAGCCTTGTACTGATGAGCTTTTAAAAGCTAGACATGAGATGTTTATGGGAATTTTACCTGATCGTGTATTTTATACCCCTGGGGATAATGAATGGACAGATTGTGATAGATCTTTTTTAAGTATACAATTTTCAGAACTTGAAAGACTTAGTTATCTAAAAGAACTATTTTATTCAAACCCTCTAAATCTTCCAGATTCTTGGAAATATGAAACACAGCCAAACTATGTAGAAAATGCTAGATGGATGAAAGGTGGTATTATGTTTGTAACTCTTCATATGGTTTCTACAAATAATGGTAGACAAGAGATATTAAAAGATGATATTGAGTTAGCCTTATCTATGGTAGATGCTAGAGATCAAGCAAATAGAGTATGGATGGAGCAATCTTTTAAATCAGCATTAAAACAAAATGCAAAAGCTTTAGTTATTATCACCCAAGCAGATGTAACTGCTGGTGATGGTGCTGGACTTTGTACAGGTGATAATAGAATGCAATGTGATGCCTTTAAAAGATTTAGATCTGAGATCAGATATGAAGCAAAAGGTTTTGCAAATCGAGGAGAAGAGCCTAGACCTGTATTATTAGTACATGGTGATACAAATCCTTACTGTATGGATAAAAAATTTGGTGGTAAAAAAGCACCAAATCTATGGAGATTAAACTCTTATGGAGATTTCACAAGTCCTGCTGATGCTACAGTGATCACAGTGGATGTGGATAATAAGAAAAATCCATTTAAAGCAAAAACACTTATAGGAAATGAAAAACCTGCCATGGTTTGTAAATAAAGGAGTCCTCTCCTTTATTTACTAATTAGATTTAGATATCTAAAATATCTGCAGCTGCTATACCTGTTTCCCATGCTGTATGATCAAGACTACTATCACCTTCTACCTTCTGAACATATGCATCAAAATCTGCACTCCAGTTCATAAAACCACTTATAGAGGTTTTATATTTATCTTTTATCATAGTATATGCTTCTTTCATTTGAGTAGGTGTAGTTACATATTCTGGGCTACCTGAGGCACCATTTGATGCAGGAATACCAAGGGCAAATTTTTCTTTTGGTATTTTTATAAACCCTGAATTTCCATTATGCCCCTCATCTGTTGTAAAAGCCCATGTACAAACTGCTAGAAAGGTAGACATACCACTTAAGGCTGATATATATGCTCCACTTTGATCATGTACACCATCTCCACCTTGATTATAAAACTGTGGCCATATTACTGTTATATTATCCATATTGATTGTATTAAATAGAGTTGGATACCATTTTGCTACTTCCCTTAAATTTGGAAATTCAGGAGCGGATGTAAGCATAAATTCCGGATTTTCTTTTCTAAAGTATTCAGTAGTGGATAATACTGCTTCTCCAAAAAGTTTTGGATCTGAATTTTCTATTGTATGACCTTCTATGTCTATATCTAAACCATCAAAATTATATTTTTTAATAATATCGATTAAGCCATCTTGTAAACTTTTCCCCTCTGCTTGTGTAGTTATCTTAAAGTTTGCTCTTTCTCCACCAATAGATATTAGCACTTTTTGATTTTTAGATTGGGCTGTTTTAATTTTATCAATATCTATTTCATTACTAAGTACTGGGTTTATTCCATCATCTGTAATGATAAATGAAACTATAATCGTATTATAAACTTCTGGAATCTCTGCAAGATCTACTGCATTTGTTTCAATATCTTTTGTAGCAAAACGATTACCACCCCATGAACACCAATATGTTGCATTATATTTTGTCATTATATTTTCCTTGTATATTAGTTAATAAAATTTCAGTTCTAAATTTGTAAATTAAAATTAGAACCACCTAATAATATTTGTACCAAGTAAATTATATATAGAAGTTTTGGCAGTTTTTGGCAATATTGATTTTATTTAGTAGATATTAAAGTAGAGGCTAATCCTCTACTTTAAGATAAAAAGTGGCATATCAAAAGATAAGTGTAAAAATACTTTTTTCTCTTGTTCTTTTGTTGAGTCATATTTTTTACCCTTTTGGAATACTATACCTAAGGCTAAAGGACTATTTGCAAATCCATATGTGATACCTATAGATGGAGCTATTATTTGTTCATACTCAACATCTTCATCAACACCATTTAATTTTAAACTTATTGGATATCCAAAATCAAAAGGGGAAATCATATAACTTAAAGATGCACCATTATCTATACTATGGGAATATTCTATTCCAATAGGTGCATAAATACCATAATCATTACTATTTGCTTCACTATCTGGAGTATTTGATTTTCCTGCAAAAACTCCTAAGTAAGAATTGATAAGCCATCTTTCATTACTTTGTCTTTTCTCAAAAAAACTAACTGGTGGGATTGCATAACTCATTAAAATGGTTGAAACCTCTTCAGAACTTTTTGCTTCACTTATTTGAGCAAAAAACATCACATGTTTTTTAAGCTTTTTAAATCTTTTCTCACTTATATCTGATTTTGCACGTATCACTTTTAAAGCACTTACTACCTTTACTGTTGTAGTAGTTTCATCACTTTCATAGGTTTCAAGTAGTTGTATAAACTCTTTTATATCTTTTATAGCCTCATGATTCTCACTAACTAATTGGGATAATTCATCTTCCATAGTACCAATAAGATTATCTTTTAACTCTTTTTTTGCACTTGGAACCACTCTTAGATTATTGTTTTTGATATATTTTCTAAAAGTATCTAGAATATCTTTTACAGAGTCTTCAATTTTATAAATATCATTTATCTTTGAAAGAAACTCTTTACTTCCTACCACAGGTGTCTCACATAATTGTTTTTTTGCAAATTTACCAAAGTACTTTAGGGTTTCATTTATATTTAAAGAATGGGTATAAAAAGAATTAACTAAATCTTTTAGTTCCTTATTTGCATCTGTAGGTAAACTAGTAAGAGGATAAAACTCCCCTTTATATTTAATCTCTATATATTTTAAGATATCTAAATAATCACCCCATAAACTAGAACTTTTTTTACTAAATTTAAATGTATTTTCTATATATTTTGCCGAAGATCGTGTAAGTAAAATATCTAAATCTTGTTCTAAGGAACTCTCCCATAACTCCTCAGAGATCATAAGCTCTTTTAGTCCTGCAAACTCTAAATTTTCTTTTGTATTTTTAAAATAACAATTTAAGCTTTTATTGTTTTTTATATTATTCTCAAATATAAATAAATAGTTGTCATTTGCCCTATCTATTAAAAACTGAGAGATACCACCAATTCTTTGACTTGAATTATTTCCATAAACATATATACTTATCAATAATAGTGATAAAATCCTTATCAAAACTTTTCCCATACTTAGCCTTTATACAATATCTTTATCATTGTATCGAGTATGCGTCACAACTGCATCACATATCTTATTTTATGGGAAAATTTTTGAAATTTATCTAGTATAAGCAGATATGATTGTTGTAGATTTCACTGACTTTTCAAAATATTTTATTTTAGCTTTTAAGTACTCTTCATCACTAAAAAAGCTATTCATAGTATCTTCATCTGGGAAATTTATAGTAAACACCCTATTTATATTTTCATCCACTTCAGATTTTAAGGTTTCAGAGATTTTAAAATCATATCCAAAACCACCACCATAAGTATTAAGTATAGGTTTCATCGCTGCTCTATAGTCACTATAGATCTCATCGTCACTTACTTCTAACCCCACTAACATCTCATATGCCATATTTATCCTTTTATATTTTTTGACTTGGTGTATTTATCATCCAAATAGAAAAGATATCTATATAATTCCAAAATGATTTTTTAAGCTCATCATTTAGTTCAGTTTTTTCCAAAGCTTCTGCATACATCTCTAGCCAAACTACCCTAGCCTCAGGTGTAATCTTAAATGGCATATGCCTTGCTCTCATTTTTGGCATTCCCCTGCTTTCATTAAAATAAGCTGGACCACCACATATTTGTATAAAAAAGTCTGCTGAGTGTTTCTTTGCCATCTCAAGCATTTGAGGATTTGGTGGGAAAAGCTCTTTTATATCACTTTGAGCTAGTAGATCATAATGATCACTAATAAGTTTTCTCATCCCCTCTTCCCCAATACTTTGCAATATCATAGGATTTGGTAAGGCTACATTTTGATTTGATGGAGCTTGGGCTGGTGTAATAGTGTAATTCAATTTTGTCCTTTTTTAAACCCAAGTTATGCAATAGAATTTACAATAACTTGGAATAAATTTTTTGAAAATATATAAAGTTTTCTCTTTTAGCTAAGTATATATGAAAAAGTAAATATTTGACTTAAGATTTAGATGTTTTTTTACTCACCAAAATACCACCAAATACAATTAAAACAATACCTATTAAAGTATATATATCAGGTAATGAATCCCCAAGCATAATACCAAACCCTATGGCAAAAGGGATATTAGCATAACTAACTACACCAATAATACTAGCCTTACTCAAACTATAAGCACGAGTAAGAAACCATTGAGAACCAGTGGATATGATAGCCATAAAACCTATAAGTATCCAAACAAAAACTTCACTATGAAATTTAAACTCCACAAGGGGAGTAAATAAAAATAGTAAAACAGGGATAATCATACCCACCCCCATAAATGAAAGCATAATAACCCTAGCATCATAAATATCTTTGATTTTTTTAATAGTAGCATAAGCAGCCGCAGCAAAAAAACCACCAAGAACCCCTAAAAAATGTTCAAAAGATATCTCCATACCAAAAGGCTTCATTATAAATACAATCCCTAAAAAACCAATAATAAGAGCGAAAAAAGTGCTTAAATTAATCTTTTCATTCACTAAATAATATGCAAGAATAGTTACAAAAAATGGTGAAGTTTTATTTAATATCACCGCTTCCCCTAGTGGTATAGTAGCAATAGTATAAAAAAATAGTACCATAGCTAATGCTCCAAATAAACCCCTTAAAAAAAGTAGATGGATTTTAGAGCTATCAAAAGATACAGAAAACTTTTTTAATGTAAATAAAATGATAAGTATCCCAAGTAGATTCCTATAAAATACTATCTCCAAAGGATCCATATATCCTGTTAAAAATTTTGCAACAGCTCCATTTAGTGCTCCAAGAATAGTACTAATAAGCATAAATAATACACCTTGGTCTATAAAACTTAGTTTTGTTAATGGGGTTTGTTTATTTGACAATTAATTCCTTTAAAATTGGAATTGTAGTGGAAATTTATTTAAATAGGATAAAAAGAAATCTCTTTATCTTATTTAGTTTTTATTTCTTGGAAATTCTTTTATACTTTTATATTTTTTTAGAAAAATAGAATATGATTTGTCAATAAAAAGATCCGTGACATTATATAGTTCTGTTAAAGATTTATGTGCTTTATTTTGCTTGTCTTTAAAGTCACTACATTTAGAACCATTTCTTAAACACCTTAACCAATCCTTTGTAAGCTCATGGGTCTTAGCAAAATAATTATGAACACTTCTTTTTTTATCTGTATTTGAATTTAATAAAGAATAAGCTAAATCCTCATCCACTAAACGTTTTAGTTTATTACGATATACCCTTATCTCTTCATTCCATTTATCTTTTACTTTTTCATAATTTTTATATGCAATTTCAGATTCATCTAAATTATAACTCTCAATTTTCCAATGTACCTTTTGCAGACTATAAGCCCTTTGAGAAATAAGAAAGTTTATCTTTTCTATAGTCTTTTTAGCTTCTTGTATCTCTTGTTTTAATACTATATGTTTTTTATCCCTTTCCCATGTAAAATTTTGATGGGTATTTGTAAAATCATTTGCAAAAAAAACCAACTCTTTCCATATAAAAGAGATAAATAAAAGTACAATAACTATAACAATTAATCTAGAATTGATAATATCCCATAAATATTTCATTATAAAATTCCTAATAATTAAATTAAAGATATTATATATAAATTTAGTGACAATTACATAAGAAATAAGAAAATTAGCTAAATAAACTCTATTTTTCAATATTTCCTTTACATTCTCTAAACAATAAAAGTGTATCATCATGGAAATTTATTATGAGGAAAAAATATGTTAAAAATATTAAAAATGATATTTATTTCATTTGCAATTATTTCTGTAGCAAACGCAGCAACTAAAATTTCACCAAAAGAAGTGAAAGAGATAGAAGCCCTTACTCTATTCCAAGGTTCACAAGTAAAAGTGATAGAGGGATATGATATGGATTCTGTATATCTTTTAAAGATAACAGCTAGAGGAAATTTTGATCAAATATATCTTACAAAAGATAAAAAGTATCTAATCGCTGGAAATGTTATAAGTACTACAGATGGTAAAAAACTAGATGTACCAGTTGATCTAAGTGAAATAAGAGGAAAAGAAGCTTTCACTTTTGGAA
>CAYFGQ010000116.1:0-7409 GCA_964342525.1 uncultured Arcobacteraceae bacterium
TGCAGAAATCGAAGAGCATGAAGCTCTTTATAAAGAGTGGAAGAGAAGCGAATAGCAACTCCTAATAAATAGTTATAATTAAGGAATTTTGATGAGTAATGAAGTAGAACAAAATACAAGTACAGAATATAGTGAGTATATGACTTTTGAACTTGGTAGTATGAAGTATGCAATCGAGCTACCAAAGATTAGAGAGATTTTAACATATCCAGAGATTATTACAACTTTACCAAATACGACTGAGTGGGTAAAAGGTTTAATTAACCTAAGAGGTGAGGTTGTACCAGTTCTTGATCTTAGAATCAGATTTAATACTGGACAGGTAAGATATGATGATAATACAGCAGTTATTGCAGTAATTACTGGTGATAAAAGAATGGTTGGTATTGTTGTAGATAAGGTTGATGATGTTCAGAAACTTGATACTACTCAACTTTCTCCAGTGTCAGATATGGGTTCAGCTATTCCATCAAAATATTTAAAAGGTTTTGTTAGATTAGAAGATAATCAAATGCTTGTTATTATGGATATTGAATCTGTTGTACATAAAGAAGAATTAAAATCTTCATAGGATAAAGATAGTATGCAAGAAAAAATTGCAAAATTAAAAAGTTTAAAACTACTATTCGTAGAGGATGAAGAGGATCTGTTAAATATCATTACTGATACATTAACAAAACTTCAAGCAAATTTTATCACAGCCCTTGATGGTGAGATAGCTTTAAAAATACTTGAAGAAGATGATGATATCGATTTAGTGATTACAGATATAAATATGCCAAATATGAATGGTTTAGAGTTAATAGAAACGGTTCAAAAAAAGGGATTAGATAAACCTTTTGTGATTATGTCTGCTCATACAGAAAAAGAGTATATGGATAAAGCAAAATCTTTAGGGATTGAAAATTATCTTCTTAAGCCTTTTGATTTTATAAAATTTATTGAGTTAGTCTCAAATATGGAATTTGATAAAAAATAAATATGGCGATAGACAAAAATTTATTAAAAAAGTTAACTATTCTTTATGTGGAAGATGATGACAAAATCAGAAATGAGATGTCAACACTTCTTGGGGGATTTGCAAAAAAAGTTTTTGTTGCCCCTGATGGTAGAGAAGGACTTGAAACTTATTTAAAAAATAAAGATGAAATTGATATGATTATTAGTGATATCAATATGCCAAAGCTTACTGGTATAGAGATGTTACAAAATATCAGAAAAGTTGATCAAGAGGTTGAAGTATTTTTTGCTACAGCTTATTCTGATAATGAGTTTTTAAGTGAAGCTATAAAACTTAGGGTATATGACTATATTGTAAAACCTATTGATCTTAAACATCTTCTTTCTAAAATCAATCAGTTAGCCACTGATCTTCATAAAGAATCATTAATAACACAGCAAACTGAAGAACTTGAACACTTTAAAGATATTATTGATATAAATAATATTGTAATTAAAACAGATACCACTGGTAATATTACTTATGTGAATGATATGTTTTGTAATCTTATGGGATATAATAAAAATGAATTATTATCAAAACCCTTAAGTACCCTAAAACATAAAGATGTTAGGGAATCAATCTATATAGATATATTTAAAGATATAGCCCTAGGACAAGCTTGGAAGGGGCAATTAAAGATTGTAACTAAATCTAATGAGGTTATTGTTGTAGAGTGTTATATGATCCCAACATTTAGTAATAGTGGAGAATTAACAGGAACAATATCAGTAAATAGAGATATTACTAAAGAACTTAGTTTTAAAAGGGATCTAAAAGTTTCTATGATGAAAGATAAAGGAAAAATCTTTCAAGACTCCCAAGAGGTAAGTGCTGAATTAAAAGCTCAAGTTATTTCTATGCAAAATAAGATCACTCAATTAGAAGATCAAGTAAAGATTTTGGTAAAGCAAAAAAAAGAGATGGAAATAGATTTTGAAAAAGATCTAGCCGAAACAGATAGTCTTAGAAGCGAATTAAAACTACTACAAAAAAGAGCAGAAGATGTTGAGGATAAGAGTGTTGCAACACTTAAGATGAGTAAACAGCTTGCAGATTTAAAACGTGAAAATAAAATACTTCAAGAAAACAGTGAAACTGAAAAAGAAAATATCCAAAAAGAGCATCGTCAAGAGATAGTAAATATGGAAACTAAATATGAAGATTCTATGGCAGAACTTGATAAATTAAAATCTATTGTAGAAGAGTTTGGAAATATTGAAGAGTTTGATGAGAAACTATCTTTTTGGAAAGAAAAAGCAAAAGATGAATCAAATAAAGTTGTCAAACTTGAACGTGAGCTTTTAAAATATACTGATAAGAGTGTGATGAAAGCTATTTTGGGTGATGAATTAAATCACTCTTTAAAAGAAGGTTTTGGTAAACTTTTTAAAAAGTGATGTAATATAAATCTATTAGTGTAAATCAGGAGTGATATTTTTCATCAATTCACTTTTGATTTTTATCCTAGCTTCCTCTTGATCTAATCCCTTTACATCAAATGGTTCACTAATATAAAAATGGATAGTTCCAAATGGCTTTGGTACTATAAATTTGTCCCATGATTTCATTTGCCAATATCTTGAAGGTTGAAAACTATATGTCATGATTTGTGAGTCTGTTTTTTGAGCCATAGCAATGATTCCATTTGCTACTTGATGTCTTGGACCTTTTGGACCATCAGGAGTAAGAACCACATCAACTCCTTTTTTTAAGGCTCCGATTGCAGCTATTAAAGCTTTTGCTCCACCTCTTGTGGATGATCCTCTTACAGCTCCCACATTAAAGTATTCATATACTCTTTTGATGGTTTCACCATCTCTGTGTTCGCTAATCACTCCAAGAAGATCACCCTTAGGTTTTAGTTTTCTATAACCAAGTGGCATCATAAGAAGTTCCCCATGCCACATAGCCAAAATAAATGGCTTATTGGGCATATTTTGAGGGAAGTGAAATACCCTCTTATTTGTTTTATATAAAAATCTAATAAATAAACTAACTACAAATGGTACAACATTTACTTGAATATAGTTTAATATCTTTTTTTTCATATCACTTCACATCTAAGAGCTGTTCTTGTTGCACTTACTGCTTTTACTTTTACAATTTTACCAAGTAGTTCATCACTACCCTTAGCAAACACTTGGATAAAGTTATCTGTATATCCACTGATCTCACCATTTGGTTTAAGCTCATCAAATAATACTTCAAAAGTTTTACCAATATTTGTATCCATTAGTTCACTTTGATGCACTTTATGAAGCTCAATCACTTCTGTAAGTCTTTTACTTCCAATTTCATCTGGAACTTCATCTGTAAAGTTTAGAGCTTCTGTATTTGGACGTGGAGAGTATTTAAAGTTAAATACTTGATCAAATTTTACTTGATTCATTACATCAATAGTATCTGCAAAATCCTCTTCTGTTTCACCAGGGAATGCCACAATGATATCTGTACTAATTCTTACATTTGGTACAAGCTCTCTAATTTTAGCTGCTCTATTTAAAAACCACTTCTTAGAGTATCCACGTTTCATATCTTTTAGAAGTTTTGTTGAACCACTTTGTAGTGGCATATGGATAGATTTACAAATCTTAGGGTTTTTTGCAAACTCCTCAATAAAATCATCGTCCATATGAAGTGGGTGAGGGGAAGTAAATCTAATACGCTCTAAACCATCTATTTTACTTACATCTTGTAAAAGATTTGTAAAGGTATATTTTTTCCCATCAATTTTCCCTAGGCTTTTCCCATAAGAATTTACATTTTGTCCAAGTAAAAATACTTCAATAGCTCCATTATCAACAGCTTTTTGTGCCTCTTTTAAAATAATCTCAGGAGGAATAGATATCTCATCACCTCTAGTTGCAGGAACAATACAAAAAGTACAGCTCATATCACAACCAATAGATATATTTACAGAAGTTCTATAAGGATTTGATCTAAACTCTGCAAATGAATATTCTGATTCATCATGATCTATATCAACTTCAACTGCACCTTTTATATCAACAACCTTTGATATTTTTGATACATTTCTAGCACCAAGTACAAAATCAACACTTGGAGCTTTTTTGATGATCTCTTTACCTAGATGACTTGCAGTACATCCACATACACCAATTTTTGCATTTGCTTTTTTCTTTTTATTAAATTGTCCAATTTCAGAGAAAAGTTTTTGTACAGGTTTCTCTCTTACTGAACATGTATTGATAATAATTAAGTCTGCATCTTCTAGGGTTTGTGTTGGCTCGTAGTCATTGTGAGTATTTAATTCAGCAATTATATGTTCTGTATCTCTTGAGTTCATTTGACACCCAAGAGTTTCTATAAAAAGTTTTTTCATTTATATCTTTAGTGATTAAACCATATGTACTTCATACATATATTCATCATCAGCTAATCCATATTTTATTTCTCTAAAATATACGTTGTAACCTTCTTCTTCGAAAGTATCAACTAATGCCATCATATCTTTATGAGAATTGTCTCTGTCAAAGTAAAAGATTTTCTCACCAGTCTCGTTAAGCTCATCTTTCATTTTTTCAACTTTGATTTTCTTTGGTTTATCTGTTAGTTCTGTTCTAGCTAATAGAAGTTCCATTATTTTCCTTGTAAATTAAATAAAGCATATATTTTATTTAAATCTCACTTAATAAATCATAAAGTTGATTTTTAGTAAAATTTGTTCAGCTACGCAAAATACTAAAATCAAAATCACAAAAATACATTTTAGTGTTAAAAAAATTAAAATAAAGAAGAGTAAATGGATAAAATTATTGATATTATCGATTCAATAGCTTACGAAAAAGGGCTTAAAATCTCTGAAGTGGAGATAGCTTTAAAAGAGGCACTAATCAAAACTGCTGAAAAAATGATAAGTAATGATCTTAAATTTGAAGCAGAAATAGATAGAAAAAATAAAGAATTAAAACTATTCCAAAAGATTGAAGTTGTTGCTAACGATGATGCAAGATTAACAGGTGAAGAGCTTGATGAAGAGGGTAATGAAATCAACCCAGAGAATTTTATCACATTAGATGAAGCAAAAGATGCTGATGATGAACTTGAAATTGGTGACTTTGTACAATACGATCTTGAATTTGAAGATATGGGAAGAAATGCAGCAACAATTCTAAATAATAACTTTGAATATAAAGTACAAAGATACATCGAAGAGAACCTATTTGGAAAATATAAAGAAAAAGTAGGAAAAATTGTAACTGCTAGTGTAACAAGAGTAGATAAAGCTGAAAATACTTTTATTGAAATTGGTGAGGTTAAAGGTATCCTTCCAAGAAAAAATAGAATCAAAGGTGAAGCTTTTAAAGTTGGTGATGTAATTAAAGCTGTTGTTAGGGGTGTAAAAATTGATAAACACCATGGTCTTATTGTTGAGATTTCAAGAACAAGTCCAAAATTCCTTGAAGCACTTTTAACTCTAGAAGTACCAGAGCTTAAAGATGAAAGAATTATGATTGAAAATTCTGCAAGAATTCCAGGAAGTAGAGCAAAAATTGCACTTAGTACTACAGATCCATCTATTGATCCAATTGGATCTGTTGTTGGTGTTAAGGGTGTAAGGATCTCAGCTGTAAGTGGTGAGCTTAGTGGTGAGAGTATAGATTGTATTGAATATACAGCAATCCCAGAGATGTTTGTAGCAAGAGCACTAAGCCCAGCTATCATCTCAAGTGTAAAGATTGAAAAATCAACTGCAATAGAAGCTGGTAAAGAAGTTGAAAAGATGAAGGCAATTGTTACAATCCCGAGTGATCAAAAATCAAAAGCGATTGGAAAAGCTGGATTAAATATTAGACTAGCTTCAATGCTTACAAAATGTGAGATTGAATTAAATGAGATCGAAGGTTCAACTAAAGCTACACCTGAAGCATCTCAAGCAGATGTTAAAAATACTGATACATCATCTCTAGAGGCATTATTTAAGTAAGATGTCTTTAGTTATATTTGATTCTGTAAAAAAAGAGAAAGTAAAGTTTGAATCTCTAGAGCCTAGAAAAGCTAGAGTATATGTATGTGGGCCAACAGTTTATGATGATGCCCACTTAGGTCATGCAAGAAGTGCTATAGCTTTCGATCTTTTACATAGGGTTCTTCTTCTAAATGGCTATGATGTAAGTATGGCAAAAAACTTTACTGATATTGATGATAAGATCATCAAAAAAATGCAAAGTGAAAATAAAAGCCTAGAAGAGATCACTACTTATTATATGCAAAGATATAAAGAGGATATGGATGCCCTTAATATCCTAGAAAATACAATTGAGCCAAAAGCTACTGAAAATCTAACAGCCATGATAGAGATGATCAATAATTTACTTGATAAAGATATTGCTTATACTATTGAAGATGGTGTATATTTTGAAGTGGCAAAAGATGAAGATTATGGTTCTTTATCAAAACAAATAAGTGAAGATACTATTGCTAGAGTAGAAGAGAAACAATCAAAAAAAGATCAAAAAGATTACGCTTTATGGAAATTTTCTTCAGAAGAAGAAGTAGGTTTTGATGCTCCTTTTGGTAGGGGAAGACCTGGTTGGCATATAGAGTGTAGTGCTATGATAGATAAACATTTAAAATCAGAAGCACCTGATTATTCTATAGATATTCATGCAGGTGGGGCAGACTTACTTTTCCCTCACCATGAAAATGAAGCAAGTCAAAGTAGATGTGCTACAGGCAAAAACTTAGCAAAATACTGGATGCATAATGGTTTTGTAAATATAGATGGTAATAAAATGAGTAAATCTTTAGGAAATAGTTTTTTCTTGAAAGATGCACTTAAACAATATCATGGGGAAGTGATTAGATTTTATATGAGCTCAACTCACTATAGAAGTGATTTTAGTTTTAATACAGAAGATCTTACATCATCTAAAAAAAGACTAGATAAAGTATACAGACTTAAAAAAAGAGTTTATGGTTTAGGTGGCTCTGCAGTTAATAAAGAATTAAAAAAGAAAATCACTGAATCATTAAATGATGATATCAATATCTCACAAGCTCTAAGTATAGTTGATGAGTTTGTAAGTTTTGCAAATGATGAGTTAGATAAAAATCCTAAAAATAAAGGATTAAAAAAAGAGATAGTATCAAATATAGAATTTATAGGTAATACTCTAGGTATCTGTACAGAAGATGCTTATAAATATTTCCAATTTGGAATCAGTGAAGATGAGATTAACAAAATTGAAGAGTTAATTGAAAAAAGAACTGAAGCTAAAAAAAATAAAGATTATGAACTATCAGATAAGATAAGAGATGAGATTTTATCTTTAGATGTACAGATTATGGATACGCCTAATGGAACATTGTGGGAAAAGATATAGATTGAATTAAAAATTAAGAGTTAAGAATTAAAAGGGAAGGTCGAAGATGATCTTCCCTT
>CAYFGQ010000117.1:0-6880 GCA_964342525.1 uncultured Arcobacteraceae bacterium
CAGAGCTATTACTTATCTCAGGTGTGGATGCCTTTAACCCAGCAGATCCAAAAGGATGGGTATGGATAACTGATCCTATAGAGATAATAGTGATATTTACAACTGCATTTATTGGTATGATGGCGTTTTCTTGTTTTACCCAAGGCTATTTCATCACCAAAACAAATATAGTAGAGAGATGGATGTTTTTAACTATAGTTCCATTTATGTTCTTACCAAAGATCATGGAAACTCAATTAAACCTACCTACCCACTATATCTCTTATATAATTGGTATCACAATATTTGTGGCACTATATCTACTTCAAAGAATAAAAAGAAGAAAAGTACAAGCTATTTAAGCTTGTACTTTTTATGAAATTAATTGTAAAAAAACTGAAATAGTAAAAATAGATACAATCGTTTGAACAGAGATAATTGAAGACATTAATTTCTCATCCCCACCCAATTGTTTAGCTAAAACATAAGAAGTTGGTGCTGTAGGCATCATAGTGAAGATCAAAATAACTGCTAAAGCCATCTCTGATACTCCAAAAGGTAAAGCCAAAATAAATATGATGATAGGTTTTATAATAAGTTTAGCAATAGTAGAAACTAATAATTCAGATTTAACCTCAATGATATTTGAGAATTGAAGCCCTACTCCCACAGATAATAGCCCTAAAGGTAATGCTGCAGCTGTTAAAAGACCCATTGAGTTTAATACAAGACTTGGTAAAGAAAGTCCTAAATAGTTTAATCCTCCTCCAAATAAACAAGCTAAAATTAACGGATTTGTAAATACTGATTTAGTAAAAGACAAAATTGTAACTTTTGCTTCCGATATGTAAAGTGAAAAAGAACCTATACATAAAACATTTAAAAGTGGTATCATAAAGGTTATAAGAAGGGCTGCAAGCACTATACCTTCATCTCCATATAAAGAGTCTATTAAAGCTAAAAATACATAAGTATTAAACCTTACAGCTCCTTGGTAGATGGAGGTGAATTTTGCTGAGTTAAACTTAACTATTTTATTTACAATCATTAAAAGAGCTGTTAAAACTAAAATACAAACAGTAGTGATATAGATAAAATCAAAGCTTACTATACCTTTTATATCTGCTGTTGAGAGTTTATAAACTAAAAGTGAAGGGAATAAAATAAAATAGTTAAATTTATCTAGATAGTTCCAGAAATCTTTGTGGGGGAAGTTTAATACCTTTAGGAAATATCCTAAAAGTATTAATAAAAATATAGGGATGAGAATTTCTACAACATTCAACATAAGGAGCTCACCCTATATTTAGATCAGTGATCTATCCAAACATTAGGTTTGGAAGCCAAAGACTGATCGCTGGTATATATGTTACTAGTAGGAGTCCTACCAAAATTGTTGCAGACCATGGTAATGAATAAACAACAACATCTTTTAAACTTACCCCTGTAATACCGCTGGTTACGAATAGATTCAGACCAACAGGAGGGGATATCATTCCTAATTCCATATTTACCACGATGATGATACCAAAGTGGATTGGATCGATCCCTAGTGCAACTGCAACTGGGAATAATAGTGGAACCATAATCATAATGATCGCACTTGGCTCCATAAAGTTACCTGCAATGATAAGTAAAATATTTACAATGATAAGGAACATGATCGCGCTTACGTTCCATTCAAGTAAAGTATTTGTTATGGCTTGAGGTACATTTTCTATTGTTAAGAAGTGAGCAAAAAGCATAGCATTCGCAATAATAAACATAATCATTGCAGAAGTTTTTGCAGACTCTAAGAAGATGTTATATAAATCTCCCCATTTGATATCTTTATAGATGAACATTGAAACAAAAAATGCCCAAACAGCAGCAACCGCAGCAGCTTCTGTAGGAGTAAAGATACCACCATAGATACCACCAATTACAATTACAATTGTCATTAAGGCCCAAGATGCGTTACCCATCTTTTGGAATCTTACTTTAATTGATTCTGGCTGTGTTCTTTTAAAACCAAGTCTTACAGCACCAATATAAGTAACAGCCATCATCATAACACCAATCATGATACCAGGAACAACACCTGCCATGAAAAGTTTACCAATAGAAACCTCTGCTGTTACACCATATACAATCATTACAATTGATGGTGGGATAAGAATACCTAGTGAACCTGCTGTAGCAATTGTACCAATTGCATACTTTTTAGGATAACCAGCTTCTTGGATTGCACCAAACATGATCGAACCAATAGCAACAACCGTTGCAGGAGAACTTCCAGATACCGCAGCAAAGATGATTGAAGCGAAAATAGCTGCAATTGGAAGACCACCTGGAAGGTGTCCAACAACAGATTTTGCAAAATCAATAATTCTTGCAGCCGAACTACCTTTACTTAAGAGTTGACCTGCTAAAATAAACATCGGAATTGCCATAAGTGAGTAGTGTTCAATTTTGGCAAACATCATTGAAGAGATTTCAAGAGGACTGATATCCGTAAAAAATACTAGTGTAGCAAATGTTGAAGCACCTAGTGCGATCGCAATTGGCGATCCAATCAACATAATTGCAAAGAAAAGTATAAATAATACTGCTACACTCATAGTAGACCTCCTGTTTTCTTTTCAACCTCTTTAAGAAGTTTTTCGTTTTCACCTTCTGTCATTTGTTCAAGAATCATTTCTGCTTCACTTCTTCCAACAACTTTATCTGCTGGTGTTTTTATAATTTCAACAATCTTTTCACCAACTCTATACGCTGCAAAGAAAAATGAGATAGGTATTACTAAAAATACTATCCACATTGGAATACCAAGGTCAATTGACATCTCTTCAAGTTCAGCTACGAAAATTACATACTCTACACCAAAATAAGCAACAGCGAATAAAAATGTAAATGTAATAAGGTGACTTGCAATCATTAAAATTTTTGCAGTATTAGGATCAAACTTTTCTAATAGTAGAGTTACACTAATATGAGCATCTTGTTTAAAACAGTATGCTGCACCAAAGAATGTACTCCATAAAAAGATATAGATTGTTAGTTCTGAAGCCCATGTTAAAGAACTATCAAATGCATATCTAGCAACAACATTAACAAATGCTAGTGCTACACCACCGCTGATACCTACAGCGGCGATGTTTCTATTGATAAAACCTATTACTTTATCTAAAATATTAAACATATAAACTCTACTTAGTGTTTAATGCACCCTCGATTAGATCTTTTCCAATTTTACCGTTATCGTAAAATTTAGAATAGATTGGTCTAACCGCTTCTTTCCATGCATTTGTTTGGGCTTCAGTTAAAGTATGAACAGATAATTTACCAGTTTCATCAGCATACTTTTTGATTAATCCAGCTTGCTCTACATCTAAAGCTGTAGCGAATTCTCTTTCTTTTGCTGTAGCTTCTTTCATAGCTTGCTTAACTGCAACTTTAAGATCTTTTGGTAATGAATTCCAAAATTTCTCACTCATAACTACTAAGTAACCTAAATAACCGTGGTTAGATAAAGTGATATGTCTTTGAACTTCGAAGAATTTTTTAGAATACATATTTGAGTTTGTATTCTCTTGACCATCAATTACACCTTGTTGTAAACCTGAATAAACTTCAGAGAAAGGCATCATTTGTGGGTTTGCGTTTACTGCTAAGAATTGCTCTTCAAGTACTTTTGAAGACATGATTCTAAATTTTTGACCTTCAGCATCTGCTGGAGTTAATAGAGGAGTCTCTCTTGATGTTGATAATTGTTTAAATGCATTGTCCCAGAAATCTAATGCAACAAAACCTTTAGCTGTAACCATATCTTTTAATTTTTGACCAACTTCACCATCTTGAACTCTATGTAAGTGATCCATATCGTTAAATAGGAATGGTAAATCGAAAATCGCTAATTGAGGAACTAACTTACCAAATTTAGAGAAACTTGGTGCAGCCATTTGAACTGAGTTTAATTTTAATGCTTTTAGAGCATCACTATCATTATATAACTGAGAAGAAGGATAAACTTGAACATCAATTCTTCCACCACTTAATTCTTCTAGTCTTTTTTCAAAGTAATCTGCCGCTTTACCCTTTGGAGTATTTGGACTTACAACGTGAGAAAATTTTAATACATACTCACCTGAAACTGCTTTTGCAACCTCACCACTTTTTTGCTCTTCTTTTTTGTCTCCACATCCAGTGAATGCTAACACTGATGCAACTGCTACACCTGATACTAATACTCTAAGTTTATTAGTCATCTTAATCTCCTTTTTTTAATGTACAATCACATTGTAAAAAAGAGATGTGTATAAATTATGTCTTTTTATGTCTTTTTTTTGCAAATTTTGAAAAAAAGTCAAGAAAATATCACTTTTTTTTATTTTTTTTCAAAATTTCTCAATAAGCTTTGTAAAAATATTGTAAGCAGTATTAGCCTTTTAAAAGGATTCTTTTTAGCCATAATGGGGCATTTGTATTTATCATTTTTTGCAAAGAATTTAGAGCATCTTCTATTTTATCCTCTTCACTTTTAGCTCTTAGGGGATAAATATTTGCTGCTTGTACCATATTTGCAGCCTTTGGACCTATTTGAGAAGTATAGACTATATCACAACCCTCAATACAATCAAGTTTATATAATAGTTTTTCTACCTCTTCTTCTTTTTTAATTGAAGAATCTTTCTCCTCTACTAGGGAATACCCTTCCCCGTCTATTTCATATATATAGAAGTTTTCGCACCAACCAAAGTGTTGATTGATGTGTATTCCATCTTTTGATGTAAATGCAATTCTCATTTGCTAGCCTTATATAATGTAAATTCTAATATTCTCATCAATAATCTGAGCCAAAGTATTTTTAATAAGATCATATGTACTAGTAGCCCCTAAAGAACACCCCGCACAATTACCCATATAAGCAAGTCTGATCTCAATCTCTGGCTCATTTATATAATCCAGTAGTAAGATATCTCCACCATCTTTTGTCAAGATTGGTCTTATATATCTAGTGATAGCATCATCTATCACTTCCAGCTGTTTTTCCCTAGAGTATCCTCTAAATAGTTTATTTGGCTCACAAGCTGTATTTGGTTCTTTATCTATACCACCCATTTGTACACTAGCCATTGCATGACCTGATTTTGCTGCACTTAACATACACTCAAATCCCTCTATTACAAGATTTGTATCTGTTCTATCTTTTAAAAGTAATAATCCAAGTCTAAAGTTTGCACCTTGGTGATCTTTTTTAACAGCTTTTCTAAAATAGTTGATAGCTTTATCCACATCCTCATTTACACCAATTTTTGTTTGGTACATTAAAGCTAGATTGTAGTTCGCTGAATCATTATCATAATCACTCGCCTTTTCAAACCACTCACGTGCAGTATCATAGTTTTTGTCCACACCCTCACCTTTTAGATACATTAATCCTAAATTTGCCATTGCTTGATCATTTTTATATTTAGCTTCTTCTATCCAGATATTTAATGCTGTAGTAAAATCTTTTGCTCTATAAGCTTTTAGTGCTTCTCTATGTTTCATAAATCTTTTTCCTTCTCCTGAATTTGGTATTTGAAGTCCTAGTTTTAATTGTTTTTCTATATGTTGTTTTAGGTATTTATGAGCTAATTCTATAGCTTCATCATAATCTTCACTTGCTGCTTTTACATCAAAGTCCAAGAATTGGGCTAAAAAAGCATCACCAACTTCATGCTCTCCGCCAAAACACTCAATTGGATAATCCAAAGCCATATAGTAATTAATATCTTTATTCATCAATTAACTCTTTTATTCGTTGCAAGCACACTTACAAGAACCACTCTCACCAGGGTCTAAAAGTTCATCATAATTTGATTCATTTAGTTTGGTAAGATTGTCATTTAAAGATAAAAGGTAAATCTCATCAAGGGTATAGGAGTTGTGATCTGTTGTATATACACTCATCTCATTTTCCACAAAAGATTTATATACACCTTCACCCATATGGTAATATATAGTAGAGTCTACACCAAAAGTTTTCAAGAAACCTGCACTTTGGGGACCTTTGCCAAGTTCCTCATTTTTTACAACTGTAAAACTACCTGTTTCTTTATCTAGTAATGCAAAGAATGGAGCTTTTCCATATAGTTTTGAGATTATTGTTGATTCTTTTGTATCTAGAGGTATTGCTATCATTTTGTAGATCCTTTTTATTGTATATAAATCAATATACAGAATCTATTCCTCAAAATTAGTAGATTTTAAAAATAATTTTTTAGATTTTTGTTTTGCTAGTATAAATAAGTCATAAAATGACCTATTTATTTTATTATTTTAAGCTAAATGTTAGTTTGGTTTAAGCGTGTACAATATTGAAGTATTTACTTTTACTTAATTTTGATTTAGCTTCATTTTTTATTGCAGTACATGCACTACATGAGCAGTTTTTAGGCATGATTCTTAACATTCTTTCAATTTCTGCTGTTCCCTTTTGTGATGTTTCTATCTCTTCAAATCTTGATTTTTTAAACATTTTATGTCCTTTTTTATTTTATATGGGAAAATTATAAAAGGAAAAAGTGAAAAAGTAGTGAAGTTTTTTTGTAATCTTACAAATATGTAGAAATTTAATAATTTTGGTAAAAATAATTTTTCTAAATTTCTATTTTATAGCCAATTCCATATATATTTTTGATAGTATCTTTAGGTAATTTTCTTCTTAAGGACTTAACTGTAGTTTTTAATGTATCTAAACTATATGTATCACTATCTTCCCAAACACTATAAATAATATCATCATAAGATACAGCAGAGTTTTGTTTTTTTAGTAATACATCTAAGATATTTGTTTCTTTTGGAGTAAGTTTTATGGCGTTGCTATTTTTAGATAAAACCTTTGAATCCATATCCCAAATAAAATCATCATCTAAAT
>CAYFGQ010000118.1:0-6836 GCA_964342525.1 uncultured Arcobacteraceae bacterium
CTCGGCTTGTTACGTAAAAAATATTTGAAATTTTTAGCTTCTGCAGATGTGGATCGACACTGACGTAGTTATAAGGTTCCATTTAATTTTGATCTTCTATTTTAATGTTGGTTCTCTGTTTTTAAAAATATCTATTATCCCCATAAGTTAAGAAATCTAAAGAAAAATGTGTACCAAAGAAAAAAAGTCCACGCTTTGAAAATGCCAAGTTGGAGCAAAATATTTACGGGGAACAGGTGCAACTGTTTGAACGGAGAAAGGTACTAGATGTACCTTTTGCAGTGAGTTTTGCACCGCAGTAAATATTTTGTGGAATCTTGGGAAAACATTTTCATCGGGTGGAGAGGTTTTTGCTTACTTTTTTCCGGTCGAAAAAGTAAGGGGAATCAAAGTAATGAAACTACACTAACTCACAATTTATCTTGTCTTGGCAGAGACTAATAAGAATCCCGAAAACAAATGAATCTAAGCAATTCGCTATTTTATAGAACAACCTAATTTAATTACCCAAAAAAGAGAATCTACTTGTTAATCAAGTAAATTCTTAACAAGCATAGTATCTCTCTTACCATTCTTCCCAGTATACTCTATCTCAAAAAACTGAGTCAATTCCTTAAAAATATCCGCCCAAGAATTATATTTCCCATAATTCTTAGCATTATCAGAATACCTATCCTTTAAGTATTTACCCACAGCAGAAACATGAGCATACTCATTATCCATTTTAGTCTTATCTATAGCAAGACCAAGCTTATTTATAAGCTTTTTGTTTTTTGTGATATCCATGATATATTCATTAGTATGGGGAGTTAAGACCTTAAATTCACTACAAGAATTTTGCAAAGCACTATTACTTTTATATTCACCAAAACCAATCACTTGCACCTCTGATTTTGCTTCTAGAATTAAAGGAGTGAAGTCACTATCACTAGTAGCCATTGCTATGATATCTATATTTTGATGTCTATATATTATTTTCATAATATCCACAGTCATTCTGATATCTGAAGCATTTTTACTTGAGTTGTATGGCTTTTGGTATATTGGCTCTAGGGCATATTTGAAAAGCTTTTCATCCCAACCCTTTAGACTTTTGTTTTGCCAGTCCCCATAAGCTTTACGTATATTTACTTCACCATAGCTTGTAAGCTCATCGATTATATCATCTATATACTCATGACTAATATTTTCACAGTCTATAAATAGGGCTATCTTTTTATTATTTTCCATATTATTTGTCTTTTTTTTAATCTAAATACTATGATAACTAATACTAGATAAAATTATTTGATTTTAATTTTGAAATATTAAGATATCCATTTACTAAGCTGTGATAAACTATTGATTCATTCAAATTTAAATACAAAGAAACATAGATTTATGAATATTAATATAAAGAACCTTATTTTTTTAGTACTAAGTATCTCTTTTTTTACAGCTTGTAATTCTGATTCCTCATCATCTACAAATAAATCAAAATGTCAAAAGATAAAAGATTCTGTGAGCAATAGTGGTTTTTCAGATGTTAATGTTACTTGTGATGATAATTACGCCTATATCGCATCAGATACCTATCCTAGTCATGATAAAATGAATGGAATAACTGGAACAAATGAACAAATACCTGTGCCAGCTAAAAATTATTCTGCTCCTATTGTCTTAAACTCCTCAGGAACATCAAATACTACTACAATAGACGCGGCTCTTGGTGTAGCAGTAAATGGTGTGCCTATTTATGATTATTCTGCTCAAGGGGATTTGGATGTAAATACTTATGATTCAAGTGTAGATACATATTTATTAGGCCAGCTTGATAATTGTGGTGGTCACGCTGGTAGGGGTGATGATTATCACTATCATGGTAGACCAACTTGTATGATAAATTCTATACAGGGCTTTTCTGATGATACTATTATCGGTTGGGCATATGATGGTTATCCTATATATGATTTAAATAATCCTGATGGTTCAAGCATATTAAGTGGAGATTTAGATGTATGTAATGGAAAAAGTGATGATACTTATGGTTATAGATATCATACATCTAGCTCTGCTCCATATATTATAAAATGTCTTAGGGGTAATATTGATGAATCTATACTACCTAGAGTATCACCAATGAATGGAAGAACTACAGGTACTCCTCCTTCTGGAGGAGTTACAAATCTATCTTTTAGTGAAAATGCTGGTGTTGTAAGGATGGATTATACATATAGTGGTACTTCTTATTATCTTCAATATACCGCATCATCTACGGCTAATTGTTATCA
The DNA here is from genome assembly GCA_964342525.1 of uncultured Arcobacteraceae bacterium. Classification (GTDB taxonomy): domain Bacteria; phylum Campylobacterota; class Campylobacteria; order Campylobacterales; family Arcobacteraceae. The sequence continues at coordinate 2,271 of CAYFGQ010000118.1, forward strand.
ATTTGAAACAAAAACAGTTAGTGATGGTGGTAGTGTTGTCACAGGAGAGTTTTGTAGATGATTCGATTGTTTTTTTTAATAGCTTTTTTATTAATATCTAGTGTATTTTCCCATGAAGTGAAGGAAAATAAAGCCAAAGTTTCTATTGTTCATGGTAGTGTGTATTTAAATTTATTTTTTCATTCAAATGATTGGACTGAAAAATATCCTGTGCATCAACTTGATGATATTATATTAGATAATACAATTTTGAAAATAAATAATAAACAAGTAAAATTAAAACTTAGAAAAATACAAAAAAAAGGGGATCATTATACTATTCAATTTATTTCAACAAATCATGTAGGTAGTATAATAGACAACTGTAATATAAAACTTCCCGAAGAGATAGGAAATATCATAGTAACAGTTGTAAGGGCTGTTACAAAGTATATGCATAAGGGCAAAAATACCCATTTTAATTTTAAAGATTAAAAAGATATCTTAATTAAGATTCTTTTTTATCTCCTTAATTATCTCCTCATAACTATCACTATATGAAAAACAAACCCCAATCTTACAAGCTAAATATTTATCTGTATTTTCCATCTTTTTCAATATAAAAGGATAATCAATCAAACTTTTAGATTTTAGATTTTCCCTTTTAGATTTTAAAATGATATACTCTTTTTTATAGGCTAAATAGCTACGAGTAAACCAAGCACTTGCACTAGGTCTTGAAGCAAATACTAGTGAATTATGTTCTATGGTTTTTTTAGCAATATTTTGAATATTTAGATCATCACTTAGTGCAGCTACTTTTAGTAGATTATCTACCATAGTTGAAAGAATACTTTTATATGCACTATCATAAGTATCTGTAGCATACTGAAATTCATCATCACTCAAATACCAAGAACTATTTTTATGGAATTTTTTAATACTCTCAGAGGTGAATTTTTTAGCTAAACCTAGGTATTTATTTTCTAGTGAAAAATCATAAGCTTTTAGTAAAGCATCTATCAAAAAAGTGTAGTCTTCTAGTAAAGCTTTTACTTTTGGCTTTTTATTTATAAGTCTTTGGTGATATAAGGTGTTGTCTATATATAGATTATCCAATAAACTATCCAATGATTTTAATCCATCCTCCCCATAGTTTTTATCTATAAATGAACTTTCAAATAGGGAAGCTATATACATGGCATTCCATGATGTTAGTATCTTTTTATCTATAAATGGATGCTCTTTTTTAGCTCTTAGTTCTGTTAAATCTTTTTTGATTTGCTCTATATTATTTGGTACTTTTTTACCAGATAAATATGGATTGTTTAATCCATTCTCAAAGTTACCCTCAAAAGAGATATTGAAGTATTCTATCGTTTCAAAGATATCTTTTTTTGAGTATCCTTTTTTCTTTAAAAACTTTTCTATATCATCAGAAGAAAATACATAATATACACCTTCTTCTTTTTTACCATTTATTAGACTATCCGCATCACTTGCACTATAGATTAGATTATTTTCTTTGAATCTTTTATTTATAAATGAAACTATACTATCTACTATATCTTTATATAGTTTTTTATTTGTTATTTTATAGGCCTTTGAGTATGCTTCTAGAAGTTCTGCATTTGTATAAAGCATTTTTTCAAAGTGAGGTATTTGCCATGCCGCATCAACTGCATATCTATAAAAACCACCCTCTATTTGATCATAAATACCACCATTTGCCATGGCATCTAACATCTTTGTAGCAAGACTTAAAGCTTTTTCATCTTTTGTAATACTATATGTATCAAGTAGGGTGATAATAGTAGGGGTATTTGGAAATTTTGGTTGTTTTCCTATCCCTCCATTTTTATGATCAAAGATAGACATAGTCTCTTCTATAAATTGATTTATAAGAGTTAAGTTAAGTTCAGTTTTTTGAAGGGGCAAGTTTTGTTGATTTTTTAAGCTTTTCTCCACTTCATTTGCTATATTGTATGCTATTTCTTTGTTTGATGTGTATCTTTGTTTTATTCCAGATAAAAGATCTTTAATTCCTATCATTCCATATTTTGGAGTTAATGGTAAATATGTAGCTGCAAAAAATGCTTTTCTATCTGGGGTAAGGATGATATTAAGTGGCCATCCTCCATTTCTTTGGTTTAATAGATAATGAACATCTTGGTAATATTTATCTATATGGGGCATCTCTTCACGATCTACTTTTATAGATATGTAGTGTTTATTTAGTATTTTTGCTACTTTTTCATTTTCAAAGGATTCCTCTTCCATTACATGGCACCAGTGGCAGGTACTATATCCTATGGATAAAAAGATAAGTTTATTTTCTTTTTTTGCCTTATCAAAAGCTTTATCACTCCAAGGATACCAATTTACTGGATTGTAAGCATGTTGTTGCAGATAAGGAGAATCTTCATTTACTAGCATATTTGAATATTGTTTTGCAAATAAGTTTAGTGAAAAAAGTAGGGTAAGTATAGATAATAAGATTTTAGTTTTCATATATAAATCACTTGTATTTTAAATTTGGCTTATTATAGTTAATATTTGTTTATTTCTTGTTTGAAATAAAGATTAATAAAAATATAAGCTTTTAGTAAAATATTTTTATCCATATGTAAAACAATTTATTGTAAAAATATCTCTTTAAAATTAGGAGAAAGTGAAATGAGAAATAAAATGTTTAAACTTCTTGCCGTTTTAGGTGTAGTTACATTATTAAGTACACCATCTTTTGCAGCAAAAAAAGTTAAATGGAAGCTTGCTATGACATGGCCAAAAACTTTAACACCCCTAGTTAATCCTCCAAAAGAGTTAGCTAAGCTTGTAAAAGAGATGAGTGGTGGAAAGTTTATTATTAAAGTGGATGGAGCTGGTAAACATAAATCACCACTTGGAATTTTAGATTTTGTTCAAGGTGGTTTATATGATATGGGTCACACTTCATCATATTATTATAAGGGTAAATCAATAGGTGCTGCACTTCTTACAACTGTACCTTTTGGTATGACTACAGCTGAGCAGTATGCTTGGTATTATAATGGTGGTGGAGAAGCTTTAGCAAAAAAGGTTTATGATAAGTTTGGAATCGATTTTTATCCTGCTGGAAACACTGGTGTTCAGATGGGTGGATGGTTTAGATCTGAGATTAAATCACTTGATGATCTAAAAGGTCTTAAGATGAGAATCCCTGGTATGGCAGGAGAGATTTTCTCTAAACTTGGTGTAACTGTTACAAATATCGCTCCAGGTGAACTTTTTACATCTTTACAAATGGGTACAATTGATGCTTTAGAGTGGGTTGGTCCTAGTATGGATATAAAAATGGGATTTTATAAAATCGCACCATTTTATTATACAGGATGGCATGAACCAGCAAGTGATATGCAATTTTTTGTAAATCAAAAAGCTTATGCAAAATTACCAGCAGAGTATAAAACTATCTTAAAAACAGCTATGAAAACAGTTGGTTTAAATATGTACTTTGAAAATTACCACTTAAATGCTGTTTCTTGGGAAAAGATGAAAGAAGAGTATCCAAGTATTAAAGTGAAAACTTTCCCAGATAATGTACTTAAAGCTATGAAAAAAGCTACAGATGAAGTGATGGCTGAGTATTCAAAAAAAGATCCATTATTTAAAGAGATCTATGAGTCTCAAAGGGATTATTTAAAAAGTGTAAGGGAGTGGACAAAAATCTCTGATTATGATTTTATAAAAACTTCTGAGATTGTAAAGTAGATTCGTTAGAATCTGCTTTATAATGTTTTTATTCTTCTTGTTTGAGTATTTATACTCGTTATTGTTTGTTTTTTGGTAATCTGAAGTTTCAAAATAGCTTCATTAAAATTCTCACCATTTATTCTTAATCTAAAAAATTCTTTTTGTTTTTGTACATCTATATTATAGTTTTGTATTAAAAATCTCACCTCTTTTTTGATTTTTTCTTTTTTTACTTGCTCTAAATAAGAATCCAATTCTTTTACCTTTATCAATTTAGCATTTGGATTTTGTGTAGCTGGATTTGTATGAAATAAAGAAGCAGTTTTAAGTACAACTACTATGGTGATAGGTATAAAAGATGGAATAATAATATATTCAAATAAGAAAAATACAAACTCTGTATTTAGCATAATAACTCCCAAATTAATTTTTGGGAATTATAGATTTAAAAAGTTACAATTTTATTTCATTTTGTTTTTTATATTTGTAAAATTGATACTCTTCTATAAGATCTTCATGTGGTTTTAGAAATAGATAAAATATTATAAATATAATTGTAAGGATAAAAATAGTGATTATGGAAGGTAAAATAATTTGTTCTAATGATGGTAATAGTTGCTCAAATAGGTTCATTTTATACTCCTTGTATTTTTATAATCAAATAATAACGATTTTAGATTAACGATGTGTAAACAAGTGTTAAATAAAAGTAAATAGCTTTATAAAATTTATATAAAAAACTTCTAACCAAAAATTAATAAAAAATTAGATAAAATCTCGCAAATATTAAAGGCATCTCTAAAAATTAGAGTATTCATAAATAGCACAGAGAAGTGCAAGATTTTAAAAAATAAA
>CAYFGQ010000119.1:0-6718 GCA_964342525.1 uncultured Arcobacteraceae bacterium
AGGATGCAAAAGAGTTTGATGTATATAATAAGATTGAGATTAAAAGAAGTGTTTTTATCATGATAATTTATGTTTAAATAGTACACCAAGTATTGCTAAGATAGATATTGCAAAAGATAGGGCTGTTAGTTTTAGTATTACATATACTATATTTATATCCACATTTATGATCTCGTAAAGATCTTTATCAAGTAGGGCACCAGTATTATTTACTAAAAGTATAGTAAGTGCAGAGATTATTACAATTGAGATGATAGAGCTACTTATAGCTAATCTTATCATAGGTTTTGCACTATAAATTATAGATGCACCATGAAGTTGCATGATTGAGATTCTTTTTGCATGTTCAAAGAACCATATTTTTATCTGTTTTGAGATGATTAAAAATGCAAAGATTAAAGATATGAAAAATATCACTATTACTATATTTTGTATCATTGAGAGTAGGGCGTATATTTTACTATGATCTTTTTGGAAGCTTTCTACTCTTTTTATATTTTTTATAGATTTAAGTTGTGGTATAGCACGTTCTAGTTCTGTCTTTGTAGGGTATCTTTTCAGATGTATTTTATAAAAAAATGGTAATTTCTTTTTTAGTAAGTTTAGTGAATTTGGTGATAGTTTATTTTTAAAGTTTCTGATAATACTATCTTTATCTAGAGTTTCAATTGATTTTATACTCACTCCACCTACAGAAGATATACTATCTTTATTAAAAGGTGTATGGGTTACTATCACTATTGAATAATCGCTGGATATCTTTTTTTCATAGTTGTTTATTACATCATTTAATAGTATAAATACTAAAAAAGATATTAGTACTGTAAGTAGTGGTAATACAAATGAAAAAAGAGATTTAAGATACTTCATAGATAATCCCATCTTCTATTGAGAGTTGTCTAAATTTTACACCTAGGTTTTTAGGAACCCTATGGGTAACTACAACCACTGTGATACCTAGCTGCTCATTAGCACCTTTTAGTAGATTCCAGATCACATCAGCTGAATAATCATCAAGATTTCCAGTAGGTTCATCCGCTAAGATGATCTTTGGGTTGTGTGCTAAAGCCCTTGCTACTGATACCCTTTGTTGCTCACCACCACTTAGCTCTTCTGGGTGAAAACCTGCTCTATGGGATAGTTTTACATGGCTTAGTAGTTTTAGGGCTTGTTGTTTTGATACTTCATCGGAGTAGCCATTTATTTTTAATGGCAACATGATGTTTTCTTCTATAGTGTACTCTTTGATAAGTTTGAAGTCTTGAAATACTATACCTATATCACGTCTTAAGGCTCTTAGTTTTTTAGATGATATTTTATGAAGATTTATACCATTTAGGCTAAGTGTTCCATGTTGGATTGGTATCTCACCATAAAAAGATTTTAATAGTGTTGATTTACCACTTCCACTTGAACCACCTACAAAAACAAACTCATGGTTATTTATTGTAAAATTACCCTTTTTGATTATGAATTTATCTTTGTTATATGAAAGGTATATATCTTTTGCTTCGATCATCTTATGATAATTCCTTTAGATATTCATTTATAAATTGGTGTGACTTTATATTTGCACTTGTTGGGATAGGGTTTTCTTGGTAGTATGAAATCTTCCCATCTTCAAAATAGATAAACTTAGAAAGGGGTCTATTAAAATCACCTAAAGTAAGCTCTAAAAGACCTTTGTTTTCATCTATTTTATATACATGCTCAAAGTGCACAAAAAAACCATCTTTTACGATTGGTTTTTGTTTCTCCAATTTATCTTTTATATTTTCAAATTTTATTCCCTCATCAAAGGAGAAATCCCTATTTATGATTTTATCTTCAGATTCAAAATCACAATATAGTTTTAGATCATATATTTTCTTCTCTTGTCTTAACCATCTATCTTCATATTTACTTGTGATAGCTGGGTTTTTATTTATATCTATCTCTATATGCCCTTGCATAAGTGCTGTAAGTAATGATAAACAGTACTGGAAGTAGTTTTCACTGTCACTTCTTAGCTCCAATGAGCCTTTAGTGTTTAGTACCCTTAGAGCTTCTTGTACAAACTCTGTACTATATACTCTTCTATGGGGTTTTTTATCCCAAGGTACTGGAAAATGTACATAGATAGTTTTTACGCTATTTGATGGTAAGAACTCCATAAAAAGTCTTGCATCATAGTTTAGGATCAATACATTTGTGATATTTTGTAGTTTGATCTGTTTTAGTGCTTGTTCAATTGATGGGATATGTATCTCAATCCCTATAAATAAAATATCTGGATTATTTACAGCTTGGTGAAGTAGGTGTCTACCACTTCCAAACCCAATCTCTACAGCTATCTCTTTGTCCGTTTTAAAATCATTTACAAAGTAATTGATATCTTTTAGATATCTCTCTTCAGGTTTTACTTTTGTTTTATTGATATTTGTATTTGATAATACTTCTTTAGACTCTGTAGAACTTATATAAGAGTTTAAAGCTGTTTTTATATAATCATTTGGTGTGATTCTTGTGGCTTTATCTGCTTTTATTAAAAAGTTTTCTTCATATGGTTTTAGTGATAGTAAAAATTCTTTATCTTTATATTTTATTCCTATCTTATCTTGATTTTGTCCTTTTGCTAAAAAGGTAAAATCAACACCTTCAAAATTTGAAGGTGTAGTTAATTCATTATTTTTTTCGAAAATTATATGTGGCAATTAAAAACCTCTTATTATTGTTGTTGTGCTGGTACTTCTGAAATAGGCTCAGGAGTTACCTCTTTTGGTAAAGTTAGTTCAATCTCTGGTGTAAGTTTTGATGGGATATTAAACTCATCAATAGCCTGCAGTGAATAACTATAAGCTACATTTGGCTCAATCTCTTTATCTTCATATCTATTCCCAGTGATATTAATAAATTTAAATGTTTTATTATTGAAAAATCCTCTAGAAGCTTTTTTAATCACTGCATATGATCTTGCTCTATCATCCCCTTCTTTCCAGTTTAATATTACTTTTCCATTTTGGATTTGAGCTAAAGTGATTGTTGGTGTTTTTGGTCTTAGTAGCGTTCTTCCTAAAGCAGCTGTTACACCAAGTGTACTTTCTAATCCATCTACATCTAAAGCAGTTACTTTATAAAATACTTTTTTACCATCTTCTTCGAATTTATCTGTATATGTTGTTAAACCTTTATCCATCTCATTTACTAAAGAGTATTTTGCATTTTCAAAATTACTTCTGTATATTCTATATTTTGATACATCTGCTGTTGGACTTTTTTCCCATTTTACAAATATTTTTTTAGGTAGATCTTTTGTCGCCATGATATTTGTTGGTGGAATAGGTACTTCTTTTGTAGTAGCTTTTACACCTAATGTTGGTTTTGAATAAGCTCCATTAAATGTTCTAGCTTTTATTCTATATACATAAGTTGTATTATCTTTTAAATCTCTATCAATATATTCAACAGTAAATCTATTTTCGAGTCTAGCTATTCTTTTCCAACCAGAGCTTCTCTCTGATTTTGGGATAAGTTTTTCCACTTCATAGTGAGATACACTTGGGCTTGTATGTGGTCTCCATAAAATTTTTACTTGTCTTGGTTGTTCACTTAATGCTTGGATAAAAGCAACAGGTTCAATAGTAGGCAAAGTAGCTACTTGGATACTCTCTGTCATTCTTGATTCTTGATCATCTTTATTTGTTACAGCTATAGCATAAGAGTATTCTGTACTTGGTAGAAGTTTTTGATCTACAAAGTGGGAAGAAAATCTATTCTCAACATGGGCTATAAATTCACGCTTTTTATCTAATTCTCTTGTATTTACCCTATAGATATTATATCCATTTGCTCTTGGGTCTTTTACTGGTTTCCATTCCAATGCAATAGATTTAATATCTGCTATATGTCTTATACTATTTTGATCCACAACTTCTAGGCTAGTATCAACTTTGGGTTTTTTAGGTTTTGTAAGTTTTTTTTGTAGGTTACATCCAGTTATCGCGAATACTAAAAGAGTCAATAAGACTATCTTGGCGTATCTTATCATCAATATCTCCAATATTTTCAAAATTGTCATTTAAAAATTTTTGCATATCATCTGGTAATTTAGCTCTAAAATAAAGCTTTTCATTTGTAATAGGATGAATCAGATATAAAAGATATGCGTGTAAATAAAATCTATTTATATTATCCAACGAGCCCTTAAATCCATATAAAGAATCACCTATTATATGCCTATTTATAGAGTTTAGGTGTACTCTTATTTGGTGAGTTCGCCCCGTAAATAATTTACAAGCGATTAGCTCATATTTATCTTTTTTTGAGTTTGCTACTCTAAAGAATTTTGATTTTGCATCTTTGCCATTTGCTACAACAGCTTGTTGAAGTCTATTTTTTGGATTTCTTCCTATTGGTTTTTCTATGGTCATATTATCTTTTAGGGGTAGATCAATAAGTGCTAGGTAGTATCTTCCCATAGATTTATCTTGAAGTTGTTCAGATAGTTTTACATGAGCCTCATTTGATTTTGCCACTACCATTAATCCACTTGTGCCTTTATCTAATCTATGAACTATACCATGCCTCTCTTCTCCACTAATTGTAGATAATGATATATTATTATGTTTTAGCCAATCTACTAGTGTAGCTTCTTTTACACTTGGGGCATCATGAACTATAAGATTTGAGGGTTTATTTATAATTAATATATGATCATCTTCATAGATCTTTTCCACATCGAAATCTATCTCTAATGGTTTTGATTGTTCCACTTGTGGGAAGGTAATATCTATCTCTTGATTCTCTTTTAATTTATATCCTGTTTTGATGATATTTTTATCATCTACTTTTACAAAACCTTTTTTTATAAGTGCTTCAATTTGGTTTCTTGATTCTTCTAAATGTTTGGATAAGAATTTATCTAATCTTTCACCTTTATCTACTATTAGTTTTTTATCCAATTTTTGCTACCCTTGCGTATGAATTTTTTTGACAAAAGAATAATCTCACATTTTGATTTTTTATTAATATTATTTATTCTTCCATTGATACTTTTATCATATATGTTGATTAATGATACGAATGAGATTTTAGCATATAAACAATTAATCTATTTTAGTCTTAGTTTCGTAGTATTTATAGTGGTATTTTTTCTGCCCATTAGAAAATATATAAGATGGGTGGTTGTACTTTATTGGATAGGTATTTTTTTACTTTTGATGGTGGAGTTTTTTGGGGTGACCAAACTTGGCGCTACTAGGTGGCTTAGTTTGCCATTTCTTGGTATGACTATACAACCCTCAGAGATTATAAAACCTGTATATATCTTAATGCTTGGATTTTTAATTCATAGTGATCCTCCTCCACCAGAGGGGTATGATATAAAAAAATTTGCATATTTTTCAATATATATTTTAATCCCATTTTTTCTAATTGCAAAAGAGCCTGATCTTGGTACGGCACTTATTATGCTTTTAGTTGGATATGGGATTTTATTTATTGTGGGTGTTCAAAAGAAGATTTGGATTACTATTTTATTGGTATTAGGAATCTCTTCTCCTATTCTATATACTTATGTAATCAAAGATTATCAAAAAAAAAGGATTAATGATTTTATAAGTAAAGAGCCAAGTTATCACGTTCAGCAATCAATTATTGCTATTGGTTCTGGTGGTTTAGTTGGGAAAAGTGCAGATGATGCTACACAGACTCAATTGAAGTTTTTACCAATTGCTACAAGTGATTTTATCTTTGCATATTTTGTGGAAAGGTATGGATTTATCGGTACACTTGGTCTTATTTTATTGTACTTTTTACTTATACTTCATATTCTCTCCATTAATTTTTACTATAAAGAGGATTATCTACTCAAGGTCTTTGCCTCCGGATTGTCCCTGCTCATATTTTTAAATATGAGCGTTAATATCTTGATGGTGATTGGTTTTGCTCCCGTAGTTGGTTTACCTCTGCCCTTGTTTTCTTATGGGGGAAGTTCTTTTATAAACTTTATAGCCATAATTGCTATCTTAGAAAACCTCATAGCCTTTAGGTTTATGAATCTATACGATTATGAGAGAAAACTATAATATGAAAGGTAATATTTTTGGAAGCTATTAATTTTATATCCATAATCACAATCGCTTTTTTAGCATCTTTAGGACATTGTATAGGGATGTGTGGTGGAATCGTTGTGGCTTATTCAAGTACAAAAGTTGATTCCTCATGGAGTAAGGCTACTCAAACATATTCCCACCTTTTATACTCTTTAGGTAGAGTAACTACCTATGGAATTCTTGGAGCTATTTTTGGGTTTTTAGGAAGTGTAGCTACCTTTAATCATACAGCAAACGGAATATTACTTTTAATAGCAGCCTTAGCTATGATCTTAGCTGGATTGTCCTTACTTGGAAAGATCAAATTTTTAACACTAATAGAACACTCTATCTCAAAAAGTAATTGGTATCAAAAAAATTTCAAAGAGTTATTATCAAAAAAGTCTCTATTTAGCTTTTATTTACTAGGGATGTTAAATGGTCTTTTACCATGTGGTATAGTTTATTTCTTTGCAGTAACTGCTGCAAGTACAGGAAATGCTATTTGGGGTGCTACAGTGATGATTATCTTTGGTTTATCAACTATGCCAGTACTTTTTTCTCTAGGATTTTTTGTAGGTATATTTAAACAAAGTGGATTTAGAAATATAATGATGAAGCTTTCAGCTGTAGCAGTATTAGTTTTT
>CAYFGQ010000120.1:0-6534 GCA_964342525.1 uncultured Arcobacteraceae bacterium
AATGAACAAGTAACAGCGATCAATGAAGCAATCACAGTAATTGATCAAATTGCATTCCAAACAAATATCCTATCACTAAACGCAGCTGTTGAAGCAGCAACTGCAGGTGAAGCTGGTAAAGGTTTTGCAGTAGTTGCACAAGAAGTTAGAAATCTAGCATCAAGATCTGCCGAAGCTGCAAAAGAGATTAAAGATCTTGTGGAAAATGCAACAGCAAAAGCAAACCAAGGTAAAGAGATTGCAGATAAGATGATCAAAGGATATAATGGTCTAAATGAAAATATCTCTAAAACAATTGAACTTATTGGAAATGTTGAGGGTGCATCAAAAGAGCAACAAAATGGAATTATCCAAATTAATGATGCTGTAAATTCTTTAGATGCTCAAACACAAGAAAATGCAACTATTGCAAGTCAAACCCATGAAGTGGCAGTAAAAACTGATGAGATTGCTAAACTAGTTGTATCTAAAACAGATGAAAAAGAGTTTGATGGAAAAACAAGTATTGATAAAAGATCGCAACAAGTAGACTTAAACTATAAAGGTCTTGAGAGAAGATCTGTTGAGAGAAGTATCAAAGATAGAAGAAAAGGTAGTGCCGCAGATAGAAGACCTACTCCAGTAAAAGAGGAGAAACCTTTTGTTAAACCTACTCCTACTCCAACTCCAGCAAAACAACAAACTACAATCACTTCAAATACTGAAGATGATGAATGGGAAAGTTTTTAAAGGGTGATTTTTAATCACCCTATTCCCCCTTTATAATGTTTAAACCAATCAAAATACTATTTATTCTTAGTATATTTTCCACATACCTTTATAGTTTTTCTTATACTATAGAAATATCTCAGAAAGAACTTCAAGAAAAAATTGATAAAAAATTTCCTATTGAAAAAAAGAGATTGTTTTTTACTACTATTATAAGTGATCCCAATGTAATTTTAAAAGATGAATTAAATAAAATAAAAATGGCATTTGACCTTAGACTTGTAGTTACTAAGGAGTTACAGTTTAAAACTAGTGCAGTTTTATTTGGAACATTACTTTATAAACCTGAAGAAAAAAGTATTTATTTTAAAGATCTTATTCTTGAAGAACTAGATTTAAAAGAGATACCTTTAGAGTTTCATAGTGTCATAAAAAATAGTGTACAAGAGGCTATCACTAGATATATAAATGTAAAACCAATATATAAAATAGAAGATAAAAATACTACTTCATCAAAATTATTAGAAGTTTTTGTAAAAGATATAAAAATAGAAAATAAAACTATTTATATAAAACTATCCATTTAAAATTATCTCTTTTATATTTAAAGATATTGTTGTCTCTATATTTGGAGTTGATGATATTTTTAATTCTATCTTATTTTTATCACAAAAATCTTTTACTATTTTAAGACCTAGTCCATAACCTGAAGAGTTTTGATCCTCTTGGAAATACTCATCAAAGATTAAAAATAGGTTTTTAGTATCTATTCCACAACCTGTATCATAAATACTTAGGATATTGTTTTTATAATCTATAGCTACTTTACCAGTATCTTTATTGTATTTGATACTGTTTGAGATAAGATTATCTATCATACGCTCAAATCCTATTTTATCCGTATTTATATTGATATTTTGATCTATATTACTTGAGATAGATATATCTTTTTTTATATCATCAAATTTCTTTATGGAGTTTTCTATAGATTCATTTAGATTAAATTGGCATAACTCAATTTTATCTATCTCCTCTTTTATACTATACTCCATATCTTCATATAGTTTTAGAAGATTATCACATGATTGTTTTATACGATTGATTTTTTTTAGGCTTTTTTCATCTGTAGCATTTTTCTCTAACATCTTTGTATTTGCTAAAATAGTTGCTACTGGTGTATTTATCTCATGTAGGGTTTCTTTTAGTTTTTTTTGTAGTTTATCATCACTTTTAAACATATCTTTAAAACTAGTGTTTATAAAGATAAAATATATTATCGCCCCTATTAGGATTAAAAAAGCTGAGATATGAAAAAAGCTATTTTTATCTATAACTATACCTTGTGGCTTTAAGATAAAATTATCGATGAGTAGAAAGTTTATAAAAAGGATAAGTGAAGTTATCACAAAATACACTATGGTATTTAAAAAGACAAATTCACTTTTTTTAAAACTCAAATTTATAACCTATGGATTTTAGATTTGTTATAGCTCCATCGGGCAATAGTTTTTTTAGATTATTGATATAAACCCTTATTGAACCCTCAGAATAATCACAAGCATCATTCCAAAGTTTTTCTATGATCATCTCTTTTGTAATGATTTGTTTTTTATTGTTTTGTAAAAATAGCTCAAGTAGATCTATCACTTTAGCTGGTACTTTTATATCCGCTCCATTTTCACTTATAGTTTTTGTAGAAGGATTAAAGATGATATTATCTTTTAATGTGATAGTGCTTAGTTGTTTACCTACTCTTTTGAGTAAAGCTTTTATACGAAGCTCCAACTCATCAAGATCAACTGGTTTACGTAAGAAATCATCTGCACCAGCTTTAAAACCATCTTTTAGGGTATCAGAGTCTTTATAAGAAGTTAAAAAGATAGCTGATGTTTCATCATTTGCATCCCTAAGGGATTGTAGTAGTTCTAAACCAGTTGAGTCTGGTAGATTTATATCTAAAATATAAAGATCATAGCTATTATCGTAGCTTAGTTCAGTGGCACTTTGTACACAATTTGCCACATCTACTTTATAGTCTAAATCTGATAAAAACTCCTCTATGGTTTCACAAAAAAGTTCATCATCTTCAACTAAAAGTATATTTGCTGACATCTTATTCCCAGTCAAACTCACTGAAGTTTTGTTTTAAAGCTTCATAAACTACTACAGATACACTATTTGCAATATTTAGACTTCTAGTTGTATCTTTTATCATTGGAATAGTGATACAAGTATCTGGATTTTTTTCAAGTAACTCCTCAGGAAGTCCCGCATCTTCTCTTCCAAAATAGAAATAATCATCTACTTTGTATTCTTTTTCAAAATATAGATTATCTGTTTTTGTTGTGGCAAAAAAGTGCCTATCGTTTAATGGATTTTTAGACCAAAAATCCTCTATATCTTCATACTCAAAAACTTCAATATGTTCCCAATAATCAAGCCCTGCTCTACGTAAGGCTTTCTCATTGATCTCAAAACCATATGGTTTGATAAGATGTAATTTTGCCCCAAGGGCATAACAAAGTCTACCAATAGTTCCTGTATTTTGAGGGATTCTTGGCTCTAAAAGTACTACATTAAACATTATAATCTATCCTATAAAATTACGGTTTTATTTTGATGTACAAATACTCTTTCTTCAAGAAGTAGTTGAAGTGCAGTTGAAAGTACAACTTTTTCCACATTTCTTCCATCTCTTCTCATCTCTTGCCAACTGTAACTATGATCTACTCTTACAATATTTTGAGCGATGATTGGTCCTTCATCAAGATCATTTGTAACAAAGTGTGCAGTAGCACCAATAATCTTAACACCCCTTTCATAAGCTTGTTTATATGGATTCGCACCGATAAATGCAGGTAAGAATGAATGGTGAATATTAAGTACTTTTTGTGGATATTCTTTTACGAAATTTGGTGTTAAAATTCTCATATATTTAGCAAGAACTATAATATCTGGATTGTACTCATTTATTTTTTTGATCATTAATTGTTCATGATCTTCTCTTTCCAAACCTTTTGCATCAATATGGTGAAATGGAATACCAAACTTTTCAACTAAGTCTCTTAAATCATCATGATTTGCAATTACTGCTTTGATATTTGCATCAAGTTCACCATCAAAATATCTGATTAAAAGATCACCAAGTACATGTGATTCTTTTGTAGCTAGGATTACAATATCTTTTGCTTTATTTTCTACAACTCTTACTTTTGCATCTTTGTCTATTGTTTTTTCAATTGCTTTTTGTAGCTCTTTAGCATTAAAGTGCCCCCTTACAACTGTTCTCATAAAAAACTTTTTTGCCTCTTCATCAACATACTCAGCATTGTGCTCAATATTTAGATCAAGATCATAGATCACTTTTGATATTTTATATACTAAACCTTTTTCATCTTTAGTATCGATAAGTAGTGTACATTCTTTCATTATTTTACCTGTTTTATTTAATTATTAAAATTTTGGGATATTATCAAAATATCACTTAACCAGTGATATTACAAAACCTAAAAATAAGATCACAAAGATTATTGTCCAAATCTCTTTATTTCTTAGTGTAGGATTTAACTCACCACACTCAGGACAAAGTCTTACCCCTTTTTTTACCTTATTTTTACAATTTTTACACTCTTCAAGTTTGATATTTTCATCTGCTTCTTTGTGTGAATCATCTAAGTTACTATACATTTGTCTCCAACTTTTTAGCTAACTCTATACAACTTTTTATAGATTTTTCTTTTGATATATGAGCTTTGATTTCATTTGGTAAAGCTTTTGCTGTGGTTTCACCAATACATACAGCTTTGTATGATTCAGACCACTCAAATGATTTAAAAAAACACTCTACAGTGGAAGGTGATGTAAAGATAAAAGTAGAGTTCTCTTCTAATTTTTTATCCTTATAACATTTACAAGTGGTTTCATAAACTATTTGTTGATCAAGATCAATTCCAGCTTTTATTAATATCTTATCAAGTTTTGATACTACCTCTTTAGCTCTTAAGTATAAAACCTTTTTACCTTTAAGTAGAGGAGCTATCTCTTTTGCAAACTCACTTCCATCCCTACTAGAACCTGTAAAAGCAAGCTTTCCACCCCTTTGTTCTATAAGTTTTGCTGTTTGTGCTGATATGACATATGCTGGGATACTTTGCCAAAGATGTTTTTTATCTAATGAATTAACTCCATTTTTTGAAGTAAAAACCAAAGCATCATAGATGGAAAGATTGATAAAAAAATCAAGATATTTTATACCTATCATTGGTAGTGATACAGTTTCATCATAGGATGAATTACTTAATAAATAAATATTCGCCATTATCTATCAGTACTTTTCCACTTTGTAACAGAGTTTTCTATATATTTGATACTATTTTTATGTAAACTAAACTCAGGAGTTATAACATAACCCATAAATTTAACTTCAGAGTTTGTAAAACCTTTTGGATCTTTATCTGTGATATCTACTCTAGTATCAAGTACTTCAACCCTTTTTAGTTTTCTTTTTGTATCCCTTAGATAATACACTATGGCAAATTTATTATTATCTTTTTGCTCAATTGTTACATAGATTATATTATCACTTATCTCTAACTCCACATTTGGTACAAGTGCTTTAAAGTTTTGCTCATCTATAAAACCAATATAGATTTTAGTGAAGATATCAAAATATCTTCTTACTTTATTTGTTCGTAAAAACTTTAGATCAATTCTATGGTTTTCAGTATCATGGGATCTTTTAAGTAAAAATTTTAAAGTATCAAAATATTTAAAGTGATAATAATCTAGATCAGAAACCTCTACAAACTTATCTGATTTTAATCTTTTAAATTTCCCTTTTTCCCTATTTAGTATCTTATCAAGTAAAACTTTTGCATCAAAATCTTTTGTAACCCAAACAGTACAATATGCTGGAAATACATTTGTTCCTGTTGCTCCATTTGTAAGGATAATAAGGGCTTTTACTTTTAGTTTTGGAAAAAGTATCTCTAGGATTGCTTTTTTCTTTCTAAGTCTTTTTCTAAGGTTTGAAGTGGTATTTACAATAGTTGATTCCACAAAATATACAGAATCTTCAGTAAAAAACATACCATCAAATTCACTAATATCTTTATACCCTGATTTATATACTATTTGGGCATTTCTATCTATTTGAAGCCCTATCTTACCATTTTTAACATTTTTATTTTGGTGTGGACCTTTTAGGATGAAGCTTGTAATTTCATTGTTTGTAAGGGAATATCTTAAAAGAAGTTCATAGATGATATTTTCATAAATCTCACCCTTAAAACTAGAAAATGAGCTAATAAATTGTGGATCATCATCTGCCCTATTTTGTGCAATTAGTTTTTTTAGAAATGATATATGATATGAATAAAATAATAGATTACTACCAATAGATGATAGGTTTAAATTTTGTATATCTTTATTAATTGCAAGTTTTTTAATTTGGTTTTTTTGAGACAATCTTCTGTTTTCCTATTTTTCTTAAAGGAATAGGATAACTAATCTAGGCTTTATAGTAGATGAAACACCTTACTATAAAGCCCTTATATCTACTACATCTCCTCCATTTTAAAAGAAATCTTACTCTTAGCCTCATCATTTAACTCAAATATAAAAGCAAATGATATACCTTGCAAGGTAAAATCTACACCCTTTTCACTTTGTGAAATTGAATTTGTTTTTGTGATATATATCTCAATAATATTATCAAATTCAAAGATTAGGTTTTTATTTAGTTCAAAATCTTCATATTTTTTTAAATTAATTTGATTATTTTTTTCTATTTTTTCTATAAAAAAATTATTCCACTCATACATTGAC
>CAYFGQ010000121.1:0-6521 GCA_964342525.1 uncultured Arcobacteraceae bacterium
TTTTTTATCGAGTTACGCAGGCAAGTAAACAATATTTGAAATTTTTAGGAACCCGGAGGGCTTCGAAGCCGTGGTCGTTTTTGGATACTTTTTTCGACAAAAAAGTATCATAAGCGAAAGGCTAAATGCCTTTCAAGATAATCCAGACAATTTAAGCTATAGAAGAATTTAATTTATTTTGATTTTTTGAAATATATTCGGAAAGTCGTAGACAAAAATTCGTATAATTATGTACACTTCCAATAATTTCAAAATTTTTTCTTTTTCTCTTATCTTTAGGATGAATATCCCACATATAAATATTTTCTCTTCCTTTATCTAGTTCATAATGAACATGGGATATAGAATTTCTCATTTTAGTTAAAAAATAAAAAATGTTATCCTTATTTACTTTTTTGAAAACAAAATAAGATTTGGGATCTTCTTTAAAATCTCTAAAAAAATCCCTTCCTTTATCCTCATTTTCAAAAAGCTCTTTAATTACTACAAAATTAGTATAAAAAAGAGAAAATATATTTCCAGTATTTACAAACTCATAAAAATCAATACTTTTATTAACACCTGATTTTAATTCGACTCTTTTCAATAATTCTGATACTTTTATATCTTCATTATTTCTGTTATAACTATCATACAATTCATACAGAACAAAAAAGTTAATATGATTAAAAACTGGTATTTC
The DNA here is from genome assembly GCA_964342525.1 of uncultured Arcobacteraceae bacterium. Classification (GTDB taxonomy): domain Bacteria; phylum Campylobacterota; class Campylobacteria; order Campylobacterales; family Arcobacteraceae. The sequence continues at coordinate 683 of CAYFGQ010000121.1, forward strand.
GAGTTTATTATTCATTATTACTCTACAATATGCCCCACAAACTTAGACATATTATCTAATATCTTCCCACCTTTTCTAAAACCAAGTCCACAAGCCTCAAATGCATAAAAAACACCAGCTTGATAAGAATCACCATTAGCATCAGTTGGAAGTTCTGTATATTCTTGATAGATAGGTTTAAAGTTACCATATTCACCATCTATTTTTACATCTAAAGAGTTATCAGCATTGATGATAGCTGTATTTGCTCCTTCTCTTCCAAAACACATCTTTTCTACTTGTTTTTTACCCTCTAGTGGTTCAAAAGACGTTTCTAGGAGTAGTGGATGATCTGGGTATAAATCCCATAGAATTTTCATAAAACCTTTTGATTGGAACATTAAAGTATATGCAGGGTTTAGGATGATTGCTTTTTGATTGTTTATGATCTCTGTTAGGATTACAGCTAGTTCACCCTCATCTATTGCTATATTTTCCCATGGGATTAGTTTAAACCAATACTCATAGTTTACACCATCTTTGAAAATACCTTCATCTCCAAACTCTATATTATCTACAAAGTCAAAATCTGTAGTATATCCAGCTTCTTGGGCTATATGTTGTAAAAGTTTTACAGTGTTTTCATCTTCTATACTTCCAGCTATTGATGAGAATAGAATTTTAAAGTTTAGGTTTGGATAGTGTTTTTCAAAATCTTCTATTGGTGTATCTAGAGTTACTAATCTTTTGAAGTTATCTTTTAAGGATTCGTATAAAGAGTTAAATTGACTTGAATCTTCCATACCATTTGCTTTTAAGATTGCCCATTGGATTATGGCTGTTTCAAACACTGCTGTTGGTGTGTCTGCATTAAATTCTATTAGTTTGATAGGCTTACCATCTATTCCACCAGCTAAATCAAATCTTCCATATAGATGCCAATGTACGTCATCTTCCCATGATTTTTTTATAAGTTCTACAAGATTGAAAGGGATATTTAGTTCATGGAATAATTCATTTTCCATCACATACTCCCCTGCTTCACAAAACATATCATAAAGCTCATTTGTCGCTTCATAATATGCATCTGCTTCAGCTTCGCTAATACTTACAAGTTCATCCGCTATATATGATGACTCATCTGTATCTGTATGCCAATGAAATCCTATAGATTCTAGATACTCTTTTGATAGAGGTTCTAATTTTTTTAAATTCATTATTGATCCTAATATTTTTTAAAAATTTGATTTTATTTTTGTTATAAATTTATTGATTTTTTTATCTGTTAAACTTTCACTTCTGTATAAGGAAAGCATTTTAAACTTTGCTTTTGGGGCACAAGCTCCCACTAGGGCATATTTTATCACCTTCTCTACTGGTTTACGTAAAATAATAGCATCCACCCACCATGCTGCACCTAATGTTGTGACTACATTTACCTCTTTTAGATTTGTTAGAAGTGGTCTTATAGCTCCTAGATCATCTGCATGGGCATAAGCATGACTTGGTGCCCATACTCTATCAAACCACCCTTTTAATATAGCAGGAAAAGAAAACCACCATGTAGGGAAAACTAATACTAAAGATTCTGTTTGTTTTAGTTGTTTTATATCATCTTGTAGTTTTGATTGATCAAACTCATTTGCATAATAACTTTGTCGTTCATCTTTTTGAAGAACTGGATTAAACTCTTCATTATACAAATCTTTGATACTTACATCATAGCCCTTAGATTCCATATGAGATATGGTTTCTTTGGCTAGATGTTTACAAAGACTATCTTCTAAGGGATGAGCTATTACAACTAAACATTTCATCACAAAACTTTATTATCCACCAAATGTACTTCTTGATGAGCTTGAATTCTTAGTACCACTTCCAAAGAATCCACTTTTTCCACTTGAAGATTTTGAAGCACTTGATGTACCTGATTTTGCTTTATTGAAACTATTTACACTTCTTGAATATGTTGAAGGGTTTTTATAGTTTGATTTTCTTTGGTTTTGATAGTTTTGGTTATTGAATAGTTTATTACCAATATAACTACCAATTAAAGCACCAGCAATTGAGCTTAGTAAAACTTCACCAAGACCTAATCCACCACTTGTCATTTGTGCTTGATCAGGGTTTGTAAGTGCTGATGTACCATTATCAATTTTTTTAGCTTCTTCAGCTACTAGTGCATCGATTTCTGCTTGAGATAGGATTCTCTCTGTTCCATCTGGGTTTCTTAGTACGATTGTAGTTTTAGAAGCTGGGAATTCATCGGCAATAGTATATCCACCATTAGGTCTTTGCTCAATGATTACAAAAGCACCCTCTTTTTGAGAAGCATTTGTAAAAGCTGTATCACTACCACCTTGTGTTTGTCCCATACCTTTATCTTCACAACCAGTAAGACCCACAAGTAATACTGCACCTAAACCACCAACAACTGTATAATCTGATATCTTTTTTAAATATTTTTTATTCATTCGTTCTCCATTAAAATTTACTTTTTTCTATATCTTCAACATACTCTTTATATGTTTGATCTTTTTTATCTTGTGGTACTAAACCACTCTCTTTAGGATATCTTTCCTCTTTCATCTTTTGAGAATGTTTTAATCCATGGTAAAAGTTTTCATTTGAAAAACATCCACTTAAAAGAAAAAGAGTAGGTAAAACTAAAAGCAACCTAATAAACATCTACTTCAACTCACCCCAGTTTTTACCAATAGATACTGATACATCTAATGGGATTTCAAGTTTATGAATACCCTCCATAATCTCTTTTAACTCATTAGCATAATGTTCGCTCTTATCTTCATCCACTTCAAAGATAAGTTCATCGTGGATTTGTAGAAGCATATTTACCTCATCACTATCTTTATATTTTTTAAATATCTCTACCATTGATAGTTTTATAAGATCTGATGCACTTCCTTGAAATACTGTATTTACTGCTTCACGTAAAAACATAGGTCTTTGCATACCATTTGCATTTGCAAAATCAAAATATCTTCTACGTCTTAAAAGTGTCTCCACATATCCATGCTCTAGTGCAGAATCTTCTATAGATTTTAAAAAGTCTTTTACTGTAGCAAAAGCTTCAAAGTAGCTATCTATATATTTTTTAGCTTCTTTTGCTGGGATTCCTAGGGTATCACCAAGCTTTCTACTTCCCATACCATATAAAAGACCAAAGTTGATCGATTTTGCTATATTTCTTTTCTCTTTAGCTTCTTCTTCACCGAAGATTTTAATTGCTGTTTGAGTATGGATATCTAATCCACCATTAAAGGCTTCTAGAAGTGCTGGATCTTTTGAATAATGAGCAAGTAACCTTAACTCGATTTGTGAGTAATCTATACCAATTAAAGCTTTACCTTCACTTGCTATAAATCCATTTCTTATCTCCCTACCCGCTTGGGTTTTTACTGGGATATTTTGAAGGTTTGGATTTTTTGAGCTTAGTCTTCCTGTAGCTGTTCCAGTTTGGATAAATGAAGTATGTAATCTCGCATCTTCTTCTTTTTCTCCAAGTTCTAATAATGGATCAATATATGTTGATTTTAGTTTATATGTTTCCCTATACTCTAAAAGTAATGGGATAATAGGATGTGCATCTTTTAGACCTAATAAAACTGCTTCATTTGTACTATATCCAGTTTTTGTCTTTTTACCCACTGGAAGTTCTAAAGTTTCAAATAACACTACACCTAATTGTTTAGTTGAGTTTATATTAAATTCACCACCAGCTTGTTCATGAATATTTTTTGTAAGCTCTAGTAATTTACTTGCCGTTTTATCCCTTAATTCTTTAAAGAATTCTGTATCTACTTTGATACCATTGTTTTCCATATAGATTAAAGTATCTGTAAAAATAAACTCTGTATTTGATGCTAATTCTATTAAATGGCTACAGCTTTTATTTTTAAGCTCTTCAAGTAGTTTAAAATATAATTTATAAGTAATAAGAGCATCTTCTGCTGCATAATTACAAGCTTTGTCTAAATCTACATTTGAGAAATTCTCACCCTTTTTAACTGTATCTTTATAAGCTATCATCTCATGATTGAAAAACTTCTTTGAAAGACTATCTAGACCTACTGCTGAATCTGATTCATTTAACCAAGCTAATACCATAGTATCTGCAAATAGATCAAGTTTGATATTAAAATTGTTTTTTATGATCTCATAGTCATATTTAAAATTTTGAAATACTAGTTTGTGTTTTGCTAGTTTTTCTAAGGCTTGTTTTGCATCACCTTTATTTACTTGCTCTAGTGGCATAAGTGATACATGAGCTAATGGCACATAAAAAGCTCTTTTATCATCAAAAGCAAATGAAAAACCAACTATATTTGCTTTGCTTGCATCTAAGGCTGTAGTTTCTGTATCAAGAGATACAATAGAATCGGCTGGGATAGAGTTTATCACTTTAAATAATTCTGCTCTATTTGTAAGTAGATTATACTCACCATTTACAGATGCTTTTGATACGGGTATCTCCGTTTTATAGTTTAATCCATCCTTATGAACCTTTTGAACAATACGATTCATATCAAACTCCATAAGAGTATCTGCTATTTTTAAAATAGGATTCTCTTTTGGTAATACTAACTTATCCACCTCATCTATAGCGTGAGCATCTGTATGTAAAGATACAAGTTGTTTAGAGATAAAAGCCATCTCTTTACCATCAGTTAATAAAGTCTTCCATCTTTTCTTTTCAATATTTTCTAGATTTTCATATATACCATCTAAGCTTCCATATGCTTGGATAAGTGCTTCAGCTGTTTTAGCCCCTACACCTTTTACACCTGGTACATTATCCGCACTATCCCCTAGAAGTGATTGATAATCTGTAAATTGTTTTGGCCATACACCATATTTATCAAAACACTCTTTTTCAGATATTTTTACTTTTTTAATTGGATCAAATAGATATACACCATCACCAATTAATTGGTATAAATCCTTATCATGACTTACTACTCTTACCTCTAGACCTTTTTCCTTTGCATCATGAGCTAAAGAAGCAATAATATCATCCGCCTCATACCCTACCTTTGCAGCTGTTTGAAATCCCATCTTTTCAATCCACTCTATGGCAACTGGAAGTTGTCTAAGTAGATCCTCTGGTACATCTGGTCTATGGGCTTTATACTCTGGGTATATATCATTTCTAAAAGTATTTCCTTTAGAATCCAGAGCAAATACTAAATAATCTGTTTGAAAATCTTTTCCAATATTTGATACAAAGTTCATAAAACCTGTAAGGAGTCCTGTAGGAAATCCTGTGGATGATTTTAATGGTGGTAAGGCATAATACGCTCTAAATAAAAACCCAAAGGTATCTATTACTGTTAATGTTTTCATACATTGGCCTCCATAGCTTTATTGATTGAGTATCTTAAATCCTCATCCATATCTTCCATAGATTTTAGCATCCAGTTTAAATATCCTGGATCTTCTGCTGCTACTTCATTGATATATTTGCCTTTATATTTACCAAATCTAAACTTCTTTACAAGTACTGGCTGTGAAGTAAGATTTGCTAGGGTTACCATTGGATTTTTCTCTTCTGGGTGTTTAGCTTTTGCTAGTTTTACAAGCTCTGAAAGTAAAAGCTTCATCACAAGTACATCACCTATAGCATCATGAGCTTTTATGGTGATCCCTAATTTATTTGCCTCTTGCTCTTCTGTCATATAAAGATCAAGTGCATATCTTAGGTACTGTAATCTATGGTGAGGCATATCATCAAGTAGATGTCTTGCAGCTTTTAGGGTATCTATAAGTGTGTAGTTATTTTCAAAACCCTCTTTTTTAAGCATACCTAGATCAAATTTTATATTGTGTGCTATTAGATAAT
>CAYFGQ010000122.1:0-6264 GCA_964342525.1 uncultured Arcobacteraceae bacterium
TAGTTGCAACCCAGTCAAAAAACTTTATACCTGTGGGGATTGCCACAAAAAATGTTAAAAATGAGAAGATGATTTTAGTCCATTCACTCATACCTGAAGTAAATAGATGGTGTCCCCATACTAGATAACCAATTACTGCAATCATTGCTGAGGATATGGCAATGGAGCGATATCCAAAGATAGTTCTTCTACAAAAGGTTGGAAGTATCTCTGAGACCACACCAAAAGCTGGTAAGATCATAAGATAAACTGCAGGGTGGGAATATATCCAAAATAGATGTTGATAAAGTATAGGATCTCCACCCTTAGCTGGATCAAAGATACCAATACCTACAAATCGCTCTAGAATTACTAAAATAAGAGTGATACCAATTACAGGAGTTGCTAAAATTTGAATCCAAGCAGTTGAGTATAATCCCCAAATAAAAAGGGGCATCTTAAAGAAAGTCATTCCTGGTGCTCTTAGTCTATGGATAGTTACCACAAAGTTTATCCCTGTGAGGATTGAAGATAGTCCTAAAATATATGCTGCTACTAGGGCAAGAACTACATTTGTACCTGTACTTACACTATATGGAGCGTAAAATGTCCATCCTGTATCTGCATATCCTTGTCCAGCAAATAGGGCAAGTAGGGCAATCAAAGCACCAAATACATAAAGCCACCATGATAAAAGATTTAATCTTGGAAAGGATAAATCTTTTGCACCTATTAATAAAGGAAGTAAAAAATTACCAAAAGCTGCAGGGATACCGGGAACTACAAATAAAAAGATCATAATAGTACCATGTAGGGTAAAGGCTTGATTATAAGTATCTGCATCCATAATCTGCTGACCCGGGTTGAATAGTTCAGTTCTCATAGCTAAGGCTGTAAACATAGCAATGATAAAAAAGAACATCATAACTATTATATAAAGGATCGCTATTCTTTTATGATCTATGGAAAAAATCCATTGTAAAAACTTACTATCATGTTTACCAAAAACTGTATGTGTCTCTTCATAGAAGCTTTTTTCTGTTATATCACTCATGATCGTCCCCTTTTTTTCTACCTGTCTTTATTAGGTAAATAAAGAAGCTTATTACAATAAGAAGTATCAAAGTACCGATAATCTTTTCAGCTTGAAAAACATATGTTTTACTCTTTGCATCATAGGCAAAACAATAAAGCAATGTTTTTGCAATAGTTGAACCAGTTCTTTCCTCTTTTGCTTCATAGATGGCTAGTTTTACATCAAAGGGTAAAAAGTCTGTACCATTTAGATATCTGATGATTTTTCCATTTGGAGAGATTACTATTATCATTCCAGCATGGAGATAATCAACTACACCATCTTTTACTCTTTTTTCATATTTAAATCCTAATTTATCTGTTATCTCATATATATTTTTTTGATTTGATGTTAAAAAACTCCAAGTTTGAGGTGGAAAATCTTTTTTTATAATACTTAGGATATTTTTCTTTTTTTCAAGAGCTGATTTTGGAGTATCATTTGGATCGATACTTATGGTAAGAACTTTATAATCTATATAAGGTTTTAGATCCATTTTATTTAACATATCTGCTACCCCAATAAGTAGTGGAGAACATAAAGATGGACAAGTAAAATAGTTTAAAGTAATTATTGTTGGAGTGTTTGAGATATATTGTTTAAGACTTTGATTTGTATTGTATTCATTAAAAAATGTTAAATCTAAGGGTAATGTAGCTCCTAGATTTTCATATACACCTATTTGTTTTTGGGGTGCATTATTTACTTGGGTAGCATTTAAAAAATATATCAATGAAAATATAAATATTATACTTTTTAATAACATATGATACTCCTAATGTCAGTATCGTTATGTTCAAATTATAGAACTAGGGGTGTTAATAGATTCTTAAGGATGAAAACTATTTTTATTATTTATTTAAAACAAGTTTTTTGAATCTATCATACCCAAATTCTTTAAGTGTATAGTGCAATAAAAAGTACCCACTTATGGTACTTGCAAGGGCTAATCCAGCTGCTCCCATAGGTTGGATAAGGATTAATGAAAATACTATATTCCACCCTAATGATTTAGCAGATATTTTAGCTGCTGTTACTTGTTGTTCATGGGCATAAAGCCAAAGGGAAAAGATCTTTGCTATACCAAATGGGATAAGTCCTATAAGGTACATTGAAAGTACTAAAGAGGTATTTATAGTATCTTCAGATGTAAAAGCACCCCTTTCAAATAAAAGCCAAACAATTAGATCATCAAATACTATACCGATAAGGGTTGCTACAGATAAAAGTGCAAATAGTATCCAAAAGGCTTTATATAAAAAACCTAAAGCTTTTTCTTCATCTTTATTTTTTATAGCCCTTGCAATACTCGGAAATAGAGCAACTGATGTGGCAATGGCAAAAAGTGCTAAAGGTAGTTGAAAAACTCTATTTGCATAATATAGATAAGAGATACTTCCACTTATTAAAAATGAAGCAAGCCAAGTATCTAAAAATGCTGAGATATGTGAAGTTGAGCTTCCAAATATAGCTGGGAAGAAATTCTTATAAAAGGTTTTTACTCTAGTTTGTACAGACTCATTTACCTCTTTTACCTTAGTAGTGAAAAATTTTACTTGTAGCTTTTTAGCTGCAATTAGGTGAGCTAATACTTGTAAAATACCACCAATAATAACCCCATAACTTAGATAATATGTTATCTCATATTTTTCCATACCATTTGCTATAAGTAATGCTATGATCATTCCTATATTTAAAAGGGCTGTAGAGAAAGCTGTAGTTGCAAAATGGTTTTTATATTGAAGCATAGCCGCTAAAAAGGTTACTATAAATATAAGTGGTAGATAGTAGAAATTTATGGCTACTAAAGGTGCGGCAAGTTCCACAGTCTTTTCATCAAATCCTACAGCTATCAGTTTAGTTACAAGAGCTGCAAACATAGTAACAAGTAAAGAAAGAAATAAAATAAAAGCTATAAAATGTAAAAATATAATTGAGCTAAATCTTACTTTATGGCTAGATTTAGCATATGCTGGGATAAATACCTGTGTAAAAGCACCCTCAGCGAAGATTCTTCTAAAAAGGTTTGGTAGTTTAAAAGCTACGAAAAATATATCACTATAGATATTTGCTCCAAGAATGGATGCGGTAAGAAGATCACGGATAAATCCCAAAATACGGGAGAATAATATCCCTGAACTGTTTGTAAATATTGCTTTAATCATTAATTATGTCATCTTTTTTGTAAATTACAATTTGTGCTTTGTTTTTGAAAGTTGCTAAATGTGCGATGCGTATTGTAACAAATTGTCCATTTTTTGGCAATAGTTTTTTATCTTTTGAATATAGTTTTATTTTTTTATCTTTAAAGTTGAGGTATCCATCTTTAAAATATCCCTTTAGATTTGTGATGATCTCATTTTGATATTTAGGATTTAAGATATCTATTTTATTTGCATCCATATAAAAACTTGAAGTATTTACAAACTCTTTTAGTGTAAAGTCATTTACTTCTTTTATCTCTTTTAATCCATAAAAATCATCAAGTTTAGAAACTTTTAAATCATATATACCATCTAGTTTTAAATCTTTTGCACAATTAAATAGGTAGATCGCTCTATCATTTTTTTGTTTGATGATGGCATTGTTTTTATATTTATAGATCACTATTGCGTTGTTTATTTTATAGTTGTTTTTTATTGTGTCTAGTTTATATAAATCAGAGATTTTATTTTTAGTATTTATATTTTTTATGGGTTTTTTACTCTTATTATCACTTAGATAAAAAGTAGCCATAATTGGTAAATGATCACTAAATCCTATTCCTGTATGAATTCTATCTTTTCCTTTCATTTGCCATCTATTAATTTTTCCATCTTTATATAGGTATGATGGTTTGAATACTTTGAAGCTGTTATTTTTATACTCTATATCTGTATTATCAAATAGGTAAGGGGATAGGATAATATTATCTGGGGTATTATTTCTCTTTCTAAATTTATAGGAAAATCTCTCACCCTGATTTAGCTCTAACCAAGCATTGAAATGTACTCTTCTTTTATATTCAAAAATATCATCTTTAGATATAAAGTTTTGATTTATCGTAGTATTTAAAACTTGGTTTATACCCGTCACTCCATCTGTATCATTTAGTTTATCATTAAATCTAAAGGTTTTAAACTCATTATAGTTTGAGTTTAAATCACCTACTATAATATATTCATCTTCTAAGTTTTTTACATAGTTATATATTGCTTGGGCATATTTTATACGTGAGGATTCAGCTTTTCTTTTTGAACTCCAGTGTGTATTTATAATATGAAAGGGTTTATCTTTTATTTGAAATATAGCATCAAGGGCAGGGCGGGAGTGTTTATCAAATCTATTTATCTTGATTATATTTGTATCTATTATTTTATATTTACTTAAAAATCCGAGACCTATGGCACTAGTGGGTTTTTTATAAAATTTTATATATTTATATTGAGGTATTTTGTTTTGTAGAAGTTTTAAAGCCTTAAGGGATTCTATTTCTTGAAGGACTATGATATCTGCATCCATATCATTTATAACCTTAAAGATATTGTTTAACTTGAGTTCTAAGGTAGATTTATTCCAATTTGATTTCGAATTTGGAATATATTCTGTATATTCAGTACTATCATATTTAAGGTCAAAAAGGTTTTCAACATTATAACTTACTACCTTAAAATTTAGTGCAAGTGCGTTAAAATAGAGTATACAAAGAATTATAATAGCTTTCATAAGCAATTGTACCCATATTGTGTTGAATTTTACAGAAATCAAAATGAAATTAATAAGGGCTAAGATTTTATTATTAATTTTAATTGTTTGAGTAAACAAAAGGAAGACTAATGGATAAACATTTTAAAACTGTTGATGGTAATGAAGCTGTTGCTTTAGTTGCCCATAAAATAAATGAGGTGATTGCGATCTATCCAATTACTCCATCTTCTCCGATGGGTGAATTAAGTGATCTTTATAGTAGTAAGAGAGAGAAAAATATTTTCGGAACTGTTCCTGAAGTAATTGAGATGCAAAGTGAGGGTGGAGCTAGTGGTAGTGTACATGGAGCACTTCAAGCTGGATCTCTAACCACAACTTTTACCGCATCCCAAGGCCTTCTTTTAATGATACCAAATATGTATAAGATTGCAGGCGAACTAACACCTACAGTTTTTCATGTGGCGGCTAGATCTTTAGCTGCACAAGGACTTTCTATCTTTGGAGATCATCAAGATGTTATGGGTGTAAGGCAAACTGGATTTGCCTTATTGGCTTCAAACTCTGTTCAAGAAGCTCACGATTTTGCTCTTATCTCTCAAGCTGCTACCTTAGCATCTAGAATCCCTTTCTTACACTTTTTTGATGGATTTAGAACATCCCATGAGGTGAGTAAGATTGAGGTTTTAAGTGAAGATGATCTAAAAGCTATGGTTGATAATGCTTTAGTTGATGCCCATAGAAAAAGAGCGATGACACCAGATGCTCCAATCCTTAGAGGAACTGCTCAAAATCCAGATGTATATTTTCAAGGTAGAGAGTCTGTAAATAAATATTATAATGAGGTTCCTAGAATCTTACAAGAGCAAATGGATAAATTTGCAGCTTTAACTGGAAGAGAGTATAAACTATTTGATTATCTTGGTGCTCCTGATGCCCAAAAAGTAATTATCCTTATGGGTTCTGGTGCAGAAGCAGCTGAAGAGTGTGTTAATTATCTCGTAAGCCAAGGTGAAAAAGTTGGTATGATTAAAGTAAGACTTGCTCTACCTTTTGCAATTGACTCATTTATCGAAGCTTTACCAAAAACAGTAAAATCTCTTGCTGTTTTAGATAGAACAAAAGAGCCAGGAAGTGTTGGTGAACCACTTTATCATGATGTAATCACAGCTTTATTTGAATCACAAAATAAATTACCATTTGCTATGCCAAAGATTATTGGAGGTAGATATGGTATCTCATCAAAAGAGTTTACACCTACAATGGTAAAAGCTATCTATGCTGAGCTTGAAAAAGATTTCCCTAAAAATCACTTTACAATTGGTATTGATGATGATGTTACTTTTACCTCTTTAGAGTATGATAAGGATTTTATCTTAGAAGATGATGAACAATTTGAAGCAGTATTCTATGGATTGGGTGCCGATGGTACTGTTGGGGCAAATAAAAACTCCATCAAAATTATTGGTGCAGAGACTGATAATTATGCACAAGGGTATTTTGTATATGATTCCAAAAAATCAGGA
>CAYFGQ010000123.1:0-5745 GCA_964342525.1 uncultured Arcobacteraceae bacterium
ACTATCTCTTCAACTTTTTCTGTTTTGATATTTACCCCAATCTCTTCTTTGATCTCTCTTTTTAGTGTTGTAAGTAAAGGTTCATCATTTTCTACTGTTCCCCCAGGATATCCACTTCTTCCATCCCATCTATCTATCATAATCATAGCAGGACAAGTGATCTGACGAAATGAGCTATCAAAATATTTCCATGGGGATATCTCATCTGTATGTATCACTAAAAATACAGCATTTTTTTTATTTGGATTTCTTGTCCCAAATGGGAGTCTTTTTGCTTCACTCAAAGGAAACCTTTTCTTTTTATAATCATTTTATCAAGTAAAGTTTTATAGTTCAATAAGAAAAAATAATATTTAAAATTTATATGTATTTCTACATCTTTTTTATAAGGTTATTTTAAAATAGATGAAAAAATAACTATATCCACTCAGGTAGTATTTTTTTACCTTACGTTATAATATAAACAAATAAAACAAAAGTGAATATATGTTTGATAGTAAAATATTAAAAAGTGCTAGAATACTGTTTGTAGAAGATGAAGAGATGGTAAGAACCATTGTAGTAGAAACCTTCATAAATTTAGTAGATAGTGTTGAAATAGCTACAAATGGTCAAGAGGGTTTAGATAAGTTTTTAGACTCTAGAAAAGAAGAAAATAACGAAAATAATTTTGACCTAATTATCACCGATATCAATATGCCTAAAATGAATGGGCTTGAGATGATAGATAATATACGTAAAACAGATCCTATTATCCCTATTATAATAGTAAGTGCACATGATGATCAGAATTTTTTAAAGAGTGCTATTCAATTGAGTGTGAGTGGTTTTTCCATAAAACCAATGGATATACATGAATTACTTACGGTGATGATAAGGGCGTATGAGCCAGTATATTTGCGAAAAAACTTAGAGAAAAAAGTAGATGAGCGTACCTCTCAGATCATGTCTATCTTAGATATGCAAGATAATATTGTGATCTTAACAGATGGGGAAGAGTTAAACTTTGCCAATAAAAAACTTTTTGATTTCCTTGGATATAGTGATCTAGAAGAGTTTAAATTACACCATAAAAAACTTAGTGAGTGTTTTATAGAAAATGATAGGTTTTTTCATCTAGGAAAACTAAAAGAGGGTGAAAATTGGTTAGAAGTTGTGAGTAATCTGCCAAGTTCTGAGATGGTAGTATCTATGATGGGAAAAGATTTCCAACTATATGCCTTCACCATAAAAATCAATGATTTTGATGAAGAAAATAAAATAGTTTCTTTTGCGGATATTTCAAGTACAATGCTTGAAAATATTGAGCTAAAAGATAAAACTATACATGATAAATTAACGGGTGCAAGAAATAGAGAGTATTTTGAAAATAACTATAAAAGATTTATAGAAAAATACGAAAGTGAAAATGCATTTTTTGGTTTAGCTGTTTTAGATATAGATCATTTTAAAGAGGTAAATGATAATTATGGACATGACGTGGGAGATGCTGTGCTTATTCAGTTTGTACAAACAGTTCAAAAACACTCCCGTGAAGAGGATATTTTGATTCGTTGGGGTGGAGAAGAGTTTATTATGATGTTAAAAGTAAAATCGATGAACGATCTTCATAAAATCCTAGAGTCCCTAAGACACTCCATAGAAAGACAAGATTTTCATACTGTAGGTACTAAAACATGTTCCATCGGTGGAACTTTATATAAAGATAATGAAGATATTATGGTAACTATAAAAAGAGCTGATGAGACTGTTTACGAAGCTAAAAACACAGGGAGAAATAAGGTGATACTAAAAGCTTAAGTAATCTTAGGCTTTTATACTTATCATCCCATCTGTTGGGATATTTTTAACTGCTCCATTTGCCCCATATGCCATAGGTACAGATTGTGCCATCAATTGATCTGCCATTGCTGGATCTATCAGATTTAGATTTGAACTTTGGATCTCTATTTTATTTGCTACATTTGCTTTTACTTGTTCAGCTACTTCTTGTACTTGTTGGTTTTGTACATTTAAAAGTGGTGTCATATCATTTTGAACATTCATACTTAATCCTTCAAAAATGTTCCATTTTTCAAGGGAACCTTTAATTATAATTTCTTTTATCAATGGAAGTAAATTCCATTTAAAGAAACAAATCCTAAAGAGAACAACGAGTTGTTCTTAATTAATTTTAAATAATAAAAACTTTTATTTATAAAATTCTACTCCTATTAAACTTTAGTATATATTAAATAAATAATATAAAAAATTATCTTTTGCAGTGACTTGAAATTTAATGAAAAAAAAGATAGTTTTCTACAAAGGTAATTTTATGGAAAATGAACAAAATCAAAAAATAAAAGATGGTATCAAACAGACCTTTGATGATGTGGCTGATAAATATGATGGAAATAAGCAGTTTATAATCTCGGCAAAAAAGATGGTAGAGCTAATCGACTTAGAAGATAAAAATTTAAATATTCTAGATCTATCAACAGGAACTGGAAATATAGCAATTGAACTAGCACAAAAATTTCCAAACTCAAATATATATGGTGTAGACTTATCCAATGAAATGCTTAAAATTGCAAGGGCAAAGGCAAAAGAATTAGCTTTAGGTAATATAGACTTTCAAGTGCAAGATGTGGAAAATCTTAGTTTTAAAGATATGAAGTTTGATCTTATCACTTGTGGATATGGTTTATTTTTTTATCCAAATATGGATGAGGTATTTAAAGATATTTGCTCAAGAGTTAAAAATGGTGGAGAGTTTGTATTTTCTACATTTACAAAAGATGCCTTTGAGCCTTACTCAAAAATATTTTTAGAGATGTTAGATCAAAACTATGATATAAGACCACCTCAGAATTTAGAGGAAAGACTTTTAGATACAAAAGAGCAGATAAAAGAATTATCTAAACAAGTTGAATATAAAGATTTAGCTATAAATGAAGTGGAGATAAGATTTCCTATGGATATAGATGAATGGTGGAAGTTATTAAATTCTACAGGCTATAAAGGATTACTTTTGGAGCTTGGGGAAAATTATGGAAAGTTTGAAAAAGAGTATCTCTCTTATTTAGGTACTTTAAGGGGTGATAATAATATCGACTATAATGCAGATAGTTTTATTACAAAGATGTATTTTTAATACTAAAGAGCTATATCTCTTTATATAACTCTAGACCATATTTGGTAAGGTATGGATAAAGTTGCATCTTAAAAACTATAGTTTTTGTCTCTTTTATAGATTCTTTTGTAATATCCCCAGTAGTACTAGTAAATAGATGCCAATATCCAGAGATAAACCAATTTAACTTTGCCCTTAGGTGTATTTCATCTTCAGGGATATTTATAATATCTTTTGAAATAAGGTATTTAAAAAGACCTTCTATTTGTCCTATCCTTTTTTCTTGTCTCATTAAAAATAGCTCTTTGATCTTAGGATATGTAGCTATCAAAGTACTAATATCTCTCATTAAAAATTTATATTCTAAAAAAAGTTCTGAATATTTATCAAACATTTTTGATAGAGCTAAAAGAGCATTGTCTGATGTTAATATATATTCAAAACTATTATATTCTTCAAATTTTGCAGACATATCAAGATATATCTCTTTTATGATTTCACATTTGTCTTTATAGTGATAGTATAAATTTCCGGGACTTATTTTTGCATGTTTTGCTATATGATTTGTTGTAACTGATAGGGTATCTTCAGTGTTAAATAGCTCTATAGCTGATTTTTTTATTTTCTCTTTTGTAGCATTTTTTTTCATATCAAATTATTATACCAAATCAAATATAAACTAGCCATGTAAAAAACCTTGTTTCCTCTTTGGGTAACATAAGTAGCATCCATTTAGCTCTTTTTTTGAACTCGAATTAGCTTTGCTAGTCCTTCTTTCAAAAAAAGAACTAACTGAACACTTCTTATGTTATTTCCATAGCTAGTTTCTATTCTCTTTGGTATCCTTAGAGCTTTTATTCTATTTATTAGAGTAATTACTCTAGATTTAAGTTAAGATTTATATTTTAAAATATACAATTAGGGATAAGGAAATAATATGGAACTAGCAAAACCGGGAGAGGGACTCCCTGAAAATGAAAGATTAGGTATAAAAAATATACTTGTACCTGTAGCTC
Organism: uncultured Arcobacteraceae bacterium; assembly: GCA_964342525.1. GTDB lineage: Bacteria > Campylobacterota > Campylobacteria > Campylobacterales > Arcobacteraceae. The sequence goes on from CAYFGQ010000123.1 coordinate 4,129, forward strand.
GTACTTTTTTTACTTGGAATATTGCTCTATTTTTAGTAAAAAGGGAAGTGAAGATTATCAAAAAACTAGTACAAAAACTTCCTAGGGAAAAATGTATTGAAAAAAATATCATTGATAGAACCTTTGCCATAGAAGATGATACAAGACAATTTTCTGTAAACCTTGTACTTGAACATCTCACCATCGCAGGAAGCGCAATAATGTTGGTGATAAAATCACTCTCAGAAGAAAAAGAGTTCAAAAGAGAGATAACGATAGAGGGTGTAAAACCAAAAGAGAATAAACTAGATCAAATAGATGACTTTTTAGCCTTTTATGATAAATACTTTGAATTTATAAAAGAACTTCCTAAAAAACAATCTAAAATGACTAAAAAACATCCATGGTTTGTAAGCTTTAACAACTTTGATTGGAGTGTATTTATGTTTATGCATACTTTTATACATAGAAGACAAATAGAGGCGATCATTAAAAAGCTAGGAGAAAAAAATGAGTAGCAATGCATTGGGTACAATTTTTAGGATAGGGCTTATATCTTTAGGACTTTTTTGTGTATGGTTTTTCTCTATAGGATTTATATATATGATATTTTCATTTATTTTAGGGTTTGAATTTTCATTTTCTATTTGGATTTTACTTTTTATGGGAGTGATGATTTTTAGGATGTTTTATCCTAAAAATGTGTTTATTTGACTTATCAAGATTATTATTCTACAATTCCAAAAAAATTAGCCCTATAAGGGTAAAAAAGGAAATGGATGGAGCAATTGCCAAACTGCCCTAAATGTGACTATGAATATGTATATGAAGATGGGGATCTTCTTATTTGTCCAGATTGTTCACATGAATGGAATCCTAGTGAAACAGCAGCTGAGGATGAAGAGTTTACAGTAAAAGACTCAAATGGAGCGATCTTGCGAAGTGGAGATGATGTAACTATTATCAAAGATCTAAAGGTAAAAGGAAGTTCTTCAGTTGTTAAAGTGGGAACTAAGATAAAATCTATTAGACTAGTGGAAAGTGCAGATGATCATAATATCGACTGTAAGATACCAGGTGTAGGTGCTATAAAAATTACACCAAAATACGTTAAAAAATCGTAATCAATTAAACATAAAAGCAAAAGGAGAAGTTACAATGTTATATACTTATAATCATACATTTAAAATCAATAATTCTCTTTTTGCACTTTGGCTTTAGCCTACTCTTTATACTTAAAATCATAATCATACAAAATTAATCAATAAATAAAATATTTTAAAAGGATAACTAATGGTTAGTACATTAGAAAATATCCTCATTACAGGTCGTACATATGAGGAGTATATGGTCTTTTTCAATTTAGATGAAAAAGAGCTTCATGGAAAAAAAGTACTTGATTGCCCAAGTGGTGCAAGTTCATTTATAAAAACTGCCAATGAAAACGGGATAAAAGCTAAAGGTGCTGATATGATATATCAGTTTGATAAAGATGGGATCAAAAAACAAGCCCATAAAACTATAGAACTTATCTATAAAGATACAAACTGGATGAATGGCTTCAATTTTGATTTTTATAAATCAATAACAAACCATAAAAAACATAGAGAGTTTGCAGTAGAAAACTTTTGTAAAGAT
>CAYFGQ010000124.1:0-5508 GCA_964342525.1 uncultured Arcobacteraceae bacterium
CAAAAATCTCACCCTTTGGAAATGCTGAATTTTCTTCAAATATTTTCGGAAAAAGTCTTCAACTGTTTGAGTGAAAGAAAGGTGCCACAGGCGCACCTTTTTTCGCGAGTTTTGAAGACTAGAAAATATTTGAAGAAAATTCAGGAGCACATTTCCAACCGGGGGAGAGAGGTTTTTGTTTACTTTTTTCCGGAAAAAAAAGTGAAAAGGAATCAAAGTAAAATGTCGATCACTAACACTCAAGTAATCTTGTCTTGGCAATAATTTATAACAGCAAAGCACTCCAAAACCTCCAAACAAACCAACAATTCCCCAAATAAGAGAATTAATAAAGATAAATGGGGGGGGGTAGATAACTTTAAATAGTTCTGCCTTCTTTTCTTTTTCACCAAGAACTTTTTAGCGACTATATTTTAGTATACTTAGTGTTTAAAAAAATTAGAATAAAATTTAAAGTTGCCTGTCCACCTTTATCCTTTAACCCTGAAAGTGTTTTAAAAGGAGGTAAGGGCAAAGTAAAAGATTCTTATGGTAATGATATTGGTGGATATAGTCCATTAAATCTGTATTTACCTTAAAAGGAGAGGTTATGTGTATAGCACCTATAATTAGACATTATTTGATATTTTTAGTTTTTTTAATTTATGTATTTTTTATTTTTGGTTCAGACTATTTTGATCAATTATTTGCTAATTCAGAAAATATAGGTTTTATTGTAATTATTATAATAGGAGTTTTGGATTTTTTTAATAAATGTCCTAGATGTAGGAAAATAGTTACAAGAACAAAAAATGGAATATATACACCATTTATTGGTCTTAAATGTGATAAATGTGGACATGATTTATTAAAATGTAAAGTAGAAGAGGATAATAAAAGCAAATAAAAGTGTCAGTTGATAATGATCATCTACTATAAAAGTATCAAACTCGCAAGCCCCAAGAAGCTAAAGAATCCAATCACATCAGTTACAGTAGTAAGAAGTACAGTACTCCCAATAGCTGGGTCGATATCTCTTTTCTCCAGCCACAGAGGTATTACAGAGCCAAAGAAACCAGCAAAGAAAAGATTGATCACCATAGATAAAGCGATGACCACTCCAAGCATTGGCATAGCAAACCATAGCCATGCTATTACACCTATCACTAGAGCAAAGATCATACCATTTGCTAAGGAGAGTATTATCTCTTTGGTGATGGTCTTTTTAGCATCCTCTTCATCAATATCTCCAAGGGCAATTTGACGTACTGTTACTGTTAGGGATTGGGTTCCTGCATTTCCACCCATAGAGGCTACAATAGGCATAAGAACAGCTAAGGCTACAAGGGATTGAATAGTAGTATCAAATAAGCCGATTACAACTGAAGCTAAGATAGCTGTAAATAGATTTATCCCAAGCCAAAAAGCTCTTTTTTTACCAATATTGAAGATATTATCTTCAAGCTCTGCATCATCATCAACCCCCGCTAGGTTATAGATTTGTTCAGTTGCTCTTTCTTCAATAATATCGTAAATATCATCTGAGGTGATTCTACCTATAAGTATTTTTTGCTCATTGATTACAGGGATAGTGGTCATATTATATTTACTTACCACATCAACTACATCATCTATTTCATCCATATGGTTTGCAGTGATCTTTATATACTCTTTATCTTCACTCTCAAGCATATCACGGTAAGTTTTTTTCTTATCCATGATAATAACCTCTTCAAGACCAACTGAGCAAATATATTTATCTTTTGAGTTTACTACGTGGGCATGGTAAATATGATCTATTTCATCCTCTTTTTTAAGCTTTTTTAGTCTTGCAATAGATACACCGATCTCTTCATCAAGATATACCTTAAAAAGCTCTGTTTGCATATACGCACCAGCAACATCCTCTTCATATGAGATAAGTTGCTCAATGATCTCTTTTTCTTCCTCATCAATATTTGATAGAATATCTTCTGCTAATTGTTCACTACCCTCAGATACACTTTGAATAAAGTCAGCTGCATCATCCGTATCCATCTTTGAAGCGACATCAGCAAGTTTTTTAGAACTAAGTAGGGTTGAGGCTTCCTCTTGAAGGTGAGGAGGCATCTCTGCTAGTACATCAGCAAATAGATCATGGGGAATTTTTTTAAGTACTTTGAGATATCTTTTTTTATCAACTTCTCTTAGGTCGATAAGTTGTTCACTCATATCATATGGGTGAAACTCTTCATCTCCAGCTTTATATTGTTCTATCTCATTTAAAATAAGTTTTGATAAATATTTACTATCTATTGATGGCATAATGCTCCTAGATTAAAGTACTATTGGTTCATATATTACAGGTTGGTTGGTCTCAAACATACCTTCAAGTTTGAGAATTGTATCTACTAGTTTTGTCTCTTTTTGGCTAGTACTGATTATATTTCCTGAATAAACATCAATGATTTGTAAAAATACATGCATTTTTACATCAGTAAAACTATAAGTTCCCACAAGGGCATATCTAGTTTCACCTATATCTTTTGATAGTGCTGATCTATTTCTACTAAGGGTATTAAATCCACTAGGACCAATTGCGAAGTTTTGTCTTAGGGCTACTTCTCTTACTTCAAGTTTATATCTAGCAACTGCCATGCTTTTAAGATTACTTGCCAATAAAAACCCAAGCTGAGATCTATTACTATAGTTTGACGTGTTTACAAAATCAGGGATTACTACAGTTTCATGCTCACTAATCACATCATTTATTTTTGGCGATAAGTCACTTACTAAAGCATAAATAAGTTGTTGTGAACTAAAGGCACTCTCTTTTACTGCTTTTTGAGTTTTTTGTGCACATGAAGAGAAAATAAAAGGGAGTGATAGCACAAATATAAAAAAGAAAAATCTTTTCATATTTTATGCTCTTTTTGTATTAGTTTCCACCAACAAGTTGTATTTTTCTTGCAGGTTTACATTCGTTGAAGATTTGACAGTCGTTTCTTAGACCATGTTCATAAACAGATCTTGCTGTTGCTATTATTGATCCATTTTCATTATCTACGATTCTTGCATTGATTACGATTCTATATTCTAGTCTAGAATAAGTACCAACTAAAATATATCTATTTTCAACTTCTTTATGTAGTTTATTTAAACTTCTAGACATGAAATACTCACCTCTTTCATCAATTGAAACAGCTGTTTGACTTCTAAATTCAACTACGTTAAATCCTCTAAAAGCTAATTCGTGAATAAGTGATTCTCCAATTACTCTACCAAACTCTGTAGTGTTTGTAAAGTTTCTAAGCTCAACAAATGAAGTGATCAAGATTCTTTGATCGTCATTTAAATCCTTCATCTTTGGAGATTTTGCAAATTGTTCTGATAGGGATGATATAACACCCTCGATAGAGTTTTGTTTAGAATTATTATCTGCTAAAAGTCCACCATCATCACTTCCTCCACCTGCAAAAAGTGAGGCAAATGAACCTGCATATAAATTACTAAGACCTAAAAAAACTACTAAAACTAATGATTTGATAAACTTATTCATCATATATTTATCCTTTTTACCTATTAAAGATAAATTTTAATCAAAAATTACTTATAAATACTTTAGTTTAGGGGATTTTTTTAATTTATAGCCTTATATCCCATTTAAAATAAACGCTCCATATATTGCAGGTGAAAAACCTTTTTGTTTTAGTGTATCTCTAGCTTTTTGAAAACCTTTTGAATATTCACCATTTTTTGCATATTTATGGAAAATAATCATAAACTCTTTTGTGCCCTTATCATCAATTTGCCAAAGGGAGCTGAGAATAGTTTTTGTTCCACCTAAAAAGAAACTTCTTTGTAATCCAAGTAGATCATCACCACTAGATGATTTTCCCAATCCTGTTTCACAAGCACTTAAAACAACTAAGTTTGCTTTGATAGGTTTTTCAAAAATCTCCTTTGCACTTAGAGCTTCGGCATCTGACAAAATGATAGCTGAATCAAGGGGTTTGTCTTTATAAAAAATTCCATGGGTTGCTAAATGTAGAGTATCTACTCCATGTTCTGTCTGGGCTTGAAGATTATATTTTGTGGCATCAAAACTTACTAGTGCTTTTGTTTTATATTGTTTTGCTAGTTCTGTTACTTCTTCTTTTGCACCTTCGAGTTGTGGATATTTTCCATTGAAGTTTGGATTTCCTAAAAGGACTATTTTATTTTTATTTGTTTTTTCTTTTGAATTGTATGTAAGCCATGAGCCATTTGGTAGGGATGTAAACTCTTTTTTTGTTTGAAGCATTCCCCAAGGGATAAAGTTTGTAACTCCACTTGAAACTATGTATGTTTTATTTTTTGTAAATATTTTTTTAGACTCAAGTCTTTCATTTAGATGATTAATCATTTTATTTAAATTTTTAGGCTCTTTTATACTCATACCACTTACTAAGGATGATTTCTTTGATTTTAAACCTCTTGTTGATAGAAGGTTTTTTATATCTAAAAGATTTGACAGATTTTTTAATTGGAAATCTAGTTCTGCTCCTGAGATATTTAATGTTTTTAATTTAGTTTTGTTATTTGAAATATCTAAGTATGTTAATGTTTCTTTATCCTTTAGGGGTAAGAAATAGACTATATGTTCATCTTTTTTTAGATTTTTCATAGTTCCTTTTAGAGTATTTGACCAAATAGAAAGGGTAGAAGCTAAAGCTGGATCATTTTTTTGAAGAATTTGCTCTTTTGCTTTTCTTAGTTTAAATAATTTATTTAATCTCTCTATTCCTTTAGTATTATCCCCTGGGGCTGTATTTAGTAGCTGTTGTCTTTTTATGGTTTTATCTATAGCTTGTAGATCTTTTAGATGTTTATTGTCCCTAGAGATATTTACTGCTCTTGAGCTAAGCATATCTACAAAAGCTCTAGCTCTATTTGTCTCAAGGTCTAAAAATAGTTGATCTAGATCGTTTTCTTCTATGTCAAATTTTATAAGATTATAGGTGATATCATCTTTTCCTATCCCAAATCTAGTTTTTGCACTATCTGATGAGAGCGCCCCTGTTAGGGTATTGATAGTGTCATTTGCCCTTCTATATGATCTTTTTGCATCTTTTTTATATCCTAGATGTAGTAGAGTGTCTCCTCTTATGGCTTCTATTCTCCAAACAAAATCTAAAAAGCCATGTCTTATGGAATAATCAAGAGCCTTTTGTCCTTCCACATAACACTTATCATGTTGTCCTATTTTATTATAAACTCTAGCTTTTAAGGCTAAAACAGTGGCTATACCTTTTTTATAATCGATCATCTCAAAAAAACGAACTGCTTTTATAAAATCCTCATCCACCTCTTTTTGATCAAATCCAAGGGCAAGTTTTGAAGTAGCTAAAAAAGTAAGATTTGTTGCTCTTCCATAATAACTATCAAGGTGAAGATTTACAAATTTTCCATAAAGCCAATGGTTGGAAACATAATGCACTGCATTCATCCTTTTTTCTGCTTCATTTGCCCAATAATATGATTCTTTATAGTTTTCAGTTAGATTGTAAA
>CAYFGQ010000125.1:0-5442 GCA_964342525.1 uncultured Arcobacteraceae bacterium
TTTAAGGTAGCAACTGTTTGAGGGAAAGAAAGGTGCCGGGGTGCACCTTTTTTCGCGAGTTCGAGCCCGCAGTAAATATTTTGCTCCATCTTGGAAGCACATTTTCATCGGGTGGAGAGTTTTTTGCTTCCTTTTTCCCGGTCGAAAAAGGGAGAGGAATCAAAGTGATGTAACTATACGCACTCTCAATCTATCTTGTCTTGGAAGAAACTAATAAGAATCCAATAAAACAACAAAGCAACAATTCCCCCTTTCATAGAAAGATACTATAAACATTTAAAAGATTATTATGCTAAAATTAGACAATTAAAAAAAAGGTGTAATAAGTGTCTATATTTGCTTTACAATCTTTAGCAGGTGGTTTCCTTGATGAAGATTTAGAACATTTCAATAAAAAATTTGATGATTGGTGTCTACAGTTTGATACATATGAAGATGCCATGATCATATTAAAAACTCTTGAAAAAAAAGAGGCGATAGATATTGTTGAAATCACACCACTTACATATCCACAATATTTTTTCCATAAACTACAAGGAACCATATACACAACAAGACAAATAAAAGATAAAATTGTATGTGTAGTAGAACCAACAATGGGAGCTAGTTTTAGACTTGCTGTATGTGATCTTAAAACAAAAGATGTAAGACTTACAAAAACAAGGTATAAAAGTATTCCAAATGTTGAGGCTGCTTTTGCTCACTTTGAAGAGAATAATATATTAGAAGATTAAATTTATAGGGAGAGATATACTCCCACTTCATATATACAAAATTCAAAAATATATGAAGTAAGAGTTATATAGGAGAAGAGACTTTTAATTATTTACCGATTAGGTTTGCGATAGCTTCCATATCAGCATCACTTAGATTTCTAACTTGACCAACCATCATACCTTTCATAGCACCACCATATGTTCCATTTTTATAGCCTTTTAAAGATGCTAAAAAATCTGCTTTTGTCATATCTTTGATAATTTTACTTTTTCCACCTAGTGCTGCTTTTTCACCATTTGCTCCATGACATGTTCCACATCTTTTATATAGTGCAGCTGCATCTGCAAATAACATTGTTGAGAAACTTCCTATGATTAATGTTGATACTAAAATCTTTTTCACTTTCTATCCTTTTAGTTTATTTGTAAAATTCTAATATAAAAAATTGTGTTTGTGTTTGACCTAAATCAAGGAATTTTAAAAGTTTCTGTATTTTATTTCAAAATTATATTTTGTATTATTTATCTCTAGTTTTTGTTGGTTATTTTTTTCTTTTATTTCACCTAGGGTTTGTGTAGAGTCCATAAAGTTTTGTATATAGTAAGTTTTTTGATAATTATATTTTTCAAGTGTCGCTAAAATGTAATCTATATCATTTTTAGAAAATAAAGCACTATGATATGTTGTTCTTACTTCAAAATCTAAATCACTTTTTATTAATAAATCTAGAGTCTTGAGGAATTCATCAAAAAGATTTTTTCTAACTTTTGTGATTTGCTCAAAACTATTTTTTGATGCTTTAAAATCTAAAGCAAAATAATCTATCAAATCTTTTTTAATCATCTCTTTTACTATATTAGGTTTAAGTCCATTTGTATCTAGTTTGATTTTATAACCCATCTTTTTTAATTCTTTTGCAGTATCTATCACCTCAGCATTTAAAGTAGGTTCACCTCCACAAAAAACTATACCATCAAGTAGATTTTTTCGTGATTCAAAAAACTCTAAAAGATCATCAAAAGAGTATTTTCCTTTATTTAATACAATCTCAGGGTTATAACAAAAATCACACCTCATATTACATCCACTAAACCAAAGTATAGCGGATGTATGATCTTTAAAATCTAGTAGGGAAAAGGGTGTGATAGAGTTAAATATTTTTCTTTGGCTCCACAAAATATTCCCTTTGTTTATGTTCAGCTTTTTTTCCTATATTGAAACTCTCCACTGGTCTATGGTATCCCATCACCCTTGTATATACTATACATTTAGTTCTTTTCTCACTATTTTGTTTTAAGATTTGTTTTTTATTCATAATTTCTCCTTTTATGCAAACTTTTCATACTCAGACAATATCTCTTCATCACACTTTGGACAATACTCATGCTCACCACTTATATATCCATGTTTTTCACAAACTGAAAATATAGGGGTAAGAGTCACATATGGCAATCTAAAATTACTCATCACTGCTTTTAGAAAACTCCTTGTTGATTCTATTGAATCAAGCTTTTCATTCATATATAGGTGTAGTACTGTTCCACCTGTATATTTTGTTTGTAATTTATCTTGTTTGATAAGAGCTTCAAAAGGATCCCTTGTAAAATCAACTGGTAGTTGAGATGAGTTTGTATAGTAAATATTATCCCCCTCCCCTGCTTGCAAGATATCTGGGTATCTTTTTTTATCCTCTTTTGCAAATCTATATGTTGTACCCTCTGCTGGTGTAGCTTCTAAGTTATATAGGTTTCCACTTTTTTCTTGATAGCTTTTTATCTTATCTCTTATAAACTCCATCACCTCTAAGGCTAAATCCTCACCAAAGGGTGTAGTGATATCTTCTGTATCTACAGTATAATTTCTTATCATCTCATTTAGACCATTTACACCAATGGTTGAGAAGTGATTATCAAATCCTTTTAGATACCTTTTTGTATATGGGAAAAGGCCATCTTGAAAAAGTTGATTTACCACTACTCTTTTCTTCTCTAAGGTACTAAATCCTATCTCTAAAAGTTTATCAAGCTCTATCAATAGCTTTTGTTTATTTGCTTTATATAGATAACCTAGTCTTGCCATATTGATTGTCACTACCCCAATACTTCCTGTCATCTCTGCACTTCCAAAAAGACCATTCCCCCTTTTTAAAAGCTCACGCAAATCAAGTTGGAGTCTACAACACATACTTCGTACAGCTCCTGGTTTATAAGCATCTGGGTTTTCTACCTTTTCTCCATTTTCATCATACATATATTGACTACCTATAAAATTTTGAAAGTAGCTTGATCCTATCTTTGCAGTATTTTCAAAAAGGATATCTGTATTTTCCCCATTCCAATCAAACTCTTCAGTTATATTAACTGTAGGGATTGGGAAGGTAAAAGGTTGACCACTCATATCACCCTCTGTCATCACTTCATAATAAGCCCTATTTATAAGATTCATCTCTTTTTGAAAATCTTTATAAGTAAGATCTTCTAGGGAATCAACACCCCTTTGTTTTGCTTTACTAAGTAGTTTTAAATCATCTTTGAAGTTTTTAAATAGATGTTTATCTTTATATGTTGGAATTTGATCCTTTAAATCATCAGGTACTGTCCAATCTATAGTGATATTTGTAAAAGGGCTTTGTCCCCAACGTGAGGGTACATTTAAATTATATACAAAACTTTTTACAGCTTTTTTTATATCTATATAATCCATATCATCTATAAATATATATGGAGCAAGATAAGTATCAAAGGAGCTAAAAGCTTGAGCACCAGCCCATTCACTTTGAAGGATTCCTAAAAAGTTTGCCATCTGTCCTAGTGCTTCACGAAAATGCTTTGGAGCTGAGCTTTCTACCCTTCCTCGTACTCCATTAAATCCTTCATTTAAAAGTTGACGTAAACTCCACCCAGCACAATATCCAGTAAGACAATCAAGATCATGGATATGTATATCTCCATTTCTATGGGCATAGCCCTCTTCTTTAGTGTAAACCTTATCAAGCCAATAGTTTGCTATAACTTTTCCCGCTAGATTATTTACAAGCCCAGAGTTTGAGTAGCCTGTATTTGCATTTGCTGAGATTCTCCAGTCATTTTTTTCTATATACTCTTCTACACTCTGTGAAGAGTTTACATAGGTGGTATCCTCATTTAATCCAAGTACATGTTCACGCTGCATTTTATGTAAGAATCTATAGGTAACAAATGACTTCATCACATTAAAATACCTATATTCAAAGAGAGTTTTTTCTATAAGATCTTGTATCTCTTCTACTGTTTTTAAACCATCTATATCAATATTTCTCATTATCTTTACATAAATATTTCTATTGTAGTTTACACCAACACTTTTAAAGGCTTTTTTTATTGCATCCTCAATTTTAAAGTCTTTAAACACCTCTTTTGAACCATCTCTTTTGAGTATGTATTTCATTGTGTTTCCTTTAATTGTTGCTCTCTAATCTAAGAACCACTTTAACAAAAAAGGTGAGTTAATTATTTGACATATATCAAATATTTTATATTTTTGAAAAAAAGAAAAAGGGATAAATTTAATAATAAAAAAGAATAGGTGTTTTAAGATTATTAAAACACCTATTTAGAAGATTTGAGGGAAATATTATGATTTGATTCTAAGTAAAATCTTTGCGTATCTATAACTCCAAACGATAAATAATACTATCCATAACCATGAGCTTAAATGTAAAAATCCCATAAATACTGCTGAATCACTCAAAAATAATAAAGAAGCTACTATTCTAGATATCACAAGCACTTGAGTTAAGGCAAATATATACACAGTAAGTTTATCAGCTACTATTCTTTGAGCTGGTATAGCATGTCCCATAACTACTCTAGAACCAAATCCAATAAGAAGATTTGCCACAAATCCCAAAGCAAAAATATGAAGGGCTAATTTTAGTGAATATATCTCAAAAATAGACTCTATAAATAAAACTACAAAACCAATCTCAAGCCAAACGAATGCAATCACAAGGATAGAGATAATAGCTGGTGTTTTTTTATAAATGCTTAGATTAAAAATAATATATGAGAAAAATATCATAGCTATAAAAGATGATATTTTCATAAGTAAAAAAGACTCCAATTGTACAGATAAACCTAAAGATAAAAATATAACTACTGCTATCTCTCTTATATATTTAGGTTTAGTCCACTGTGCCACTTTCATATATGAACTATAAAAAGCGGGAACCATTCTTTGCGCTACTAAAAATACTAAACAGATCAAATATGAGAAAAATACTAACAGCGATAGATTTAATGAAAACACAGCTTCTATAGTTAAATAAGTAGCACCTAAAATAAATACAAGATTTATAAAAATACTATCTTTTTTATCAAAGGCTCCACCCTTTTTTATAGTTGTATAAAATATTTTTGCAAAATAAAACATCACCCCTGCAATGATAAGTTTACCAACAAGAGGAAAAATAAATAAAGCAATCAATACACCAACTTGATAGATAATCCATGGTTTTACATATTGCTCTTTTTCTATAATATATGAGTTATTATACTTTGGCATTACAGTTATCAAAAATCCTAAAAAGGCATTTGTGAATACTGCGTAGTTTAGTCCAAAACCATGTACAAGAGAAAAATCTATGGATGCCTTACCTATAAAAGATATAAAGGTTAAAAGCATCACAATGATTGCAAAAAATATTGCACTTGTGAAAAATAGTTGGTGGGGTTGGGAGATAAATCT
>CAYFGQ010000126.1:0-5347 GCA_964342525.1 uncultured Arcobacteraceae bacterium
AGATGTTTTAGATGTGAAAGAGAAAGTTTATACAAGAGATATCTTTCAAAGTGATGTGTAGATGAAATATGATTATTTAATAGTAGGTTGTGGTATTATAGGTATGACTATAGCCTATGAGTTAAAACAAAAAGATGAAAGTTTAAAAATTGCTATCATTGATAAAGAGAGCGATGTAGGTTTCCATGCAAGTGGAAGAAATAGTGGTGTATTACATGCAGGATTTTATTACACAGCAGATAGTCTAAAGGCTAAATTTACTGTTGATGGTAATAAAAGAATGAAAGAGTTTTGTAAAGACAATGGTATTTTTGTAAATGAAACTCAAAAAATTGTAGTGGCAAAAGATAAAGAAGAGTTAGCTGGTATATATGAACTTCAAAAAAGAGCTGAGGTTAATGGTGTTGAGACTAGGATAATTGATCTTGAAGAGGTAAAGAAAATTGATCCAAATATCAAAACATATGAAAAAGCTCTTTTTTCACCAAATACTGCAAGTGTAGATCCCAAAGAAGTATGTTTTAAATTAAAAGATGTTTTGATAGAAAAGGGTATTGAGATATTTTTTAATAAAAGATTTGAAGAAACAGATTTTTCATATGAGTATCTTATAAATTGTTCAGGTGCTTATGCAGATAAAATCGCGACACAATGTGGTTTAGAACATGACTATACAATGTTACCATTTAAGGGTATATATTTAAAGTATATGGAAAATAAAACAGATATTAAAACAAATATTTATCCTGTTCCAAATTTAGCAAATCCTTTTTTAGGGGTACATTATACGGTTACAGTTGATGGTAGTATAAAAATTGGGCCAACTGCAATACCTGCTTTTTGGAGAGAAAACTATAAGGGTTTAGATAATTTTAATTTTAAAGAGTTAAAAGAGATATTGTTTTATGAGTGTAAACTTTTTATGAAAAATTCATTCAATTTTAGAAGTTTGGCATTAAATGAAATGAAGAACTATAATAAAAAGGTTTTTGTTCAAAAAGCTAAAGATATGGTCTTCTCTATTGGAGATGATTTTAAACCAATGCCAGCAGGTATTAGAGCACAGCTTCTAAATACCAAAACAAATGAATTGGTTCAAGATTTTATTGTAGAACATACAAAAAACTCAACACATATTTTAAATGCAGTAAGTCCAGCTTTTACATGTAGCTTTGCATTTGCAGAACATGTAGTTGAAAAAATAAATAAAAACAGGAGTATTAAGTAATGAAAAAAGTTTTAGTAACAGGCGGAGCAGGTTACATAGGTAGTGTTTTAGTTAAGTTATTATTAGATAAAGGTTATTTTGTACGTGTATTAGACAATTTATCATTTGGTGGTGAAGCTGTTGTTGAATTATTAAATAATGATATGTTTGATTTTGTAAAAGGTGATATTAGAAATAAAGCTGATTTAGAAGTAGCAATGAAAGATATTGATTATGTTGCTCACTTAGCTTCAATTGTAGGTGATCCTGCTTGTGCATTAGATCCAGATCTAACAAGAGATATTAACTTAACTGGAGCAAAGCTAACATATCAAACAGCAAATGAGATGGGAATAAAGAAATTTATTTTTGCTTCAACTTGTAGTAACTATGGAAAAATGGAAGATCCAAATGAAATGATAACTGAAGAATCAGAGTTAAGACCAGTATCTTTATATGCTGAAACAAAAGTTGAATTTGAGCAATATCTATTAGCTCAAGATAAAGCAAATATTGCAAAACCAACTTGTTTAAGATTCTCAACAGTATATGGATTATCTCCAAGAATCAGATTTGATTTAACTGTAAATGAGTTTACAAAAGAGCTTGCAATGGATAGAGAATTAGTTGTATTTGGTGAGCAATTCTGGAGACCATATTGTCATGTTGTAGATTTATCAAGAGGTGTAATTACAGCTATTGAAGCAGATGATGAAAAAGTAGCATTTAATGTATTTAATGTTGGAGATAGTAGTGAAAATTATCAAAAACAAATGATTGTAGATGAGATCAAAAAACAATTACCAGAATCACAAATTAAGTATGTGAAAAAAGATGAAGATCCAAGAGATTATAGAGTTTCTTTTGAAAAGATTAAAAATGAATTAGGGTTTGAGATTACTAAAACTGTTCCAGATGGTATTAGACAAGTGATTCAAGTTGTAAAAGATGGTTTTATTAATAATCCAGATGATCCAAAATATAAAAATATCTAAATAATAGAAGAGAGTATATGTATAGTAATATAGTAGAATTTATTCAAAAAACATTTAAGACAGAAGATTTTATACCTTTACATGAACCAAGGTTTATTGGTAATGAAAAGAAGTATTTAAATGATTGTATCGATTCAACATTTGTATCAAGTGTAGGTAAGTATGTGGATACTTTTGAGGAAGAATTTGCAAAAATAGTTGGTAGTAAATATGCCATTGCTACAGTAAATGGTACAAGTGCTTTACATATCTCTTTATTGTTATCAGGTGTTGAAAAAGAAGATGAGGTGATAACTCAGCCCTTAACTTTTATAGCAACTTGTAATGCAATTGATTATTTAGGGGCAAAACCAGTATTTGTAGATGTAGATCTAGATACAATGGGAATGTCACCTAAATCTTTAGAGAATTTTTTAAGTGAAAACTGTTCGGTTGTTGATAATAAATGTATCAATAATACAACAAAGAAACCTATTAAAGCGTGTGTACCTATGCATACCTTTGGTCATGCTTGTAGAATAGATGAGATAAAAGATATTTGTGATAAATGGTGTATTGCATTAGTTGAAGATAGTGCTGAGAGTTTAGGGACTTATTATAAGGAACAACATACAGGAACTTTTGGAAAACTAGGTGCATTTAGTTTTAATGGAAATAAAATCATCACATCTGGTGGTGGTGGAGTAATTGTAACCGATGATGAGGTTTTAGCAAAGAAGGCAAAACATCTTACAACTACTGCAAAAGTACCACACCCTTTTGAATATGTGCATGATTCAATTGGTTATAACTATAGAATGCCAAATCTTAATGCAGCACTTATAGTTGCTCAACTGGAACAATTAGAAAACTTTATAAACTCAAAAAGAGAATTAGCATTAGCCTATGAAGAGTTCTTTAAATCTGAAGATGATATTGATTTTGTTAAAGAACCAGAAAACTCTAAATCAAACTATTGGTTACAAGCAGTTATTGTAAAAGATCTAGCAAATAGAGATGCCTTTTTACAATATACAAATAAAAATGGTGTAATGACTAGACCTATTTGGAAGCTTATGAACGAGTTAGATATGTTTAAAGATTGTCAAGCTACAAATTTAGATAATGCAAAATATTTAGAAGAAAGAGTTATTAATATCTCTAGTAGCGTTATTTTGTAATGGAAGAGATTTTACTGATTGGTGGCGGTGGTCATTGTAAAGCTTGTATAGATGTGATAGAACAAGAGAATAAATATACTATTGCAGGTATTATTGATCAAGAACAATTTGTAGGTACTGAAGTACTAGGTTATAAAATAATTGGTAGTGATGATGATCTAGCTAAATTATTTGAAAAATATAAATACGCACTAATCACCTTAGGTCATTTGCAATCAAATACCATAAGGGTAAAACTATATAATAAACTAAAAGAGATAGGATATATACTACCTAGTATAATTTCCCCTATCTCTTATGTTTCGAAACATTCAAGTGTAGGTGAAGGAACAATTGTTATGCACCAAGCACTTATAAATGCCGATGTAAAAGTTGGTAAGAATTGTATAATCAATTCGAAAGCATTAATTGAACATGATGCTTATATTGGGGATCATTGTCATATATCCACTTCATCTGTTGTAAATGGTGGAGTAAAAATAAAAGAGAATACTTTTTTTGGAAGTAATGCTACCTCTAAACAATATATTGAGATTGAAGGTTTTGTAAAAGCTGGAAGTTTAGTAAAATAATTAAATTTATACTTAAAAGATAAATTTCTTGTATTAAAAAGAGTTAATAAACGAATCTCTGAGTAAAATTAATTTTTTCAAATAGCCTTTTATTCTATTGTAACCTCTTAAATGATATATTATTTGATTAAAAGCAAAAAATAATTTACAAAATTAATTATAAATTTGATATGGAGAGAAAATGAGTGTATTTATAATTGCAGAAGCAGGAGTAAATCATAATGGATCGATCGAACTTGCAAAAAAATTGATTGATGTAGCTGTAGATGCTGGAGCAGATGCAGTAAAATTTCAAACATTTAAAACGGAAAACTTAGTATCTAAAACTGCACAAAAAGCTGATTATCAGAAAGAAACAACAGATGCGGAAGAATCACAATTTGATATGATTAAAAAACTTGAATTAGATGTAGATACACACAATCAATTGATAAACTATTGCAATGAAAAAGGGATCATGTTTTTATCTACTCCATTTGATTTAGATAGTATCGATCTTCTAAATAGTCTAAATCTAAAAATTTTTAAAGTACCAAGTGGTGAGATAACAAATCTTCCTTATCTAAGAAAAATTGGGTCATTTAATAAGGAAGTGATTCTTTCAACTGGTATGGCAGATATGGGTGAGATTGAAGATGCTTTAGATGTTTTAATTGATGCAGGTACAAAAAAAGAGAATGTAACTATTCTACATGCAAATACTATGTACCCTACTCCTATGGAAGATGTTAATTTAAATGCTATGGTAACAATAGGGAATACTTTTAGATGTAAATATGGATATAGTGATCACACTTTAGGTATTGAAGTAGATATTGCAGCTGTTGCGATGGGTGCAGTTTGTATTGAAAAACATTTCACTCTTGATAAAAATATGGAAGGTCCAGATCATAAAGCTAGTTTAGAGCCTAGTGAGTTAAAAGCTATGGTTGCTGCTATCCGTAATATTGAAAAAGCATTAGGAAGTGGTGTTAAAAAACCATCTGTTAGTGAAACTCCAAATATGGTTATTGCAAGAAAGTCAATAGTTGCAAATGGTGATATTAAAGAGGGTGAAATTTTAAGTTCAGATAATTTAGCTATTAAAAGACCAGGGGATGGAATAAATCCTATGCGTTGGGATGAGGTAGTAGGCACTATTGCAAAAAAGAGTTATAAAAAAGATGAACAAATATGAAAAAAATATGTGTTGTTAGTGGAACAAGAGCAGAATATGGACTTTTATATTGGCTTATGAAAGAGATCTCTGATGATAGTGATCTGGAGCTACAAATTATTGCGACAGGTATGCATCTGAGTCCAGAGTTTGGATTAACATATAAAGAGATAGAAAAAGATTTTAAAATTGATAAAAAAATAGAGATGTTATTATCATCTGATACTTCAATTGGTATTGTTAAGTCTATGGGCTTG
>CAYFGQ010000127.1:0-5192 GCA_964342525.1 uncultured Arcobacteraceae bacterium
GAGTTGCACCTGTTCCCCGTAAATATTTTGCTCCATCTTGGCATTTTCAAAGCGTTGATTTCTTTTCTTTGGTACACATTTTTCCTTGGACTGGAAGATACTTGGAAATAATAAATATTTTAGAGTGAGAGAACCAACATTAAGAGAGAAGATAAAATTTAAAAGGAATCTTATATCTACGTTAGTGCTAGTCCACATCTGCAGAAGCTAAAAATTTCAAATATTTTTTACGTAACAAGTCGAGAATGTTTGAAGTAAAAAAGGTGCTAAATGCACGTTTTTTGCTGAGTTTCGCAGACAAGTAAACAATATTTGAAATTTTTAGGAACCCTTGGGCTTCGAAGCCGTGGTTGTTTTTGCTTATTTTTAGTCAACACAAAAGTAAGACAAGCGAAAGGCTAAATGCCTTTCAAGACAATCCAGCGAGTTTGTATCACCAGATATAGTTAAACAGGTCAGATGATAACTATAATTAAACAAAAATATTGCTATTTATAAAAGGAGGTGGGGAGTAAAAGAAAAAGAGGAACGACTACTTTAAATAAAGATATAGACTAAAACTTAAGGTCGCAATTTGCGACCTTAAGATTGTAAAAATCACAAACAATTAAATTTAACATTACAAAATGACATGTTTTTCGTCACAATCCGATTTTTTAGTTAATCTTCTTAGTAATTATATTTCTAGGAGATACTTATGAAAAATTTAACAACTATAGATGAAAATTCACTAAAGAATAAAATATATACTATTCGTGGTGTTCAAGTTATGTTGGATAAAGATTTAGCTGAATTATATAATGTACAAACAAAAGTATTTAATCAAGCAGTAAAAAGAAATATTGAAAGGTTTCCTGAAAGTTTTAGGTTTCAATTGACTGATGATGAGTATCAAAACTTGAGGTCACAATTTGTGACCTCAAGTTCAAGTGACTCTTTAAGGTCGCAAAATGCTACCTTAGAACATGGTGGAAGAAGATATTTACCATATGTATTTACAGAACAAGGTGTCTCCATGCTTAGTGCAGTACTTAAAAGTGAGATAGCTATAAAAGTAAGTATTCAGATAATAGAGGCTTTTGTAAATATGCGAAAGATTATCTCATCAAATGATCTTGTATCAAAAAGATTAGATATATTGGAATATAGACAATTTAAAACAGATGAAAAAGTAGAAACTATTTTAAAAGCTATAGAGGATAAATCTATAAAACCAAATCAAGGTATTTTTTATAATGGAGAGATATTTGATGCTCATAGCTTTGTATCAGGTTTAATAAGAGGTGCTAAAGAGAATATTGTACTTATTGATAATTATATATATGATAGTGTATTGACTCTATTTTCAAAGAATCAAAATATAGATGTAGTTATATATACTCAAAATATCTCTAAACAGCTGAAATTGGATCTAGGAAAATACAATTCTCAATATAGAGAAATAAAGATTAAGATTTTTAAAGATTCCCATGATAGATTTATGATTATTGATAATAAAGAGATATATCATATTGGAGCTAGTCTAAAAGACTTAGGTAAAAAATGGTTTGCATTTTCAAAGTTCGATATAAATAGTTTTAATCTATTGGATAAATTGGAAAAAGGGGACTACTTTTTCTAAAGTAACCTTAACATTTTCATAATCTACAATTTTACTTACAAACAAAATTTGCTTTTTAAAGCTATATCCTATAATTAAAATAAAAAACTAAAGGATTAAAATGCAAACAAATTTATTTGGTGAGCCACTTCAGATATGTTCAACTTCTCCTATGACTGGATATTATAGAGATGGGACTTGCCGAACATCAGTAGAAGACACTGGCAGTCATTGTGTTTGTGTAGTTGTAACTGAACATTTTTTAGGATACTCAAAAGCTATGGGAAATGATTTATCTACACCCATTCCTATATATGGATTTGAAGGATTAAAAGATGGAGATAGATGGTGTTTATGTGCAAAAAGATGGGCAGAAGCATATAAAGCAGGATATGCTCCTAAAATAGATCCAAAGGCAACTTCAAGTCAAGCAACAAAATATATAGCAAAAGAGGCTTTACTAAAAATGGCAATTGATGAATAAATATGAGGGTTAGTGATAACTCCAAAACAAAAAGAAACTAGCTACCTAAAGATAGTTTCACATCTTTTTCTATAAGACCTTTTATATAAGAGTTTAAAGATATTCCCATCTTAAGAGCATTTCGTACAGCTGCCATGTGTAACTCACTTCCAGTACGTACGTTGAACATACCTTTAAAAGCTTTTTGTGGTTCTCTTCCTAGTTCATGGCAAGTCTTTATATACTCATCAACTGCATTTTTGAAGTTTTCTTCTAATTGGGTGGCATTATCTGCTTCAAAGGTTACTAAATCATTTATCATATCTATCTTACCAAAGAAGCATTTATCCTCTTGGGAGTATTCTATAGTACCGATGTATCCATTATATTCTATAGTATTTGACATCTATATGATCTCCTTTAGTTTATTTTGTATCTGTTTTACGATATATACTTTTAATATATCACTTGGGTGTGGTTTATGAAGGTTTATCAATATATCTTTTTCTTTATTGTAAAATTTCACAGCTGAACCAGCGCCTTCTATTTTCTCAAAGCCTAAAGTACCAAGTAAAGAAGCTAACTCTTTAAAGGTTAAATCTTTTCTTGGTGGCTTTTCTAAGAATTTTGCTATGAGTTTATCTTTTTTACTCGTGATTATAGTACCATATTTCAGTTACAAATAAAATAAATTTTATTTTAGAGTTTTTAATGTCAAGTTTCATCTTATTTCCTTTTGTATAGAAATATTATCAGTTAAAATAAAGTTCTTAAGAAAATATTACAAAATGACATGTTATTAGTCACAATTTAGTTTTTTAGTTAATCTTCTTAATAGTAACATTTTTTGTTTAGTTATAAAACTTAGGTAGAAATGGTTTGTTTTTATTTTTGTGGGATATATGTTTTTTAATTTTTTAAATCCAAAATAGCTTATTCTTGAAGCTATTTTGGATTAATATTAATTTTCAGGATTAAATAAAACTTCTTCTCCAAATCCTCCAATGTGATTGCCATGTTTGTTTCCTGAGTTAGCTGCTCTTTGTACTCTAATACCGCGTGCATT
The DNA here is from genome assembly GCA_964342525.1 of uncultured Arcobacteraceae bacterium. Lineage (GTDB taxonomy): Bacteria > Campylobacterota > Campylobacteria > Campylobacterales > Arcobacteraceae. The sequence goes on from CAYFGQ010000127.1 coordinate 3,130, forward strand.
AGCTTTTTGTGCAGAGGTCATATCTGCATCTGCATCACCATAATATATATCGATCTTTTTATTTTTTATAAATTTGGTTTTATTATGTGAAAGGGTACAGATTCCTTTTTTACAAGAGTTTGCAAAGATAAGTTTTTTAGGACTAATTTTTACACCAAGTTTTTCTTCCAATGCTTTTCGTACATCTTCTTTTTTTACTTTTGGACGAGCTGTGATAATATAGATATAATCTTTACGTTGAGTATGTAGCTCAATCAATTTTTTCCCTATATCTGTTGCTAGGCTATATTTATCTAGTGTATTCATTAATTCCCAAAACTCTTTCTTTTCTTGATGGAAACCTAGTTTGTGACCTGTATAAGAAAAACCTGGTTCAGAAAATAATAGGGTATCATCAATATCAAAACCAACATGGATAGGTTTTTTAGGCAATGAATCTTTTAATTGTTTTAAATCGATAAATTTACCTAGTTTACGAATATGAATCTTTTTCTCTTTATCACATCCAGATAATCCACCATAGCTTGACATTTCATTAATTCTGATTAGTTTTTTATTAGTTAATTTCCATGAAGTTGCTACTTGCGAGAAGTATTGTTTATCTTCCTCTTCTATATAGTGGCATGAAAGAAAAACTTGATTTTCATCTCCCCCATAAGAGGTTAAAAGATCATGATAAGTAACACTTTTTCCTATATTATTAAGAATAAACTGTGGTGTAGGAAGTTTATTTTCATGTAGTTTTATGATTCGTTTAAAATAAGTTTGAGCTGACCAATCTGAACACACACCATGTTTATCCCATTCATGTTGATCTAAGCCATATGTTAGCTGGGGATAAAGTTTACGCATTTTATCTTGTAATTTTGGTGGGAACTTATCAAATTCAAATTTTTTAGAAGAGGGGCATTTGCTTGGAAATATTTTAGCTTTATAAAAATTAAACCATAACCCATGTGGAATCATACTAGGAGTTGAGTAATCACCTTTTGCCCATTGGTTTGTTAGTGTTTTATATCCAACTTTACGCTGAAGTTGATCTAGTGGTTTATCTGAAGGTATCCCACTTCTATCTTTTGTATTTTGTATATCATGAAAGATACTCTCAGCTGCCCATATTTGACTAAATACAAAATAATCATAACATCCCGCAGGTACTATTTTATCTTTCCCTATAGTGCATGGGGAAGTTGAACCTTTATCCAACACACTAATAGCTTGCTTATAGTTACTTTCTGCTTTTAATGTACAAGCTAAACTAATTAGAACAAAACAGAAAACCTTTATAACATATTTTGATAACATCACTTAATATCCTCCATTGTATATTTTATGTTTGATAATACTCATCAAACATTATTTTTTCGTTGGAATTATATGTAAAAAAAGTTTTTTAATGGTCTCTATTTTCTCAGAGTTATTTGAATATATCTAGTAGTTTTTTAACATGGATATTTTTGTTTCTATTATTATTTTATTATTTACTATATTTTTGTAGTTTGTAGATATATTGTTAGAAAAATAAGGAAGAAAAAGATTTTTTATATGGGATTAATTTATAGAATTTAATTTAGAAAGAAAATAAAAGGGAGAAAACCCTTTTATTTTGATTATTTTACTTGTACTCCATATGCAGCCAACATCTCAACCCAAGAGATTTTGTTACCATTTGCATCGATTAATGATGGCGTACCTCTTACTCCAAGATTTGTTCCCACAGCCATTTGTTCATCTAGGCTTTTTTCTAGTTTAGCAAGCTTTTCTTTTGATATTTTTCTATTTTTAAATGCTGGTGTATCTTTTGTAGTATTTAAAAAAGCTTCTACTTTATCATTATATGATTTTTGAGCCATTACATATAAAGAGATATCTTTTGCATTTGCATGGAACGATAATGGGAAGAAAAATATTCTTATCTTTACTTTATCTTCAACTTGTGTAAAATATGATTCAAACTTTTTACAGTATGGACACTCAGGATCTGTAAATAAGAAATACTCATCTTTACCTTTTCCAAAAGTGAAAGCTTCTTTTCCTCTTATTGCACTTAGATCAACTGGTAC
>CAYFGQ010000128.1:0-5074 GCA_964342525.1 uncultured Arcobacteraceae bacterium
TGATAGCTAGGTAGATGTTATAAACAAACAACAAACATGGAAGATATTTTTAAAAGATCACGTCCCTTAGTAAATTTTGATTTATTTATTTTTAACTCTATCCAATAATTATCAGAATCTCTTTTTATACTAAGGGGAAACGATACTTCTTTGAAGTTTTGATTCCCTTTTATATTTTTAAAGTTTAAATCACTATTTGATTTTAATATCTTTGTTTCATAAAATTGATTTGCAAAAATAAAATTAACAATAAAAAACAAAAATACCAATACCCTCATAATAATCCTATCCCTTTCAATTTAAAAATTTTATCAAACTAGCCTTAAAACTCTTAATGCCAATAATAGTTTATCAATACTTGAGTAGCTTGTGTTTCTAAACTTATTCTATTATTATCTACCCTATCATCAATATCTGTACGTAAATGGGTAAGTTCTAAATGCCAATTTGATGTAAGATTTACACCAAAACCAAGCATATATCCATCACCAATATAAGTATCATCAACCGCATCACTTACTTTAGAAAATTCACCCTCACCTGCACCAGCTATTATATAAAATATATTTGATGAATCTAAATAATAATTAAAGCCAAGCCCAGATACACAATTACCATAAGCATCATCACTAGGATCATTTTCATATTTACCAATTACAGAGTTTCTAAATAGATATATTGTAAGATCATCACTTACACCATAACCCAATTTTAAAGACATAGCCAATCCATCTATATCCTGTTCGCCACTTTGCCAAGATTTACTTCCATCTTTAAAATCAGTACTAGCACTAGAAAAACCACCACCAAAACTTACAAACCAGCCATTTATGTTTTCTGCTTTTGCAAAATTAATCATCAAAAACATCACGATAAGATATTTGAATATTTTTTTCATTTTTCTTTCCTCTTTTATAATTTATAAAAAGAAGTATAAATGAAAAAAAGGGGAATTATAGGGGTTAAATTATTTAAGTAGAAGGATAAGAATTTAGGTAAATATTATACTCTATTTACTTTATATCCTATCCCTGAGATATTTTCTAAACAATCTTTTGAAAGTTTCTTTCTTAGAGTTTTTATAAGTGATCTTAGGGCATCTTCACTCATATATCCATCCCATACACAATTTTCTAACTCTTGATAAGAGGTAGCTCTATTTTCATTTTTCAAACAAGTCTCCAAAAATAAAAGCTCTTTTTTTGTAAGTTTTATCTGAGTACCATCTTTAAAAACTGTTTTATTAAAACTATCAAAACTTATAGAATTTACTAGCTTTATGATATTTGAATTATTCTCTCTCATAAGATCCACTGCATTTTGTATGGCATCTATCAATTTATCTTCATCAATAGGTTTTAAGATATATTTAACCAATCCAAGCTCCACAGCCTTTAGTAAAAACTCAGTATCAAGTCTAGCTGTTGCAACTATGATCTTAGTATTTTTATCCTCTTTTCTTATCTTCTCAATTAATTGTAAACCATCCATTTTAGGCATAATAATATCACAAATGATGATATCAGGTTTTATCTTCTTATATTGATTAAAGCCATCAAGACCATCAACAGCTTCATATACAAAATCACTATAAAACCCTAGATATTCCACACCATTTTTACGTATAAGATCCTCATCTTCCACATATAAAATTTTTGTATTTTTAAAATCTTCCATATCAAATTCTACTATAGAGCTACAAAATAAAGCCTTTAGCCTTTTCAAGGATTACAAATAAGCATAAAAATACTGTAACTTATCTGGATTTCTTAAAGAAAATATTTTAGCTATCTTATTACCTTTAATCTCAAAACTATAAGATGTAACAATCACCCCATCAATAAGTAAGATAAGCCCTAAAGAACCATTAAACCAGATAGGTTTAAGCTCCACATCTACACTATCATCTAAAAATGCAGGTGCAGTAACCTTTACTAAGAACTTACTAATAAACTCATCATCACCATAAAGCACTTTTCTAGCTGCAATTGCTTTTCCACCACCATCACTATGCAATTCAACATCAGCTCTAAATATCTCTTTTAATCCTTCAAAGTCACCTTTTTTTATAGCAGATAAAAAAGAATTCGTAAGAGCTATATGCTCATCCTTTGATGGGCTATATTTATTTCTTTTATCTTTTAGTTTTTTATTTGCTCTAGAGTTCAATTGTCTAGAATTTGCTGTAGTAGTATCTAGAATCTGCGCTATCTCTTTATGTTTAAAATCAAATAGATCATGTAAGATATAAGCTATCCTCTCCCTGGGGGATAACTTTTCCATAAGAACTAAAAGAGCTATAGATAAAGATTCATCCAACTCTATAAGATTTGAGCTTTCACCTTCTTCTATAAAAGGCTCAGGCAACCAAGGACCAATATATAGCTCTTTTTTCCTTTTTGCTTTTTTTAAAAAATCTAAGGATAGATTAGTAGCTACCTTATACATCCAAGCTCTTGTATTTTCTATCTCCTTTTCAAAACTTATATATTTTAAATAGGTATCTTGAACTATATCTTTTGAATCTTCTATGGAGCCTATTATTCTATACACATAAGATATCAACGCACCCCTATAATCTTCAACTTGTACTACTAATTTATCCATTATTTATCAAACCTTTATTTGAATTACTGAACAGCTTTTAATATTACCCAAAACTCTTTTAACTGTCGGAAAAACTTTTGTAGCAGCACTAGCTAGTGCAATCTCTATCATAATCTCATCTCCATATTTAGAAGATATTTTATTATAAAGTTCGTCATCTATAGATTCACCCTTTGCCACATTTAAAGTAAACTCATAAAGCTCCTTTAATTCACCAGTTAAATTTTCTCCAGCATTAAAAACAATCTCTTTAATAATATCCTTATCAACACCTGCTTCTATTGCCATATCTACATTCAACTGTAAACAAGCACCACAATCCTCATATTTCATAATAGTAAGTTTTACTAAAAATATCACCTCTACTGGAGTTTTTTCATAATAACTACCCATAGGTAAAAAAGCCTCAAACTTCTCATAAGCATTTGGTGCTTGTTTTATCATTCTTTTTATATATTCCACATCATAATTATAATGTGCACCAAAACCTTCAATCATCTCTAATGATTTTTTTTCATCAAACATTATTTATCCTTTTTTGTTGAATCACTATATAAGACGAATCAGAAGATAAAAACGTGACACTTTATAAAAAAAATATATAAATTTTTACTATAAAGCTATAAAATAATCTCTTTAGCTTTTGATTTATAACCTTGGCTTATTTACAAAGAATGTAACTAATTTAAAATATTTAGTGAAAATGAACCACTAATCACTATAATTTCAAGCTTTATATTATAAAATACGGCACAATTAAATTAAAGGGCAGTTGAAAAAAGTATAATATTCAATAGTTATAAACTATTTATGAATGTTATAATTTTTAAAAACAACCGCGATAAAGGCACTTAATGTATTCAAGAGATACTTATAGTACAACAGTTATATTTCTATGTTTTCTAATCGCAAGTGTAGCAACACTTGGAAGTTTATTTTTTAGCGAGATCATGCAATTTGTACCATGTTCTATGTGTTGGTATCAAAGAATCTTTATGTATCCCCTTGTAATAATTTTTTTGATCAATCTATTATACCCTGATGATAAGATGTTTAAATACTCTATTGGTATAGTTGTAGTGGGTCTAGGACTAGCGATCTATCACAATCTTTTAATGTTTGATATTATCCCAGAATCTGTTGTACCATGTGTAAGTGGTGTACCATGTTCTACAAAATATATCAACTGGTTTGGTTTCGTTAATATTCCTTTGCTATCATTAACAGCATATACATCATTATTCTTATTATTAGTTTTAGGAAAAAGGAAATAAATTATGAAAAATAAAAAACTACTTTTATTTACAGTTATAGTACTTGCTATAGGTTTTATAGCAGGGATCAACTTTTATCAAAAAAGTGAAGATAATAAAAATGCCCAGTTAACAGCATCTGGTTCAGTATCATTTGTAAGGAATCACTCTCCAGCATTTGGAAACAATAAAAACAATGTAACAATTGTAGAGTTTATAGACCCAGAGTGTGAGGCTTGTGCATATTTTCACCCAATCGTAAAAAAAGTATTTTATGAATACAAAGATGAAGTAAAGTTTGTATATAGATACCTTGATAATCATAAAAACTCAAGATATGCGATTAGAGTACTTGAAGCTGCTAGAAAACAAGGTAAATTTAAAGAGACTCTAGATGTGATGTTTAAATATCAACCAGTATGGGCAGCACACAATGCACCAAAACCACAACTTATATGGAACTATATGGGTGAAGCTGGACTTGATGTGGATAAATTAAGAGCAGATTTTGATGCTATGGATGTAAGTGATATCACATCTACAGATAGATCAGATGCAAGATCTTTAGGTGTAAGGGGTACACCAACTATTTTTGTAAATGGTAAAAAACTTGCGAAACTTGATTATAAATCATTTTTAGATTTAGTAGAGTCTGAAATCTACAAATAATATTTAGGCTATTATCCGAAAGGGCAACGTAAGATTGAGTTGCCCTTTATAAAGTCATTATGAACAGTGACCGCCACCACAACAGGCACTTCCACTTGTACTTGGCATACCCATAAAGATAATTAGATCATTTCCCTCTTCAGCAACTTTAAAATCATGTTTTCCACAAAATTCATCATTCATTTGATTAGTCATACTAAGTGCTGTAGATAAAGCTTCATCTTTTGATTCAAAATTGATATTATTTTCTAAATCACTTCTTCTAAAACAACCACACTCTTTTTCAACTTTTACACTAAACATTTATTATATTCCTTTAATATAGATTCAAATTATGTAATAGACTTCACACTATTAACATAAATCATTGGCACTACAACATTCACAAAAAATCATCGCCTAACCTCCAGTTAAGCTCAAATTTTTTATAAACATTGTAGCACCAAGCATTCATGCTTCTATTATAAACCTTATTTCATAATTTGAATTAAAAATTTTTGGAAGATTAGCAAAAGTTTTTTTGTAAATATCTAATTCTTTAAATT
>CAYFGQ010000129.1:0-4977 GCA_964342525.1 uncultured Arcobacteraceae bacterium
AATTAAATGATGCAAATATTCCAGTTCATTTAAGAGGATTAGCTCATACAGCTCATCCAACAATAAATGGAGCTATTAAACCTAAGATAAGTTTTTTTAATGAAAGTCTTGAAAACAACTATATAAAAGCTAATAAGTTTGGGTTAAATATATATGAAGAATTCAAAAAAGATGATATAGGATTATCTTTAGCTTTAAATACCTTTGATATTAATCTTATAAAAGATATAGATGATTCAATCAAAGATACATTCAATAATCAAAGCCTATATATAAACTCCCATCTAAAAATAAAAGATGAACATATCTTTAAAAGCATCCAACTATATGCAATAAAGCTATTTAAACATAAAGACATAAAAGAAATAGATTTAGCCAAATATATAAATAAAATCATCAATGATATATTTAAAGATGATATTTATGAGTCTAAATTAAAAAAATCACATATATTAAAACCTATCCAATATAAAGCTCAATACTATGAGCTAATATTACTTGAATATGAAACTCCAACAAAGAAAAAAGAACTACCTATTTTTAATTTATAAAATTTGCTAGTGACTCACTAGTAAAATTTACTTCACATATTTTTTATATCTTGTCAAACTTCCACTATCAATATTGAAAAACAACAGATAACTAGTTATCCATAAAAGGATAAGAGATGCTAACTCTAAAAGCAAAACTATTTGGAATCTATAAAGCAAATGACTTTAAAGATAAACAATCTGGTGAAGTAACAGTAGGTAAAAATAAACTACAACTTCTTACAATGAGAAAAATGGAAGATGGAAGTGAAAAACAAGAATTACTTGATATCTCAATCCCTGATTCAAAAGTAGATCAATATAAAAACAAAGTTGGTCAAGAGGTTTCAGTATCAGTTGGTGTAATAGGTAAAGTAACTTACTATGGAATCTAATCGATTTTTCTAAAGACGAGAAGAAAAACAAACTACAGACGGAGGTCTGAGTTTTTTTTCCTCACAGTCTTTAGGAAAACATTTAGGGGTATATAGTAATACCCCTTACTTAACATCAAAAGGTTAAAAAAATGGATGATATTAAACTACTTAGTGGGATTGATTCTTTATACTATTTTTGCCAATCAAATAAAAACTATCCTGAACTTTTTGAAGAAATCCTAGATCAAATAGAAGAGATAAAAGGTAAGTTTGAAAAACTTTATCTAGAGTATGAAAATAGTGATATCAATATCACTATTGAAGATACAACTTTAAACTATCTAGGAAAAGCTGAGGGCTTTTATTGGTTTAGGGATTTAAATGAGTTTTATAAAATAGGATTTAAAGATACAACTAAAAATCAACTCCTACAAGATATAAGAGTACAACTACAAGCTAATGGTATTTATATTATAGGTATAAAGAATCTACTTAAGATAATAAATGATGAACTATTATCTAAATACATAAGTGATTATCTACCAATTACAAGAGCTGATCTAAACTGTTTTATACAATATGATTTTAGTTTTATAACTAGAGATATGTTTGTAACTAGAAAAAGACAATACTCAACAATAAGTGAAATAGGTAACTCTAAATCACTACAAACAATCTATATAGGTAAAGAGCCATTTAAACTAAGACTTTATAATAAAACTTTAGAGATGAAAAAATCTAAAAAAGAGTCTCTTATGATGGACTATTTTATACATAATGGATTTAATGAAAAAGATATTATCTTTAATGTTGAATTTCAACTCAATAGACAGCATCTAAGGCTATTTTCTATTGATTCAGTTAATGATTTACTTTCTAATGCTAAAAGCCTTTTTAGAGCATCTATGGATGAAATAAGACTAGTTGATTTAGATTCTATTTCAAAGTCTACAGCTAAGAGTAATAATAAAAATAGAGCTACTACTTTACCTATATGGGAACATATTAAAAACTCCTATGATATAAAAGAGTTTTTACAAGCTGATAAACAAATAGTAAGGATAAAAAGAAAAGTATCTTTATATGATGATGTGAAATTTAAAGATGAATATATAGCCTTACTTAGAAAAGCTTTTATACATTTAGTAGTTATCTCAAAAGAGCTTTTAGATGAATACTATGATGAAGTTAAAGACTCTTTTTCTAAATCTAAAACTACACCAATTAAAAAGAACTATATAGATGTTGAATCCATATCTAAAGATGGAGATATACAAAAGCAAAGACTTTTAAATGATGGTGAACTTATTACTCCTATAAAGGTTGTAACAGTATCAACATTAGATGATTATGAGCTACTAAGATATGTTGAGCAAACTAAAAAAATATCACATAAGAGTCAAAAAGATTTAGATATTTATAATGTAGCCTATAAAGAGGCTAAAAAGAGAGGATTAGTATTATGAATAATCCATTTGAAGAGATAAAAGATCAAATCATAAATTTACAAAATCAAATAAAATCACTTGATAGTAAACTATCAGGTGAAAAGAGATGGTTAAATATTAGTGAGACTGCTTATTATCTAGGTTATTCAAAAGAGTATATCCATAAATTAAAAGATAACTATTTTATTTTGAATAAACACTATTATAAAAAAGCTGGAAAACTTTTATTTGATAAAGATGAGCTTGATATATGGGTTAAAAGTTCAAATAATCAGATAGATGTTAAAAAACTAGCTGATGAAATACTAAAAGATTTAATATGATTTCTTGTAGAATAAACTCGTTTGTTAGAAAGTCAAATATTATGGTGTTTTTTCAAAAGGAAAACACATGATAAAGATGACACAACCAAAGCTTTTTAATAGAGGTGTAAAGCTATGGGTAAGATTCTCCCTAAATGGTGAGAATATAAGACGACCTCTAAATATAAATGATACAAAAGCTAATAGAAAATTAGCTACAACACAACTTATTCCACAAATGATACTAAGAGTTCATAGTGGAAAGTTCTTTGAAAATGAAACTGTTCCAACTGTTAAGCAGATGATTGATAAAAGTATCAATATGAATTCAAATAATAGAAAGTATCTTACATCTAAAGGATATAAACTAGTATTTGATAAACATATCATTCCATACTTTGGAAATAAAAAGATTGATACTATTAAGGCTAGTGATTTATCTCTTTGGCAAAATAAACTATTAGATAAATATTCATCTAAATATGTTGCTAATATTAGAATTATATTTAATGGTATATTTGAAGATGCCTTTAGAGATGAGATCATAAATAAAAATCCATTATCTCTAGTAAAAGCTCCAAAGATTGAAACTCTAAAAGAGATCAATCCATTATCAAAAGAAGAGATATTTAAAATCTTAAATGCAATGCCTGATAAGATAAGAGCTTTCTTTGCAATAGGATTTTTTACTGGCATGAGAACTGGAGAGATTACAGCTTTAAAGTGGGAAAATATAAACTTTCAAGATAAGATTATCTCTGTAAGAGCTACTAGAAATAAAGGAGTTGAAACTACTCCTAAAACAAAGTCTAGTATTAGAGATATAGATATACTTGATGTATTACTTCCATACTTAAAAGATCATCTAAAATATAAGTGTGATTCACCTTATGTATTTAATACAATTAGAAATAAACCTTATTATTCAGCTAATAAGATATCCTTTACTTATTGGGAAAAAGTTTTAGAAAAGTTAGATATTAAACATAGGACTTTATATCAGATGAGACATACATTTGCATCTTTGATGATAAGTAGTGGTGAAGATATACTTTGGGTTGCATCTATGTTAGGTCATAAGAATGCAAATATCACACTTCAAGTATATGCAAAATATGTGAAGAATGAGAAAAAATCAAGAGGCTCTTTTTTACTTAGTACTTAACACAAAAGTAGCACAGTTTTAGCACAATGGTGAGATTACTATTTAAAAGAGCCTTATTTTAGGGCTAACTTTGAAGAGGAAGTTCAATAATAAATTTAGCCCCAAGTTCAGTATTTTCAACATAAAGCTGACCATCAAAATGTTTTTGAATAATATCTTTACTCATATGAAGCCCTAGTCCTGTTCCCTGACTTTGGTGTTTTGTAGTAAAATATGGATTAAATATTTTCTCTTTAATATCTTCTGGTACACCACCAGCATTATCTTCCACATAAATCACTATAGATTCTTTAGATTTATAAAGCCCTATTTTTATCCATTTCTTATCCACTATTTTATCATGGCTAGTTAAGGCATCTTTTGCATTATTGATAAGATTGATAATAACTTGAGATAATTCACCTTGCACTAGTTTGTATTTAATAGGCTCTTGCTCTAAATCTTTAATAAGTTCGATATGATAGTTATCTAAGGAAGCTTCAATAATACCCAATGCACTGTTTATCCTATCTTGAAGTATCACTTCCATTAACTCATTTTTTTCTTTTATATAGTCTCTAAAAGTATCAATAGTTCTTGAAAGATATTTTATATTTTTCATCACTACTTTAGTTTTTTTATCAAACTCTTCATCTGTAAGTGTTCCAAACTCTCTTGCTAGATTCATACCACTTATTACTGTACTTATTACACTAAGTGGTTGTCTCCATTGGTGGGCAATATTACCTATCATCTCACCCATTTGAGCATTTTTTGCATTTTCATAAAGTTGAATCTCTTTTTTTCTATTTTTTTCAACCTCTTGCTCAATCCTTTTTTCAAGACCTACATTTATATTTTTTAGCTCTTTTGTTTTCTCTTCAACTTGTTTTTCAAGGTTTTTATTTAGTTTTTCTAACTCAACTTGCATAGTTTTTCTATCAGTTACATCAACAACTACACCTAAGATACCCTCAAATTCTCCATTATCATTAAATATACTTGCTTTAAAAAACACCACATCGTGTTCTTTTCCATCACCATAAACTACTTTACTCTCATATATTTGATTTTTATCTTTTATAAGTTGTAGATCCGCTTCATGATATTTATCAGCTAACTCTTTAGGAGAGATATCATACACTCCCTTATGTAAAAGATCTTCTCTTTTTTTAC
>CAYFGQ010000130.1:0-4808 GCA_964342525.1 uncultured Arcobacteraceae bacterium
GTGTTTGGAAAGCTTCATGGATTGTTGTGCTTGTGTATGACTTATCTGTTTGATTATTTGTATATACTAACTCTTGGTACTCTTCTTCTTTTAGTAAAGATATATCTTTTATTGCTATTTGTGGGTTTAAAGCAACTATATTTAGGACATCCCTAAAGTGTGTAAAAAACTTTTTCACTAAATGTAATTTTAATCTCTCACATTGATATTCTAATTGAATCATTAGTTTATCTTTATTGCTACTCAAATCAATTAAAAAACTTAATAAAAAATCACTCTCTTTACTCCAAGATACATCCAATAACCCTTCATTTTCAACCCCTTTAAAATCTAAGGGACTTGTACTCAATAAAGACTCACTTATACAAACATTAAAAAACTCATCCCCTAAATCTTCAACTCTATTTTCCCTAAGATCTTGCACAAGATTATTTAAAGAGTACCATTGGTGATTTTTAGAATTTTTACGCTGTTTATTCAATGATAAAACCAACTTATCAAAAGTATGATTCTCCTCAAGATCTACTTTAAGTAAACTATTATTGACAAATGAACCTGTAATATTTGCATACTCTTTAGGTCTAGAATTAATTGGATAACTTAAAAGAATCCTATCTTGATTGGAATATTTACTAAGAGCTATACCATAAACAGCAGCAAAAAATAAAAATGGTGTAGTTCTACTCTTTTTTATAACCTTTTTTATATTAGTATACTCATCCCCATGAAACTCTAAATGAATAGAATCACTTTTTATTGAATCATTAAAAGAAGTGCTTAGAGGAAAATCAACATTTAAAGGGTATTCAGCTAAAGACTCTAGCCAAAAACTTTTTGCAGATTCTTTTTTCTCCTGAGTAATAAAAGAGCACTCTTTTTCGACAGCTTGAGTATAGCTTTCTTTAAAAAAACTAATCTCTTTATTTCCAGCTAACAATTGATTATAAGCTTGTTCTACCCTATCTTTTAAAATCCTAAAAGCAGGACCATCACCCAAAATATGATGGGCAAATAATATAAAATATATATTTGATTTAGAAGTAATAATATAAGCTCTAAAAAGAGGACCTTCATATAGATTAAAAGGTGTATTTATAAGATCAATTAGATAATCTTTTATATCATCTTCACTGGCACGATAATCCAATTCTACAATAAAATCGTCTAATTGATACTCAGCCCTATAAGATTTATTTTGCTTATCAAATGCCATAAAAAAGTTTTCATCATCTAAGGAATATTTACACGCTTCTTTTAAGTACTCAATATTTACTGTTTTTTCTAACCTATAAGCAAGAGATACATTATACTTAGAACTATTTGGCTTTAAAAGCCATTCTATTAAAAACCTTTCTTGATATATTGATATTTGCATTGTTTATCCTTAAATAAATTACTATTTCTTTTAAATTTTTTCTATTAATTTAGGCAGTACTTTATTGAGCCATTATTGACTTACTATGATTTAGTACTAAAGTGTGCATCTTTTTAAACCTATTAAGATACAAACCTTATAAAAAATAATTATGAGGTTTTAGATCAAAATAGGGTTAAATATTATTTTGATTTTTTTCATATATGGATTTTAAGTCTTTATAAAACACTTAGTTAACATCTTCAAAATTTCCTTCATTCATTTTTAAAACCCTATCTGCCACATGAAAATAGTGATCATCATGGGTTACTGCAATAATTGTTTTTCCTTGTTTCTTTAAATCTGGCAAAATATTTAGATAAAAATGCTCTCTAAAAACTGGGTCTTGATCTGCAGCCCATTCATCTAAAATATAGATCTGTTTATCTTCCATCAAAGCCATTATTAAAGCTAAACGTTTCCTTTGACCTGTTGATAAATTAATATTGCTAAATTTATTATCTTTGAATTGAACCTTATGGGATATTTGCATCTTTTCTAAAAGCTCATTTAAACGATCTAAATCTAAATCTTCTACTCCATAAAATCTATCAAAGAGGTGAAAATCTGTTAAGATCATAGAGTATAAGTTCTGATAATTTTTCACATTGTGTTTATGAATAAGCGTCTTATCAACCTTTATCATTCCACCATCTGCTTGATAAAGAAGGGTTAAGATTTTCATAAAAGTTGTTTTTCCACTTCCATTTCCACCACGGATAAAAAGAAGTTCTCCTTGTTGTATATACATACTAAATGGACCTATTCCAAAAAGAGGTTTCCCATCATGATCTTTATAATTAAAATGAACATTATCAAGTGTTATTTTATCGAACTCTTTAATATCATATTGAGTATCATATCTACTATAATCTGCCAATTTATCAATCTCTTCTTCTAATTTATTTAAAAAAAGAGCAGATCTATTTGCCCTTGAAAAATTTGGTATTGCAGCTGTGATCGTTTCTATTGGCCCCATGATAAAGATTAAAATTGCTACAACCTTAATTGCAGTATCACTATATACATCAGATAACTGTGGAAGTAAAAATACTATACTCCCCAATAATAAATATACAAATAACTGTACTAAAATTGAACTATTTGCAAATATCCCTGATGTTTCATTACGAACATCTTCTGTTTCTTCAGCAATTATCGAATGATATTTAATAATATCATCACTCTTTAATTGATTTATCTTTAGTTCATTAAACCCTTCAATAATATTAAGAAGAGATTGGAAAAATTCATCATCTTTATTTATAGCTTTATCTATCTGTTTTACTGTGATATCATTATAAAACACATATACCAAAGCCCCTGAAACAATTGCTACCAAAGCAATAAAAAAAGAAACAGGTGATAAATAAAAAACATAAAACATTCCAAAAATAAGTATCAGTACAGATTGAACTGCTGAGATAACAACATAAGATGAGTTTGAAACAGTTACCGTATCAGCTGATAATCTTGCTTGAATTATAGATAGACCAATTTTATCTATACTTTCTAAACTGGCATATCTAACCTTATCAGATATTCTAATCCTAAGATTTTTTACAATATGCTCCACAATAGCCATAGACTTAATAAATGCTACTCTTTTTGATATGAAATAGATTACAAAGATAATAATAAAAAGAGTAAGATAATATAAACTAACTGCAATCTCTGGATTTGCTGCATGTTCTGCTGCTGTATTTATTATATATATTAAACCTATACTTGAAATGGCAGCACAAAACGTCAAAAAAACAACTAACTTAAGAGACTCATTAGTTTCAGAAAATATCATTTTTATAAGTGGTTGATTAAAAAAGCTCAAAATACCTACTTTAATACAACATCATCATTATTATTTACTATTAAATTAAGCTTTTCGCATGATGCTAAATAAGCCACAAACCCTGTAATTGGTGTTAAAAATATTGAGCAAAATAAAAATCCCCAAAAACCAAATTTTCTATTTCTCCCTGCATATCCAATCAATATACATATGATTAAATAGATCATTATAAATATCATATACATCTAATTTCCTTTATTTGTAGTATTTAAATCTCTTGTAATTTTTTTAACAAGCTGCTCTGATTCTGTATTTAAAATAAGAGGTAGTCCATTTTTACCTGAACCAATCACTACCACTTTACTATTATTTGAACTTGCTAATTTTAAGGTTGCATCTATCCCTTTCCATTTTAGGTAATTATCACTAATCCCTTCAGATACAATAGATTGGAAAGACTGAATACCTCCAGCTTCGATTGTTTTTCTCTCAGCTTCTCTTTTTTCAGCTTCGATCCTATACTCATAAGCCAAAGCTATCTGTTCTTGTTTTATTTTTTCATCAATTGCATCACGTACTGATTTTGGAAAAGTGATATTTTCTACAATCAATTCATCTAAAACAATATTATTTTGTTTTAAATCTTTTGCAGCAATTAC
Organism: uncultured Arcobacteraceae bacterium; assembly: GCA_964342525.1. Lineage (GTDB taxonomy): Bacteria > Campylobacterota > Campylobacteria > Campylobacterales > Arcobacteraceae. The sequence goes on from CAYFGQ010000130.1 coordinate 3,863, forward strand.
ATTTGCATTTTCAATAAGTTGATAAATATCTGTATATATCTCCATAATATTTCTCTTACCAAATAAGGAAAGTACTATCCCCTCAACCTCAGGAATAACTACTGTTCTTATATAATTTGGTCCTAATTGCTGATGTAAATGTCCTAAATCATCTAAAACAGGTCGGGTTCTGATAGATAAACTTAACTCTATTTTCATCCCTTGTTTAGAAAGAACGGTAAGGGGATATTGAATCTGCTGAATCCGTGCGTTATACACAGTCATCTTATTCCAAGGTAAGACAAAATATATTCCCTCAGGATACACCTTGTCTAAAACTACACCCTCTTTTCCAAATAACCTTTTATATAAAACACCCTTTTCCCCTGCATGAACGGTAATCGCTATGCTCGGTATAAAAACCGCAAGGGCAAAAACCACCAGTAAAATACCAAGGGTGATCTCTGTTAGGTGTTTTTTATATCCTGTAAGCTTTTTCTTTTTAGCTTTTTCTCTACTGATATCGTAATATCCACTTACTACTTCATTCCTATCCAACCGCTTCTCACTTTATTTTAATTTTTATAATTTATAAACTATTCTGCAGTTTCTACTGTAGGTTCTTCTGATTTAGTAATTGAATTTTTTAGATTTTTTATTGCATCTTTTGATTTCTCATAAATTTTATTAATCTCTTGTTTTGCTTTACTTGGTTCAACATCCTCTAAAGTACCGGCTTTCTCAAAGTGATTGATTAGGTAGTGACCAACCGTATAAGTAGATGCTGATGACATTGAAGATAGAGCTATACTACCTGCTGATTGACCAATAATAGGTACAAATTTAACAATACTTGCAACTGGCATAGCTGCAGCGATTGGTAAAATTGCCCCTGCAATAGAAAGTAATACATTTTTTGCTCTTGATTCTTTAAACTCTACTTCATACTCTTTACATAATTCATTTA
>CAYFGQ010000131.1:0-4625 GCA_964342525.1 uncultured Arcobacteraceae bacterium
CAGAGACGTTGTTTTCGGATCTACTTGAAGATGCTCGAAACAGGGTTTGTGACGAGACCTCGGTGATTGATCGGATTCCGGGGCCTCCCAGCACCTCCAACACGGGAGAATAGAGTAAACGGTAAAGGTAGAATTTCTCCTTTCCTGCCACCGCTAGAACTTCCCTTGTCCGACGACTTTTTGTACCAGAATGAGGTACTCATGTCCAAGCTACACCCGCGGACAAGAGCCCACAACATCACCGTTCTTTCATGTACCTCTGCAAGCCTTGTCAGTTTAAATTCCTGATCCAGACCAACGTTGCGTTCGATGGACTAAATGCTGTCCCCCCAGGTAGCCCCGACGTCCCCGGCTGATATCCACCAAGGCCGCGATAAGTCCCCTTCGCTAGCCCTTCGGGCGTAAATGCATCCAAGTTGTGGCTCGAGGCGTCGAAGGGGTGTCCCTATACTTAATCTGACGAGCACGCATGGTCGGATGAAACGTGATCCACCCTGAACGCGCAACACAAGCTTGCACAACAGACCAAATCCATTCACGTGGGAGATACACGAGTAAGATCCCTCCTTACTTTGATACTTTGATACTTGAGCAACTCGCCCCTCTACTACCCCTCCTGCTCCCCACGCAACTAACGAGTATCTCTGCCTACGCAATATCGGGAGATGATGACGGTATGGGGCTCAACGACGTGAAAAGTCCAGGAGCGGAACGTTCACCTCCGTTTCCGATCCATCCGTGCCAAGGTCTCCTCCGAGAGCAGACTCTGCGGCATCACCCACACCAACACCAAGGTCTTCGTCACCTGACATGGAACTTGTCGAATGCCACTCATCGTGCTTCCTTCGTCGCCGAAGTCGTTTCAGTGATGGATTGTTGATCAAGGTGACGGCCAAAAACCATCTTGTCCGGGCTCGTCTACCATGACCGTAGTCTGGGTCACGTTGGAGAAATAACCCACGGGCGGTACGGGCAATGGGGTTGTTGATCACATTTTCAGCAAGGAGGAGTGAGCTGTATGCTCTGAATCCTCCATCCCAAAACTCCAATCCTCTGGGGAACGAGGGCTTGTCCACACGAAAGAAGGAGAGTAAATGGCCAAAGAACATGCCCACAAAGGCACCTGCACTCAGCGGGCCTTCGATCACCAGTCCAGTTATCAACTCTACATAGTACACTAGCTCATACCACTGGGGGCGACTCACCATGTTGTAAGAATCTTCCCCATACAGCCACCACCGGAACACGAGTTTGACTGCATGATGGAGCAATACGCTGATCACGGTGTAGATCATTGTGTGCAACAACCACGTTTGGACAGAATCTACAAAGTATGCAATGATGACCATGGGGCAAATGAATACAAACACAATGATGAAGAGGACCAGGGAACTGACAAACGAGCCCACCATCGCGTACGCTGGAACCAATGCACCCACATGAGGGAGTAGCCGCTTCTGGATTTTGGGGGTTACCTTCGACCCGGAGGGGAGGTGGCCCGTTCGACCCAGGACAGACAAATCGTGGAGGTACTGCTGGAGCATTTGGTACACCGACCACGAGAAGGAGAACGCAACGCCACCAATAAACAAGATCCGGGTGGCCTTGTACACGAGCACAATCGTATCAATATACTTCTTTGGAGCACCAAATTCGGATCCAAACAGTTGAACAAACATGACAAACATGTCTACCATGACCCATGTAAAGATCACAACAAAGGCAACAGTGAGACCAACCAACACGGCGGCAACCAACAACTCTGGTGGGATAAATCCTGGGTATCGAACACTACGCGGTCCCCATGGTTTTAGGCGCAATCGGGTGTACTCCAACGCTGCTCTCTCCCGTTGAAAGGGGAATGAAGACTTTGGATCCACAAACACCCTCGAGAACAACCCAAAGCCTTGGAGGACTACCCCACACACGGACATTATCAAACCCACAGCAGGGAAAAGATCCAACGCCGTCCCCTCGCCCTCGTCATGAGGTCCCATCCCAGCCAAGAACTCTACCCCCACCACTAGCGCAATGATGGACATACACCCTACACACAAGGTAGCAAGGACCTGTGCATCCCGAGTAGAGGATTGGACAAGGCCTCGAAGAACGTAAACCCCAGAGACGGACGGGAGTCCCACTGCAATCCACTTTGCAACATGAGACACGTTTAGCAGAAGCACAGTGAGTGTTACAACAGCAATGAACACCCCTACTACCCCTGAGCGACAATGAAACCCCCCTGATCCCCATCCAATCCCACCACTATCTTTCTCCGTCCATGGAAGGAGAACATGCTTAGCACGCTCAGCCCAAGCAACAACAGACATGTGAACAAATCAGTGAAATCACACACACGTCCCGAGAAAAAAAAATGCTGCGGTCTTGGCTCAAGGCCTGGGTCGTTGGATTTGTTTGCATCACTTTGTGTGCGTCGACGAATGGGGCTACAGCGCAGCCAGTATTTGCACCTTCAACTGAACTCAAGACGGATGGGTGGGGTTGGTCATACGCCACGTCTGCGGACATTGACGGAGATGGCGACATGGACATTGTCGGAGTTGCGCAGAATGCATACCAACAGAGCTCGATTGTGGTTGCTGAGAACGTGGTCTCGGATAACGTACACGACGAGAGGAAGGAACAAGTCATGTTTCTCTCCCATACAGTGGCTCCTTTCTCGTCGAATGGTGTGGGACCGGGTGTGAAAGTCTTGGATTTGGATAGGGACGGAACTTTAGATATTGTACTCGGGTGCCTGTTCTTCCTGAAAGGGGTTCCGGGAAAAGCTTTCAAATATGAATCTGGTGTGAACTTGGTTCCTGGACGAAACACCCCGGGCCCGTCTTATGGGGTACAGATTTCAAACGAGGTGCTTGATCTCAACGATGATGGCTGTGTGGATGCTGTGTGTAACGGTGAAGTCTTTTTCAACGATTGCTCTTCCACCCTGAGCTTCTCACCTGTCCCATTGGGGATGACTGACTCGTGCAAGGCGTCCGGAACACTGCTCCCCATTGACATGGACGGAGATGGGTTTCTTGATCTCCTCCCCACCTCATATCTCGGCTTCAACTATCTGCAGGGCACTGGAAGAGGTTTTACGTGTGTGGAGCACAGTATGGGTCTGCAGAGTAGTCGTTGCGATTCCCCGGTCGTTGCGGATGTTGATGGTGATGGCGATGATGATGTAGCGTGCGCTTCAGCTTGGATCGAGCATGAATCAGATATGTCTTGGGTATACCATGCCTTCCTTTCCCAGCAGACTTGCTCCAGACCGTGCCGCTATGAAATGGTTGACCTAGACCGAGATGGGGACCTTGATAGGGTTAATGTCGCGTCAGGCGGCATCCAAATCAACAACGCAGGATACTTTCTCCCTGGAGACACGATTCGTCCCCCGAGTGGTATTTCCGCAGTATCATCGCCCATGCTTTTCTTTGACATCAATGACGCAGGAGACGACGTTTTTGGTCCGGATATTGTCGCTCTTCCAGCGGCAAGCTCGAGGAGCTACGGGTCTCAGAGTCGTGGATTTTGGAGCAAGTCTATGATATGCCCTCATTCCGCATTCTCATCTCTTGGGTCCTCTGTCGTTGTCATCCCCCACCAACGAATCCCCGGTCCGGGAGAGACTGCTACAGTGCTTGTAGATGGTAGACAGGTCATGGGATTCCAGTGCTCTGACAACCGTGTCTGGCACCAAATTGCCCCCCACGAGACGACTCCCGTACCTGCTATCCCCAGCCCACCCCCACCTCCACCAGATATTCGAGCACCGTCTTTTCCTCCTCCGCCACCCTCCCCGGTTTCCCCATCCATCCAAGATCGTGTAGATGGGTCGTCCAGCCGTGCTATTGTGATTGGTACACTTGTTGCCATTTGTTTGATAGTATTGGGAGGAATCGGGATGGCGTTGTACACGTGGAAGTACCGTTCGCCACCAAGCTACAATGTTCTTGACCAGATTGGTCTGGATGATGATGAAGAGGCACTATCAGTGTAAAAGAAAATCAGCGGACCAACTCCATCATCATCACTATCGTCAAAGTCGTCCGGCCCAATCCCTCCACGTCGAGTCTGTCGTCAAGATTATTTTCCGGTCCCCGGTCGCGGTCACGGTCGCGTTCAAGACCTCATCAATCCACGACACGGGAACCCCCAACCTTGGAAAAGCCCAGTGCTGCTAGGGATGTGAGCGAGGAGTAAAGCACTGCAGCACACCGCAATGCTGGGGTGCAGTGCTGTGTAAGCCGCTAAGTCTCCGACGTCCTGAAAACAACCATCGTTCGTCTCGACCAAGAGTCATGTCACCGACCCTCAAAGCATACCTCGCGTTGGCTCGTGCGATTTCTCTCGTGCGTATGTGAACGCGTCTGATTTCTATGGGATGGATGGTGTTTTGGCTCGTTGTATCGCAAGCCACGGGTGTCTCACCCCGGAACTGGAGGCGCTTGCCAGTATGCGTCGGTCGCGGTCATGACCACGCCCCAGTATCCCTCACCGATAACCACGCTTCATTCCTTAAACAGTGGGGACAGCGCATCATGGACCAACACGCGCGCAGACATCGACACGCCAAACCCAAACACGTGTACTTCCCTCCCCTCCCCCGCATGAGTCGC
>CAYFGQ010000132.1:0-4436 GCA_964342525.1 uncultured Arcobacteraceae bacterium
AGTAAATTCAGAGATATTACACTTAGAATCGTAAAATTTACATAAAGACTCCAGCCTTGCACCAAGGTTAATTGTATCCCCAATAGTTGTATAATCACTTCTGATAGATGATCCCATCTCCCCAACAATTGCATTACCTGTATTAAGCCCAATACCTATATCAACAACTGGAATATTTTTCTCTTCACTCATTTTAACAACAGATGTAAATCTAGAATCTTTTAGAAGTTTTTCATTTAAGTCTTTTAAATAGTGAAGTTGGTTTAAGGTCGCAATTAATGCTCTATCTGCATGATTTTCCACATCGGCTGGAGCATTCCAATATGCCATAATAGCATCACCAATATATTTATCAATAGTTCCTTGCTCTTCCACGATAATATTTGTCATAGGCTCCATATATTCATTTAAAAAGTCAATTAATACCTTTGGATCACTTAGCGTTTCTGATATGTTTGTAAATCCACGCACATCACTAAAGAAAACTGTTACCTCTTTTTCTATGGCTTCAAATTTATCATTTTCAAGGTTATCTAATAGGGAGTGCATTACATCTGCTGATACTTTTGTAGCAAACTTTTTCTTTATAGCTTCTTCTTTTTTTATCTCAAACATATAATCTAATAATGTAGCAACAATATTTGCTAATAATATAGCTGAAATAGGGAATACAATATTAAACACTATCATATGAGTAAAAAGAAGATAATATATTCCATAAAGTGTAGCAATAGATCCAAGGATAAAAATAATAGGATTTGCCCAAATAGGGGTAAATGTAACAGCGATCATTACAAGAAGTGAAAGTAAAAAGATTGATAATATTTCAAGACTATTTATCTCTGCTGGTTTTGTTAAGAAGTCTCCATTTAAGATATTATCCACCACATTTGCATGTACCTCTACTCCAGGATATACTGCTTCAAATGGTATAGCTCGAAGGTCTAGAATTCCTGCTGCAGATGCACCAAGGATTGCAACTTTTCCTTCTATATCTTTTGGATCAAATGTACCATTAAATATATCTGATGCTGAGATATAATCAAAGGTCTTCTCTTTACCCCTAAAGTTTACAAGTATTCTTCCATATCTATCTGTTGGGATTATAAAGTCTCCTATTGAGATATGGGAAACCCCTAGTTCATTATAATCAACATAAATCCTATCTATACCTGTACTAGCACGTAGTATCTCTAGGGCTAGGGATGGATAAACTTGATCTTGATATCTGATGATTAAAGGTACACTTCTAATGATCCCTGAATCATCTGGAATATTATTGAAAAAACCACTGGAGTATCCATTGTCTTGGATAATAGGTGTGTTTAGAATGGTTCCTTTTGCATTGATAAGGTAATCTTCACCCAGCTGTCTACCTCTTTCAATAAATGTGGCAGGGATTTTAGGAGCTTTTTTCTTGATAAATTTTTCATCTTCTAGTTGAAATTGATATCCTAGGATTACAGGGGCATTTGCTATGGTATAAGCAAACTGCTCATCATAATCAGGTATACCATCTATGGATCGACCAAATTTTTGAAATACTCTTGTTGGATTACTATTGTCAACTTCAGCAAAAACGATATCAAAACCAATTACACCTACACCAGCATTTGTAAGATTTGTTACTACTTGAGAGAGGATATTTCTTGACCATGGCCATTGACCAAGTTGATTTAGGGATTCTTCATCTATATCTATTACAACTACTTGTTTTGTATCAGGTTGTTCTCCCCTTAGGATAAACATCTGATCACGGATATTTCCATCAAATTTATCATGTAGATGGGGAAAATAGATATAAATAATGGTAAGAAATGTAGATACCAATAAAGATGCTCCTATATAGATCAAAAGCTTTTTAAGTATCTTATTTTTAATCATCTCTTACTCTTTATTTATTTTTATTCAGATATTTTTACTCTGCCTCTGGATCTGCTCTTTCACCTTTTTTTCTAGCAACTAAATGGATAGGCGTACCTTCAAAATCGATATTATCTCTAAGGAAATTGATAAGATATCTTTTATATGAGAAATGTAAGAACTGAGGTTTATTCATTATCAGTGCTATACGTGGTGGTTGTTGCTCAAATTGAGTACTATAATAGATTCTTAGGTAGTTTCCATTTGGACTTGGAAGGGAGTGTCTTCTTACTGCTTTTTCTATAGTCTCATTTAAGACAGAGGTAGGAATTCTCTTAGAATAGTTCTCGAAGATATTAAGAATTTTATCTTTTAGCTTATCTACACTTCTACCAGTTTTAGCTGAAACAGCTACTGCAGGAGCATAATATAAGAACTTAAATCTTCTTCTAACTTCTTTTAGAGTTTTCTCAAAAGTCTCCATATTTTCATCCCACTTATTTAGTACGATAATTGTACCTAAAGCGTATTGATCAACAAGTCCAGCAATCTTCTCATCTTGATCTGTGATAGGTTTACTAGCATCAATAACCACTAAAGCAAGATTTGCCTTTTCTAGCATCTCTTTTGTTCTCATAAGAGCAAACTTTTCAATACCTTCAATTTTACCTCTACGTCTTAAACCAGCTGTATCAACAAAAGTGATCTTTTTATCTTCATATTCAAAGGACTCATCCACAGGATCGATTGTTGTTCCAGCAATTGGACTTACCACTGATCTCTCTTCTCCGATTAAAGAGTTTAGTATTGAGCTTTTACCAACATTTACTTTTCCGATAATAGCTACTCTGATCTCATTATCAATAACTTGATCATTGATATCTGGAGTAGGATCTAAAAACTCTTCTAAGGAATCCTCTTCATCATCTAATACCATTGGCGTTGCTAATTCTTTTGGTGATGGTGGTAGGCTTTCATAAATCCACTCAAATAAAGATTTTGTACCACGATTGTGTGAAACAGAGATACCAAATAGATCGTCTTCTTCTATACCAAACTCATAAAAAGACCAAAGTCTCTCTTTCTCTTTATCATTATCTATTTTATTTACTACAAGGGCTAGTTTTTTACCTAATGTTTGAAGCTCATAAAATAGCTCCTTATCCTTATCATCTGGTAGTTTTTTACCATCTACCATAAAAAGTATGATATCTGCTTCTTTTGCTGTTTCTACAGCCTTTCTTTTTACATTTGAGAATATCTCATCATTTGTTTCATCGATACCACCCGTATCTAGCATAAGTGCTTCACGATCTAAGATTTCTATTTCATGTTTTCTAATATCTCTCGTGGTTCCTGCAAGATCACTTACGATGGCTATTCTTTTTTTTGCAATTCTATTAAAAAGTGAACTTTTACCAACATTTGGTTGTCCAATTAATGCAATCTTTTTTAACATTTAAATCATTTCCTTCATTTTATTTTCTTCAAATTCTTTTTCGTTTTCAATATATACAGATCTACTAGGAAAGGCAAAACTTGATCCATGTCTTTCCACTATATCCATAATTTTTAGGTTTACGTCTTCCTTTACAGCTAAGTATTCATGCCACGCTGTTGTTGTGGTAAAGAAGTAGCAAAAGATATCTAGTGAGCTAGCATTATAATCTGTAAAGTAGATCATAATAGTATCTTGATGTATATCTTCGTGATTTCTTAACATACCCCTTATATCACTAGTGATTTTTTTAATCTGATCTTTATTTGTGGAGTATGTAAGTCCTATATTCATCTTTATACGACGTTTACCCATTTTTGACCAGTTTAATATGGCACTATTTGCTAAAATAGCATTTGGTACTGTTACTAAAGCCTGAGCAAAAGTTCTAATCCTTGTGGATCTTATCCCAATATCTTCAATAGTTCCTTCCACATCAGGAGTTTTTATCCAATCACCCACTTTAAAAGGGCGATCTGAAAAAATCACTAAAGATCCAAAAAGATTAGCTGCAGTATCTTTTGCAGCTAAAGCAAACGCCATACCTACAAGACCCAGTGAAGCTAAGAATCCACTGATATTGTAACCCCATTCTTGAAATACCGTAGCTACTGCAATAAGGATAATAACAAATCTTAATGCCTTGATTAAAAATTTAGCAATATCATCACTTAACTCTTGTCCAAATTTTTCTGTAAACCTATGAACAACATGTGATAAGGGTGTGATTATATTTAATATTGCCCAAAAGATTGAGATAGCAAAACCTGAGCGGATAACACTTTGCATAAATCCTTCTATACCATCTGGTAAGTTTACATAAGCCATAGCAAAATGTAAACCTAAAAGTATAAAGAAAAAATCCACTGGTTTTCTAAGGGCTTCTAGTATCCTATCATCAACTTTTGTTTTTGATCTATTTGTAAACTTTTCCGCAAAATAAAATACAATCTTTCGTAAAATTACACGAAAGATTTGGAAAAATAGAAAAATAAATATGGCAACTAGATAGTCATAATCTTTTAAAAGAGCTTCATACTCATACATTCAATAAAACCTTATCACTGATTTAGTC
>CAYFGQ010000133.1:0-4130 GCA_964342525.1 uncultured Arcobacteraceae bacterium
CTCCACTTCTTGGTTTTTATTATGTAATGCTAAAGATAAACTAGACTCTATAGTCTCAGCCATTTGATTTGTTAGTTTTTCAAAAATATTGTTTGTCATTTTATATCCTAATTATTTAAAATTAACACTCTCTTGCCTAGAGTGATAATAAAATTATATCAATTGAGTGTATAAATGTCAAGTTTACCTTAAAAAAAGACAATAAAATATACAAACTAGATGGAGATTGTTTTTAAATAATAAAGTAAAGAAAAAATTTAAAAGCTATATTCTAAAAATAAATGCTTTTAGGGAAAAAGTGAGGAAGGAAACTACAAATAAAAATTGTCGTATATAATCAAAATGTTCATTATAGAAAAAAGTGACCATATTATTTCCATGTAATATTACTAAGAAAATTAAACTTATTAAAATTATTGGATGGGAGAAGATTTTAAATGGGTATTTATCATTGATAAAAAAGAAAAATAAAACAAAGAAACTTACCATAATAAGTACTGCTTCTATTGTATTAAAGCCATTTAAATAAAACATTTTTAACCCCAAAATAAATTTTACGTCATATTATAGTGAGTTTGCGTCACCCCTGCGTCACAAGCATAAGAAATTTCAAAATTTACTTAAAAAGCCCCAATCTATGGTATAATTAAAAGTATACATTTTTATATTTTTACAAAAAGTTTTAATCATGGAAAATGAAAAAAAGAGTTTTATTAGTATTTATTGGTATAAAATTTTGATCCTAATAGTTTCAATAGTAGCTATTATGAGTTTTACTTTTGCAAATATTGATAGTAAAGGTGAAGAGGTAGTTGAAGAATCCCTAACTGAAGCTGTTATAGTATTTGGTGTGGCAAAAGGTTTAAATGCTGCCATATCTTTGGCCCAAGGTACAGAGATCAGTCCTCCTGGTCTTACCATAACTATAGGGGAAGTACTTGATCCTATAAATGATCTTGTAGAGCAGTTTTCATGGATCATGCTTGCAAGTATTACATCCCTTGGTATTCAAAAAATACTTATGAATTTTGTAACAGCTGATATTTTTTCTTATTTGGTTGTAGTTTCCTTAATAATTTTTAATATCCTATTATTTAAAAGATTTCAAAATGATGAAAAACCAAGAAATATCTTTTTTAAATTTACTGTTTTATTGGTATTTCTAAGGCTATCTATACCCCTTATGAGTGTTATTAATCTGCAAGTTTATAATAACTTCGTGCAGCCAGATTATAATATACAAACTAGTAAAGAGATGATAGATAAATCTTCACAGACTATTAATAATATAGCAAACTCTACTCCACAAAATGAAGAGAAACAAGGGCTCTTCTCTAAAATCACTAAGGTATTTGACACAGATTTTTATAAAGCAAAGGTAAAAGAGTATCAAGATGCTACAGAAGAGACTAGTAGATATATCCTTGATATGATAATAGCCTTTAGTTTTAAGACTATTATCTTTCCATTGATATTTTTATTTTTATTATATCAATTATCAAAAACTCTATTTAGGGTAAAAGAGTAAGAGTTTACTAAAAAGTATACTCTTCCCCTTCTAGACTAGCATGACTATAATCACAAAATGGTTTATTTTTTGATGCTCCACATCTACATAAGGTAAATTTCTCTTTATTTGCAAAGCTAGACCACTCTACATTTTTAAGCTCCACTTTCCCTTTTATATTAATTGGGCCATTTTTTATTATTTCAAATTTTTCTATCTCATAGGATTCAAGTATTTTATGGGAGTCTATCTCATAGGATAAAGCTCCCGATGGACAGGCTTTTATAGAATTTATCACATCATCTACACTTCCCCCATCTGGGTTTATCCAATCAACAGAGGCTGATTTATAAATTTGTGGAAAGCCTCTTACACAGGCTGCAGCACCTGCACATATAGACCTGTTGAAAGTTACTTTTATTTTTTCAGCTTGATACTCTTGGATAATCTCATCTTCAAGTTCATTTTGTGAGCTAAATCCCACTTTTGCATGGGTACCATCACAAAAAGGCTGGGAAGATGTTCTTCCACATCTACATAAAAATAAATTATTTTCTATATCAATAGAACTATCTTGGAAAAAGAACATATCTTTTAAAACTTCACCACTATTGTTTTTTAGTTTTAGTGGACCATTATTTACAGGTGTAATACTTAATTTGTTCACTGTTTATCCTTTTGTATATATTGTGACTATCTTAGTACTATTTTGCTTTTATATTTCTAATAAATAAAAACTTTATTTAAATAAAATTTAATCAAAATAAAGTCATATTTACTTTATGATAAATCTTATAGTATATGGTAGCCTTATAAATAAACAAGAGCTTTTAAATAAAAACATCTCCCAAGATAGATGTATCCCTATTATTGTAAAAGGCTTAAAAAGAGAGTTTTCCCAAGAGCCATCTTGGAGAAAAAGTACTTTAAATGATAGGGCCGTACTTAGCGTATTTCCAAGTAAAGATCATCATATAAATGGTATATTGATAAAAGATATAAAAGAAAGTGAACTTATAGAGTTAGATCATAGGGAGAGAGGATATCAAAGAATAGAAATAGATTTATCCCAAATAGAAACAAAATATGGAAAGAATAAACTAAACAATAATAAAAACTACATCTATATGGGTAAAAAACAAAAATATAATAATAAAATCAATCCAAATCCCCAATATTTAGAGCTTTGTATCAGTGGTGCCAAATCTTGGGGAGATGATTTTTATGTGGATTTTATAAACACCACTTACTCAAAAAATAAGATTTTAAGAGAGTTAATAACTTATTAGGTATAATTACCTATGGCACTAAAAGATCAAATAGAAAAATATTTCTCAAGAGAGAAACTACTAGAGATATTTGTAAAGTATGAACTTTACTATCAAATAGGTTTAGGTAAAATGATATATATGACTATCCAAGATTTGGATGAAACATATCAAAAGATCTCAGAACTGGACCTAAAGATAGAATCATCAATAGTTATAAATAATGTATACTTTATACTACTTAACTACTCCCATGAAGAAAACTTTGATGAACGATTTGAATACCATATAAGAAGTAGAGCCTTATCTCAAGCACTAAATGACTTTATAAGTGCAGACCAAGAATTAAACAATCCAAAAATATTTGCCGATCAAATATATCAAGAGATCGTAAATGATAGATTTTTTGACTCAAACATGAGAACACAATTTGATGAACAATATGATTTAGTGTATGTGTCCTTTGAGCCTACATTTACTGATGAGTTTGTTGAGAGATTAAAAAAGAGTGTTATATCCATATATGAGTTTTATGATCATATGAAAGATAGAGCAAACGGTTGATTCTATATATCCATGGTTTTGGTAGTAGTGGTGAGAGCTACAAAGCAAGAGTATTAAAAGAGAGATTTAAAGATGAGGGTTTTATAAGCCCTTCCCTATCATATGTACCAAAACTAGCACTTAAAACCCTTGAAGAGATTATAGAGTCTTATCAAAAATATGAAGATATATATCTTATGGGATCCTCTTTGGGTGGATTTTATTGTTTATATTTAGCAGATAAATATAATCTACCAGCAGTACTTATAAATCCAGCTGTAAATCCATGGGAAACCCTAAAAGAGTTTGGTTTAAAAAACAATTATTATGATAATTCAAAATTTGAATGTACAAAAGAGCATCTAGATTCTTTGCGAGAATATGAGATAAAAGATATAAAAAGTGAACTGTATTTTTTACTTTCAAAAAAAGGTGATGAAGTTCTTGATTATAAAGAAGCTCAAAATTTACTTATAAACTCCAAGGCTATTATAGAAGATGGTGGAGATCATAGTTTTGATGATATTGAGAAATATGTAGATCAAATAAAAGCATTTTATCCCAAATCCTGAAATAGAAATTTGTGCGCTAACACTTAGCATTGTAATTAGGAGATTGATAAGCTTTAGTAAATATCATTTTTCAGGATTTGGCATAAAATAGCCCCTAAATGGGCTATTTATCTATGGATTGATTATGCACATTCCTTTTCCATAACAATAATCCCATCATTGTCAGCATATACAAAATCTCCAGAATTTAATGTTATATCACCAATCTGAATAGGAATATCCCTTTTACCTTCTGCTCTT
>CAYFGQ010000134.1:0-4007 GCA_964342525.1 uncultured Arcobacteraceae bacterium
TCTTCACTTGTCAAGGGTTTTTTCTTATTATTTCCTTAAATTTTGGAATTCTTTGGTTTTTATCGTTTTTTTCGGGATTTTATATTTATTTTTATAGCTAAAAGTAATATTTTATTACCATATTTGTTTTATTATTTTAAAATCTTTTTTTTAAAAGCCATTTGGATTGAAGCCAATATCCATATTATTGTTGAAATTCATCATATTTGGATCACTATATCCATGTTGTGCAGATATATTTCGTAAGTTAATAATATCCATCTTTGGATCTATATGTTGTGGGCATACCATTGTGCAATTTCCACATAAGGTACAATCCCAAATACCATTTTGTTGTATGGTATCAAGTTTATCTTTTATATTATTCTCTTTTTTATCATTTACATATCTAAGTGTTCTTGTAAGAGCATATGGTCCTATGAAGTTTTCATTTACATCATATATAGGACATGAACTATAACAAGATTGACATAAGATACAATTACTTTGTATATCTATTAGTTTTTCATCTTTCTTAGTTATCTCATTTAATTGGTACTCTTCTAAAAAGGCTTTTGAGCTTTTTAATCTATCTGATTCATAAGATAGATCAACTATTAAGTCTTTTATCACTTTAGTATTTTTTATAGGCTCGATTAAATCACCATCTTTTATTTTAGTTTTACAAGCAAGTCTTTCTACCCCATTTACTTTAACAGCACAAGAACCACACACTCCACTTTTACATCCACATCTAAATCCTAAGCTAGAATCTATATCTTTTTTTATCTCTATTAATTGATTTAGAAGAATTTCATTCTCTTTGAATAGCTCAAATGAAGTTATTCCATCTTTTCTTTGTATATTTAACTTCATTTGTTTACCTCTTTATATTTAAGAACCAATTGATCTTCATACATATAAGATATACTCTCTTTTTGAAAAAGTTCATTTTCTTTAGAATAGTCTAATCTATAATGGGCTCCACGACTCTCTTCTCTTTTACTTGCAATTTTTGAAATTACTGTTGAGAGTTCAAGTAGATTTCTAAATTCTAAAAACTCTACTAGGTTTTGGTTGTATTCTTTTGTTTTATCTTTTATCCCCATATATTGCAATTGATCTTTACACTTATCTATATATGAAATTGTAGAATTCATATTATCCATATCCCTATATAATCCAAAGTTTTCATAAAACTTTTTACCCAATTGTTCTTTAATCTTATAAAAATTAATCTCATTTGGCAATTCATATATGGAATCAATAAATTTTTTATCTTTTAGATATAAGTCATACTCTTTATTTTCAATATCATTTATATCTAATGAATCTGTATATGCATTATCTCCGCAGATTCTTCCAAAAGTAATAATCTCTAATAGGGAATTTCCACCTAGCCTATTTGCACCATGTACACCATTTTGTGCACACTCACCACAAGCATATAGATTTTCTATATTTGTTTTTGTATTTAGATCAGTCTTTATACCACCCATACTATAATGGGCAACTGGAGTAATTGGTATAAGTTGATTTTCCACATCTATATCTTCAAAAATTTTAGCTAGTTCCCTTTCTTGGGGAATAGACTCCATTATCTTTTCAAGTCCAAGATGCCGAATATCTAAATAAACTTCTTTATCTTGTAATATCTGATCATAGATAGCTCTTGCAACTATATCTCTAGGAAGAAGTTCATCTATAAATCTCTCCCCATCACTATTTACAAGATATCCACCCTCACCCCTAGCACTTTCACTTATAAGTACTTTGGAGTTTTTTAAAGCTGTTGGGTGAAACTGGATAAACTCCATATTACTAAGTTTAGCTCCAGCTCTTAAAGCTACTGCAATACCATCTCCTGTACTTGCTACAGAGTTAGTTGTATATCCATTGTATAATCCAGCATATCCACCTGTGGCTAAAATAGTAGTTTTGGCAAGTATTTGTTTAACATCCCCAGAGACTATATCTAAAAATATAGCTCCCACAGCCTTATTGTTATTTACGATAATATCCAATAGTAGATGTTCATTTAAAAACTCTATATTATCTTTGATTACTCTATCATATAAAGTATGAAGTATTTTTAATCCCGTATAATCAGAACTATAACAAGTTCTATCAAACTTTCCTCCACCAAATTTTCTTTGAGCTATTTGATTATTTTCATCTCTAGAAAAAGGTACACCTATTTGATCAAGCCACTCTATACTATCTTTAGCTCTTTCACACATCAATTTTACTGCCTTTTCATCGGCTAAGCCATGAGCTGCTTTTAGAGTATCTTGTATATGTTGTTCTACACTATCCTCTTCAAACTTTAAAACAGCGTTTATTCCACCTTGTGCTTGTGAGGTTTGTGCGTGTGTTGGGTATTGTTTATTTACAACTAATACCTTTGCACCTTTTTGCTTTGCAGTGATGGCAGCACTCAGTCCTGCACCACCACTTCCTATAATCAAAACATCAATCATTCTAATCCCAAAATTCCTTTAATGGTTGCTCTTTTTTTCTTGTAAAAGATAATTCATCAAGATCATCTTCATCTAAATTTAGAGGTTCTTCTTTTTTATCCTTAGTTTTATCATCATCAAAACTCAAACTCTCAATATCTTCAAGAGCTTTTTTTAGATCATCTTCACTTATATCATCTTCTATATGCTCGAACTGTTCCTCTGCAGATGCATTCATAGAAAAACCTACCTCTTCAGGCTCCTCTTTTTTATTTTCTATAATCTCCTCAGGTTCTTGTACTATAGGATCCTCTTTTTGTACAGGTATAACAACTTCAGGCTCTTTTTGAGTTATCACCTCTTCTTTTTGCACAGGCTTAGAAGCATTCTCTTTGAGTTCTAAATACTCTTTCATAAGCTCTTCATATTTTTCAAAATCTAAAAGCATAAAACCAGGCTTACCATCTCTTAATATAATTGCTTTTTCGATCTCTGATTTTAATAACTTATCAAATATCATTTTGCTTTTTCTAATAAGCTCTGTTGATGAAAACATCTCATTTGATGAATATAATAAAGGATTCATTTTTACTCCAGTTTGTTTAGTAATACAAATTATAATACAAACTCAGATATATTGTCAAATACACATTTGATTAATCTTTGTCTAGCTTCAACAGAAGCCCAACCAATATGTGGAGTTAAAAGTAATCTCTCTTTATTTTTCACCTTTAGTAATGGAGAATCACCATCAATAGGCTCTTTTGAAACAACATCTATACCAAAATAAACCTCTTTTGAATCAGCTATTTCTAAAATACTTTGCTCATCTATTATTCCACCACGACCAAGGTTTAATACTATTGCTTTATCTTTTAGTTGTTTCATATTTGTGCTATTAAGCAAACCTTTTGTCGTATCATTTAGTGGACAATGTACTGATATAATATCTGACTCTTCTAATAATTGCTCTAAAGATATAGATGGATAGTTTGTATTATTATTAGCTCCACTAGTAGAATAATAACTCACTTCACAACCAAAAGCTTTTGCTACACTTGCAACTTCAGCTCCAATATTGCCTAAACCAATTACACCCCATTTTTTTCCACCAAGTTCGTTAAATGGTTTGTCTAAGTTTGTGAAAATTGGTGATTTTTGCCATTCTCCATTATCAACATAACTTTTATAAAAGTTTAGATGTTGCATAAAATGTAGTGCAAATGAAAAAGTCATCTGTACAACACTTGGTGTTGAATAACCCACTGCATTTTTTACAGCTATGTTTTTTTGTGCCGCATATTCTAAATCAATATTGTTCATACCAGTTGCAGCTACACAAATAAGTTTAATATCACTATTATCCATGATCTCTTTATCAATCACAACTTTGTTTGTTACAACAACATCCGCTTCTTTTACTCTTTCCAATGTTTCACTTGGTGTAGTTATATCATAAGTGATAACATTTCCTAACTCATCAAAAATACCTAAATCTACGTCATATCCTAAAGTAGATCTATCTAAAAATACTATGTTCATTAAAATCCCTTGTTTACCCAGATTATG
>CAYFGQ010000135.1:0-3834 GCA_964342525.1 uncultured Arcobacteraceae bacterium
TTGTGGCGAGGTTTTAGATGTGGATGGAGATATGGGAGGTTATAACTTCCAATGGGCTTGGTCAAGTGGGGTTGTTTTAGCTAAGAATCTATAGAAGAATATTAAAAGTGAGTAAACACATGGTAAAGGTTATATAGATATTTGAAGCTACAAATACTTTTATATATTTATGGGTTTTAAGTAAACTAAATATGGAATATAAAGTATAGATAACAAGTAAAAGAAATAATACAAACACCATATCAGATCTAATAGGAAAAGCCAAAAATACAAATACTCCACAAATTACAGTAAGTAAAAGCCAAATAAAGGTGATACGCTCTAATCTTTGTATACCAAACTCCTGTGCAACTGTTGGAAATCCTGCTATATGGTATTGTTTATGGTATTTTAAGATCAAAAGCCAAAAATGTGGTATCTGCCAAATAAAATAAAATAAAGCAATAGCAAAAAAACGTATATCATAAATATCTCCACCACCAGCTAACCAACCAATCATAGGGGGAGTGATACCTAGAACTGCTCCATATACAGCTGCATAAACTGTTGTTTTTTTAATTTTTGTATAGACAAAATTATAAAGAACTATTACGGAGATAAAGATATATATTCCAATAAATTCTAGTGAAAAATATATCGTAAGAAAAGATATTGCTATAAGTAAAATAGATATTCTAAGCCCTTGTTGGGGTGTAATTTTATTTGAAGCTATTGGACGATGTTTTGTTCTCTGCATCTTTGCATCTTCTTCATATTCTTGGTATTGGTTTAAAGCACTTACTCCAAGAGCTAAAAGAAGCACAGCTATAAAAGGTGCTAAAAGCTGTATACTTATTGACTCTTTTATAAGTATAAAAGAAAAAACCATTGATGAGGTGACTACAAAGGATAGTCTAAATTTTGTCAAAGTTATAAAATCTTTAATACTTAAAATCATAATTTATCCTATTTAATTGTTTTTAGATATTCAATGATAGCTTTTAACTCTTCATCATTCACTAAAGGCTTAAATGTAGGCATAAGAGCTGGATATCCATCTACTATAGCTGCATTTGGATTTATGATGGATTGTTTTAAATACTCTTCATCTATTATTATCTCTTTTAAAGTCCCATCTATTTTAACTTTTTGTTTTCTTTGCCAAATACCTTTAAAACTAGGTCCAACAATTTTTGTACCATCTAAAGAGTGACAAGCTAAACATCCATTATTTATAGTAAGCTCTTCACCATTTGGTTTTGTAGGTATAGTTTCTTTTTCTTCTATATCTTTACCTATAGATTTAATATATTCAATTATCAGATCTACTTCTTTATCAGATATAACCCCTTCAAAGCTAGGCATCATATTTGGAAAAAAGCCATCTACAATCTCTTGATTTGCATTTAATATGGAATCTTTTAAGTAATTTTCATCTCTGATGATCTCTATAGTTTCTCCATTTTTAGATAGTTTTACTTTTTGATTATAGCTATCTTTTAGACTTGGACCAACTAAGAGTGAGCCATCTATGGAGTGGCAAGCTGTACAGCCGTATTGCTCAAATAGTTCTTTTCCTTTTTGGGCAGAACTTACTTCTTTCACTACTGTAGGATTTAACCACTCTTTATATTCATCCATGGATACTACTTTAACTTCAGAGCGCATAAAAGAGTGCCTTGTGCCACAATACTCAGCACACTGAATATCATATACACCTTTTGTATTTGCATTAAACCATGCTTTTGTAACTACTCCTGGTAAAACATCCTCTTTTAATCTAAAAGCAGGAATATATAAACTATGTATTACATCATTTACTGGGGCACTCATCTCCAGCTTGATATTTTGATCTATGGGTACTATTAAGTTTGGACTTCTTTTGCCATTTTCATATTGGAAATTCCATGACCCTTTTTGTGCTAGTACTTTTACGATAATAGAATCCTTATCCAAAGGCATAGTCCTTTGCACCCTTAGACTATCAAGTCCTATATAAAAGACAAACATTAAAAGGATAGTTGGTATTACAGTCCATGCTATCTCTATTGGTGTATAGTGCTCAATATTTTTTGCATTTTGTGGAGGGTTTTTACTTGCTCTATATCTATATACAAAGTACAACATAGAACCAATTGTAATGATAAAAAGAAATAGTGTAATTCCATTTACTATCCAAAAAGTTCTATCCACTTCTTCAGCATAGCTTGAAACCCCTTGAATTCCTTCTAACATCTTATCCTCCTATTTGAAATAGATCAAATGATTCATTTCTAAATATAACATCACTTGATGTAATTATAAAAAATATACTCAATGTGACCATTGCAAGTATCACAATATATTTAAATAGACTTGATTCATATTTTAGATGCATATAATAACTCACTATAAGAATAGTTTTTAATATAGCTATAAACATTTGCATAAGTACTGTATCAGCTACACTTCCTGATATTAAAATTGGTTGTAAAAATGTTAATGCAGTTAAAACCACTAAAGCAAGAAATACCTTTAGATACATAATCCCTGTCATATGAATATTTGAGTCAGTATTCATTATACACCTCCAAAAGCGATCATATAAAATAGTGGAAATAAAAATACCCAGACTATATGAACTAAATCCCAATATAGGGCTATATTTTCTAAAACTACACTTTTTTTAGCACTTATTCTTTTTTCATTTATAAGTTTTAAAGCCCAAAACATTACTCCAATACCAGCTATTACGTGGATTCCATGAAAGCCTGTCATTACAAAATAAAGTCCAAAAAATATTATCTGTCCCTCAGCCATCTCATTTAGTATTTGGGAGTTTGGATATATGCCATTTTGAATTTCTGCTGACCATTCAAAATATTTGATCACTAAAAATACTATAGATAAAACTATGGTGACATAGATCATCCTTTTTGATCGCTCAATTTTATTTTCTTTTAGACTAAGTGAGGCTATACCCATAAAATAAGTGCTAATAAGTAAAAAAAATGTATTTATTCCACCAAGGCTTAGGTGTAGAGTATTTGAAGCCTCCACAAAATCAACACTAAATTGGTAAAAGAAAAAAGCAAATACTAAAAATAGTACTCCAAACAACATTAATTCAGTAAATAAAAACAACCAAAATCCAAGTTTTGCTCCTGTATAGTCATTATGAAAATCAACTACACTATGGGCATTTCCATTTTTATCATAGATAATCTCTTGTGTATTTTTATTCATAATTTCCACCTTGTATCATTTTACTTAGATCCCTTTTTGGTTTTCCATTTTCATACTCATAGGGATCAAAGTCTATATATGGGGTATGTTTAAAGTTCTCTAGTGGAGGAGGGGATGCTATTTGCCACTCTAAGGTGGTTCCATTCCATGGATTGTTTCCAGCTGGTTTACCATTTATAGCCCCTTTAGTTAAAACATACAACATAAAAAGAATACTTACTACAGTAATCACTGCTCCAATACCTGCAATCTGATGGTAGATAGTAAATTCTGGTAGATAATCAAAGTATCTTCTAGGCATACCTAAAGCCCCAGCTATAAACATAGGGAACCAGAGGGTATTAAAACCTATAAAGATACCTGCAAATGCTATTTTTGCTTTAAACTCATCATACATTTTTCCAGTGATTTTTGGAAACCAATAGTGCATAGCAGCAAAAAGCATAAACACAACGCCACCAAAAATAGTATAGTGAAAGTGAGCAACCACAAAATAGGTATCGTGAAGATGTATATTTACACCTAAAGTTACTAAGGTGATACCAGTAAGTCCACCTATTGCAAAGGTGATAATAGTACCCACAACCCAAAGCATTGGTGTGGAAAATACTATAGATGCCTTATACATAG
>CAYFGQ010000136.1:0-3806 GCA_964342525.1 uncultured Arcobacteraceae bacterium
TCAATTTTAGAAAAATCTAAAATATCATTGATAATACCTAAAAGGCTTTTTGCACTATCTTCTATTTTTTGAATATAGTTTTTTTGTTTTTTATTAAGATCTGTTTCTAGGGCTAAATGACTCATCCCAATAATACCATGCATTGGTGTTCTTATCTCATGGGACATATTTGCAAGAAATTCTGATTTTACTTGTGCAGCAACCTCTGCTTTTACTTTTGCATCGGCTAATTGTTTTTCTATGGCTTTTTTATGACTAATATCTGTTGTTAAACCAGCAACTTTTGTAACCTCACCATCTATATATTCTATAGCATATCCTAAGTTATTAGTCCAAAACCAAGTTCCATCTTTTCTTTTATATCTAAACTCAACCTCGTATTTATCCACTTCCCCTTTACAATATCTAGAGAATTGTTCCATTACAATAGGAATATCATCAGGATGAATACCTGCAACAAACTCCTCTATAGTGATAGGAATCTCATCTTTTCCATAACCAATATTATAAAAAAACTGATTTGATAAAAAGGTGATTGAGCCATCAACAAGGTTATCAACCCAATAAAATGCCCCCATAGAAGCCAAGGAGTACTTAAACTGTTCATCTTTCTCTTGTACTTTTTGCTTCTCAACACTTAACTCTTCAATCCTCTTTTTCACCTCTTTATCAAGCTCTAAATTTTTTGCCCTAAGCTTCATAAATAAAATAATAATCAAACTAGATAAAATAATATATGATAATATGGCCATATTATTTGAATACCATAAAGCCTGAGTTTGGCTATCGCTAGCATTTAGACAAATAAAACTAAAAAAAATAAATATAAAAAAACTTCTAATATACAATATAATATCCTTAATTATTTAAATAATTTTTATAATTCTACTTTAAAGGGATTATAAATCTGTTTAAAAATCTATATACTACAAACAAGAGATGTAATTACTTAGGAAATTTTTAAACTGATTTTTCAAGATAAAGGATAAACTCAACACCCTCTTTTTGGTTTTGAACCTCTATCTTACCCTCAAAACTTTCTTCAACAATATTTTTCACAAGATAAAGCCCTATACCTGTACCCTCATCTTTTGTGGAAAAATATGGCTCAAAAATCTTTTTCATATTTTGTTTTTTGATTCCACCTGCATTATCACTTATCTTTACAATTATCCAAGTATCATCTGAAGATATATCTAAATCCACATATCTATCCTCTTTTTTATCAAAGGCCTCTATGGAGTTTGAGATAAGAGCTAAAACAACTTGTGAGAGTTCATTTTTTATCCCATATACTTTTATATCTTTATTTGTATCAAAGTTATAGTTTAGCTCCACATCTTTTCTTTTAAGCTCTGAGCTTAATACGGTGATCACACTATCAATAGCCTCTTTTACTTCAAAGCTCTCTTTTGTTTTTGATGGGGTATAAAACTCTTTAAAATCATCTATGGTTTTTGATAAAAACTGTATCTGATCATTTGCTTGATTATATTTTTTATCAAAATATTTATTATCAAGTTTATCATTTTCATATCTTTTTTTTAGGTTTATAAATATATAAGAAAGATTATTTAGAGGCTGCCTAAATTGATGGGTGATATTACTTATCATCTCTCCAGTTTTTGCCAATTTACTTTGTTGTAAAAGCATATCTTCATACTCTTTCATTTGTTTTTGTAGTGAACCATACCTATATGAAACAGAGATAGTAAAAAGTATCGCTTCTATGGCAAAAGCCATAAGAACTATATCCATATATCCATGTTCCATATAATATGTTTTAAAATCCAAAATAAAAAGTACAAAACAAAATACAGACCACCCAATCACATAAATAACAGTAGGTTTAAATCCTTGTTTTAAATTAAAAATAATAGAGATAAAAAGTATGGCATACACAACCGTATAAGGTAAATACTCAAAAAGCACATAGTGATAAAAAGCAGTTAAGATCACAATATTTAATAAAAAAGTATTAAAGAAAAGCTCCTTTTGATTTGTGATCTTTGGTAAAAACTTTCCCTCATAAAAAGATACGGCAAACACTATAGCACTTATAGTAGCAAGAAGTAATGCCCCTTCTTTTATAAATTCACTTAGCTCAAAAAGATTACTATAAGCTCCTATAAATATAAGGGAAAAAACCTGCATAAAACAATAGCTGATATAAAACAACTCTTTTGAATATACATACCTTATAAAGGTATATATTATAGTCATAATAAGGATACCAAAGGTTATACCATAGATTAAAAGCATCGATTCAGTGGAGTTCAATTTTATATCCTGTACCTGAAAGGTTTGCAATACTATCTACTGGTAGTTTTGATTTTAGATTTTTGATAAGTGTTTTTAGAGCATCTTTTGTCATCACCCCATCATACCAAATAATATTTTCTATCTCTGAGTAGGTTACATATCTATTTTTATTTTTTATTAAAAGCTCTAAAAGAGAGAGTTCTTTTGTTCTTAATTTTATAAGTTCATTATCTTTTTTTAGGGTTTTATTATAAGTATCAAAGGATATATCTTTTGAAAACTCTATAATATTTGAGCTGTCATTTTTAATAGAATCTACACAAAGCTCTAAAGCCTCTTCAAACTCCTTATCATTTACTGGTTTTACCAAATATTTTACAAGCCCCAGCTCAATCGCTTTAAAAAGATACTCTTTATCAGAAAATGCACTTAAAACTATCACTTGCACTTTTTTATCTTTTGCCCTTATATTTGATATAAACTCTAATCCATTTAATTTTGGCATCTGAATATCAGTGACGATAATATCAGGCTTATGTTCTTCATAAAGTTTTGAAGCACTTATGGCATCTGCAGCCTCAAAAATATGATCAAAATAGTTTTCTAAAAACTCTATACCATTTTCCCTAGCTATCTCATCATCTTCAACAAATAATACTTTTAAATTTTCTTCTTTTTCCATTATAATTACTTTATAAATAAAACTTTTATCCGATCATTATAACATAATTGCATAAGATCAAAAATCAAATAAATATGATAATTTTTTTCTAAAAACCACCAAATGAACACTAAATAAAAATATACTAGTTTTAATTAGAGGGTTCATATATATTAAAACAAATCATATAGCTCTTGTAGTGAAAATCTATTTGTTAATGCCATAACATAACGAACTACTTACAATTAGTTTTTTTGTATATTTATTCTCTAAGATAACAAGTAAAATTTTCTAAGATACAAATCGTAAAAAAGGCTTTTAAACTATTAAATAGAAAAAAGCCTTTTTCCAATTAAAATATCCATAAATCCCATCATACTATATAGATAATCGTAAAATGAAATTTATTTTAAATTGTCTTTTTGCCTATAAAAAAGGAGAATAAAGATAAATCCTTATTCTCCTTTATATCTTCTATCTATTTTACCCTATAAAAATTCGTGTAGGATCTAAAAAAGATAAATAAATTGTCATCAATGCCGATGCCACAAGTAGCCATCCTATAACTTTATCCATAACTATTCCCCTTTTTCAAGTTTATAATTTTGGTATTGTTTTTCACTATTATCAATCATTCTTAGTCCATCTGTATCTGTATTGATTGAGTAATAATTAGTAGCTTCCGCACTTTGTACATTTAAACCAACAACTGCCATTACCCCAAGAATACCAAGCAATAATACTACAGCTACCAACATCCCTGTGATCCCATGAAGAAAAGAAAATACTCCTCTTTCATTATCATTCATTTGAGTGTTTCCAGCCATCTTATTCTCCTATACTTCTTAGGTAATTAGCAACTGCTTTAGCTTGAGTCTCATTA
>CAYFGQ010000137.1:0-3770 GCA_964342525.1 uncultured Arcobacteraceae bacterium
AAGCAAGTTTTTTCTCCCCCCTAAGCAAGTTTTTTCTCCCTCCTAAGCAAGTATTTCCTCCCCCCTAAGCAAGTTTTTTCTCCCCCTTAATGCTTGTATATTACTGACTATCAACAATTTACACGGAATGTAATATATAATATATTAAATAATAGAAATAATTTATTTAATATATATATGAAAGTTGCTCTATTAATGAGAATAGGCTTTTAGCAACACGTTTTTCCTCCCCCCTAAGCAAGTTTTCTCTCCCCCCTTGTTCCACTTTTACCTCTTTAATTGGTGCTAATAGATACATTACCAATAGGTAGTCGTGATTCATTTTTTATTGAAAATACTAAAACCAGTTTTACAGGCCAATAAACCAAACCCATTGCATATTGAAATGAATAATAGGCTTCATTTTTTAAAATATTGATTTATTAATTTCATATCTAGACCATCTTCTAGTCCATAAATTACCCTACATGGAAAGCTTATATTTTAAATTTATTGGAAATGTTATATGTAAATGAAAAACAGGTATGAGAATGATTATGATACAAACCTAGGAAGATGGCATCTGGCAAACTTTAAATTAGCTATGATCTTCTTCCCATCTATGGTTGTCCTTATGAAGTTCAAGGAATTTTCAAAACCTTTTATTGATGAGCTTGTGGGAATATCAATGACATATTTGCACTTACTTCTGTGAATAACACGTTTTTTCTCCCCCCTACCTTTTTTATTGAATATTTATTCCTAAACCATTTCTTTTTTCACTTTAGCAATATCCCTTTTGCTCACCCCTAATTTTTCTACTATCTGTGCATAAGTGTAACCTTCTTTCAATAGATAGGCAATTTTAGTGTCTTTTTGAGATCCCGACTTTTTCGTTACTTTCTGCTTTTTATCATTAGTACCATTGTTGTTAAGTGCAGTACCATTTTGCCTTATGGTAGTACCATTATCGGTACTATTTTTATTATTCATTAATGGTACTGCTTTTTTGCTGTTAACCTTTGTCTCCATTATTGTCTCCTCCAATAATTGTTTGGTGTCAGATAATTCCTTTACCACAGAGGTATATTTTTTCTCTAGTTCAGTCAAATTCCTATATCCTATGTCGCCCCTCGTTATTTGGTAGTCATAGTAAGAAATAAAGATGATACAGAGTAAAATAAGTGTTTCTATAGCAATAGCAACAATATAAATGTAGTCTAATAAAAGATTGTTATCTGTCTTTATAGTGTCTTTGACTTCCTTCTGGTTAGTATCTAGGGCTGCTAATTCTGCTTCTTGTTCATTTTGTAGTTTTTCTATGCTCAAAATAGTATTCATCGTTATTTTTTCATTACTGGATAATAACCCATCTGATCGCTGTTTTTCATCATTTATTTTTGTTTCAATCCTATTTAATAATGGTTTGAAGTAAGCTTTAATGCTATCTTTATTTTGGTTTAACCTTAATGCCTTCTCCATTCTACCTCTAGTTGAAGTATATTCACCTTCTAGTTTATCAATTCTTTTTATAGTGCTGTATATCAGTGAGTTATCTTTAGTATTATCTTGTAATTCTTTAAGTAGTTCCTTTTCTTTTTCTATCTGTTTACCATAGTAATCTCTAACACTGTCTTGTTTGATTTTGAATTGAGTAGTTATTTCCGACATCTTTATATCTTCCTTATCAAAGATAAAGGCACTACCTTCAATGGTAAAGTAGTAAGAAGCACTTATAGTCAAGGTAGATAAGAAAAATGGCACTACAATTTTTGCCCATTTAGCCCTTATTATACTGTTAACTACAATAGGTACACTTAAATGCTTGATGACCTCAACAGCTACTGGTATAATAGCTGAAATCAACCAAATGGTACTACCAGTAAACCATTTGGTACTGTTGGTACTATCTATGGGTAGGTTCGGTACTAAAGATTTAAAGATAAAATGTTGAAAAAAGTATGTAGCAAAATAGATAGATATAGCACTGAACAATAGTTTGAAAACCATAGCAGATAGGCGATGATCTCTATATTCTTCTTTAAATGTTCTTGTTCTAAACTTCTTTTCTGCTTTAGACTCTATATTTTCTAGGGAGAATGGATTCAATTTGCTCAATTTTGACATAATAAATGCTTTCTTGATTTGGGGGTTGTTTCTTTTTTTGATGATAGTAGTGCCCACTCCTACCCTATCATACATTTACACTTGTTTGTATGATAATGTAGATTATAACCTAAAACTAGTCAATACAAATATTTTTTAAAAGTATGACTATTTAAATAAAAGTCATACACTTTCCTGTTGTGTCATATTTTTAATGTCATTTGTATGATTTTTCCCTCAGTTTATAACAAATACTTTAATATACTTACATAAATATTTGATTATCAATGTATTAGTATGATTTAGTTGAGTTTGTATATGATTTTACCCACTAAAAGTCATACAAGTGTATATTTAAGTATGACTTTTTTGGCTTTTTATCATACAAACCTTTAAACCTCAATAATTGCATGTATGACTTTTATTGATATTGTCATACAAAGTAAATTTCCAAATATGTTTTTGTATGATTTATTTGCGTTATAATCATACAAATTTCAATGTATGATATTTTATTTAAAAGCGGCTATCAAAAGCCTATAAATAGGTTTTTATGTATGATTTTAGTATTTGTATGATAGTTTGTATGATATATTTTTATATTTGAAATATAATGATACTTCCAACTTAACTATTAAAAAAAATGTCAGAATCAGGGACTGAGCTACTGCAAGTGAGGAATGCCAGTATAGAAGCTGTAGCAGCTTTTAAGAAAGCAGCCAAGAAAAATGGCAAGAACTATAAAAGATTTTTCGATGAAGATATACATGCTTACTGTAGGGGAATCCTAAAGAAATCTGAAAGCAAACCTGCCAAACCAGAAGACCTAGAAACAATTTTAGATGAAAAGTTTGAGCAATTTTCTAAATTGATGGAAGAAAAAAGGGAAAAAGAATATGAAAATAGGGGAGAGGAAATGCAAAAACTTACCACTGAAAATGCAGAACTTAAAGAATTATTAAATAAAACACTAGCAGCTGTTGAGAATTTGAAAGATGAAAAGAGTAAATCATTTTTAAAGAAAATATTTGGGTAATATTAAACCAGTCAAGATTTAGTTTGTAACAACTGTATCTGCTAAAGGATTATATAAATTCTTTTATGTAAGCAAAAGGTTTAGCAGATGGTTTAATCATTTGAAAGATGGCCCTAGATGATTATACATTGACCATAGGTGCTACCAAAGAAATATCAAGTGTTACAAAGAAGTGTAAAAGGAAAAGGGTTAGGGAATATATAATGCGAAATAGCAATATAAAAATTGAAAAAGAATAAACAATTTGAGGCTTTCAAGAAACTTAAAACATCAAAAGAAAAGTTGCACCAAAATTAGGAGTGGATTCAAACTATATCCAAATGGATACTTCAGAGAGAAAAATCCTTTTTAATGGATATACTTTTGTCTACATCATTAAATTTTAATACCCTGATATAAAAGGGCGGGGTTAAAGACCATAAAAATATGGGGCTTTTAACGTAGCACTTTGGATTCCCTCTGGTCGCTCTTTTTTATCTCCCCACGCATATCAACCCACAAAAAAGGAGCAACTCGCCACAACCCGCAAGGCTACCCGCTGCAAGTTATCCCAAGTACTACTAAGCTTTAAGGTAATCGGTCTACAACTCATTTGTTCCGTTTCCTTTTGCCTTAATCCAAGAAAAACCACGAATAGCAAAGGGTATTA
>CAYFGQ010000138.1:0-3404 GCA_964342525.1 uncultured Arcobacteraceae bacterium
CCGAGCCTCCGCTTTCCTTTTAGCCTCTTCAGCCTTTTTCCTCTCTGCCTCTAGTCTAGCTTGTTCTTCACGATCAGCTTTTTCCTTCGCAGCATCTTCTTCACGTTTTTGTTTCCAATCAAGCCAATCATCTAAACTTCCATCACCATAATCATCACTATTATTCCACTCATTCTCCTCAGCCTGAGCATCACTCTGTTCACCAGCAACATGATCTTCATTCATTTCCTGTTGATCCTCATAATTTTCGCCATCTTCTGGACCATACTCATGCCCAGTTGGATCAATATATTTTAACGGATTATTTATAACATAAGAATACCTATTAAAAGCTTGTGAGTCAAACGGATCAGGAATAATACTATCCGCCGACATAAACCGCCCAATAGCAGAGTCATAAACCCTAGCATTCATATGAATAAAATCAGTATCCTCAATATGCTCATGTCCAGTATAACCTCTTTTTGTAAATATAGGTTCTTCTTTTATAGCTCCATTCTCATCCAAATCTATCTTCTTACCAAATGGAGTATAAGATACCCTAGCCTCTACTACTCCAAGATTTGTAGTAATAGTATCTACAGAATTTAATGAATCATAATGTAAATATTTTGTATTTGATTGACTTGAGTTTATGGAGTCATCTGTATATATAGATATAACTTTTCCATCCACATATATATAATACCTATGTATCCCTTCATCATTTTGTGATGTTGTGATATTTTCATATACTTTATCTATATAATAGGTTGTAGAGTTTATATCATCTTTTGGTTGGATATTTTTATATCTTTGTTTATTCATATCGTATTCAAAGTTTATAGATGTAGTTGGTGTTGTTATGGATTTTGGTTTATTGTATGGAGTATATGTAAATGTTGCATCATCATTTGTGAGTACATTTCCATTTTTATCATATGTTAGAACTTTATCACCTGCTTTTGTAACTTGATGATTATTTTTTTCATACTTATAATATCCTATATCACTCTTATAGGATATATTTCCATTTAGATCATATCTATAATGGATAAAATTACTCTCAAATGGTGTTGTACTTAATGCGGATACAACTCTATTTAGATCATCATAATCATACTCTTGTACTAGGTCTAATTTATTATCTACTCTTTGAACTAGGTTATTTAATTTATCATATTCAAACTCTAGATTTCTTATACCACCATCTACACTATATCCTGTAGTGATATTGGATATGGCTCCTGCTTCATTATAGATCGTTTCATTTACTAGTCCATTTCCTGAGATCTCTTTAGTAACTTGATCTTTAGCATTATAATCTAGGGCTTTATAAAAATAGTTATATACTCCATCTCCCATTTCATTATAAGCAGTTTGTATATCTGTATCTACAGCATAGTCAATATGTCTTTGTTTTAGATTATCTGCTATCTCTTGGAGGTTTTTAGACAGGGTTGATGTGGTATCTGATATATGTAAAGCAAAGTCGACATCTCTTATTTTTACATTTGTAGTGTTTAACTCATTGTAATTATATTCTGCTTGATTTAAATAATATCTAGATAGAGAAGCATAGGAACTACTTTTACTTAAATAGTTATAATATAGATCTCTATAATAGTTTCTCGTTGATATGTTTCCAGTCGAATTATAATAATTTGATGCAGATAAATATCCATTAGCTTGGGATAGATATTGTTGTGATTGAGATAGGCTTTGTTTTGCTTGGTATTCATAAGCCATTGCATTTGATTCTAATTGATTTGATGCTGCGATTAAATCTTCTCTTTCTCTATCGGTATATTCTTTATTTAATTCCACAATTACTCTATACTCATCAGATTTATTCATAAGATCATTTGCTTTTTCTTGATACTCTAAATATTCATCATAAAGTAATTGTGATCCATTTAATAAATCAGTAATTAGATTTGTAAAATGGCTTGCATCAAAGTCAGCTATTTGAAATACAGGGGATTTTATAGCTTTTAGGTATCCATTATTATCATAGTCATTTATAAGTTCAAAGTTATTTGGTAGCTTTTTATTACTTACTCTTCCATATTTATCATAGGTGTACTCTTTTATATATGTTTTTTTATTATCTATTTTTGTGATGATTCTTTCTATTCTTGAGTATTCATTATAAAAATACTCTTTTTCAAATAGGATTTTTCCATCTAAATCTTCTTTTATCTCTTTATGGATTAATCCTTTACCATTTGTTTGTGTATCATATATCCAAAATAATCTTTCACTACTTAGGTTTTCTTCTGTTTTTCTTCCTAGTTTATCATATCCTATTGATGTGATTTGTCCTTTTGCATCTTTTTGAGTTTTTAATTGACCTAAAGAATCATAAGTATAATACCATATACCCATATCAGGATCATTTTGTTTTATTTTATTTCCAAAGATATCATAATCAAGATCTATTTTCATTCCATCTTGATCTAATGTATAATCAAGATTTCCAACTGCATCATAAAAATATTCTATTCTTGCATTTAAAGAGTCTTTTGCATCTACTACTTTAGTCACTTTTCCTAGAGCATTTTTAGTTGTCTCTTTTTTTTGCCCTTTGGCATTTGTTTGGGTTATTGTATATTTATCATATTTAATAGTTTTTATTGATCTATTTTCACCTTTATATGGTTGATCAATTTTTTTTACTCTATTTAGTTCATCGTATTCATATTTAATATATTCTTGTGTATTATCTATATTGTATGAAGGCAATGTTTTTTCAACTATATTTCCAAATTCATCATATTTAATTTTTGTATAAATATTTCCATCAAATCCAACTTTTTTTGTAGCCACTACATATCCTAAAGAGTTATAGTAAGTTGTTGTATCTGAAAAACCATTTGTTGATGTTTTTATACTATAATATGAGTCATTATAATTATCTTCTGTACTATAAGTATAATCTATAATAATTTCATTATCTTTTCCAGAAAACTTTGTCTCTTTAGTTTTTTTACCAAAGTTATCATATTCATATTTTGTAATATGTCCATTTAAATCTTTTATGCTTAAGACTCTACCTTCATCATCATATGTTTTATAGTTTTCTATTTTTTGATCTTTAGCATTTTCTATAGATATGATATTTTTACCATCTTCATCATAAAAATATGTTGTAGTTCTAGCATCTGATCCTGAACCTATTGTTTGTGTTTTTATATTTCCATTTGTATGGTAAGTGTATGATTCTTTAAAGGCTTTTGAATTAGTTTCTTCAACTGTTTTAGTACTAGAATTTAATGCTCTTGCTTCAGGAGGATCATAGGTGAAGCTTGTAGTTTTTGAAGGGCTTGTCTTTCCATAAGCTTCATGGGTTACTTTAGAGCTATATACGTCCTAGTATCCATTTATCTATACCTATATAATTATCATATTCATTTTCTATTGTT
>CAYFGQ010000139.1:0-2890 GCA_964342525.1 uncultured Arcobacteraceae bacterium
TTAATTTTGAAAAGTATTAGGAAAAATGCTATTAACTTTATCCCTTTTATTTAATAGTAATAATTGCATACAATCACATTTTTTAGTAATGTGATTGTATGTATTTTTAGTTAATATTAACTAGATACATTTTTTTACGTAATGAATTTACTCTATCTTCAATTAATTTTACTGGTGGAGTCGATTCAATAATATATTCAATAATTGGTTGCCAACTAACAATATATTTATCTTGAGTTTTACTACTATTAGTATATGTGGAAGTAGTGGTTGTTTTAGTGTTTTCCTGAAAAGTTATTGTTTCAGTTTCTTGTGTTGTATGTTCTATATCTGCTGAGAGAGTTGCCCCTATAGAAGCATAACCAGCATTGACAGACAATCCAAGTTTTTTTGAAAATGATTGAGTTTTAGAACTTGTTTTATCTATACCTGAGCTATATTCTATAGAGTGCTTTACCTCTGAATCTGGTGAAAGCTGTAATACTCCAGCACATTTCCAATATAAATTAACTTCGTATGGAAGTGAAATGAATCTTTTAGGAATAAGTTGAAGCTCTTCAAGGAAAAATGTATTATTATTAGCGATATAAAAATCAATTGTTAAAGTTTGTACACCTTTATACAAAGTGATTGTTGGTGATTCAAAAGGTGCTGATCCTGGTTTTTGGTCAGTATTCATGAAAGAATTATAACTTTCAGATTTACTTTTATCTATATCAGTATTTCGTTTAACAGTAAAGCTAACTGCAGTTGCCTTCTTTGTTCCTTTTGGATCTTGCCAGTATGTAATATCAAAATTGACATCTATTGTTTCCGGTGCATCTATTTCAATTTCTATACTTGCAACTCCACCTATCGTTCCCCAGTTATCTAAGAGATGTTGTTTTGATGTAAATGACATATATTTTGTATTATTAGGAATTTCATTTTCCTTAAATACTATTCTTTGTCTTTCTTCCTCATAGGGTGCTACTGTATGTCCCTTTACTGCAATAATTTTAGAACTTTCTTGACCCTTGATAAAGTTGTATCCATCTGGTATAGGTGGAAATTCTTTTATAAACTTAGGTAGATTATTCATGTTTATCCTTTATGTATTTTAGTTTAATCAATATAAATTGTAAAACAAAAAAGTTGCTAAGGAGTCCCCCTTTTTATAAATAAAGTGAAATAAATTAAAACCTTTGCTTTTATTTTTTCTCACAAAAAATTATATATCTAATTTTGATTTACTTTTATTAATATTATAGAATGTATAATTTCTAAACTAATATTTCAAGGGATATTTAATGAGGAAATTATTTTTGCTTATATTTTTGATATTTGCAAGTTTAGCAGGTGCAGAAGAAGAAAAAAAAGAGCTTAAGTTTGGTATTTATATTACAAACCTATATGATATAAATTTTGCTAAAAATGAATACACTGTACAATTTTGGTCTTGGTTTCATCACGATAATAAAGAGTATAAACCAAATAGTAGTATTGAGATTATGAATGCAAAAAAATTTACTAGAGAAGCAGCAAATGAGGAAGTTGTAAATGGAATAAATTGGGATACATCTAAGATAAAAGCTACAATAAATCAAGAGTGGGAGATTAGACATTTTCCTTTTGATACCCAAAAATTTACAATCGTAGTTGAAGATATTGATATGGATGCTGAAGCTTTAGTGTTAGTTCCTGATAAGCAAGCTAGCAAGATCGATCCTAAGGCTATCCCTGATGGATGGACCCTTAAAAAGTTTGAGATGAATACACATGTAAATAGTTATGCTACTGCCTTTGGTGATCCCTCATCTATGACAAATACAAAACAAGACTTCTCCAGACTTAGTGTAGATATTTATCTTCAAAGGGATGGTTGGAGATTATTTTTTACTACATTTATAGGTTTTTTTGTAGCTACATCTTTGCTTTTAATAGCATTTATTGTACTTAGTATTCCAAGTGCAGTAAGTACGGTACAACAACAACCAAGAATTACACTTATTATAGGTGCTTTATTTTCTACTATAGGAAGTGTTTATGGCTTATCTTCTAAACTTCCTTATACTACACAGTTTACACTAGCTGACTCCTTAGAGATTACTACTTTTACTGGCGTTGCTTTAGCTGCTATTGGTTCTATATCCTATGATGTATTTGTTAAAAATAAGAAACATAAACAAGCTTTGATATTAAATAGAGTTATGTTTATTATATTCTTAACTTTATCCTTTGGTTTAAATGCTTATATGATATTAAATGCTTTACATAGTTAAAAAGCTTTTCTTCAAAACTAAATCCAGATCAATTTATATCTGGATTTAGAAAAGATTGCAGGGATTTAAATAGGGTCTTTAGTAAGGAGTCGGCTGTTATATTTGTTAAGAGTAACGGGGATGAATTTAGTTAAACCTCACTATAGGAGTATCTTTATCTCCTGTAAATTTTATAGTATTAGGGCTAAATATTGCATTATATTTTTCATTATTTAGAAATAACCCAACCCTATGATGGTAAATAACACCTGCCCTTGAAACACTTGTAATACTGTTTGAAATATTTTTAATAGATTCACCATCTCTAAGATTTGCTATTTTGTTTCCTAGTCTCCACAGTTGAATATTTTGTCCGGAATTGTTTTTTATTGAATGGATCATTTTTTTCCTTGTATATTCGTGTTTCAAGATAAGTGGAATTTTAGCAGAGAAAAATTTGTTTATAATTTGAATTTTAGTTTATAAAATAAGTATCTTTTTTATAAGAAGAAAATAAATCCAAAAGTCACAACATTGTAATAAAAAGCGTAATGCCGTTTTGATAATATTTTAAATATTT
Source organism: uncultured Arcobacteraceae bacterium (assembly GCA_964342525.1). Classification (GTDB taxonomy): domain Bacteria; phylum Campylobacterota; class Campylobacteria; order Campylobacterales; family Arcobacteraceae. Next base: position 2,821 of record CAYFGQ010000139.1, read on the forward strand.
TCAAATCAAGAACAAAAAATGTTAAAAAAACTAGCACTAATAATGTGTATCCCCTTAGTATTATTAGGAG
>CAYFGQ010000140.1:0-2879 GCA_964342525.1 uncultured Arcobacteraceae bacterium
AATCAAAGGTTTATCCCATAAAGGTTTTTCATTTTTTGATGTGATGTCAAACTGCCATGTAAATTTAGGTAGAAAAAATAAGATGGACAATGCTGTAGATACTTTAGAATGGATAGATGGTATAACTATGGCAAAAAAGAAGTATGATAAACTTGATCCAGCTGAGCAAAAAAACATCTTCCCAACTGGTGTATTAAAACATGATGAAGAGGTTAAAGAGTATTGTGATATGTATGAAGAGATAAAAGCAGCCCATCAAGGTAAACGTGGGAAGATATCTCAAGATGAATTTGATAAAAAGATATAAGGCTAAGATATGAGTAGAACTCTGATGAGATTTACAGGTGTAGGTGGACAAGGGGTTTTATTAGCTGGAGAGATCTTAGCCACAGCAAAAAATAAAACTGGAGCCTATGGACTTAAAACCGCCACATATACTTCCCAAGTAAGGGGTGGTCCAACTGTTGTGGATATCACTTTAGATGAAGAGGAGATACTTTATCCTTACGCTGATGATGGGGAGATACACTTTATGCTCTCCGTAGCACAAGTCTCCTATGATCAATTTAAAAAAGGTGTAAGTGATGGAGGGATCATTGTAATAGATTCAAACCTAGTAAAAGCCACTGATGAAGATAAAAAAAGATGGAAGATCATAGAGATACCAATCATTATGATAGCAAAGGAAGAGATTGGAAATGTAGTAACCCAATCAGTAATCGCCCTAGCTATTGCAAATAATATTATGAAAGCAATAGATAAAGAGTTTTTAAAAGAAGTGATGCTTGAGAAAGTACCTAAAAAGGTACATGATATAAACTTAAGAGCATATGATCTTGGATATAAATACTCAAAAGAAGCTTTAGAAAATCTCTAAAAGCACTTAGAAAAGTAGTTTAAAACTACTTTTCTCTCTATGTCAAATAATTAACATACATACTAATAGTAAATAAACTTAGTAATACCCCTAAAACTAAAGAGTTAATAGCAATTTTTTCATCCAATCCACCTTTTATTGCTAACACAGTAGCCATTGTCATAGGAGGCATTGCCACTTCAATAATCGTAACTTTAATCCATGTCTCATCAATCCCATAAAATAATTGAAATCCAAATAATATAATTATTGGAACAATAACCATTTTTATAAACATTGCCATTGATACAATATGAAGTTTTACAAATATATTTCTTAGCTCCAGCTTCATACCAATTGCAACCATAGCTAGAGGTACAAGTGTCGCTCCAAGAGATTCTGCAGTAAGAAGTAAGAAGTTTGGTACTTCAAAGTTTTTTGAAAGCATTGTTATAAAAAACATTATACTAGGAGGGAATAATAAAAGACTTTTCATAATAGACTTTGTGTCATTTGCTTTACCTGTTCCCCAATTGATTATAACCATACCAAGTGTAACTAAAAGGAAAAATGAGCCAAAGATATCATAGATGATTCCATATACAATATAATCTTGCCCATAAAATGCATCTATGTAAGATAACCCTATAAATGAAGTATTCCCAAAGGTCGCCATTATCATAAAAGTAGCAAGGGATAATTTATCCAATTTCATAGCTCTACCAATATAATAAGCCAATCCTAAATTAAATAAAATAAAACAGATAAACATAACAATCAAACCTAAAATAGTACCATCTAACTCTAGTGGATATATTTTAGAAAATACAATTCCTGGTAATGAAAAATATATTATAAACTCAATAAGTTGTTTAGAATTATCATGGAAGATAACTTTATATAAATATCCAAATAAAAGATACATAGCAATTGGTAATACTGGATCTAACATTTATAACCTTTTTAAATTTTTTTAGAAGTATAGAATATTATATGATATAATTCTTTATCTTTAATTTCATTTTTATTATCCTATATTGCTATTATTCTTATCCTATGTTATAATTAATCATGAAAAGAGATACAAAACATGAAAGAGCACAAATAGTAAATAAAACATTAAACTATATGTATACTTATATTAGTACAGATATTTCACTTGATGAATTAGCAAGATTAAATAGTATTAGTAAATACCATTTCCATAGAATATTTAAAGAAGAGACAGGAGAAAACGTTTTTGAGAAGATCACCTCCATAAGACTTCAAAAAGCAGCTAATCTTCTTATTACCGATAACTACTCCACAATTACCCAAATCGCTAGTTTTTGTGGTTATGCTTCCCATACTTCTTTTATCAAAGCATTTAAAAAACGTTTTACCTATACACCAAGTCAATGGAGAAAGGGAGCTTTTAGAAAATTTACTAAAAACAAATTTGATATAGATGATGAGTCTATAAAAGAGCTTAAAGGTTTAGAGCCAAGTATAAAAGTATGTCCACAAAGAACCTGTGCTTATCTTAGACTAAAAGGCTATACCCAAGCAAATCTAATAAAAGTATGGCAAAGATTATTAGCTTTTGAATATCAAAGTGATTTAAAAGATAGTACTCATATTGGGATATACCATGATAGTACTATTATGATTCCATATGATGAATGTAATTATATTGCTGCCCTTGAGGTGAATGAAAACTTTGAGCCAAAAACCTCAATAAGTAAATTAAAAATTCATGAATCATTATGTGCAGTTTTTCGTCATACAGGTGTATATGGAGATATAGAAAGACTACTAATATATATTTATCAATATTGGTTACCAAATAGTGGATATGAGGTTATAACTTTACCAGCTTATGCAGTGTTTACCCAAAACCACTATTTAGAAGAAAATGATACCTTTATTTTAGACTTTCATGTTCCTATTAGGGTTGTTTAATAAGAACAATCAATTAAAGCATATTATCACTTCTAAGTCTCTTTTTAATAAGTCTTTCCCCTTTTTCTTCTCTCTTCACCCT
>CAYFGQ010000141.1:0-2816 GCA_964342525.1 uncultured Arcobacteraceae bacterium
TTCAGCGTGGAGATGTATGGACAGGATATGTAAAAAATGCTACAAAATCTGGTGGTTTTTACTGGGTATTTGCTACAGTATATCCATTTGAGACTTGTGATGCTACAAAGGGATATCTATCTTGTAGAAGAAAACCATCTCGAGCGGAAATCGAAGAACATGAAGCTCTTTATAAAGAGTGGAGATCTAAGGAATAGTTTTATTCCTTAGCTAAATTGAATAGGTAGATAAAAAGTTGCTATAAACCTTTTACTCTCATGGGTATAGTGGTTTTGTTTAAAAACTGTATGGGGTGGATTTGTGGTGGTTTCAAAACCACTACTTGGAAGCCACTCTTGATATACCCACTGAATAAATCTTTGAATATCTCCATGCACTCCATTTATTTCAAAAGAAGCATATAAACCACCAGGAATTTTAAAGTGGGGAAGTTTTGTATTTGATAGATCTTTTTTCTCTTTTACTACTACACCTGCTATATAAAAACAATCATCTGCAGGGGTAATCACAGGGTTATCGTGATAAAAGGCAACCTCTTCATATTTTTCTATCTCATTTGTATATTTCCATGCTTGTATCTTTTGCCAAACCTTTTGAATCTTAGCTTTTCTATATCCCATATTTCTTACATAATAAGCAATACTAGGTTTTAATTTTACTATTAGAGGTTCTATACCTTTATATTGCTCCATGGCATCAAAAATCACTTCATTATCTTTTAATATCTTATTTGAATACTCTTTAAATCCACCATTTTTCCACTCTTTAGGGGTTTGATTAAACCTTTGTTTAAATGCCCTTATAAAAGAGGTTTGGGATGAATAACCACACATATTTGCTATTTGTGTAATGGTTGAGGATTTATTTGTAAGTAAGAGATTTGATGCTTTATGGAGTCTTATATCTTTTATGGTTTCATAGATATTTTTACCCATTTGTTCTTTAAATACTTTTTGAAAATGAACACGACTTAAATCAAAACTAGAAGCTAGATCATCTAGGTTTATATCTGTATCGATATATTTATAAATATAGTACATTGTATCGTTTGCTATTTGGATATGTTTATTTTCAGTTATTTTCTTTTGCATAATATTTCCTCTTTTATAGATAACTATTTTAATAAAAAAAGTTGAATAAAATATTAAAAATAGATAATAATTCTTTATTTTATAGTGGAGAATAAAAAAATCTTAATGGTTAGAATTACAAGATCTAAATCATAAAGGAGAAGAGATGGATCAGTTTAGTTTTATACCAATGGAGATAAAAGAAGATGTAATGATAGTTTATGAACCTTATGGGAGTATGATCATTGAATCTCTTTGTGGTAATCTAACTTTAAAACATAAAGATTATATTAGTCTATCTTTAGAAAAAATTGAAGAAAAAGAGAAGTTTATAGAAGAAATTGCTCTAAAGATAAGAGGGATTCAAAGAGATTTGATAGGTGAGTTTTTAGCTAAAAAGAGTTTAAATTATTTATAAATAAAAATATGATTAATCAAACTATTTAAAAGGATAGTTTGATTACAAATTTGAAACCTACTTCAGCAACGTAATCTAAGTAGATTGATAGTAAAAAATAAATATAATATCTACATTTAATTTTCAGGAAAAATACCCATATGATACTTATTACTGGTGGAGCAGGTTATATTGGTTCCCATACTCTAATTGAATTACATAATGCAGGTTATGATTTTGTAGTTTACGATAATTTATCTAATTCATCAAAAGAAAGTATAAGCCGAGTTGAAAAAATTATTTTAAAGTCTATTACTTTTATACAAGGTGATATAAGAGATAAAAAAGCTTTAGAAGAGGTATTTGAAAAATATGAGATAGATTCTGTTATTCATTTTGCGGGATTAAAATCAATAAATGAATCAGTATCTAAACCAGTTGAATATTACGATAATAATATAAACGGTACTTTAATACTTTTAGAATTGATGAAAAAATATGATTGCAAAAATTTAGTATTTAGCTCTAGCGCCGTTGTATATGGTGATCCTGAAAGGATACCAGTTGATGAAAATTGTTCAATTGGAGAGATTACAAATCCTTATGGAAGAACTAAATATTTTATTGAAGAGATGCTAAAAGATGTTTATAAAAGTGATTCTTCATTTAAAATAGTAATTTTGCGATATTTTAATCCAGTGGGAGCACATGAGAGTGGATTGATAGGGGAAGATCCTACTGATATACCAAATAATTTAATGCCTTTTATTTTTCAAGTAGCTGTTGGTAAAAGGGAATATTTAAATGTATTTGGAAGTGATTATGATACTCCTGATGGTACTGGTGTGAGGGATTTTATCCATATTGTGGATTTAGCAAATGGACACGTAAAAGCTATAGAATATCTTAAAAATAGCTCTCAATATTTTAATCCTCTTATTGTAAATTTAGGTACGGGTGAGGGGTATAGTGTTTTAGATATGCTTAAAGCTTTTGAAAAAGTAAATGAAATAAAGATACCTTATAAATTAGTAGATAGAAGAGATGGAGATATTGGTACATGTTATGCTGATGTCTCTTTATCAAAGGATATACTTAATTGGGAAGCTAATAAAACTTTAGAAGATATGTGTAAAGATAGTTGGAATTGGCAAAGTAAAAATCCAAATGGATATAAACAAAAAAAATAGTTTTGTTTTAATATTTAGTGTTTATAAAGTAAAGTGATTTAAAGTTGAATTACTTTTGAACTACTTAAAATTTAAAGTTATATTTAGATAGAATACAAAAAATTATATTCAGGAAGTTTGATGAAGATAGCGATAGCAGGTACAGGATATGTGGGACTA
>CAYFGQ010000142.1:0-2628 GCA_964342525.1 uncultured Arcobacteraceae bacterium
CTCTAGATATCTATGCCTCTTCTGCTCTGGATATAGTAGACTGTATTATTATGGCAAATATTAGACGACAATTATCTTGACCGGTCCACGACAATTAAAAAGCAAATTTTTTTAGTGTAAATTAAGCACTAAAATTTGAGACATTTGTATAATAACGTAAAGCAAATGTCAGGCAAAAGATTGACAATAAAACAAATAAAATTGTATATGGACAGCAAACTAAGAAACAAAACACAGATGGCTTCTGCTGCAAGAGCTGATATCAGCGTAAGTAGTGCTCGCAGGATAGAAAGAGGTAAAATTACTGGAGAGAGGAAAAAACATACTTGGAAGACTCGTAAGGATCCATTTGAGAAGGTCTGGGATCATTTTATATTACCTCTTTTAGAAAAACATCCCAACCTTCTTCCTATAACTATACTGGAAAAGTTGCAAGAAGAGTTTCCTGGTGAGTATCCAGATAAATTACTGAGAACCTTGCAAAGACGGGTGAAGAAGTTCAAAATATTACATGGTCCATCTAAAGAGGTTATCTTTAATCAGGAACACACTCCAGGCAGAGTTGGAATATCAGATTTTACTAAGCTTAAAGGAATAGTAGTAACTGTAAATAATCAAGAGTTTCCTCACCTGTTATATCATTTTAGATTGTGTTATAGTGGCTGGAGTTTCTTGAAAGTAGTGCGAGGAGGTGAAAGTTACACTGCTTTAGCCGAAGGTTTACAAGAGGCTTTATGGAGATTGGGAGGTAGCCCAGAAGAGCATAGAACTGATAGTTTATCAGCAGCGTTTAAAAATAAAAATGCTGATGCTTGTAAGGACAGCACAAAAAATTATGAAGAGTTCTGCAAACACTACAATATGATCCCTACTAGAAATAATAGAGGTAAAGGACATGAAAATGGTAGCATAGAATCTCCTCACGGACATATTAAAAGAAGAATAGAACAAGCTTTTATTTTAAGAGGAAGTTTCGATTTTAATGATGATAATGAATATGATGCTTTTATTGATAAAATAGCTACAAACCATAACCGCAGAAATGCTAAAGAAGTAGACTTTGAGCGTAAATATTTGCAGAAATTGCCAAAATACAAAACCACAGACTTTATTGAGAGAGTTGTAAAAGTACACAGTTCAAGTACTGTAGAAATAAAAAAGATAACCTATAGTGTTCCTTCTAAGCTTTGTGGAGAAACACTTAGAGCGCATATTTATCAAGACAGAATAGAGTTATATTTTGGTGCACAAAAAATCATAACGCTTAAGAGAGTTTATAACAAGAAACAGGCAAAAGAAAATAAGGTAATAGACTACAGGCATCTTATTCATTCATTGCATAAAAAACCACAAGCCTTCAGATATTCACAAATACGAGACTCTATTTTGCCTAATGATAAATTTCGTTTTATTTGGAAGCACGTTGATAAAAAAATGCATCCACGTACTGCTTGTAAATTTATAGTTGGCCTCCTTTACATAGCATTTAAATATAACTGTGAAGAAGAGGTTGCTGAAAGAGTAATTGAACTAATTCGAAATAAACAACCACTGAGCTTAGTTTGTATAGAGCGCAAGTACAAAAAGTTTGAAACAGCTTTACCTGAACTGATAGTAGAACAACATTTGCTTCAAGATTATGATAACTTAACCAGACATTAGATATGTATACAGAAACTTTACCTCTACTTTTAAAACAATTAAACCTTAAGTCCACAATACAGTATTGGCAAGAGGCTGAGCAAGAAGCAATAGAACAAAAATGGAGTTACACGAAATACCTTTATGCCCTTGCTGAAAAAGAAGTAAACTCCAGGTATTCGTCAAAAATAAAACGTTATATGAAGGAATCAAAACTTCCTAAAGGCAAAACTTTATCTACTTTCAAGTTTGAAGATAATACATCTGTAAATCAGAAACAGATAGAAGCACTTGCACAAAATACAGATTGGATTAAGGAAGGAGATAACATCATTTTATTTGGTCCAAGTGGCTTAGGCAAAACACATCTTGCTTCTGCTATAGCTCATGGAGTAATTGAACAAGGAGTTAAAGCTCTTTTCGTTAAAGCTACTACTCTAGTACAAAATTTGCAGGAAGCAAAATCAAAATTTCAACTTCCAGATGCTTTACACAAAATAAGTAAATATCCACTCTTGGTTATAGATGATATTGGATATGCTAAAAAATCTGAAATGGAAACAATGGTACTATTTGAACTAATATCTGACAGATATGAGACAGGAAGTCTGATCATAACTTCTAATTTATCATTCAAAGATTGGGATCAGGTCTTTCCAGACAATATGATGGCTGTTGCTGCAGTTGATAGATTAATACATCACTCAAAAGTCCTAAATCTCACTGGAGATAGTTACAGAAAAAAGGAGTCTGAAAAAAGACTCTTAAAACCCAAAAAATAACTTTAACCGAAAAAATATTATGTTAAAATTAGAGCAAAATTTGGACAAAAAATAATTGTCGCCCAACGGTCAAGATAATTGTCGTCTAATATTTTGAATAAGTTTTCCTTTTCTTGAATGTCTAAAAAATATGATAGCATAGAGAGGTTCAAGGTTTTGCCAAACCTCCTGGGCCTCGTAATCAGTGCGACCTTGCCATTGTCCT
>CAYFGQ010000143.1:0-2488 GCA_964342525.1 uncultured Arcobacteraceae bacterium
TAGCTGTCTCTATGTCTTTGCCTGCATTTCTAAATGCCGCTATATCTTCTATCTTTTGATTATTAGCTAGATATGTACCAAGCCTCATTTTCATGGTTAAGCTCAATGCTATTTTTAAATGTTTACTTGCCTCATGGCCTATTTTTTTCTTTTGGTGTCAAAGGTACAATAAATTCCAGAGTAAAAGCGCGTCAAAATTCCAGAGTAAAATTTGGATTTTTTCGATAATTTAAAAAAAGATAATCCTCTTATATTGATAATTAAATATAAGAGACAAAATGATAAAAAGAGCAATGTATACAACAATAATAACCTTGTGGAAACACGTTAAAAATAAAACTCAAATTTCAAAAGTAACAGGTTGTGACTGGAAGACAGTAGATAAAGTAATCTGTAGGCATGAAAAAGGTGAAAAATTTTATGGAGTAAAAGAGGCTAAAAGTTCTTTAGAGCCTTATAAAAGCAAGATAGAGGAATTTTTAGAGCGAAATATGAATGGAAGACGCATCCATGAAGAGCTTTTAGAAATGGGAATAAAAATCAGTTATTCTGCAGTAAAAAGGTATATAAGCAAAATTACAGCAAATAATAATGTTTGTATAAGATTTCATACTTTACCAGGCAAAGAGGCTCAAGTAGACTTTGCTTATGTAGGTAAGTTTCCTGACGATAACGGTGTGGTGAGGAAAACTTACGCATTTTGTATGACTTTAGGTTATTCAAGATATTCATACTCTCAAATGGTTTTTGATCAGAAAGTAGAAACTTTTCTTAGATGTCATATAGAAGCATTTAAATATTTCGGTGGTGTTCCACATATAATAAAGATAGATAATTTAAAAAGTGGTGTTATTGAATCATCATTTTATGAACCCATTATCCAAGAGCAATATAATAATTTTTCAAAAAAATGTGGTTTTGATCCAATTCCGTGTAAAGTGAGATCTCCGCAAGAAAAAGGAAAAGTTGAATCAGGTGTAAAATATATTCAAAGCAGTTTTATAAATGGTCGTAGCTTTGAGAGCAAAAGGGATTTAGATGCTAAGCTAAGAGATTGGCTTGATAATAAATGCAATAAAAGGATACACGGTACAACTAGACGAGTGCCAGAAGAACTTTTTAATCTGGAAGAAAAAAATCTCTTAAAGCCCTTGCCTGATTTTGATATTACTGTTTCTAACATTTTTGTGCGTAAAGTGCAAAAAGATTGTCACATTTTGATCAATTATAATTATTATTCAGTCCCTGCAAAATATAGTGGAATGGATGTGCATGCAGAAAGTGATGGCAAGGTTTTAAGGATAATGCACGGTCATAATCAAATAGCCATCCATGAGATTATTTTAGGAAGAGGTAAGTTTAGTACTTATAAATCTCACTATCCAGATTACAAATTGCCTGCCAATAAAGCAGAGTATAAGCGTAAATTTGAGGAGCTCGGAAAAAATGCATATCTTTGGTTTGAGGGCCTTTTATCTAACAGGAGTAATGATTGGTATAAATTAGCAGCCGGTGTTTATAGCCTATCTAAGCACTACGATAAAGAGATAGTAGATTTAGCGTGCAAAAGAGCGCGCTTTTATAATGTGTATAGCTACAGGCAAATTTATAATATATGTCAGCAAGGTTTGTATGCTATGCCACTTGATACCAATACAAATACAGAAGAACATGGAAACATTAAAAACTAGATTAAAAGAGTTTAAACTTTCAGGAATATTGTCTACGCTGGATGAAAGACTTAAATATGCGAATGAAAAATCTTTATCGTATACACAGCTAATAGATTTATTGTTAGAGGACGAAGCTAATAACAGAGCAGAAAATAGTTTGAAAAATAGATTACAAAAAGCAAAGTTTAGTTCAGATAAAACAATAGAAGATTTTGACTTTACTGCCCAGCCTTCAATAGATAAGAGGAAAATAAATGATATTTTAACATGTCAATTTATTGAGCAAAAACAAAATATAGTGTTTATAGGAGATCCAGGAACAGGCAAAACACATTTATCTATAGCTATTGGAAAAAATGCAGTTATAAAAGGTTATAAAGTACTTTTTAGTAGTGTGACAGATCTTTTAAGCAAATTGCATTCCTCAAAAGCAGATAACTCATACTACAGAAAACTTCAAGAATATCTGAACTTTGATCTCCTGATACTAGATGAACTGGGCTTCAAGGCTCTTCCTAATTACTCAGCAAGTGACTTTTATGAAATTATATCAAGGTTTTATGAAAAAAGGTCTATCATTATCACAACAAATAAGAGTTTCGAACATTGGAAAGATATCTTTGCAGATAAAACAATGTCAGAAGCAATTACAGATAGAATTTTACATCATTCAACCATCTTTAAAATAACTGGAAAAAGTTATAGAACAAGAAATTTAAAACACAAAGAAATTGAAAATTATGACCAAAATTAGACGCTCTTTTACTCTGGAATTTTGACGCGCTTTTTGTCTGGAATTTCAGTTGACATTGACA
>CAYFGQ010000144.1:0-2415 GCA_964342525.1 uncultured Arcobacteraceae bacterium
CTATTATATGTTTTAAATCTTTTATATCTTTTTCAATACCCAGTTTTTTAAATATCCCTATATTGGCCATCTCTTCTATAAGTATTTTTATCTTTTTTCTAATAGGTATGACTTGTCCATCTTCTATAAATACACCCTTCATACCATATCTCGTGGCACTCCATTTATTTTGTAGATTTATCTGATGAAAAGCTCTTTTACTTGGATTGATTTTTGAATACTCTATCAAAGATTGATAAAACATGGTTACTAATTTTAATCTATCCTTATCAAAAAAAGCATCACAAACCCTAAGTTCTATGGTTCCAAAATTTGGGCTTAGGCGAATATCCCACCATACATCTTTTATTTTTTTTATGGCTCCACCATTTGATAACTCTTCATAAATAAGTTTATACTCATCAAAACTCTCTAAATACTCAGGAACTCCAGCACGGGGAAGTTTATCAAAGATCTTTGTTCTATATGAACTAAGTCCACTATCCCTTCCATGTAAAAAAGGTGAGTTTACAGATAAAGCTAAAAATAAAGGGATATAATTTATCATAGAATTGTATACTTTTATAGCCTCATCTTCATCTTTTAAACCCACATGAATATGAAGACCTGAGATTAAGAAGTTTCGTATAATCACTTGAAACTCCTCCTCAAATTCTAAATATCTAGGATCAGGGATTATCTCACTATCTTTAGTTTCTTCAAAAGGGTGAGTAGCAAGAGCAGCAATTAAAAAATCATTTTCTTCACCAATTTTTTTGATCTTTTGTAAAGTATTATCTATAAAATCAACAGCACAAGTAGCATTTTTACATATTGGTGTAACAACCTCAAACATTGACTTCATAAGCTCTTGATGAATATGAGGTTTTAACTCTTCATCAATACTATCAAAAACAATATCTGCACAGTTTTTTACACCATAACTTTGCTTATCTAAAAGCCTTACTTCTAGTTCAAGTCCGATGGTATTTGATTCTGAGTTATTAAATATAATATCCATAATAAATTGTAACGTTAATTTAGTTAGAGTATAATTTTATAAATTAGAAGATTATTGAAATGGAAAAAATATGGATATTAAAAAAGATATAAATGATATATATGAATACTATAAAAAACTAAGACGTTATCTACATACTATCCCTGAGCTTGGATACCAAGAGTTTGAAACTTCAAAAAAAGTTGAAGAGGAATTAAATAAACTAAATATCCCCTATGAAAAAGGCTATGCGACCACAGGAATTATTGCAACCATTAAATGTGGATCAAAGGATAGATCTATAGCTTTTAGGGCTGATTTTGATGCTTTAGAGATTGTTGAGAAAAATGAATTTGAACATAAATCATGTAACCACGGTATGATGCATGCATGTGGTCACGATGGTCACACGGCTATTCTCTTAGCTTTTGCAAAACTTCTTACTATTCACAGAGATTTTTTTGATGGTACTATCTATCTTATTTTTCAACCAGCAGAAGAAGGGCTTGGTGGAGCTAAAGTTATGATTGAAGATGGTATGTTAGAAAAATATAAAATAGATAAAATATTCTCAATTCACAATAGACCAACAGAAGATTTTGGTGAAATATTTGTAAAAATGGGTACCATGATGGCATCCTATGATAACTATAAAATCACAGTACATGGAAAATCAACCCATAGTTCAATGCCACAAACAGGGAAAAACCCAATAGTTGTAGCAGCACACATTGTCACAGCTATAAAATCTATCACCAGCTTAGATATTAGCCCAGTTAAAAAATCAGTGGTTACTGTTGCATCTATCAATGGTGGCGGAGCATTAAATATTATTCCTGATTCTTGTGAGATTGCTGGATCGATTCGTGCATATGAAGATGATGTTAGACAAGATATTGAAAAAAGGATAAAAGAGATTGCCCAGCATACAGCTGCTGCTTTTGGTATGGAGTGTGATATAGATTATCACAAAGGTTATCCATCTACAATCAATACAGACATTGACTCTGCTCTTAAGGGTGCGATAGATACAGTTGGTGAAGAGAATCTAAAAACTCACTTTGAGCCTAGTTTTGGAGCTGAGGATTTTAGCTATTTCCTTGAAAAAATACCGGGCTGTTATGCATGGTTAGGTTCAAGAATAAATAAAGATACAGCAAATCTTCACAATTCTAGATTTGATTTTAATGATGACCTTATCAAAATTGGGGCAGAATATTTTTTCAATATGGCAAAATATGAACTAAATGATGGTTTTCATTGTTCAGACTATACAATTTAAAAACAAATATTAAAAAGGGGAATTTTAATGATTTCAAAAGAGATGACAAACGCACTAAATGAACAACTTCAAAAGGAGTTTCACTCAGCATATATCTATCTAGGACTTTCAGCTTATGCAAGTGAGCTTGGATTTAATGGTTGTGCTTCATGGT
>CAYFGQ010000145.1:0-2375 GCA_964342525.1 uncultured Arcobacteraceae bacterium
TCTTTTACCATCTTAAGGGTTAGCTCTTTTCTTCTATATGGTTCATTGTAAAATATTTTTAGAGCTATTATCTCATCTTTGTGCTCTTTTAGATACTCTTCAAACTCTGCTACAATCTCTTTTGCTTCATCTTTGGATGTTTTATCCCAATCTGCAAAGGTAACTGTATCTATATTTACACTATCTATTATTTGTTCGTGTACTTTTCTTACATCTTCAAGGTATTTGTTTAATTTACCATTGAAACTTTTTCTAGCCTCTTTTATCAGCTCTTTTTGTGGTGTCTGTTCACACATATCAGGATCATAGGCATTTAGTAGGTCTTTTACTATTGTATTTATACTTTTCCCACCACTTAGCTCTTTTACTCTATTTTTTTCATTATCTGTTAGTTTTTTCTCTAGTCTTATAAGTCTATTTGCTAAAGAGGTAAATAAGTCTTCATCGCTAGCACCCACAGCTATTGAGGCTAGCATATCTTTTGTGGCTACAGATGGTTGACGCTCTAGGGGTCTTGAGTCTGTTTTTTTAGACTTCATAGCACCTATGGCATCTACTATCACAAAGTGGGTCTTTACCTTTGCCATTTTTGATACTTTTGTTAAGTCATCATCATTTATAGTTCTTGCACCTCTTCCTATCATTTGTTGGAAGTAGTTTGTACTTCTGACATCTCTCATAAAAAGTACCACCTCAAGAGCTTTGATATCTGTACCAGTTGCTATCATATCTACTGTTACGGCTATTCTTGGGTTGTGGGTATTTCTAAATCTATTTATAAGAGATTTTGGATCTTCATCTATTTTATAAGTAACCTTTTTACAAAACTCATTACCCTCATCAAACTCTTCCCTTACAATTTTGATAATATCATCTGCATGGGAGTCGGTTTTGGCAAAGATAAGGGTCTTTGGTACTTCATACTCCCCATCTTCATCTTCTCTATTTGGAAATATTTTTGGTAAGTTCTCTTTATAGGCTTTTATGATGTTTCTTATTTGACTTGGATTTACTATATCCTTATCTAGTTTATTTGGTTTATACTCCTCTTCCTCATCAAGCCTATCCCATCTTTTTTTACGGCTTAGTTTTTCTCTTTTTTCTATAAGCTCTTTTACTGGTATCTTTCCACCATTTTTAGATATATCTGTTTCTATCACAAATACATCATAGGGTACATTTACCCCATCTGCTACCGATTCTTCATAGCTATATTCACTTATCACATTTTCATTAAAAAAACCAAAGGTTCTTTTATCTGGAGTTGCTGTAAGTCCTACTAAAAAAGCATCAAAATAGTCCAATACCTGTCTCCAAAGATTATAAATAGATCTATGGCACTCATCAATCACAACAAAATCAAAACTCTCTATGGGATACTTATCACTATAAACTACTGGCATAGTCTCAGTCTTTTTCCAATTTACTTCATTGGGATTTGTTTGTTCATTGCTCTCATCAAGAGGTTCATCTTTTAAAATAGAGTATAATCTTTGAATCGTACTGATACATACATCTGCATCATCTGCTATATAACTTGATGTGAGTCTTTGTATTTTATATAGTTCTTTAAACGCCCTATTTTCATCTTGTGGGATAAATTTATTGAACTCTTGTTCTGCTTGTTCTCCAAGGTTTTTAGTATCAACTAAAAAAAGTATCCTTTTAGCATTTGCAAATTTTAAAAGTCTATATATAAAAGAAGCCGCAGTAAAAGTTTTACCAGCTCCTGTAGCCATTTGGATTAGGGCTCTTGGTTTATTATGTCTAAATGACTCTTCTAAATTCTCTATGGCTTTTATTTGTGCAGGTCTAAATCCATCATGATCTAGTGTAGGTATATCAAAAAATCTAGCCCTTAAACTTTTTTCAGATTTTACCCACTCTTCAAGCATTTGTGGGGTGTGAAAGTTGAAAACCTCTCTAGCTCTTGGTTTGGGATCTAATCTATCGGTAAATCTTGTGATAACCCCTGTAGCTTCATATGTAAACCTGAGTTCATCATTTTGTAGGTGTTTTAGTTTTGCTTTTGCATATCCACCCGATTGCTCTTCCACGACAGAGATATTATAACCTATCTCCTCTTTTTTAGCTTCTATAATACCAACAGGTTCACCATCTATAAAAAGAACATAATCAGCAGGACCAATATCAGTAGGATACTCTTTTACGGCTACACCTAAAGAATCAAAAAGGGCTATTTCATCTTTACTTTGAATAAGCCAGCCAGCATCTCTTAGTTGTTTGTCAATATTATCTCTAGCAATTTGTTCTGGATTTTGGTTTGGTTTATATGGCATCTTTAAATAAATACTCTTTTATTTTTATATTTTATTATTATTTTAACTAAATAATCTTAATAAAAGAGTATAGAT
>CAYFGQ010000146.1:0-2349 GCA_964342525.1 uncultured Arcobacteraceae bacterium
TTCTATACGCTTTTTTTATTTCATCTGCTGATGCATTATCATTTACTTCTAAAGTTTCATATAAACTTTTTGCCATAAATTGTTCCTTTATTTTTATAATATATTCTTATTTAATTTATATATTATACTAAAAACTTGAGTCTAAGTCAATCAAGTCTAATCACTTGAATAAGATGAGTGTTAAAAAAATCCACTTGTAGCTTTAATATAGCTTTAGTTACAAAGTATATATTATTTTATATTTAAGTATAAATTTAAATTATAAAATAATATTTGTGACATGCTTATATTAGGCTATTTAAGAAAACATTAAAGTAATATATAATTTTTTATTTACAAGCACAAAAAAATAACACTTTTATGACACAATTGCTTTTAAATAAGTAATTTTAAGGTATAATAGAAGCAGTTGAAAGGGAAATAAGGAGACAGGTTATGAAAAATATTTCTATAAAATGGAAATTGATTGTACTAATTACTGCCATGGTAGTTATTACTTCTGCTATTTTAGTATCAGTCAGTATCTATAATATCAAAAAAACCTCAGATCATGAGATAGAAGTTTTTAAAGAAAAAGCTTATTCAGCGAGAAAAGATGAACTAAAATCAAATGTTGATATTGTTTTAAAAACAATTGAATCGTTTTATGTAAGAACATCTAAAGAAAAAGTAAAAGAAGAGGTTCAAGATAGCCTTACTATGCAAGCTAGTTTATTGGAGAATATTCTAGTTAAATACTATGAAGAAAACAAAGATAAAAGAGGTATAAAAAGAGACCTTATAAATATTGTTAAAAATAGTAGATATGGTAAAACTGGGTATTTCTGGATAAATGATCAAGACGCCAAAATGATTATGCATCCAATAAAACCATCACTTGATGGAAAAAATCTTGCCCATGTAAAAGATCCAAATGGAAAAAATCTTTTTGTTGAGATGGCTGATGTTTCTAAAAGACAATCAAATGGATATGTTGATTATATGTGGCCTAAGCCAGGATTTGAAAAGCCTCAACAAAAGGTTTCATATATTTTTACATTTAAACCATATGGTTGGGTAATTGGTACAGGTGAATATGTTGATAATGTAACAGCTCAAATGCAAGAGGAAGCGAAAAGCACAATTGCTCAAATGAGATATGGTAAAGAAGGAGCTAAAAACTATTTTTGGATAAATGATAAAGAGCCAAAGATGATCATGCACCCTATTAAACCAGCGCTAAATGGTAAAAACCTATCTAAAGTAAAAGATCCAAATGGTAAAGCACTGTTTAATGAGATGGTAAAAGCTGTAAACAATAATAAAGCTGCTGGATATGTTGATTATCAATGGCCAAAACCAGGATTTGAAACTCCTCAAAATAAGATCTCTTATGTTGCATATTTTGATAAATGGGATTGGATCATAGGTACTGGTGTATATACTGATGATATAGAAAAAGAGATCACTGATATGAAAAATGAAGTTGAAGGTGTTGTGAATGATCTTATCATTTCATTTATCATTATTACTTTAGTTTTATTAGTAATCTCTATGGGAATTTTATATATTGGTATTATGGCTAGTGTTATAAAACCTATTGAATCTTTAAAAGCTGGATTTAATAAACTTATGACATCAAATGATATCACTACAAGACTTGATGTTAAATCTACAGATGAAATTGGAGAAGCATCTGCTATTTTTAATAAATATATGGATTCAATCCAAAGGGGTCTAGATGATGATCAAAGACTTATTGATGAAGCAAATATAGCAATTGAAAGAGTTAAAAATGGTTGTTATTCACAACAAATTACAGCTCAAACAAATAATGTATCTTTACAAAAGTTTACACAAAGTGTAAATGATATGATCACTGCTACAAAAAGCCATTTTACAAATATGAATACTATTCTTGAAGAGTATGCAAATTATGACTATCGTAAAAAGCTTCAAATTGATGGTATCGAAGAAGGTAGAGATTTTGACATCTTAGTAAAAGATATCAATAAACTAAGAGAATCAATTGTTGAGATGTTAATCGAAAATAAGAAAAATGGTCTAATCCTTGATGGTACAAGTGATATCCTTTTAGAAAATGTTGATGTATTAAATAAAAACTCAACAGATGCAGCAGCTTCATTAGAAGAAACAGCAGCAGCTCTAGAGCAGATCACTTCAAATATCTCAAACAATACAGAAACAGTAGTAAGAATGGCTGGTTTTGCTAGAGAAGTTACAACTTCAGCTAGTGAAGGTGAAAAGTTAGCAAAACAAACTACTGTATCTATGGATGAGATAAATGAACAAGTAACAGCGATCAATGAATCAATCACAGTAATTGATCAAATTGCATTCCAAACAAAT
>CAYFGQ010000147.1:0-2263 GCA_964342525.1 uncultured Arcobacteraceae bacterium
TTGCACCTGTTCCCCGTAAATATTTTGCTCCATCTTGGCATTTTCAAAGCGTGGACTTCTTTCTTTGGTACACATTCTACTGTGGATATAAAGTTACTTGGAGATAATAAATATTTTAAAAGGGAGGTTATATATTATTGGTATTTTATAGGATTACTTAGTTTAGAGATATTAGGGAAAAAAGAGAAAAATCATCAACTAAGAAAAACAACCAAGCCAAACAAAAATGAACGTCACCAACAAAAATCTCACCCTTTGGAAATGCTGGATTTTATTGAAATATTTTCGGAAAAAAGCTTCAACTGTTTGAGTGAAAGAAAGGTGCCAAGGGCGCACCTTTTTTCGCGAGTTTTGAAGCTGAGAAAATATTTCAATAAAATTCAGGAGAACATTTCCAACTCGGGTGAGAGAGCTTTTTGGTTCCTTTTTTGCGGTGAAAAAAGGGACAGGAATCAAAGCAATTGTTGATCACTAACTCACAAGCTATCTTGTCTTGGTTGTATTTTATAAGAATCCCAACAATGTAAATTATCCATATAATAGAATTCTCCAAATAAGAGAATCTAGATATTCTCATTTAAATTTTGTTTCATCTTTCATAAACTATTTGACCCTTATTTATCTCATCTAAAAAAACACCCTTTGCATCTTGTTTAATAGGAACAATGTCTATAGGAATTTGTTTAGCTAACTCTCTTAAGGTTTTTCTATATTTTAATGATAGAGCTAGAAAATCTTCATTAGAGTTATGGATAATAGCAATATCAATATCTTTTGGGTCATCAGAGTTTAAGAATGATCCAAATAATATGACTTTCTTAATTTCTTGAAAATGTAATAGTTTATTTCTGATAGTACAAATAAAAGTTTGTTTTTTACTATTTGCTAAAACCACTAAAAAACCTCTTTATTTATTTTTAGTATTGTAGCATATTATATGATTCTCCAAATAAGAGAATTCAATTCTCTAAATAGTAGAATCTAAGAATTACCTAAAAAGCTCTAAAGGATTTATATGCTGAGAATTTTTAGTCACCTGAAAAGTAAGCTCATCATTTACTCTACCTACCACATACCCCTTAGGAATCCACTTCCCAACCTTCAGCGTTGGAGAAATCTTATCTAAGTGAGAAAATACAGTATGGATACCATTATTGTGTCTTACAATCACAACATTCTCTAACATCCCAGAATTTGTTTTAGCATAGGCTACTTTACCCCTAAGGATATTATATACTTTCGCATTTCTTCTTTTGGTTTTAAGCACTACCGACTCATTAAAAAGCTTTATTTTATATACTGGATCATAGTATTTACCAAACTTCTTTTCTATGGAGTAAGATTTTAGAGGAGATATGGTTTTTGCACCTCTATATCTAGTGATCTTTACACCTTTTGTGGATGATCCAAGTTGTCTTACATCTATATCTACTTCATCAATCATTCTTTGGGATGTTTTATTTTTACTTGCTTTTTTTCTTTTAGCTGCTGCTCTTGCTTTTCTTTGTTTTTCTTGTTTTGCTAGGGCTATTTTTCTTTGTTTTGCTTTCCATGCAGCTTCTTTTTTGATCTGTTTTTTCTTTAGGATATTAAGGTCACTAAGTAAGCTTGATAAGGCGTCTTGTTTTTTGATGGTTTTTTTTAGTTGGGCTTGGTAGTTTTTATGTTTCTTCTCTAGGCTTTTTATTGCTTTTGATTGTTTTTTCTTTAGATTTAGAAGTTTTTGTTTTTTCTTTTTTGCTACATTGATATATTTTTTTAGAGAACTTATTTGATTTTCGTTTTTATTTTTTGTTTGGGAGATTCTCATATATTGAGTATCCAGCTCAAACACTTTTTCTTTTGAATCTAGGGCAAGTACATCGTATATCTCATGTTCAGTTAGCTCATCAAAGCTTGATTTTGAAGCTAGTTTGATTGCTAGAGCTGAGGAGAAATCATCTATAAGAGTACCGATGATAATATTTTCTACATCCTTTTTCTCTTGTAGAATTTCTGTTTGTGTTTTACTTAGACCTGATAGATCATTTTTATATTTTAACAAAGTTGAGCTTTTTGATTTTAACTCTTCATCCACTTCACTAATATCTTTTTCTATTGAGTCTAGTTCGTTTGATTCCCTTTGGATTTGTCTTGCTAGTATTTTGATCTTTAGATTTGCTTTTTTTGTATCTTGTTTTCTTTTTTCTAGTATCTTTTTATTTTTATTTATTTTATTGATTGTATCTTTTGAGGATGCAAAAGAGTTTGATGTATATAATAA
>CAYFGQ010000148.1:0-2038 GCA_964342525.1 uncultured Arcobacteraceae bacterium
AGAAAAAGGATTTATTTATTATGCAGATGAAATGCATGGAATTAGAAAATATTATGCTGAACCATCAAAAGGGAATCAAGAAATTTCTTGTTTTGGAGGAGATACATTTTTAAGAGATATAGAAGGGATTACAATAGCTAAAACAGACGCTGAGAATGGAGTAATTATAGTTTCAGATCAACAAAGAGGAACGTTTAATCTATTTGATAGAAATACAAATGCATTTATAAAAGCAGTCAATTTATCAACCTATCAGACAGATGGTTGTGAAGTAGTAACCACTCCATTAAATGCTCAATTTAATTCAGGATTATTTGTTGCTATGAACGATAATAAAAACTTCTACTTCTATGATTTAAAAAAAGTGCTAGATTAATCAAATTTAGTTCTCAAAATCTACAGTAAAATCTAAGGTTTTTGGATTAGTAATATAATCTAGAAAGCCTTTTTCTATAGTGATTGTTTTTTTGTCTTGACTGAAATAAGCATCATCAACAGAGATACTTTTGATTGGTTTAGGAAAAGTATAAACCAGTTTGTATTTAGAAGTAGCAAGCATTGCTTTAGCTTGTCCTAAACTATCAGCTTCTCTTTTTTGTCTTTCAGTGTCAATAATTTCAACATAACGTTTAAAGCTATTTTTTGTTAGTTTATAATGAACTTTAGTGTTAGGTTTTTTCTGTTTCATCATAGATTTTGATTGACCTGCACCTGGTATTTTTTTATTCCCCTTAGAAGCCAATTTAAATCCATCTTCAAATGTATTTAACATATTGGTTAGACTTTCAGTTTTATCAAAGTCAGCGAAAATAGCAAAGTTCATTTTCTTTTCTTGGGCATTCATAGATACTTCCATGCTGAAGTTTTCTAGTTTTTTAATATCTGCTTGCTCTTCAGCAGATAAAGTTGCTATGCTATCTCTTTTTTCATAAAGCATATCTTTAAAATGCATAATGGTGTCATACTTCTCAGTAGATGCCTCACTTTTCATTTTATCGCCAAGCATCATCATTAAACCAGAACCATCTAGTTCAAAAGATATTTTTCCACTACCATCTTCATTTATGGTCATTTTCTCTGTTATTTGACAGCTTAAAAAAAAGATAACGAATGCTAATAAAATAAGAGTTTTGATTTTCATAGTAAGTGGAATTTAAAATAACAATTTTGGTAAACAAATATCTTTAAAAACTTTCAAAAATGTCATTGAAATCGAGACTAAATAAATCATAAGTAATTATTATACAAAACATAAGAAATATAAATAAAAACATATGAAAATACTTTAGTAAATTTAAACATCGAATTTTATGTTCAATACAATAAGATATTATCATAAACTTTTAAATTTTGGGGGAAATTGAAATTTTATGATAGCGATTCAAAATGAGTGAAGCTTTATGCTTCACTTTTTTTTATTTTAAACCATAATAAATTTTTATATAAATTATAAAAAACATATATAAAAATTTATGATTTAGTTTTCTCATCTTTGTAAAGTCAAAAAATAAGAGATGGAGAAAATACAAGTAAAGCAGAAATCTAAACAATCAAGCGAAAACGATGTAGTTAAAGTCGCTGTTGCACATGGTGATGGAATAGGTCCAGAGATCATGAATGCAACTTTAAAAATTCTTCAAGTTGCAGGAGCAAACATTCAAGCTGAACCAATTGAAATTGGTGAGAAGGTTTATTTATCTGGTAATTCATCTGGGATTGAAAAATCTGCTTGGGAAACCATCAACAAAAATAAAATTATATTAAAGGCACCTATTACCACTCCTCAAGGTAAAGGGTATAAAAGTTTAAATGTTACATTAAGAAAGTCTTTAGGTCTATATGCAAATGTTAGACCTGTAACAGCATACTCACCATACATAGAAACCAACTTTCCAAAAATGGATGTGGTTATCGTACGTGAAAATGAAGAGGATTTATATGCAGGTATAGAGCATCAGCAAACTCAGGATGTGGTGCAATGTTTAAAGTTAATCACTAGACCTGGTTGCGAAAAGATTGTAAGATATGCGTTTGAGTA
>CAYFGQ010000149.1:0-2001 GCA_964342525.1 uncultured Arcobacteraceae bacterium
ATTTACTTTGAAATTTGTTTTTTTTCTTTTGATTATCTATATAAAAACTTGTAATTAAATTGAATAAACCCTTAAGACTTAATATATGAAGATATTGAAAAAGAAATCAAGGCGGGTGAATCTGTAGACAGAGGGAGCTTACATATGAGTAAGTAACTGAGTATACAGATTTACCCAACACAGATTTCTACAGCAAGATTTTTATAGATTCAGTCTTAGCATCTTCATTTTGACCTCACACCCATCACCACTATTTACTACACCTACCTCACCCCTCAACTTCTCCCTAACCAACAAATAAACAAAATACAATCCCAACCCATCAGCTTGATCTTTAGTACTAAAAAACGGCTCAAACACCCTATCTATTATTTCCTCGCTTATCCCACCACCATTGTCTTTTACAGATATACTAAAATGGGTATCATCAAAATCCATCTTTATATCTATTTTCTTATCTTTTATATTATTTCTCTCAAAAACCTCAAAGGAGTTATTTATAATATTTTCTAGTATATAAATTATCTCATCTAAATATGTTCTTACACTTATATCCTCTTTTATTTCAAACATAATCTCAATATCTTTTTCATATAAATTAAGATGTGAGATGATTTGGTGTTTTATGGTGAAAAGTCTAAATACTGATATTTTACTTTTTTTCATATATGATGGGATTTTATGACTTTGAAGTATCAATTTATCTTTCTTTTGGGAGAATTTTTGTTCTTTATATAATTTTTCTTGTAACTTTTTAAGATCTTGAAAGATTATTTTATCTTCATTTTTTATTATTTTAGCTACTATTTTATTCTTTTGCTTCTCTTTTATGAGCAATAAAAAGATTATAAAAAAAGAACAATATAATAATGCCACTATATAGGATATATTTATTTTATATGAAAAGATCATCATATAAAGAGACCCATCCTTATTCAAAAAATAAAGCAACAAATAAAGAATAAAAAGAGAAAAACAGGTGATAAACAGATATATAAATTTATCTTTCATAAAAGACTCCTCTAAAGTAGAGATTATAAATTCTACTTTTTGGAGAATTAAAGTTAGATTAATAGGATAAGGCTTTTGTATAGAATTATACAAAAAAGGGAATATTTATGGAAGTGTATGAGAGAATCAATCTTTTTTTAGAAGAAAAGAATCTCACAAAAAGAGAGTTTGCCAAAAAACTGCAAGACTTAGAACCAAAGCTAAAAAGCACAGGTGAAACTCCCACAGAAAAAACTATCTATAAATACCTAAATGGTAAAATAGGCATCAAAATAGAACTTATCCCTTATATAGCTGAAGTTCTTCAAGTAAATGAACAAGAGCTATTTACAAATGACGAAAAAACAAGAAAGAAATACTTCCAAAACCTTTTAAAAACCGCAACACCTGAAGAGATAGATATAGTAAAAACTAAATTTGATCTAAAGGTAAATACTTTGTCTGTTTTAAAAGAACCAGATAATATATACAATAAAGAAAAAAGCCTAGAGGCTCAGCTAATAGCCCTCTTACCATACGCACCAAAACCACTACTTCAAAACTTTATCAATAAACTCAAAGAGCTTAAAGAGTTTAATGAGAGTATATAAACAAATCCTAAATTTTAATTTGACTTAAATTTTATTCTTTGATATAATTACTCTACAATTATCCTTCGGGACGACCCGTCTTTTAGACGGGGTAAAATCACTTAACCAAATCTATATATTTACTTTTCAAATCTTTATAGTCATTGATATTTATTACACCTATTTTATTTAACAATCTTTTACTACTAAATAATCTTGTTTGAACTAATATAGCGGTACTTACTTTTTTGGGTATAAACTGAAAACTAAAGAAAAAAGAACCATCTCTTTTTGTAGTTGTAAGAGGTATCCCTATAAACATATCTTTTGTAAGTTTTTTAAATACTAAAACGGGTCTTACAAAATCTTTTCCTTTAGCATTTTGTTCAAAGCCAATATTTTGTCCCAACTTCATATTAAA
>CAYFGQ010000150.1:0-1976 GCA_964342525.1 uncultured Arcobacteraceae bacterium
AACAATTCCTTTAATTAATTTCAATCTATTATTTATGTGCTTATCTGTAAGGCTAGATCTCCGATACTAGCCTTTTTTTCTTTCTAGAGAAATCCTAAAATTAGATTCAATCAATACTAATTTATCATATATAAAAAAGAAAATGGTACAATTCCACACAAATTAATTTTAATATTTTATTTCAAGGTTTTAAATGGAAGACATAATTCGTGAATGGGGTTATCTAGCCTTATTCTTATACTCTTTTGGTGGTGGTTTTGTAGGGCTTGTAGTAGCTGGTATTTTTTCATATACAGGTGAGCTAAATCTATATATGTCTATGGCAATAGCAGGTGTATCAAACTTTTTAGGTGATCAGTTTTTATTTTATATGGCAAGGACAAATAAACACTTTGCAAAAGATACTATGAAAAAATATGGACGGAAAGTAGCCTATGCCCATTTACTCATGCGTAAATACGGCTCCTTTGCAATCTTTTTACAAAAATATGTATATGGTATCAAAACACTTATACCTCTTGCTATAGGACTTACAAAGTTCTCCGCACCTAAGTTTATGATTTATAATGTATTTGCATCTATTGTATGGGCTGTAGTAGTTGGTAGTATAGCCTTTATGCTTGGTGAAGTTGTATTGACTTATGCAGAGGATTATAAGTATTATGGTCTGGCTATTTTAGCTACTATAATACTAGGGATTTCATATTTATTCAAAAGAATTGGATAAATGAATACTTCAAATACAAATCCACTACATGAGATTACCTTAGAAAAAATGATAATTGCATTAGTGGAACACTATGGATGGGAAGAGTTAGGATCTATCATAAATATTAGATGTTTTAACTATGATCCATCTGTAAAATCTAGTCTAAAGTTTTTAAGAAAAACTCCTTGGGCTAGGGATAAGGTTGAAAAACTTTATCTTAAGACTTTTATTTAGTTAGGCTATATCTAGGGGCATAAAGTTTTTATTTGCCTCTATGCTTGAATATATCTCATTTTCTTCTTCTAGTAACTCTTTAACTCTAAGTTCTATTGCATCTAAGAGTTTTCCTTCATTTTGTTCATTTTGATCTATTTTGGCTTTTATTTTATTTGCTTTTTCTTTTAGTGTTTCAATTGTTTCATCTTTGAGGTTTGATTTGACTTTTGAGGCTAGGGTGTTTTTGAGGCACTCTTTATCATAACCACAGTGTTTTATATCTGCTCCAATTTTTTTGGCTTTTTTTTGTAGGATTTCGTAGTATTCATCCATATGGAACTCCTTTTATTGGGTATTATACAATAAAAGGTGAGAAGGGAACAGTTTATTAAGTTCCCTAAAAACTAGAATTAGTTTTATATTGGATTCTCTTATTTGGAGAATCGCTAGTTCGTATGGAGATTTTAAAGTGCTTTGCTATTATAAATTATTGCCAAGACAAGATTACTTGTGTGTAAGTGATCAACATTTTACTTTGATTCCTTTTCACTTTTTCTACCGGGAAAAAGTAAACAAAAACCTCTCTCCCCCGGTTGGAAATGTTCTCCTGAATTTTCTTCAAATATTTCCTGATGGCAAAAACTCACGAAAAAAGGTGCACCCCGGCACCTTTCTTTCCCTCAAACAGTTTGCCATCTTTTCCGGAAATATTTGAAGAAAATTCAGCATTTCCAAAGGGTGAGATTTTTGTTGATGACGTTCATTTTTGTTTGCTTTAAAAGTTCCTCTTAGTTGATATTCTTTTCTTTTTTCTAATATCTCTAAACTAAGTAATCCTCTAAAGTACCAATAAATATATAACACCTTTCTTTTAAAATATCCATTATATCCAAGTATCTTTCTGTAAAAAGTAGAATGTGTACCAAAGAAAAGAATCCACGCTTTGAAAATGCCAAGATGGAGTGAAATATTTACGGTGAAAAGGGCTCGCCTGTCTGAGTGAAAGAAAGGTGCCGGGGTGCACCTTTTTTCGCGAGTTCGAGCCCGCAGT
>CAYFGQ010000151.1:0-1869 GCA_964342525.1 uncultured Arcobacteraceae bacterium
CTATTCAGGATATTCCTGGAAATGATCATATTAAAAGTGAAGTAAAGGTGCTTTCGTTTAATAGTGAAGGAGGAATATTAATGGAAAAAGATATGCCAACAACGAGCTCCCGTTTTGCCAGTATGATCCAGAAAGATGAGTCGGGGAGGTGGTTTATTTTTGGATTTATAGGCAATAACGATTTGTATAACCTTAGAGAAAAGGATGTGTTTTTTTATTTGTTAGACCATAGCTTTGATGATTTAGGTGGAGGAGAGCTTACTTCAGCTGAAAGACCTTAAATTTATAATTTTAGAGAAGATTGGAGAATGAAAAAGAAAAGCAAAAAAAGCTATATTGAGACAACAGTCTTTATATTAATCATATTCATAATATATATCACTGGGTTACAAACAGAAATTGCCGGATTGTTACAAAGAGGTGTGATGCTTACTGGTTTACACAATGCGTCGATTAAAAAAGTAGATGAACCCAAAAAAACCAAACTCAATTTTAATATCACTTCGTTAGAAGGAGATGACATAAAAGTATCTACTTTAAGAGGGAAAACCATTTTTATAAATTTCTGGGCAACATGGTGTCCTCCTTGTATCGCTGAAATGCCTGAAATCCAAAATTTATGGGATGATATTGCTTCTGATGATATAGCATTTTTGCTAATTTCAACTGATGATGAAATGGGTAAAATTAAGTCATTTATAGAAAGAAAAGAATTTACTTTCCCCGTTTATAAACTCAACGGAGCAATACCTCAAGAACTGTCTTCAAGTGCTATTCCTTCAACCTTTGTAATTGCACCTGATGGAAGAATTATTTATAAACATTTAGGAATTGCTAATTATAACACTAAAGATTTTAAGGATTTTTTGAGTAAAGTGCATAAAGGTATTTAAAAAGTGATCGATTCATATTTAACTCCAATAATAGGATGAATCTTCTTATTTTTTATTTTAATCTTTAGAGTTTTACAGTAGTTTTGCCTATTGAAATTATTGTGAAATAACTGAATTATGATCCAAAGAATACAAAGTATATTTCTTTTTATAGCTTCTCTGGCTATGTTTCTGGTAATTTTTATGCCAATCTGGATGAAAACTATTCCTGAAAGCACTGAAGAATATGCCATTTTAACTTCTTTAGAATTAAGTTATTTAAAAGATGGAGAAACTGTTGATAAAATTCAAACCTTCTATATAGCTATTCTTGCATTTGTTGCATCTGCACTCGCAATGGGTTCATTATTCTGTTATAAAAATCGTATCCTTCAGATGAAATTAAATCTGATAAATACACTAGTGATGGCAGTAGTACTAATTTTGAGTACTTACTTTTTATTTCAAGGGGAAGAATTGTTTTTACCAGATACTGAAGGGCAATGGAGATTAGGCTTTTTTTTAACACCAATGGCCATGATTTGTAATTCAATAGCCAATCGTTTTATCAGAAAGGATGAGAAAATGGTTAGATCTGCAGATAGGCTCAGATAATGAGTGAAACTAAAAGCGATACAAATCAATATGATATAATAATTACAGGAGCAGGTGCAGCAGGTCTATTATTAGCTTATCAAATCTCTCAAGAAAAAACGCTTTCTAATAAAAAAGTTTTATTACTCGATAAAGTAAGAAAATCTGGAAATGACCATACGTGGTGTTTCTGGACGAAAGAGCAAACTCCTTTTGATAAAATAGTAAATCAAAGTTGGCAAGAACTAGAGTTTTTAAGTGATTCTGTTGAACAGAGTTATCAATTAGCGCCATATAATTATCGAATGATAAAAAGTGATAGATTTTATGATTTTATATGGGAGGAGCTTGATCAACATTCAAACATTATTTTCCTAATAGATGTAATTACTGAAATAAATGA
>CAYFGQ010000152.1:0-1748 GCA_964342525.1 uncultured Arcobacteraceae bacterium
ATCAACAGGACATATCTACGCTAAAGATAATCTTTCAAATGCACAGATCTTAGTATTTGACAAAGAAGCTGCTTGTGTACTTGAAGTAGTTCAAGGTAAAGCAGATGGATTTTTATATGATCAATTAACTATCTATAGAAACTATGCAAATCATAAAGATACTACAAAGCCACTACTAAAATCTTTTCAAAAAGATTTTGAATACTGGGGTGTAGCACTAAAACAAAATGATCCTATCAAAAAAGATGTGGATGCATTTATCAAAAAAGCAAAAGAGGATGGTACATTTGATACTTTTGCAAACAAATACCTAACAGAAGCTAAGAAAACATTTGATGAACTTGGTATACCTTTTTTCTTCTAGGAATCAATCATCAAACTAAAAGATATCTTTATACATGAACTAGGAATAAGAAAAGATAAACAGATGAAAAAATCTGTTTATCTTCTAAATTCCATACTTCTTATCACCATCGTATTTATCACTTTTTATATGATGTTTAAAAACATCACTTACGATTTTAACTGGCAAAGTGTATATGAGTATAAACAAAAGTTTATTGATGGGTTTATCATGACTATTGTGATCTCATTTTTTGCACTTATACTTAGCTTTATCATTGGGCTATTTTTTGCTTATGCCCAAAACTCCAAAGTGATCATACTTAGGTTCTTTGCAAGATTTTATATAGAGATCATAAGGGGAACTCCCCTACTTGTACAAATACTTATATTTTTCTATGTATTTGCAAATAACCTTGGCTTTGAGAATAGATATATAGTAGGAACTGTAATCCTTGCCCTATTTGCAGGTGCATATGTAACAGAAATCATCCGTGCAGCAATCGAGTCAATAGATATGGAGCAATATGAAACAGCACAAAGTTTAGGAATGAGTGAATATGAGATGTATAGATATATCATCTTCCCACAAGCCTTTAAAAGAATGCTACCAGCCCTAACAGGACAATTTGCATCTATCATAAAAGACTCATCTTTATTGTCTATTATCTCAATTAGTGAATTTACTATGAATGCCCAAGAAGTAAATGCTTATACATATTCTACTTTGGAGAGTTATATACCACTTGCTATAGGATATCTTTTATTAACATATCCTATTTCTTATTATACAAATAAGTTAGAATCAAATATTAAAAAATAAAACTGTGACTTAATTTGTCATAGTTTTTGCTATAATAATCTTTCAATTTGAAATATTTTTCATATATATAAAAACTTTTAATTAAAATATAAAGTTTTTCCCCTTAATTTAAAACAGGAAAAAAGAATGAGTACAATAGAATCTTATGAACATAATTTGAAAATATATTATGACTCCATTAGGAAAGACTTAGATATTATATTAACATCCACTATTCCAACTCAAAAAAATTTAATGAAAACTATTCTTTGGTTGAATACATCAATTATAGGTTTAATAATTGCAGCAATTAGTAAAAAAATTGGAATTATTTATGTATCAATTCCCTTTATATTTTCATTTTTAGCAGTTCTTATTATTTTATTATCTTTAAAAGATGGAAGAACAAAATCTTTTGGAACACCTCCTTTAAATAATATAACAGATATAACAGCAGACCAGTTTGAAAAGACTCAAGGTTTACTAAATTTAATAGAAACAACAAAAGTTGCATTTTCAAGAAATTCTGATCTTATTTTTAAAAGAGCTAAAAAAATTATATTAGCGGCTAATTTTACAATTTTTTCAATTATCTCAATTTTTC
>CAYFGQ010000153.1:0-1721 GCA_964342525.1 uncultured Arcobacteraceae bacterium
AAATGAAATAGAAAAAGTTGCATCAAGTAATGATTTAGATCGTGAAGTAAATGTGGAAACACAAATCTTAGAGATAAAAACTCTACAAAAAGCTTTTAATGATTTATTAAAAACTATAAAACACTATTATGATAAATTGCTTGATAGTTTATATAAAGATTCTATGACAGGTGTAGATAATCTTACAAAACTACATAACGATCTTGAAGATATAGATAAAAATTTTACCTTAGCTGTTTTAGATATTGCGGCTTTTGCAAAGCTAAACCATTTTTATGGGACAAGAGTAGGGGATTTCATACTTAAAGAGTTCTCAAATTTACTACAAGAGATAGTACCAAAAGGCTCAAGTGTATATAGACTATATGGGGATGAATATGCAATCCTTTTTGATAAAGAGTATGATAAAGCCTATATAGAAGATTTTCAGCAAAAGATACATGGACATCTATTTTCATATTTTCCAGTGGAGATATATATACACGTATGTATAGGTTTTATCTCCGATTCAAAAGAAAGATGTGTAGAAAAAGCAACAATAGCCCTAAAAAATGCAAAAGCAAATAATAAAACCATAGGTGAATATACAACAGCCCTTGTAATTGAGGATGAGTATGCACACCATATTACTTGGCTTCAAAAAACAAAAGATGCCATAGACTCTGATAATATCATAATCTTTTTCCAACCAATGAAATCTACAAAATCAGGAAAAATAGAAAAATATGAAACCCTAGTTAGACTCAAAGAATATGATGAGATACATACTCCTGATAACTTTTTAGAAGTGGCACAAAATGCAAATATTTATGAAAATATCACCCAAATAGTAATAAATAAAGCTTTTGACTTCTTTGAAGATAAGGATTTAAGATTTTCAATAAATTTTGCTTTAGAAGATATTTTAAGTGATTCAACTACAAATCTTTTATTTGATAGGTTAGCAAATACAAAAGATGGCTCAAAAGTAGTAATAGAACTACTTGAAACCCAAGAGATATCAGATTTTGAGACTTTAAACAACTTTATAAATCGTGTGAGATCATATGGTGCAAAGGTAGCAATAGATGATTTTGGTAGTGGATACTCAAACTTTAATTATATTCTAAACCTAAAGGTAGATATTGTAAAACTTGATAGTTCACTTATAGAAAATATTGATACAAATGAAAAACATGTAAGTGTAGTAAAAAGTATAGTATCTGTAGCAAAAGATTTTGGTTTAGAAGTGGTAGCTGAGAGGGTTTATTCATCTAAATCAGAAGAGATATTAACAGAGCTTGGAGTGGATTATCTTCAAGGATACTATATAGGAAAACCAGCGCAGAATATTCTAGAGTTAGATTAATTCAGTAAATTCAATAATTGATTTAGATAAAATATCCATCTTTAATAAAATAGTAAACTCAAATTTTGAATTTGAGTAAAAGGAATATTTTGACTAAATATGTTTTATTCGATACAGAAACAACAGGAAATGCCGAAGAGGATAGGATCATACAAATAGGTGGTATGATCGTAAGCGGTAAAAATGAAATAGAATGTTTTGATGAACTTTGTACCTCAGATGTGGATATCAAACTAGAAGCAATGGAGGTACATAATATCACTCCAGATATGCTTATAGGTAAACCAGAGTTTAAACAAACAAACTTTTATAATAAAATCTTAGAGCACAATGATTCGAGCAATTATCTAATAGCACACAATATAAAATTTGA
>CAYFGQ010000154.1:0-1714 GCA_964342525.1 uncultured Arcobacteraceae bacterium
CTCTAAGGACAGCAACTCTAAGAATATAGATTTCGAACATGATATACATAACTTTACTCCACATACAACTGTAATGAATTTATGTAGATGCGAAACTAAGAAAGGAAATGAGACAACAGTAGTTCCCGGGATAAATTTTTTTGTTAAAAACAGTAGTGTCAATTGATAAATCAAAGATTTTTTTTCGCAGACTTTTGGTGTATAAAAGAGTTTAAGCGTATTAAAAATAGAGGATTTATGTATAGAACAAGAAAATATTTCACACAAGATGAACTTATAGATACAGCAAAAAAAGAAGTAAAAAAAGAACTTGGCAAGCGCTTTGACAGCAAAAAGAGTAGACGTATTTTAGATAGTGTACTTTCAGCCTTAGCTGTATTCACTTTTAAATTTCCTTCGTTGCTTCAATTTGATAAGGTGCGGGAAGCGAAGGGACCTAAGTTGGACAACCTCAAGCGTCTTTTTGGTATTGAGAAAATTCCAAGTGATACAAGTATGCGAGAGATTTTAGATGAGCAAAGTTTGGATTTGTTAAACCCGGCTTATGAAAAATTGATCTCTCGTTTACAAAGAGGCAAGGTATTAAGAGACTATTTAGTTTTAAACAAGTACCATGCAATGGGTTTAGATGCCACAGGTTTTTTTAACTCTAATAAAGTCTTTTGTGAAAATTGTTGTACGAAAGTCCATAAGGATGGAGGAAAGGAATATTATCATCAAGGTTTGGCTCTTACCTTGCTACACAAAACTCAAAAAGTAGTATTTCCTTGTGGCTTTGAACCTATAGTTAAACAAGATGGTAACAACAAAAACGACTGTGAGCGTAATGCTGCAAAACGACTGATGTCTTACTACAGAAGAGCCCATCCTCACTTACCTACTCTTATAATTGCAGATGGCCTTTATAGCAATGCACCGTTTATAAAGTTATTACAACAACATAATTGTCGGTTTATGCTTGTTTGCAAAGAGTCTGATCATAAATATCTTACGGATTGGGTTAATGCTGCAGATCATGTAGATGCTCCGGTCATTAGAAAAACTTTCAAAGGTGGCACTAAGCGCGAGTATCAATATATGAAAGATGTTCCTCTTAACAATAACAATGCAGATCTAAGAGTAAATGTAGTGCGCTGCTGGGAGGAAGATAAAAAAGGCAAGGAGAGTGGCTGGATGTGGGTTACGGATCTAGAAGTAAACGAAAAAAACATTGAAGAAATAGTGAGTGCTGGCAGAGCAAGGTGGAAGATAGAAAATGAAACTTTTAACACTTTGAAGAACCAGGGATACGAATTTGAGCATAATTTTGGTCATGGCAATAAAAATCTGTCCAATTTCTTTGCGAAGGTGATGCTTTTGGCATTTTTTATTGATCAATGCAGTCAGAAAATCAATATGTTTTTCCAGCAAGCTTACTTAATATGTGGCAGAAAGAGTACTTTATGGGAAGAGATAAGAGCGTGCTTAAAGCATTTTAAGATTACAGCCTTTGAATCATTATATCAGTTTTTGAGCAAACCACCTCCCAAACATTTGCTGGTAACGTTGTAAAGTATTTGTTTTAACCCCTTATTTTTTAACTTGAATCTGCCTATGAAGCATTAAAAATTTACTGACTGCCACGCAATCAATCCCAAAGGTTACTTTTGGGTAATTGTGACTTTTTGGCCTTTTTCAAAGTACTTATGCAATTATAAATTTACGGGAGCCGCTG
>CAYFGQ010000155.1:0-1660 GCA_964342525.1 uncultured Arcobacteraceae bacterium
TACAAGCTTATCCATGGCATCTGCAAATACTTTTGAATCTAGGCTCTCAGTTAGAAACCCGTTCTCTAGATGTGTTACTACATCTGGTATTCCAGCATTTATTCTTGAAATAACTGGCATCCCATAAAGCATTGCCTCTAATACAGTATTAGGCAAGCCCTCTCCATGAAAAGTAGGGAAAAGTAGTATATGGCATTTTACTAATAAATCGCCTTTATCTTTACCTTTTACAAAGCCAAGAAAATGAACATCTTCTATATTATTAATTTTTGAAAAAATTTTAGCTCTTTCTAAATCTGGCCCATCTCCTCCAACATAAAAATTAAATTGCTTATTTGGGTGTTTGTCTTGTAATTTTTTAAAAGCCTCAAGCGCAATAAATATTCCTTTAGGTTCTACAAGTCTTGCTAAAAACAAAAAATTAGTTGGTGTTTCATTTGCCTTTTGAGTTATGTCTAGATTTTTGAGATAGCTACTATCGGCCACTGTAGTTTCTACCCAAAATTGCTTTTCAGATAAAGAATTTGATAGTTGACTAAGTCTAGACTTAAAATAACTACTCAATAAAATTACATATTTACTCTTTGCAAAAGTTTGCTTAAATAATAAAGATTTAAAATATGTATCTTTTATTTTTTGCTCAAAAGTCTCATCCCAACCTCGGTAAAATATCAATAATTCCTTTTGCAAGGTTAGAGCTATCAAAGTAAAAAAAGCATCTCTAAAAAATGACTTTTTATCTAAAGAAGGGTTTATATGCACTAGGTAGTATTTTTTGCTAATAAGTTTTATGGAAAATAAAATATATCTACTTATTAATCTGAATACTTTTTTTAGTTTATTTTCTTTGTCTGCAGTATTAACAAAAAAGTAATCTATATACTCCTCTTCATTTATAGCAAGAGTATTATAATAATTTGCGACTCCTCCGATATTTCTTAAATCGGGTGTAAGTACGAGAATTTTTTTCATCTACAAAAAAACTTTACTCTTAAGGTTAATCAGAATGATGCTTTTGTAAATAAGTTAAATATGGCTTTTTCAAACTGATTTACCTCCTTTTTCCACTTTACAGATGATTCTTTGTGTATACCAGTTCTTTGAGCCGAAATATTATAAGATGAATCTTTTACTGGTGGGTTTAACATCTCAACCTTATATGGAATTGATAAAAACTCACATAACCTTTTTATTTGTGTTTCAGGGTTATCTGTAAGTTTTTCATATTCAAAAAGTGCATAATTAGAATTTCCTAAATTTTTCTTATTGAAGCTATATGAAGCTCTATAAGATATAATAGTTGCTAAAAACACTTTAACATGTGTCTTCATTTTGTCTATAATACCCTTTGAACTTTTTAAATGTTTCCTTTTTTGAGAATTATAAATAGCCAATGGATGCCTGTTCAAATGGATAAATCGAGCATTAGGGAACCATGCTTGTAATGCAGAGGCCTCAGTTATATGTACAGGAAATTTTGCTCCAAGTTTGATCTTATTATTTAATTTGGCATCATATTCAAGTAATGCCTTAAAAATCTGTTTATACGATTTATCAGTCTCTTTTAACAGCCCTAGCATTAAATCTTTCTCATCTTTTATATCTCTCCAATATGTTCCAAAAAACTTATTGCTGAACATTAATTCTGTTAACTGCTCTA
>CAYFGQ010000156.1:0-1612 GCA_964342525.1 uncultured Arcobacteraceae bacterium
AACCTTTATTTTATATCGTATTGCCGTACGATAAAGAGCTTTAGTCTTGAAAAGATTATAATGTCAATAAACTTTAACTAGACTTAAATTCATTATTTTATTTTAAGGTGATGATTGTCCCATTATCTGACTCTTTTTTATATTGTTTTATTAGTTTGGAAAATTAGTTAGAAATTTTCAAATTTCAAGCTTTTTTAAGGTGGCGACTGTCCCCTTTTATCCTATTACTTCTTTTTCTCCTCTTCCTTATCTTCTTCTACTTTACATTTTAGTAAATCTTGTCCACAATGATTACATTTTAGACCAATAAAAGGTGTATATATTCCACCTTTTGTTTTTCCTACTTCTTTTCTGCATCTAGGGCATTTAATAAAAATACTTATTGCCCCCAATATAAGTGTTATTATTAAAATTATTTTTGAATTATAATCAAAAAACTGTCTTAAGTAATCTGGATATACTGTTATAGCCATACAAATTAAAATACCAAATACATTTAAATAATGTCTAATTAAAAATGGTATACACATAAACTCTCCCTTTAAGGCATATAATTTGGAACATCAACATTTCGAGGGGTTAATCGATAACGTCTACCAATACCTTTTGCTTCATGATATCCTGCAAAAAGTGGTCCAAGACTAAGCGATTTAAAATCACCAATAGTATTTCCATTAGCATCTCTTATCTCACCTAAGAAAAAGGGGACAGGCTACTTTTCTAAATCTTTCCTCTTTTTAGGTCTACCTCTTGGTTTTATTGTAGACTCCAAACCATACTCTTTTACTACTTTCTCTTGCCAAGGTAAATCACCCAATGGTGCTTGTCTATTTATACAATTTCTTATACTATCTATATCTACTTTATTCTCTTTTTCATTTATATAATTATACCAATCATTTGGTAGTATTATTGGTGGAGTATCTATTATATCTTTTATATTATTGATTCTATTATATGCTGAGCTATATTTATATTTTATTGCATCTTTTACTATTTTTGCTCTAAGTGGATTAGCTTCTACATATTTTAATAAAATAAGAAGATATGAATCTTCTTGTACTATAAAACTTTTATATCTCCCTTGCCACAAGTGTCCTGATATTTGATATCTTTTATTATAATATCTTACATAGCTAGTTCCTATCCATTGCATTGCTTTTGAAAGAGACTCTGCTATTGGTGTAAATATTACTAAATGAAAATGATTTGGCATAAGGCAATAGGCATATATTTTTATAGTATACGTTTCTTTTGCTTCTTCTAGAAGTTTTAAAAACTTATCATAATCATAAGAATCATGAAATACTGCCTCTCTTCTATTTCCACGATTTATTATATGGTATATTTGATTATCTGCTAATCCTCTTGCTATTCGGGGCATGAACTACACCTTAAGTATTTATCTTTGATTATTTAAATTATTAAGTATATTGAAATTTAGTTGCTAAAAAGTTTGAAAGAAAGAGAGGAATAAGAAAGGGGAAAATGGAGATAAACTGCCTTATTTTAGGTCTTTTCTTAAAAAAGTAGCCTGTCCCCTTTTATGTTAATTAAAAGCTATAAAAGTAAAAGATGGTAATAAATATATGATTAATGATTTAAAAAAATC
>CAYFGQ010000157.1:0-1608 GCA_964342525.1 uncultured Arcobacteraceae bacterium
CTTTGGCGCGCGTGCCCATGCACTTCGTCTTGATTTAGGTACGTGGTTAACGTGAGCGCGCTTCATGTTGGTACAACGAAGTTGGCGGTGAAAAACACGGAGTATAATAAGGGCAACGCCATCATTGACACGGGTACCCCAAGCCTATCGTTGCCTGCCAACGTATACACGGTGTTCGTTGAGGCGCTCAAGGCTGCTGTTGTGCAGGTCCTGCCCGACGGCTTTTGGACCGGCACGCAGTGCGCTGAGCTCTCGGGCTTTCCCGCCGACTGGCCCACCATCTCCGTGACCCTTGCGCAGCCCGTTGCCGCCGTACATGCCGGGGCGAGGGTTGGCGTTGGTGATGGAGACACGGCCGTGCTCACCGTGGGTCCCGCGCAGTACTTGGTAGACTCGCCGAGCGGCGGAAGCGCGCGCTGCCTCTCCGTGTCCTCTGTGACGCGGCGAGGCGTGGTGATTGGCGCCAGCGTGCTACGCGGTTACGTGACGCTCTTTGACCGAGCCCAGGGTTCGGTGTCGCTCGCCCCGTCTCGGCGGTGTGGCGCAGCTGTGCCCTTGCCGGCGCCCACACTGTCGCCGTCCAAGCCGTCGCAGGACCCGTCCGCCGGCGACAATGGGCTCAAAGTCGCCGGCATCGTGCTCGGAACTGTCATGCTGATCGCCATTGGTGGCGTCGTGGCATGGTGGTTCCGTCGACACGCTCGCCAGATGGCCGAAGCCGAGGCTGCTGACCTTGAGACATGTCCGCGCGACCCGCTGCTGGACAGCGAGGACGCCAATTCGGACGGGCGTCCGCGGCGCGCCAAGCGCTACAGCGCTGCACTGCTCTGAATGAAAAGAGCTCGACCCAGACTGCGCGATCTGGCGATTTTCTTTTCGATTTCTTGGTTTGCATGCGGGATGTGCCTCGGCTGGTAAGGTAATCCGGCGCATCCCCCAACAGGGCCGCCGGCCACCAGCTGGCCGAGGTTTGCACTGGCTGCTCTTCCTCATGGAAACCCACCATTGGTCATGGGCGGACCACAATGGGGTACAACAGAGGGTACAATTTTTAGGGACCATAGCTCGCGGCGGCCGGAGGTGGACGCGACGGCAAGATTGCAGTCGGTGCGGGTCGGGGAAATTTGACCCATGCCGTGGGTCAAAAACGGTCGGGTCCCGGCGCCGGGGCCGGATTTTGGCAGCGGCCGCGCGGGACATACGTAATGCGGCCCAGGAACTGCCGTAATTACCAATCCATTGTTCTAAACTGTTTTAAAAAGTCAGAATGGTGTACTCTGAGTCTGCTCAAGTTTTCTTGCTTGTCGCCGATGTGGCGGCGCTTTAACAACCCTGTTGCTCAATGGTGTGGTCAAAACCAAGTGCATTTATTATGCCATGGTGAGTTTAATGGCGCGCTAGGCGGTAGAAGCCTCGGTTTGCACGCAGGAGGTATCGCCCGGATGGATTGGGGTTTTGTTTATTTAGAAGCAGTAGCTTGCTTCTTGCTTGCTTGGCTCTACTACTACCACTACTACTACTAGCTAGTAGAGTTTGTAACACCACCCATCGATTCCTGATGAAGAGAAGCAAGGTGGCCGGTGATGACGAGCAGGATGTCCAATCACT
>CAYFGQ010000158.1:0-1560 GCA_964342525.1 uncultured Arcobacteraceae bacterium
ACAAAATATGCAGAGTTGATGGAAACAAAGTTAAATAAAATAGAAGAGGCTATTGAAGATATCAAAGCTGGAAAAGTTATCATTGTTGTTGATAATTACGTCTATTGGCATTGTCTAGTTTTAAAATAAGTTCATTACAAATATTTTTATATAGATCTGCAAAGGCGGAGTGGTGTTTATTTAAAATATCCATTGCAAATATAAAAGATATCACTTTACAAGTTTTATTTGCAATAACAGTAGCATTTCTTTTTTGATTTGAGATAACAGATAGTTCTCCAAAGGCTTGTTTAGGTTTTATACTTGCGACCTCTTTATCTTTTACGATCACTTTTGCATCACCTTCTATGAGGAAATATACATTTTTTGTATCATCACCTTGATGAATGATCTCTTCACCTTCGTCAAATTTTAAGATATGACAATCTTTTATTATGGATTTTATATTATCTTCACTGAGTCCTCTTAGGATACTGATTCTATTTTTGTATTTTATTATTTTATCTATCATAGAAAACTCCTTAAAGTATTAAATATGATATTTCTCCTCTTATTAAAAATTTATCAAGATTAAGTTGCTAAAAAGTTGCTTTCATATGATTTTCACTCCAAACTTTCTAATACTTTACAAGTTAATTTTTTTCTTAATATATAAACTTACTTCCCTAGTTTTAGGGAATAACTCTTGCATATACTTATATATGAAATAGAAACAAAACCGATGCATTGGAAAGAAATATGGAAAATATCAAAGAAAAATTAATCAATGGAGAGCTTATACCTTTTATAGGTATGGGTGTATTTAAAGATACAGTTGCAAAAGATGGAAGCACTTTACCTTTTGATAGTGATAGTATGGTTTTAGCTTTAAATAATGGTCGTGCAATGAGTCCAAGGCTTATGTATGAATATACAAGAGCTGCGATGAGTTTAGAGCAAAGAAAGGGTAGGGAGTTTATTGTACAAATGACAAATCATATCTATAAATCTAAAGAGTATGATATCCCTTACACTTATGAGTATCTAAAAGAGATTCAACCAAAATATATAATAGATACAAATGTGGATGATAGCGGATGTAAAATATATGAAGATATTGATCACTTTATGATCACAGGTATATCTAGAATCACTGCTGATTATGATAGATTTATTTGTTATAAATATAATGTAGAGACAAAAGATTATATTGAGATAAATAAAGATGAACTAGCCCTTGATCTTCCTATTTTATTTAAACCAATGGGTTGTATGATCCCAAGTATGAACTTTATCATAAGTGATGCAGATTTTGTGGATTGGCTTACTGAGGCTATGGGTGGATATGGCTTACCACAGCTTCTAAAAGAGTATAGAAAAGATAAATCATATCTATATCTTGGTGTAGATTTTTCTAGAGACACCTATAGAATGGTAGCAAATGAACTTACCATAGGCTCAGATGGTGGGGCTGTTATTATGGATAAAGAGGAATTAAGTAAAAAAGAGAATAAATTTATCTTAAAAAATAATCTTACTTTAGTAGAAAAAGAAACAGACCTATATTTAAAGGGCTTATAA